>NZ_JBHUIP010000003.1:148003-499686 GCF_042683105.1 Lacibacterium aquatile
ATACCGCCGGGCCTTTTGAATTTGGTGGAGCTTAGCGGGATCGAACCGCTGACCTCTACAATGCCATCGTAGCGCTCTCCCAGCTGAGCTAAAGCCCCGTAGTGTTCCGCAGCCGGCTGGGTTTGCTTGCTGCGTGGCGGCGTGTTTAAGACGTTGAGGCGACCTTTGCAAGCATAAAAATCACGATGCCGCGAGAAGTTCCGCCCCACCAAGGAAAACGGCCGGCCCGCATAGGCGGAACCGGCCGTTCTGACCCAAGCCTTTCCCCGTGAGGGGAGGGCGTTAGCGGTCTTCGCCTTCGTTATCGAGGTTCTCGATAACTTCAGCCATATCCTCGTCGTCCTCGCCCAGCTCGGACGTGTCTTCCATCAGCTCGTCGTCTTCGGCTGCCACCTCGTCGGTGTCCTCGACTTCGACTTCCAGCTCGACTTCAGCTTCGCTCAGGACGGCGGCAGCCTTGGTGGCGGCCTTTTCCTCGGCGACCGGGGCGCGCGAACGGCGCGACTTCAGGATCGCTTCGGGATCATATTCCGTCGCGCACTTCGGGCAGACGATCGGATCGCGCTTCAAATCGTAGAAGGCAGCGCCGCAACTATGGCAGACCCTCTTGGCGCCCCATTCAGGCTTGGCCATGATACACCTGTCTTAACGGTTAGTTTTCAAAAAAAGATTAGCCGCGCCTCTTGCCAGCAAGGGGCATCGCTTGTCAAAGCAAAAACGGCCTGCCCCTGTTGTGAGGGGGCTAAAGGCATGCTAAGCGAACCGGCTTGCCTTTACCAACCTCCTATTTGGAATAGGTCCCTTCCGCCAATGACCGCTGCCGCCCACACCCCCACCGCGCGCCCGATGACCGCCAGCCGTTCGCCGGCTCTTTCCGGAACCTTGAAGGTGCCGGGCGACAAGTCGATCTCGCATCGCGCCCTGATGTTCGGCGGTCTTGCCATTGGCGAAACCCGCATCACCGGCCTGCTGGAGGGCGAGGATGTGTTGTCGACCGCCGGCGCCATGCGGGCCATGGGGGCGGAGATCACCCGCCATGCCGATGGCACCTGGACGGCAGTCGGTGTTGGCGTCGGCGGCCTGAAGGAGCCTGATGCGCCCCTCGACCTCGGGAATGCAGGGACGGCGACGCGCCTGCTGATGGGGCTGGTTGCCGCCCACCCTTTCACCGCCTTCATGACCGGCGACGGATCTTTGCGGAAGCGTCCGATGGCGCGCGTGACGGTGCCGTTGGAAAAGATGGGGGCGCAGTTCGTCACCCGCTCGGGCGGTCGCCTGCCGCTGGCGGTGCAGGGCAGCGATACGCTGACCCCGATCGAATACGTGCTGCCGGTGGCCTCGGCACAGGTGAAGTCGGCGATCCTGCTGGCAGGGCTCAATACGCCGGGCGAGACGAGCGTGATCGAACCCGAGCCGACCCGCGATCACACCGAACGCATGCTGCGCCATTTCGGCGCCGAAGTGCGGGTGGAGGAAACGGCCCAGGGCCGCAAGGCGACCATCGTTGGTCAGCCGGTGCTGAAAGCTGCCGATGTGGTGGTACCGGGCGATCCCTCCTCGGCGGCCTTCCCGCTGGTGGCGGCCAGCCTTGTGCCGGGCAGCGATATCACCATTCAAGGCGTCGGCCTCAACCCGCTGCGTGCCGGTATCATCGATACGCTGATCGAGATGGGGGCCAATATCTCCTTCGAGAACCGCCGCACCGAAGGAGGGGAGCCGGTTGCAGATCTGCGCGTCCGTGCCGCGCCGCTCAAGGGCGTCGTGGTCCCGGCCGAGCGCGCGCCGAGCATGATCGACGAATATCTGGTGCTGGCTGTCGCTGCTGCCTGTGCCGAGGGCGTGACGGAGATGCGCGGCTTGGCCGAACTGCGGGTCAAGGAAAGCGACCGCCTCGCCGCTATTGCTGACGGGCTTGCCGCCTGCGGGGCGAAGGTCGAGGTGGAGGGCGACACCTGCCGCGTGTTTGGCACCGGCAAGCCACCCAAGGGCGGTGTCACCATCGCCGCTAAACTCGATCACCGCATCGCCATGGCCTACCTCGTGCTGGGGTTGGTTAGTGACGAGCCTGTGCGCATCGACGATGCCGCGACCATCGATACCAGCTTCCCCGGCTTCGATAAGCTGATGAACGGCCTGGGCGCCAAGATCGTCCGGGAAACCGCGAACGGCGGACCTGTGTAATGCGCGTGATCGCGGTCGATGGTCCGGCGGCTTCGGGCAAGGGGACGCTCGCCCGGCGGCTGGCCCAGCACTTTGGCCTCGCCCATCTGGACACAGGGCTGCTCTATCGGGCTGTCGGCTGGCAGGTGCGGGACGATATCGGCAATAGCGCGGCGGCGGTCCAGGCCGCCCGTGCCTTCGATATCGACTGGCTGCGAATCCCGGAATTGCGCGGGGAAGCGGCCGGACAGGCGGCCTCCAAGATCTCTGCGATCCCGCAGGTGCGTGAGGCGCTGCTGGAGTTCCAGCGCTCCTTCTGCCGCCAGCCGTTGGGCGCGGTGCTGGACGGGCGCGATATCGGCACGGTGATCTGCCCCGAGGCCCCGGCCAAGCTATTCGTCACCGCCTCGGTCGAGGTGCGGGCGGGCCGTCGTCACCGGGAGTTGCAGGCGCGCGAGATTCCGTCTATATACGCGGAGGTTCTGCAGGACCTGATAGAACGCGATGCCCGCGACAGCCAAAGAACGGCCGCGCCCATGAAGGCGGCGGACGATGCTTTGCTTCTGGATACCTCCGGCTTGGATGCCGATCAGGCATTCGACGCGGCATTGAGCTACATCAGTCCCAGAATCAGTTAGATCGAGTGGCGAGCGGGGAACCGACTCGCCTTTTTGTGCAACCCAACCCCTGACGGTTGGTGGGTATCCGACCCGCTTTCCGTCCGTCCGGAATCCCCCGGACACAGGACCCCCACTCGGACCGGAGTTTATATGTCCAACGAAAGTTTTGCCGCCCTTCTCGAAGAATCGCTCGGCACGGGCGATAGCCTCGAAGGCACCGTCGTCAAAGGCACCGTCATCGCCATCGAGAACGATTTCGTTCTCATCGATGTGGGCCTGAAGTCGGAAGGGCGTGTCGCTCTGAAGGAATTCTCGGTTCCCGGCCAGCCGGTCGAACTGAAGTCCGGCGACACCGTCGAGGTTTACCTCGAGCGCATGGAAGACAAGAACGGCGAAGCTCAGCTCAGCCGTGAAAAGGCTCGCCGCGAGGAAGCCTGGAACGTCCTGGAACGCGCGTTCAACGAACAGCAGCGCGTCACCGGCGTGATCTTCGGTCGCGTCAAGGGCGGCTTCACGGTCGACCTGTCGGGCGCCGTTGCCTTCCTGCCGGGCAGCCAGGTGGACATCCGCCCGGTCCGCGACATCACCCCGCTCATGGGCTCCCCGCAGCCCTTCCAGATCCTCAAGATGGATCGCCGCCGTGGCAACATCGTTGTCTCGCGCCGCGCCGTTCTGGAAGAAAGCCGCGCCGAAGCCCGTTCGGAACTCGTTGCCTCCCTCAAGGAAGGCCAGGTTCTGCAGGGTGTGGTCAAGAACATCACCGATTACGGTGCGTTCGTTGATCTGGGCGGCGTCGACGGTCTGCTGCACGTCACCGATATCGCGTGGCGCCGCATCAACCATCCGTCCGAAGCCCTCCACATCGGTCAGACGGTTACCGTTCAGGTCATCCGCTTCAACTCGGAAACCCAGCGCATCAGCCTCGGCATGAAGCAGCTGGAAGCCGATCCCTGGGAAGGCGTTGGCGCCAAGTACCCGGTCGGTGCCAAGTTCAATGGCCGCGTGACCAACATCACCGACTACGGCGCGTTCGTCGAGCTGGAGCCGGGTATCGAAGGTCTGGTCCACGTCTCGGAAATGAGCTGGACCAAGAAGAACGTCCATCCGGGCAAGATCGTTTCGACCTCGCAGGAAGTCGAAGTGATGATCCTGGACGTCGATCCGCAGAAGCGCCGCATCAGCCTTGGTCTGAAGCAGTGCCTGGCGAATCCGTGGGAAAGCTTCGTCGAGAAGTTCCCGGCCAACACCGAGATCGAAGGCGAAGTCAAGAACATCACCGAATTCGGTCTGTTCGTTGGTCTTCCCGGCGACATCGACGGCATGGTTCACCTCTCGGACCTCGATTGGGAACGTTCGGGCGAAGAAGCCATCCAGGACTTCAAGAAGGGCGACACCGTTAAGGTCCGCGTTCTTGACGTCGACGTGGAAAAGGAACGCATCAGCCTCGGCATTAAGCAGCTGACCGCTGACCCGTTCGAAGCCGGTTCGGCTACCGTCCGTAAGGGCGAAGTCGTCAACTGCACCATCACCGCCGTGCAGGAAGCTGGTCTGGAAGTCTCCTTCGGCGACAACATGACCGGTTTCATCCGCAAGGTTGAAATTGCTCGCGACCGTAACGATCAGAAGACTGATAGCTACAAAGTCGGCGACAAGCTCGAAGCCAAGGTTACCCAGGTCGATCGCAACACGCGTCGCATCAGCCTGTCGATCAAGGCAAAAGAGTTCGAAGAAGAAAAGCAGGCTATGGCCGACTACGGTACCTCGGACTCGGGTGCCAGCCTCGGCGACATCCTGGGCGCCGCGATCCGCAAGGCCCGCGCCAAGGAAGGCAGCAACTAAATCCAGTTGCTCCTACTGCTGGACTAAGAAGACCTCCGCCGGAAACGGCGGGGGTTTTTGTTTTTGGTGTTTACTCATCTGTCGTCATCCCGTGGCTCGACCACGGGATCTCCTCCGTGAGCCTGTCCAATTCCAGCCGAGACAGCGTGGAAGCGCGCCCGGAGGAGACCCCGGGATCAAGTCCCGGGGTGACGAAGATTGGTTGAGTTGCCGGTTATAGTCGTTGTCTCCCGACATTCTTGTCCCCTAGACAATCCCCTGATTGATCCGGTCCCCGCACCTCGGCGAAATGCCCGGGCAATTGAGGCGCAGGAGTAGAGTGATGATCGTCAGTGTCGGGGCTTTGGGTGGATTTGCGCTGGTGGCGCTGGGCATGGTCTGCACGCCGGGGCCGAACATGATCTATCTGCTGTCCCGCTCGATCACCCAAGGGCGGCTGGCGGGGGTGATCTCCCTGGGGGGCGTGGTCGTCGGGTTCCTCTGCTACATGCTGTGCGCGGCCTTCGGTCTCACAGCCCTGCTGCTGGCGGTTCCGATGGCCTATGAGGTCATCCAGTGGGCGGGCGCGGCTTACCTGCTTTATATGGCCTGGAATTCGGTGAAGCCGGGCGCGCGGTCGGTGCTGGAACCCCGGCACGATCTGGCTATCGATGGCCCGCGTAAACTGTTCGCCATGGGTCTATTCACCAATCTGCTCAATCCGAAGGTGGCGGTGATCTATCTGTCGCTGCTGCCGCAGTTCATCGAACCGGCCAACGGGAATATCCTGGCGCAGAGCATCATTCTAGGGCTGACGCAGATCTTGATTAGCTTCACGGTCAATCTGTTGATTGTTTTGGCCGCGGGGAGCGTATCGGTCTGGTTTACGGGCCGTCCTCGCTGGCAAAAAGTGCAGCGGTGGGTGATGGCAAGTGTATTGGCAAGCCTTGCCATCCGTCTTGCGATGGAAAGGCGCGCAGTGTAATACCGCGCCCTAAGCTCGACTATTGATAATTGTTATTAGACGTGTTTGTTCATCTTTTGCAGTTATTACATTAAACGATAGTCACGCCCCGAAGAATACGAGTAAGGTGACTCGCAAATGACCATTAGGGGTTCGCTTTATTGGTAGGGTATCGCGTTATGCCTGCTGACGCAGAGTCCGATCAGGAGATGCTAAACCGTCGCTTCAGGCTGGTGGCGGAAGCGACGCGCGATGGTCTTTGGGACTGGGAGCCGCAGAGCGGGCGCCTCTGGTGTTCGGCGAGTTTGAATGAGCAACTGGGGTATGGTTCCGATGAGATCGTGCCTTCCATGGAGGCCTGGGGCAATCTCGCCGATCCCGAGGATTTTGCCGCTTTCCGCGCCAAGGTCGAGCGGGAGATGGCCGATGGCGGAACCCGCTTTGAAAGTCATGTGCGCTTCTGGAACAAGGATGGCCGCCTCGTCTCCATGCTCGTCCGCGCCATTATTGAGCGTGACGCGCAGGGGCGCGTTCTGCGTATCGTCGGCTCCAATACCGATATTTCCGCCCTGCGGGAAACCGAAGAGAAGCTGCAGCGTTCGGCTGAACTGATCCAGCTTGCTATCGTCGATGCGAATGATGGCCTCTGGGACCTCGATATGGAAACCCAGCGCTGCGATCTGTCGCCCCGGCTTCTGCAGATGCTGGGCTATAAGGAGGGCGACTGGCCCAATACGCTGAACAGCATCTATCGGCTGATGCACCCCGACGACCTGCAGACCTCGGCGGATAATCTGAAGCCGGTGCTGGACGGCAAGTCGGACGAATTCACCAATTATCCGCGGTTCCTGCACAAGGATGGCACCATCCGTCACGTGCAGTGCAAGGGCAAGGTGGTGCGCGACGGGGCAGGCAAGGTGACCCGTATCGTCGGCTGGCACACCGACCTGACGGACCGTATCGAATATGAGCGTCAGCTCGAACGGCTGGCCGAGGAAAATCGTGTGGCCCGTATGGCGGCCGAGGCGGCGAACCGGGCCAAGTCGGCGTTCCTGGCCAATATGAGCCACGAATTGCGCACCCCGCTCAATGCCATCATCGGTTTTTCGGAGATGTTGGAAGGCGGCTTCGGGCGCACGGAAAAAACCAGCGAATATGCCGGTCTGATCCATAAGGCGGGGGGCCACCTGCTGGATCTGATCAGCGACGTGCTGGATTATTCCAAGATCGAGGCGGGCGCCCTGGTGATCGAGCCGCGTCTGATCGACCTGCGTCATGAAGTGCGCGAGGCGGTGCGGCTGCAGTCGCTGACCGCGATGGGCGGCGGTCTGGTGCTGGTGGTCGATAGCGATACCACCCCGGTGCCGCTGAATGCGGACCAGCGGGCGGTGCGGCAGATGCTGACCAATCTGCTGGCCAATGCCATCAAATTCACCGATGCAGGCGGTACCGTGCGGGCCGAGGTGACGGTGGAGGAACGCGGCGTCGTGCTGGCTGTGTCCGATACCGGTGTGGGCATCGCACCCGAACTGCTGCCGCTGATCGGGCGGCCATTCACCCAGCTTAGCGACCATTATTCCAAGCGCTATCAGGGGTCGGGCCTGGGACTGTCGATCGTGAAGTCCCTGGCCGCGCTCCATGGTGCCGATGTCGAGTTCGACAGCGCCCCGAATAAAGGCACCACGGTTCGGATCGTCTTTGCGGGCGGTTAGGCCAGGGCAGTCAGGTCCGGGCGATAACTTCCGCCGTGGTCATCACGGTGGCAAACTCATGGCGCAGGGTGGCCAGATGGGCCCGGTGGATTTCTTCCGCCGGGATCGTCTCGCCAGTTTCATCCTTCAGGTCGAAGCAGAAGCAGGCGTCCCCCACCAGCGTGACCTTATAGCCAAGGTTCGCCGCCATGCGCGTGGTGGTGGAGACGCACATATCGGTCGAGATACCGAAAAGTACGATCTTCTCAATACCCAGGCGCCGTAGCCGCAGGTCAAGATCGGTGCCGATAAAGGCCGAATTGACTGATTTTCCTATGACCGGCTCATATCTTTGTGGCGCGAAACCAGGGCGAAAACCATTGCCTGGGTGGTCTGGTCGGAGGGTGGAGTCGGGTTCCACCGAATCATGCCGGACATGAAGAATGGGCCAGCCTTTGCCGCGCCAGAAGGCAAGTAACTTCTGGCCATTTGCCTCCATGTCGGGATTGTTCCGGCGTGGCCAGCCGGGATAATCGAACCCCTGTTGCACATCGATGGGGATGAGAGCGATAGCCATGGCGCGATCCTCGGACCTATGGGAAAGATGGTCCGAGGCTAAGGTGCCGGTAAAGCCGGTCGCAACTCTGCAAAAGGAAGGGATGACCGGCAGAATGACGGGAACGGGCAAGGAACCCGACGCGGTGGACCGGCAGCTTCTGGGTCTGCTGCGGGAAAATGCCCGCCTGCCGCTGGTCGCTCTGGCAGCCGAGATCGGCCTTTCGCGCAGTGCGACACAGGAGCGCCTGAAGCGGTTGGAGCGTGATGGCGTGATCGAACGCTATACGGTGCGACTGGGCGCCGGAACAGGCTCGGTTAATCAGGCATGGTTGTCAGTGCGTTTTGCCGACAAAGAAACGACCTGTGAAAAGCTGCTGCCTCACCTACGCCGCTTTCCCGAGGTGCGCATGGCTCATTCGGTGGCCGGACCGGTCGATCTGATGCTGCTGCTCGAAGCGGCAAGCCCGGCGGCCATTGCCGATGTGCGCGAGGCCGTGAACCGCCTACCGGGAATTGCGAACGTCGAAACCACAATGGTCCTGCGCTCCCATCTCGACCGCTAGGGTTTGGCCCGAGCACACCCCGGCCAGGTATCGGGTCGGTCAGTTGCCTCGGCGCCGGACGGCAGGGCAGCGGAGCGATCCCGCATCCAGGTGGCGATATCTGCCCAGACCTTTTCGGCACCGAGGTCGCGCAGCAGCATATGATATCCATCCCGATAAACCGCGACGCGCCAGGGCGCGCTGGTGTGGCGTTCCTTGAATTGCCTCAAGGCACGGCAGGTTGGGGTGGGTGGGATGATCTCGTCCTTGGTGCCATAGAGGAATAGGGTCGGCTTGGTGCCGTTCCCCGCCTCGTCCAGGGCCTCATCCATCAGATCGACGAGACCATAAATGGTGCCGATTCGCGTGCGCTTGATCACCAGGGGGTCACGGCCCAGAGCGCGCAGCATGGCGATATTATCGGACGGGGTGATGTTCAGCCCCTCGCCTGTGGCTTCGAACCAGGGGAAAAGACGCCCACCGATCCAGAGACTGTTGCGTGGAAAGAAGCCCATCGTGCTGCGACCCCAGACAGCGGGGGCGGACAGGATCAGGCCGGAAACGCCGGGTAACTTGCCGTCGATATCGGCCAGCATGGTGACGGCGCCGCCCATGCTTTCACCCAGGACGTAGATGGGCTTGCCGGGGTGGCGGCTGGCGATCAACCTGACCAGCACCGACAGATCGTCGGTCATGCCCTGTCGGCCATACCAGCGCCCTTTGCGGGGGCTGTCGCCAAAACCACGCTGGTCATAGGCATAGGTCGCAATGCCCTGCTTGGCGAAATAGCGGGCGGCGTCCCGGATGAAGTTTCCATAGTCGTTCATGCCATGAACGGCGACCAGGATCATCTGGGGGTCGGTGCCTTCAGGCAGCGTGGGACGGACGATAAGGCGAGCGCCGTCGGCACTCATCATCGCATCGTCCAGCAACTCCGGCTCCTGAATGGCCGGGCCAATTGCCAGCGGAACCGGCGCGGAACAGGCCGTCAGAAGCGTTGCCAGCAGCCCGAAGGCCGCCAACCGCATCGGACGACGCCCCCTAGGCAGCACGGGCAGCGCGGGTCAATTGCAGGAAAATATCTTCCAAGTCAGCCTCGACGGTCGAAAGATCGGCAACCGTCAAACCCTCGCTGGCGATGGCGGCGAGAATACGGCCGACGATGCTGTCGCTGCGGCGATAGCGGAACAGCAGCTTGCCGGGGCCAAGATATTCGCCCCCCAGTTCGGCCAGCTTCGGCGGCACGCTTTCGATGGCCGTCGTCAGTTCGACGCGCAGTTCCTTACCGTCGAGGCGCGACAGCAGTGCATCTTTGCTGTCATGGGCGACGAGGCGGCCATCGGTGATGATGGCGATCCGGTCGCACAGCTCTTCAGCTTCTTCCAGATAATGGGTCGTCAGCAGGACCGTGGTGCCAAGAGCATTCAACTCGCGCACATAGTCCCAGAGCTGCTTGCGAAGATCGATATCGACACCGGCGGTCGGCTCGTCCAGCACCAGGATCGGCGGGCGATGGATCATGGCCTTGGCAACCATCAGGCGCCGCCGCATGCCGCCCGACAGGGTGCGGGCATAGCTGTCGGCCTTATCGGCAAGGCCTAGGGCCTTCAGAAGCTCCAGCGGCTTGCGGTCGGCCTTGGGCATGCCGTAGAGGCCCGCCTGCAGATCCAGCAGCGCGTGCGGGGTGAAGAAAGGATCGATGTTCAGTTCCTGCGGCACCACGCCGATGGAGGCGCGGGCCCGGCGCGGATCTTCGTCGATGTCGGTGCCCCAAACGCTGACACTGCCCGTCGACTTCAGCACCAGCCCGGCCATGATGTTGATCAGGGTCGACTTACCGGCGCCATTGGGGCCGAGCAGCGCGAAGAGGCTGCCCGCCGGAATATCCAGGTCGATGCCATGCAGCGCCGTCTTGGCCGGAGCCTTGCCGCGCGGGGCGTAGGTCTTGGTGACATTGCGGATCGAGATGGCGGGCTGATTGGTCATGATTTCTTTTTAGGCAGTCGTAAAATCGGGTCGCTTGTCTTTGCACGGGATGGTGCGGGGCGCAAGAGGATGGGCAGCAAACACACCCCCCTCATCCCCGTAAACTCTCGTCATCCCGGACTTGATCCGGGATCCGCCCGCAGGTTGTTGCAGGTGTCGGTGCCGGAGATTGGCCATATTGGCGGCCGGATCCCGGCTCAAGGCCGGGATGACAAACCTTTAGTCGGTCTGGCCTGAAGGGATGGGGCCACGTCACCACCATTGATCCCGGCGCGCCAATCGCTATCATCGCCCCCAACAAGCCAAACCTGTTCAGGACAGCCAGCATGACCGAGCCGACCGAGATCATTACCGTCGAAACCACGACCATTCCCTGCGACGGCGGCCCGAACCCGGCGCTGGGCCATCCACGCGTGTTCCTGAATATCGAAACCGATCACCGGGTCGATTGCCCCTATTGCGGCCGCCGTTATGTCCTGAAGGAAGGCGCCAAGGCGCACTCGGGTCACTGATCGCTGTGGCTGACGGCACGCTCTATCTGGTCGACGGATCCGGTTATATCTTCCGCGCGTTTCACGCGCTGCCGCCGATGGCAAGCCTCGACGGTACCCCGGTCAATGCCGTTTTCGGCTTCACGAATATGATCACCAAGCTGCTTGCGGATGCAGGCAGCGACCGTCTGGCCGTCATCTTCGATGCCGCGCGGGTCAATTTCCGCAACGACATCTATCCCGACTACAAGGCGCACCGTCCGCCTGCGCCCGAAGAGCTGGTGCCGCAGTTCGCCCTGATCCGCGAGGCGACACGGGCCCTGAACGTGCCTTGCATCGAGATGGAAGGCTATGAGGCGGACGATCTGATCGCCGCCTATGCCGCTGCCGAGATCGCCGAGGGTGGCAAGGTCGTCATCATCTCCTCCGACAAGGATCTGATGCAGCTGGTGCGCCCCGGCGTCACCATGCTCGATCCCATGAAGAACCGGCATATCGCCGAACCCGAAGTGTTCGAGAAATTCGGCGTCACCCCGGACAAGGTGGTGGACGTCCAGGCGCTATGCGGCGATAGCGTCGACAATGTGCCGGGCGTGCCGGGCATCGGTCCGAAGACGGCGGCAGAACTGATCAACCTCTATGGATCGGTCGAGAACCTGCTGGAGCATTTGGGCGAGATCAAGCAGCCCAAGCGCCGCGAAACGCTGGAGAACAATCGGGAACTGGCCCTGATCAGCAAGCAGCTGGTCAGCCTCAAGGCTGATATGCCCTTGCCTGCGCCGCTGACGGATTTCGAGAAGCGTATGCCGGATACGGCGGTGCTGCGCCCGTTCCTGGAGCGGATGAACTTCCGTTCGCTGGTCGGCAAGGTCGACCGGGGCGAGCTTGGCAAGACGGTCGGCGGGCGCCCAGGGTCTGCCATCTCGGCCGCTGGCGCGCCCGACCTTTTCCCGGCAGCCGTGGAAGCGCCGAAGGTAGCTGCCCCGGCTATTGCACAGACCTACGAGTTGGTCACCGATCTGGCCACCCTCGACAAATGGATCGCGGCGGCGATGCAGGCCGGTGTGGTCGCGGTCGATACCGAAACCACGGGTCTCGATGCCTCGGCTGCCGATCTGATCGGCGTGTCGATGTCGGTAGCGCCGGGGTTGGCCTGCTATATCCCGCTGGGCCATCGCTCCCAGGGCGGGTTGCTGGCCGAAGCGCCGCCCAAACAGATCGCGATGCAGGAGGCTGTCGACCGGCTGCGCCCGCTGCTCGCCGACGAGGGCGTGCTGAAGGTCGGCCATAATCTGAAATACGATATGGTGATCTTGGCGCGCCATGATCTGACCGTCGCGCCCTATGACGATACGCTGCTGATGTCCTATGTGCTGGACGGCGCGCGTAACGGCCATGGCATGGACGAGCTGTCGGATCTGCATCTCGGCCATAAGACGATCACCTACGAGGAAGTCTGCGGCAAGGGCAAGACCCAGATCTCCTTTGCCGAGGTTCCGCTGGATCGTGCGCTGGCCTATGCGGCTGAGGATGCGGATGTAACACTGCGTCTCCATTCTCTCTTCAAGCGCCGCTTGATCGAGGAAAAGCAGGTTCAGCTCTACGAGCGCACCGAGCGTCCCATCGTGTCCGTCGTGGCCCTGATGGAAGATACCGGCATCCGGGTTGAACCCGATGTGCTGCGCCGCCTGTCGCACGACTTCGGCACCCGCGCGGTCGAGATGGAGAAGAAGGTCCACGAGCTTGCGGGCCGCGCCTTCAATCTCGGCTCCCCCAAGCAACTGGGTGAGCTGCTGTTCGGCGAACTGGGGATCAAACACGGCGGCAAGACCGGCAAGACGGATAATTATTCGACCGCCTCGGACGTGCTGGAGCCGCTGGCGGCGGAATATCCCATCGTGCGGGCCGTGCTCGACTGGCGCCAGATCACCAAGCTGAAAAGCACCTATACCGACGCGCTGCTGACCCAGATCAACAGCCGCACGGGCCGGGTGCATACCAGCTTTGGATTAGCCGGGACGTCGACGGGGCGTTTCTCGTCCTCCGATCCGAACCTGCAGAATATACCGACCCGGACCGAGGAAGGGCGCAAGATCCGCTCGGCTTTCGTCGCGCCGGAAGGTTCCAAGATCGTATCGGTCGATTACAGCCAGATCGAACTGCGCCTGCTGGCCGAGATCGCGGATATCGCGGCCTTGAAGCAGGCGTTTGCCGATGGGATCGACATTCATGCCCTGACGGCCAGCCAGGTCTTCGGCGTGCCACTGGATCAGATGGACAAGGACACGCGCCGTAAGGCCAAGGCTATCAACTTCGGCATCATCTACGGCATGAGCGCCTTCGGCCTGGCCGCGAATATCAACGTCTCGCAGTCCGAAGCCTCAAGCTTCATCAAGGCCTATTTCGAGCGTTATCCGGGCATCAAGGCCTTCATGGATGCCCGCAAGGAAGAGGCGCGGACCTTCGGTTATGTCGAAACCCTGTTCGGGCGTCGTTGCTTCGTGCCGGGGATTGCCGACAAGAACCCGGCCCGCCGTAATTTTGCCGAACGTCAGGCGATCAATGCGCCGATCCAGGGTACGGCAGCCGATATCATGAAGCGGGCGCTGGGCCGTATGCCGCAGGCGCTTGCCGAAGCCAAACTGAATGCCAAATTGATGGTCACCGTGCACGACGAACTGCTGTTCGAAGTGCCGGAGGCTGAAATCGAAACCACCATTGCCGTTGCTCGCCGCGTCATGGAAGGCGCGCATGACGGCAAGGTCTCGGTCCCGCTGGTGGCCGAAGCCGGTATCGGTAACTCCTGGGCCGAAGCCCACTAACGTCTAGAAAAAGAAAGAGGAATAGCCATGGCCGAGATCAAGGATCGCGAAAACGCGCTGCTGCTGGAACTGAAAGACGGCACCGTCACGATCGAGCTGTTCCCCGAAGATGCGCCGGGCCATGTTGCCCGCATCAAGGAACTGGCGCGCCAGGGCTTTTACGACGGCATCGTCTTCCATCGCGTGATCGAAGGCTTCATGGCCCAGACCGGCGATCCGACCGGTACCGGCACCAGCGGTTCGGGCCAGAAGCTGAAAGCCGAATTCAACAAGCGCTCGCACAAGCGCGGCACCTGTTCGATGGCGCGTGCCGCCAATCCGGACAGCGCCGACAGCCAGTGGTTCATCTGCTTCGACGACACCCCGCACCTCAATGGTCAGTACACGGCCTGGGGTCAGGTGATCGACGGTATGGATGCCGTGGACAAGATCAAAAAGGGTCGCCCCGGTTCGGGCCAGGTCAGCGAGCCCGATAGCATCGTCTCGCTCAAAGTCGCGGCGGACGTGGAGTAGCTGTTGATGGATCGTCGTTCCTTCATCGCAACCGGAGCTGCTGCCATCGTAGCTGCTCCGGCTCTGGCCCAAACGCCCGCTGCCGATCCCGAAAACACCCTGGTTCTGACCCTGCGCACGGGGCAGGTCGTCATCCGTATGCGCCCGGACCTCGCGCCGCGCCATGTGGCCCGTATTAAGGAACTGGTGCGCCAGAAGTTCTATGACGGCATCGTCTTCCATCGCGTAATCGATGGCTTCATGGCCCAGACCGGCGATCCGACCGGCACCGGCATGGGCGGTTCGGGGACCAAGCTTGCTGCCGAATTCACGGCGGCTCCGCATCGTCGCGGCGCTGTGTCGATGGCCCGTTCGCAAAGCCCGAACAGCGGTGATTCGCAGTGGTTCATCTGCCTGGCCGACAGCAACTTCCTCGACCGCCAATATACGGTCTGGGGCGAGGTCGTCAGCGGCATGGAACATGTCGACCAGATCAAGAAGGGTAACAAGAGCGACGGCGGCAAGGTCGATGGTCCGGATAAGATCGTCAGCCTGCGCGTTCAGGCCGACCGATAGGAAGGCTCGTCCAGCGGCGTTCTGCGTCGTTGCCTGGGATGCTCGGATCCTCACGTACAGTCGTACGCTCCGGTCCTGCGCCCCGCGCGCGTTGCGCGCTTATCTTAAACGATAGGCGGCAACGTCGCCGGGGGGCGCTTAGCAGCCCATCCGCTGGCCTTCACCCTAAACCCAGCATACGCAGTTCCGCCGTCTGCTGGATCTGAGTTAGGGCGCTGGACCTTACAAAAATGTAAGCGGATAGCGGGTGTGCGCCCTTGGCGCACCCCTATTCATTGACGGCACGGAGTGCCGCGACGCATACTCTCGACAAAATCGGCATGGATTTTGCCATGCGCCCCTGTTCGAGACTGTGATCCCTATGACGACCCTCGATCTCCGCCGTCCTCCCAACGACACGGCGCGTGAAGCCCGTGATCGTACTGCCGCCAACCGGGTGCTCAATCTGGCGGCGGATGGGTTGAAGGCGATTGCCGACAATCTGGACGATGCTTTCATTGCCACTCTCGATCTGTTCGAGGCGGTTGAAGGCCGTGTCGTCATCACCGGCATGGGCAAGAGCGGGCTGATCGGGCGCAAGATCGCGGCGACCCTGGCTTCCACCGGCACGCCTTCCTTCTTTGTGCATCCGGCCGAAGCCAGCCATGGCGATCTGGGGATGATCACCGAGAAAGATGCCGTGCTGGCCTTGTCCAATTCCGGTGAAACCGCCGAACTGGCCGACATCCTGGCCTATACCCGGCGCTTCCGCATCCCGCTGGTCGGCATCACCCGGGATGCCGCTTCCAGCCTGGGTGAGGCGTCGGACATCGTACTGGTGCTACCGCGCGTGGCCGAAGCCTGCCCCAATGGTCTGGCTCCGACGACCTCGACCACGATGATGCTGGCCTATGCCGATGCCATCGCGGTCGCCTTGCTGGAACGCCGCAACTTCACGGCCAAGGACTTCAAGGTCTTCCATCCGGGCGGCGCGCTGGGCAAGCGGGTGCAGAAGGTCGAGGATCTGATGCATACCGGCGAGCGTCTGCCGCTCTGCCCGGCCGATGTGACGGTGCAGGAAGCCCTCTTCGTCATGACCAAGTCGCGGATGGGCTGCGTCGGGATCGTCGATGCCGCCGGGAAACTCTCCGGCATTATCACCGATGGCGACGTGCGTCGTAATTTCGGGGTCGATATCCTGGGCAAGCCCGCCAATATACTGATGACGCCGAGCCCGGTCTCGATCCGCCCGAACGCCTTGGCGGCCGAGGCGGTGGGTCTCATGAACGAAAAAGCCATCACCGTCCTGTTCGCGGTCGAGGATGGCAAGCCCGTGGGTATCCTGCATATCCATGATCTGCTGCACGCGGGCGTGCACTGATAAAGGATGGTCATGGCCGCTGCCGACCCTAATCGCAACGCCGGCAATACCGCCTCCAAGGAGCGCGGGCGGGGGCTTTTGACCCGCGCGCTGCCGCAGCGTGTCGATCAGCGACGGGTGGTCGCCCATTCGCGTTGGGTCCAGTCCTTACGCATCCTGCTGCCTCTGACCGCCCTGTGCCTGACCGTTGCGGTTCTGCTGTGGCCCACGGTTGGTCCGAACAAGAGTCAGGTGCGCCTGAATGCAGGTCAGTTGGCGGGCGCACCGGCGGCAAAGCCCCAGGATGATGTGCTGCGGATGACGCAGCCGCGTTTCGTGTCGACCGATCAGGATAACCGGCCGTTCACGGTCACTGCCGACGAAGCGCGGCAGGCACGGGCCGACGATAGCGAGGTCACGCTGATGGCGCCGAAGGCGGACATGAGCGACAAGGCCGGGGCCTGGATGCAGATTGGCGCCGATACGGGGTACTTCAACCGCAAGTCGGAAAGCCTGCGGTTGGAGGGCAATGTGACGCTGTTCCATGATACCGGGATGGAGATGCAGACGGAGCGGGTCGGCGCTGATCTGAAGGAACGTATCATCACCTCCGACTCGCCGGTCGAAGGTCAGGGGCCGCAGGGATCGCTGTCGGCGCAGAATGGGTTTCGGATCTTGAACAGTGGGCAGCGGATCGAATTGCTCGGCCCGTCCAAGGTTGTGTTGCGTGGGGGTGCGTCTTGATGCGTTACGCGGTGATCGCCGCTCTGGTTCTGGCCTGTCAGCCTGTTGTTGCTCAGCAGCGTCTGGGCAATGGTCCGCTGGCCATTGAAGCTGCCAGCGGCATCGAATGGCGCCGGGACGAACGGGTCTACATCGCATCGGGCAAGGCGAAGGCCACCCAGGGCAATGTCTCGGTTGCCGCCGACAAGCTGATTGCGCGCTACCGTGACGGATCTGGCGGGAACGGCGGGCCGGATATCTACCGCGTCGAAGCCGAAGGCAATGTCCAGATCACTTCGGGTACGGAAACCGCTGTTGCCACCAAGGCCGTCTATGACATCGACCGTGGCCTGATGGCCCTGACCGGAAGCGGGCTGCGGCTGACGACCCCGACCCAGACGGTCACTGCGCGCGATAGCCTGGAATATTGGCAGGACCGCAAGGTCGCGGTGGCGCGCGGGCAAGCCGTGGCCACGGAAGGTCAGCAGCGGGTGCAGGCCGATACGCTCACGGCGCATATCGTTGAAGGAACGGGCGGCCAGGAGTCCAAGATCGCCAAGGTCGAAGGCTTCGGCAACGTGCGTGTTTCGACCCCCGATGCATCGGCCACCGGCGCCAAGGGCGTCTATAACCTCGAAACCAGCATTGCGACACTCGTGGGTGGGGTTAAGGTCACCCAGGGCCGGAACCAGTTGAACGGCGAGTATGCTGAAGTGAATATGAAAAGCGGTATCAGCCGCATCCTGTCGGGTGGTGCTGGCGCCCAGGCCGGTGCGCCGGTCCGGGCGCTGCTGGTTCCACAGTCCGATCAGGCCCCCGCCAATACCGCCCGCCCCAATCCGACCGCACCAGGAAAGCGACCATGAGCCAGGACCCCAACCTGACCGCAGACACTGGCCCGCGTCTGGCCGTCGATAATCCCCATGTGGGCCTGCAAGCCCTCAATCTGGGCAAGCGTTACAAGCAGCGGCCGGTGGTGCGGGATATCTCCCTATCCGTGCGTCGGGGCGAAGCGGTGGGGCTGCTCGGGCCGAACGGCGCAGGCAAGACGACCTGCTTCTATATGATCACCGGGCTTATCTCTGCGGACAGCGGCCGCATCATGCTCGACGGTCAGGACATCACGCGCCTGCCGATGTACCGCCGCGCGCGCCTCGGCATCGGCTATCTCCCGCAGGAAGCCTCGATCTTCCGGGGCATGACGGTCGAAGAGAATCTGCGGGCCGTGCTGGAAGTGGTCGAGTCGGATCGCGATCACCGCGAAGCCATGCTGGATGCGCTGCTGGCTGAATTCTCCATCGATCATCTGCGCCGCACCCCGGCGATTGCCCTGTCCGGTGGTGAGCGGCGCCGGACCGAGATTGCGCGCGCCCTGGCGGCCCAGCCGCAGTTCATTCTGCTCGACGAACCGCTGGCGGGTATCGATCCCATCGCGGTCGGCGATATCCGCGACCTCGTGAAGCATCTCAAGAAGCGCGGCATCGGTGTCCTGATTACCGATCATAATGTCCGCGAGACGCTGGATATTGTGGATCGCGCCGTCATCCTGCATGACGGTGTCGTGCTGATGGATGGTGCGCCGGAGGAGATCGTCGCCCATCAGGATGTGCGCCGCGTCTATCTCGGCGACCGGTTCAGCCTCTAGGCATGGGGGCGGGGTTCTAGTTTATGGCGCGTGGTATGGCGCTCGCTCCCCGGCTCGATCTCCGCCAGGCCCAAAGCCTGGTGATGACGCCGCAATTGCAGCAGGCGATCAAGCTGCTGCAATTGTCGAACCTCGAACTCACCGCCTATGTGGAAAGCGAGCTTGAGCGCAATCCGTTGCTGGAGCGGGACGAAGGCAGCGAGGCTGCGGCGCCGGTCGAAGCGGAAGGGCGCGATACCGCCGAATTTGCTGCCTCCGACGATCTGCCCGCCAGTGGCGAGGCTCCGCTCGACTATGACGGCTATCGCGCCGAGACCACGGCACCAACCGCAGATGACGGCACCGACCTGGGCCTCGTCGAAGCCGGCATGTCGTCCTGGGAGGGCGGCGGTTCCGGCGGCGGGCGCGGCGATTTTGAAGATGACGACCGCAGCCTGGACGAACGCTTTGGCGAGGTGCAGTCCCTGCGCGACCATCTGGTTGCCCAGGCGCAGATCGATATCTCGGATCCCGGCGACCGCCTGATCGCCTGGACCTTGATCGATCTGTTGGATGAATCCGGCTACCTCATCGCCAACCTCGACGATGTGGCGGCGCAGCTGGGAACCAATGTGGCACGGGTGGAGCGGGTGCTTGCCATGCTCCAGCGCCTGGACCCTCCCGGTGTCGCCGCGCGGTCCCTGAAGGAATGTCTCGGGCTTCAACTGGCGGACCGCAACCGGCTGGATCCCGCGATGCAGGCGCTGCTCGATAATCTGCCGATGCTGGCGGCGCGGGATATCCCCGGTCTGCTGAAAGTCTGCGGGATCGACAGCGAAGATCTCAGCGACATGATCCGCGAGATCCGGGCTTTGGATCCAAAGCCGGGATTGGCCTTTGCCGGCGGTACGGCGGAGCCAGTGACGCCGGATATTCTGATGCGCCCCTTGCCCGACGGCAGCTATTTCATCGAGCTGAACCCCGACACGCTGCCACGGGTGCTGATCAACAGCCGCTATTATGCCCGGGTGCGCAAGAGCGCCCTGGACCGGGATGCCAAGGATTATCTGTCCGAACAGCTGCAGTCCGCCAACTGGCTGGTCAAAGCCCTGCACCAGCGCGCAACCACGGTGATCAAGGTGGCGAGCGAGATCGTGCGGCAGCAGGAGCTGTTTTTCGACAAGGGCGTGCAGCACCTGCGCCCGCTGATCCTGCGCGATATCGCCGAGGCGATCGGCATGCATGAAAGCACCGTCAGCCGGGTCACGACGAACAAGTTCATGACCACGCCGCGCGGTCTGTTCGAACTCAAATATTTCTTTACCTCTGCCATCCAGTCGTCCGAAGGCGGCGCCGCCCATTCGGCTGAGGCGGTGCGCTATATGATCAAGCGCCTGATCGATGCTGAATCCCCGACCGAGATTCTGTCGGACGATAAGATCGTGGAGATTCTTCTGAAAGATGGCATCGACATCGCACGGCGGACGGTTGCTAAGTACCGGGAATCCATGAAGATTTCTTCTTCAGTTCAACGGCGCCGGGAAAAGTCTTTCAAGATTTAGGAAAACCTGCGACCCTACTCTTTACGTCTCGACAGACGAGGGAGGGGACGCAAAACCGCCCAAAAGCCAACCCACGATGAACTGGTGAGTGTCGCCGCTTGTCGGGGTTAACAAACCCTCTGTTGACCAGCGGTGCTAGATCCACCTTCACCCGAAGGGGCAAGCATGCAAGTTACCGTTAAAGGCAAACAGGTTGATGTGGGCGAAGCTCTTCGCACCCATGTGACCGAGAATCTCACCAACGCCGTCTCGAAATATTTCGGACGCCCCATCGAAGCGACTCTGACGTTGTCACGCGATGCCCATCTGTTCCGGGCCGACATCATTGTCCATGTTTCGCGTCAATTGATCGTTCAAAGCCAGGCGACGGCCAACGATCCTTATCCGGCCTGCGATGCCGCGATTGAACATGCCGCCAAGCGAATCCGCCGCTACAAGCGTCGCATCAAGGATGATCATCACCGTCAGGAAGCAGATTTCGTTTCTGCGCCCTATACTATTCTGGCTCCGCGTGAGGAACCGGCAGAGGCTGAAGCGGAACCGCATGGCGCCGCTGTGATTGCTGAAATGCAGACCGAAATTTCTACTTTGGCAGTGTCTGATGCCGTGATGCGACTTGACCTCGGGGACTTGCCCGTGCTCATGTTCCGCCATGCAACCCATGGCGGACTTAATGTCGTATATCGCCGTGCAGACGGAAATATCGGCTGGATCGATCCGCACGGGAATGAGACCGCAGCGTTGAAGCCGGCGGCGGCCGCCCAGTAAGAGCAGGAATGATGGAGATTACAGATCTGATCGCCCTAGATGCGGTGGTCCCAGCTTTACGTGTTTCTTCCAAGAAACAAGCCTTGCAGGAGCTGGCGAAACGCGCATCGGAGCTGATTGGCCCGGATGTGGTAAGCGACCGAGAAATCTTCGAGGTTCTGCTGGAAAGAGAGCGCCTGGGCACCACGGGTGTCGGTTCGGGCATCGCTATCCCCCACGGCAAGCTGGACAAGCTGTCCGGCCTACATGGGCTCTTTGCCAAACTCGATCGTGGCGTCGACTTCGAAGCTATCGACGAGCAGCCGGTCGATCTGATCTTCCTGCTTCTCGCGCCGGAAACGGCGGGTGCGGATCACCTGAAGGCCCTGGCCCGCGTCTCGCGGCTGCTGCGGGATAAGGCGACCTGCGAGAAGCTGCGTGGGGCTGCCTCGGACGAGGCGCTCTATGCCATCCTGACGTCGGCCGGTGCCTCCAGCAGCCACGCTGCCTAAGGCTCCTGCCGCGACCATTAAACCCCGCGTGATGACGGTCACGCGGGGTTTTTCTTGAGCCTCCTCCGATGTCCCTCCTCACCGCCACTGCCCGCGCCAAGATCAACCTGACCCTCCGCGTCGTCGGGCGGCGTGCTGATGGCTATCACCTGCTCGATAGTCTGGTGGCTTTCACCGACCTCGGGGATGGGCTGACGGTGGAGACGGCGGACAGCCTGTCGCTGGTCTTGACCGGGCCTTTCGCATCGGAACTGACAGCCGAATCAGACAATCTGGTTCTGCGCGCGGCCCGGGCCTTGGCACCGGATCGCGGCGCCCGGATCACGCTGGATAAGCGCCTGCCGATCGCCAGCGGCATCGGGGGCGGGTCGGCCGATGCGGCTGCAGCACTGCTGCTGCTGGACGAGCTGTGGGGCCTGTCCACGCCGCCGGATCGCCTGCATCAGATCGCCCTGTCACTGGGCGCCGATGTGCCGGTCTGCCTTGCCGGGCGTCCTGCGCGCATGGGCGGTATAGGCGATGAATTGCTGCCCGCGCCTGAACTGCCGGCGGCGGCGCTGGTGCTGGTCAATCCCCGCATCGCCTGCCCGACGCCCAAGGTATTTGGCGCGCGCACCGGTAGCTTCTCGCTGCCAATGCTGGGGGTGCCGGATCGGATATCCGATGTATCGCAGCTGGCCAGTCTGATCGAGCGTGGCGGTAATGACCTCTCCCGCGCTGCCATGAGCCTGGTGCCGGAGATCGCTTCGGCCTTGAGCGCGATGCGTCATCAGGCGGGCTGCTATACGGCATCGCTGTCGGGGTCGGGAGCGACGAGTTTTGCGCTGTTTGCCGATCTTGGGGGGGCGAATAATGCGGCAGCGGCGATTAAGGGCGAGCGGCCCAACTGGTGGGTTGCGGCGACACGCCTTAGCACTTGAACGAAGCGGCGAGGAACGCTAGTTTGCGGCCCACGCGATTGGGGCGTAGCCAAGCGGTAAGGCAGCGGATTTTGATTCCGCCATTCGGAGGTTCGATCCCTCCCGCCCCAGCCAGCGCTTTTTGAGCGCCTGAAAATCCCTTAAATCAATATGATAATGACAGGTTTCGGAGCGCCGATACGGTTTTAGTGGCGCGGGCCGACGCGGTGGCATTTTTGCCAAGCCCCATATGAACGCTCTCGACTTGGATCAGATAGTCGGCCGCAGCTTTTTGATCGGCGCCCTGCCGGAGCATCGTCAAGACCTGGAGCAGATACTCGTCGTATTCATCGGCTGCCCAACCGCCTTCTGCATTACGTAGGCCTATCGGATCCCAATGTGTCCATACAATGTCCCGTACCTCGGTCAAGCTTCTCTCGGTGGATGTCATGCTGGCCATCAGAGCTTCAGGGTGCTGACGAAGGTCAGGACGGCGCCGACGCCGATCAACGCCAGACCGGCCCACATCTTCTTCGTGCGTATTGTATTGAGCCGAGCTTGCAGCTCTGGCGTCACATAGTCAGGGGTTGGGCGGAAGAAGAGGCGAACGCGATCAAATGCGAGATAGACTCCTACCGCGATAACGACCTTGGCTGCGACGCCAACCCAAGCATGGAAATCCATAGCACCCGTCTCCCTCAGCTCGGGAGAATATGATGGGTGAAAATGTCCATCCAGGTTGCTACGGGCTGGAGGGTTGGCCGCTGAGATTATGGCTGTGTAGAGCGGAAGGGCGATCTTGAAGGCGATCAGGCCCCTGAGTTGCGCCGCGCTGCCATGGTCAGGGCTAGGCCGACCAGTACCAGCATCACGCCGAGGATGAAGAACAGCCCGAGGCTGTCGCCGAACATCAGGGACGAGGCGATCACGCCGACGACGGGTTGGAGATATTGGACGCTTGCCGCCGTTCGTGCCGGGACCGTCCGCAGCAGCTTCAGCCAGAGAAACAGACCCGCTGCGGTAACAATGACGCCGAGATAAGCGGCAGAAGCGACGGCTTCGACGGTGATCTCAAACTGACTATGGCTAATCTCCCAGGCCGTCCAGGGCATGAGGGCAAGGAAGCCGAACAGCGTGCTCCAGGCTGCCACGGTGGCGGTGCCATAGAGTTCGGTCAGTTCGACGCTCCAGACATAATAGAAGGCCACAGCCAGGGCGGAGATCAGCAGTAGCACGGCACCGCTGAGGCTTGTCTGCAGCGCCGAAGCACCGCTCCCATTACCCGAGGCGACGATGGCGATCCCGGCAAAGGCGGTGACGAGGCCCAAAAGCTGCCGGGGCGAGATCGACTGCTTAAGCCGGAGTGCGGCGAATAACACCACAAACATCGGAATGGCCGCGGAAATGATGGTGCCGATCGACGCCGATGTGCCGACGACGCCTAGGGTCTGGGTTACCTGACCAACACCGATCCCAAGAATCCCAAGTCCTGCAACGCGGGGCAGCGCGCGCAGCGGCATCCGTTGCCGTCCGATGATCAGGAACAGCAGGATCGGCAAGGCTATGGCGAAGCGCAGGGCGGTCAGCGTCAGGGGCGGCATGGTGACAAGCCCCAGCTTCGTCACCGGAATCGAAAGCCCCCACATGACCGCCAGCAGCAGCATGGCTGCGAGGCTTTTCATGGTTAGGGCGGTGTCGGCGGGCCCGGCGGCTGTGGTCTGGCTGGACATGGGGAATCCAAGGCTGGGGTCTTTGGTCCCCCAATCCTTCCACCATTCCGGTTTGCTCACAAACCAGGAATTCGCACATGATGCGTGAGCAGGATTCACGTATGGTGACCGTATGTTTGATCGTCTGCCGCCGTTACAAACCTTAAGGGCCTTTGAGTCGGCGGGGAGGTTGCTCAGCATGACCCTTGCTGCTGAAGAGCTTCATCTCACGCATGGTGCGGTCAGCCGACAGGTGAAGAGCCTGGAGGAAGATCTGGGGGTCGCTCTGTTCAGACGCCTGACACGGCGGATCGAATTGACCGAAGAAGGGGCGGAGTTTCTGGTGGTGGTCACCCGCCAACTGGCGGAACTGACCAAGGAGGCGGAACGGCTGCGCGCCCGAAAACATGGCAGCCGATTGACCGTCAGTACCGGCGTTTCCTTTGCCGTGAAATGGCTGACTCCGCGCCTGCATCGGCTGATGGCGCGATTCCCCGAATTCGACATCCATCTTGATGTGACGGACCTCGATGTCGATCTGACCGGTGGCCGCGTGGATGTGGCGATCCGCTATGGCATGGGACGTTATCCCAATGCCGTTTGCGAACGCATCATGGAGGAAGCCATGACGCCGGTCTGCAGCCCGGAATATCGGTCACGCCTGCAGGGTCTGGGAACGGTGGCGGACCTCGCCAGGGGGACTTTGCTGCATGAAGTGCCCATGACGGAAAACTGGCAGGAGTGGTTTGCCGCGGCCGGTTATGATGGGTGGCGGGGCGGCAGGCTGCTTTCCTTCAGCCACGGCAGCATGGCGATCGAAGCGGCGATTCGGGGTGAAGGCGTGGCCTTGGGGCGAAGCGCGCTGACGATGGATGATATCAGCGCAGGCCGACTCGTCGCTCTCTTCCCAGAGATCAGGCTGAAAGCCGAGCGGGGCTATGATCTGGTCTATGCGGCCGGGGCGCAGGCCAGTCCCAAGATTTCCGCGATACGCGATTGGCTCGCCGATGAAATCAGCGCGTTCCTGGCGGGCGCCAAGAGCGGCGGTTGAGCCTTAGTGCAGAACCCGGGTCAGGGCGATCAGGGAATCGACGGCCTGCCAGCGGCGGCCAAGGGCTTCGCTGGAGGGCGGCAGTTCCATCTGATCGGCTTCCACCCACTGCAGGAAGGCGAAAAGCTGCTCGGCATCGGCGCCACGTTTGGTCAGCATGCGATGCGCGGTGCTGACGTATTCGTCATATTCATCCTGCGCTTCGGGATTGTCGCGCACGCCGACGGGGTCCCATTCATCCATCAGGATTTTGCGGATCAGGTCAGGATTTAGGACGTCGACTTCGCTCATCTTGCAGGCTCTCAAAGCTGGATGACTCGATCCTGCCGGCAAAATCCGGCCCCTCCAACTGTCAGAAATCCATCAGCGTGCAAGCATTGCCCCGATGAAGGCGCCCATTGCCGCCAGGGACGCCAGGGTGCGCACATGGTTCCAGATCGTCCAGCGGCGCAGGTATTGCTGCCAGAAGGCTGCTGCCTCGGGTGAAGTCGGGTTCTGAGGGGCAAGGGCGTTATTAAGCGGCACGTTGCCCGCAGCAGTCACCATGAAACAGCCAATCCCATAGAGTACCCCGCCCGCGACCAACCAAGGGCTGGCGTTCTGCCAGGTCCAGAAAGCGGCTCCGACCAGGAAAAGACTGAGGAGCGCGGTTCCCACAAAAATCCCAAGAAACAAGGGGTTCAGGACAACGATATTGATCGACTGCATCGCAGCGATGCCCTGATAGGCCGGAAGGCGCGATAGCGCTTTCATTATGAAAGTCGAGAAGCCAAAAAAGACGCCCGCGATCAGCCCCGATCCGAGGGCCGCTAAAAAAACCGCTGGGTGCATCAATTGATCGATCATGTCTTCATTCTGCTGACTATTGGACGGCGATAGGCAGTTTGGTTGTAGATCAAGTGGTCCTGAGGCTTCACGGCTGGTGTGTTGTATCGGGTTTTTGGTTGTGATTCTGACTTTGATCGGCAATCACAAGTGTATTTACTTCCTTGGCGCAGCGTCTTGCCCGTTTTTTCTTTTGTCTGATGATGATCGAGGCTTATGAAACCCATCCAATATAAACTGGCGCGAGGCGGGATCTAGCTCGAAACCCTCTCAGGTATGTATCTGTATTAATAAACGCTTTGGGTCGACTGCATTGGAAAGCGATGGTTCTTGGCGAGGCGAATGCGTAAGGTTAAAACCATCGACGATGCGCTCGCCCTGGAGAGAACTCTCATGCGACCCCTTACCTCTGCCGCGTTACTGGCGACTGCCGTTCTGACCCTATCCGGCTGCGATACCATGAAGCGCTGGACCAACCCCGACCCCAGCACGGTTTCGGAAACGGCCCTGCCCAAGAAGCCGGCCCCGGTGGGCGCGATCTATAAATGCGATAACGGCGACGATCTGCCGGTACTGTTCTCGGATGACCGCAAGGACGCGATGGTGACGCTCAACAGCGGCGATGCCATCAGCATGTACAACCAGCCGGTTGCCTCGGGCTTTGCCTATAGCGACAGCAAGGGCTATGCGATCCGCGGAAAAGGCCGCGAGCTTCTCTGGTATGTCGGGAACCGCGCGCCGGTTCGCTGCGTCCTGCCTTAACAGGCAGGCGCGCTAGCGCCCATCCGACGAAGTTAGTTAAACTCGCTCGAAACGCAGGAAGGCTGGCTTGAGGCCCTTGGCCCGGGCCTTGGCTTCATAGCGTGTTTCAGGGGCGTCGGCTGGGCGATCACGCCAGTCCGAAGGACCTTCGGCGGTCCAGCGAAAGGCCGGGTGCGGGCAGGTCTCATCGAGCATCCAGGCGATATAATCCATATCGTCCGAGGCCATGCGAAACTCGCCCCCCGGTTTCAGGATGCGGGCAAGGATGTCGAGATTTTCCTGGCTGACAAAACGGCGCTTGTTATGGCGCTTCTTGGGCCAGGGATCCGGGAACAGCAGAAAGGCTTTGGAGATGCTGGCGTCTGGCAGTCGGTCCATGACCTTGCGGGCGTCGTCGTTCCAGATGCGCAGATTATCGACCAGCCCCTCGCGATCCAGATCCTGAAGCAGGGAGACGACACCGTTGAAGAACGGTTCGCAGCCAATCAGGCCCACATCGGGGTTGGCGCGGGCTTGCGCTGCCAGATGTTCGCCGCCGCCAAAGCCGATTTCGAACCAGATTTCGCGGGGCTTTTGCGCACCGAAAAACGCCATCGGATCGACGGTGCCGTCGCCTTCGGGCAGTTCCAGCTTGCGGGAGGGATAGAGCTCAGCTAGCAGGGCCTGCTGGCTGAGTCTCAATTTGCGGCCGTGGCGGCGTCCGAATACCCGACGCGGGCTACCAAAAGATTGATCGCCCGTAGGCATAGTCGAAAACCGTCTTAACCAGGTGTTACGCCTTGAACGCCGACTTAAGCGCCGGGACCAGATCGGTCTTTTCCCACGAGAAGCCGCCGTCGGCTTCCGGGGTGCGACCGAAGTGGCCATAGGCCGAGGTGCGGGCATAGATCGGGCGGTTCAGCTGAAGATGCTCGCGGATACCGCGCGGGCTGAGGTTCATCAGCTCCTGCAGGACCTTGGACAGCTTCTGCTCGTCAACCTTCGACGTGCCTTCCGTCTTCACATAGACCGACAGCGGGTGGCTGACGCCGATGGCGTAGGACAGCTGGATGACGCAACGGTCGGCAAGACCGGCGGCAACCACATTCTTTGCCAGATAACGGGCGGCATAGGCGGCCGAACGGTCGACCTTGGTCGGATCCTTGCCGGAGAAGGCGCCGCCGCCATGGGGGGCTGCACCGCCGTAGGTATCGACGATGATCTTACGGCCGGTCAGACCAGCATCGCCGTCCGGACCGCCGATGACGAATCGGCCGGTCGGATTGACGTAGAGCTGATCTTCCGGGCACATCCAGCCTTCCGGCAGAACCTTTTCGACCCAGGGGCGCACCATGGCGCGCACTTCTTCCTGGGAAACGCCTTCGGCATGCTGGGTCGAGACCACGACCGAGGTCGCGCCGACCGGCTTGCCGTTGACGTAACGCAGGGTCACTTGGCTCTTGGCATCGGGGCCGAGGTGCTTGAGGACGCCCGAATGACGGTCGTCGGTCAGGCCCTTCAGGATCTGATGCGAGAAATAGATCGGCGCAGGCATCAGGACCGGGGTCTCGTTGCAGGCAAAGCCGAACATGATGCCCTGGTCGCCAGCGCCTTCGTCCTTGTTACCGGCGGCATCGACGCCGACGGCGATATCGGCCGACTGCTGATGAACCAGCACTTCAACCTTGGCGCTGTTCCAGTGGAAACCCTTCTGCTCGTAACCGATCTCGCGGATCGCGTTGCGGGCAGCCTGTTCCATGATCTCTGCGGTAACGCTGCTCGGGCCGCGGACTTCGCCGGCCAGGGTAACGTGATTGGTCGTCGCCAGGGTTTCGACCGCAACACGCGCATAGGGGTCGGCAGCCAGGAAGATATCGACGATGCTGTCGGAAATCCGGTCGCAGACCTTGTCAGGATGACCTTCCGAAACCGATTCAGACGTAAACAGATACTCGTTATTGACCAAAGTAGCCCCCAAAGCGACCGGCCTGAACACTAACGGCGCCCGCACGATAATCGGACACCAACGGAGAGTGTTGTGTCCTATGTCGCGCGGGCGCCGTCAAGAAAAACTACTATTTCCCGTGTTATACGCGGGGAATTACTCGTCGATAGCGACAATGCCCAGCGACTTGGTCAGCTCAAGAATACGCTTGCGGACCTTCTCGTCGCGGATCTTGTCGAAAGCGCGGGCCAGTTCCAGAATTTCGCGCTTGGACAGGTCCTTGCTGTCGAAATCGGCGGGGGCTTCATTGAGGCCCAGGGCCTTGCCACCCGATACTTCCGGCTTCATGTCGTCGAAGAAGAAGGAAACCGGCACGTCCAGAACCTTGGACAGCTCGTACAGACGGCTGGCGCCGATGCGGTTGGCGCCGCGCTCGTACTTCTGAACCTGCTGGAAGGTCAGGCCAATCGCTTCGCCAAGCTTTTCCTGGCTCATGCCAAGGAGGGTGCGGCGCAGACGGACGCGGCTGCCGACATGAATATCAACCGGATTGGGCTTGCCATCGGGGGAACCGCGACCACCACGACGACGCACTTTCGCAACTGCAACTGTATTCATGAACCCTGCCCCCTGTATGACGAAATCAATCTATGTATGCTACTTAGGACATACATATGTATGCGTCAACCGGACGATGTACCAGGAGGGTTATTTTTCCTCTCGCTGGTGCCTCCGGTATAGCCGACAAGCGACTATCGCCATAGCCGCAAAAAGAGCCAGGGCCAGCGGCAGATCCCGATACCGTCCATAGAAAGTCGGCGATTCAAGGGCTTTAGGGAGGTCAAGATCGAGTATTCCGCGCTCGCTGAGGCCAATCTTTGCGAGAGTTCGCCCGAGTGGGTCGACCATTCCCGAGATGCCGGTATTGGCGACGCGCACCATCGGCATGCCTTCTTCGATCGCCCGCAGAGCGGTGATATGGAAGTGCTGGAAGGGGCCGGTGGAATAGCCGTACCAGCCATCATTGGTAAGGTTAAGCAACCAGGACGGGCGGTCGGCCTCGTCGATCACCGCGCCGGGGAAGATCACCTCGTAGCAGATCAGGGGGGCGAAGGCAGGCAATCCCGGCACGCGCAAGGTACGGGGGCCGGTTCCGGCGGTGAAGTCCAGTCCATCCGCCGCGACGGCGGGCAGAGGCAACCATCTGCGACCGGGGACATATTCCCCGAACGGCACCAGATGGAACTTGTCGAAGGCGCCCAGCAGGCTGCCGTCCTGATCCAGTACAACCATGCCATTGGTGACGGTCGGAGGCCGGTCGCGCGTGAGGTAGCGGATAGTCCCGGTAATGAGGCTGCCGCCGGGTGGGACTGCGGCAGTCGCGGCACGGCGGGCGTCCTCCACGATCTCCACGGGGTAACCCGTCGCCGTCTCACCCCAGATGACTGCGGCCAGCGGTTTACTGGAGGGGCGGCGGGACAGGGCGACATGATCGCGGAAATTGGCCGCCTGCAGCGCAGGATCCCACTTCTGATGCTGAGGGATGTTCGGCTGGATGATGCGGATCATGGTGTCGGTCGAGGCAACCACCGTCTGCTCCAGACGCCAGCTGCCCCAGGCGAGCGGCAGGGCCAGCAGCAGGACCCAGGCTGCCATGGCGCGTCGATCCAGGGCGGCGGGAAGCACACCCAGCAGGATCGCGAGGAAACTTAAGAGATAGGCGCCACCGACCGAGGCGAGCTGCTGCAAGGCCAGGATATGCGGGAAAGCGTATCCGGCAAGGTTCCAGGGGAAGCCTGTCAGCAGATGCCCGCGCGCCAGTTCCGCGAGCATGAGGGCGACGGCGAACCCGAGCGCGCTGCGCCCTTCGATGCGGGACCAGAGGGTCAGGATGATCGCGGGGAATAGCGCTAGTCCGGCGGGAATCGCCACAACAGCAAGCGGCAACAGCCACAGGAAATCGGCGGGTGGGATCAGCAGGGCATTGGCGATCCAATAAAGCCCGCTTGTGAATTGTCCCAGGAAGAACCACCAGGCGGTGGCAAAGACGGTCCGAAGCCCGTGCTTGGCGCCAGCCTGCGGGGCTACCATCCAGTAAAGCGCGCCATAGAGCAGCAGCAGCGGGGTAATTCCGAACGGCGGGAACATCCCCGCGCTGAACAGTCCCAGAAGCGCTGCCAGCCCATGCCGTCGCCAACCTGTCAGGACTGATAATTTCAAGCGGGTCTCGAATAACGCCGCGACGATTTTACTGTGTCGACTTGTCATAAGTCCGAACTATGGTAAGGAAGTTAAGGTTGCAAGGCGAAAGGGCGGACACGACTGATGGAAGATCCGCGTGGCATGGATCCGGCAGAACTGACAGCCGATCAGAACGGCCGTCTCTATTCCTTGTATCAGCATTGGCTTGGCGCCCGGAACCCCGAAGGGCTGGTACCCAAGTCGGCGTTCGACGCTTTTGCCATCATGCCTTGGCTTGGGCTTGTCAGCATCTATCAGCGCTTAGCCGAAGATTATGTCATTCGTCTGGACGGGACAGAGATCGTCCGCATGACCGGCGAGGATTGGACCGGCAAGACCGTGGCTGCCTTGGATGCGCGCTATGGTCTGAAGCTGGGTGAAAGTCTTGCCATCGCTGTCGAAGAGCAGCGGGCGGTCTATCATCCTGTCCGCCATCTCGCCGCTCGCCCCCATTTCACGGCCGCCCGTCTGCTGCTGCCGGTCTCGGCGGATGGTGCAACGATCACCCATGTGGTCATGTCGCTCATCCCCAATGAAAAAGAGCCGGCGTCTGTGGTGACACCGGCTCTCTATTAGTTGGTCCCTCGCCGGGCGGGCACATCCATGCCCCAATTGCGCTCCTGGGGCCGCGGCCTCTGTGGCCGCTGGGGGAGACTGGCCTCAAGCAGCGAAGCGGTAGGCCAACACTTAGATGCAGATCGTGCGCAGCGGCGGGAAGCCGTTGAAGTTGACCGAGCTGTAGCTGGTCGTATAGGCGCCCGTCGAATGGATCTCGATCTTGTCGCCGACGGCGAGGTTGATCGGCATTTGATAGTCGGTCTTTTCGTACAGAATATCGGCGCTATCGCAGGTCGGGCCAGCGAGGATGACCGGGCCGGTGGCACCGCCATCGTGCGGGGTGACCAGCTTGTACTTGATCGCCTCGTCCATGGTTTCGGCCAGACCGCCGAACTTGCCCACGTCCAGATAGATCCAGCGCTTGTCTTCCTCGTAGTCCTTTTCCGAGATCAGGACGACTTCGGCCTGCAGCACGCCCGCGTCACCGACCATCGAGCGACCCGGCTCGATGATGATTTCCGGGATGTTGTTGCCGAAGTGCTTCTGCATCGCGGACATGACGGCTTCGGCATAATCCTCGACCGGGCGGACGGCAGCGCGGTAGCGGGCCGGGAAGCCGCCACCGATGTTGACCATGCGCAGGTCGATATTGGCCTTCTGCAGGGCCGAGAACATCGCAGCGGCACGGCCGACGGCAACGTCCCACTGGTCGAGGTCGGTCTGCTGCGAGCCGACATGGAACGAGATGCCATAGGCATCGAGGCCCAGTTCGCGTGCCTTGACCAGCAGGTCGGTCGCCATTTCAGGCGCGCAGCCGAACTTGCGTGACAGCGGCCATTCGGCACCGCTGCATTCCATCAGGATGCGGCAGTAAACCTTGGCGCCCGGAGCGGCTTTGGCCAGCTTCTGCAACTCGGCTTCACTGTCGAAGGCAAAGAGGCGCACGCCCTTGGCATAGGCATAGGCGATGTCGCGTTCTTTTTTGATCGTATTGCCGAAGGAGATCTTCTCAGGCTGCGCGCCAAGGCCCAGGCACAGGTCGATCTCGCCGCGCGAGGCGGTGTCGAAGCTGGAGCCTTGCTCGTTCAGCACATTGACGATTTCCGGGGCCGGATTGGCTTTGACGGCATAGAAGATCTGCGCCAGCGGCAGCAGACGCTTCATCGTCTTATAATTATCGGTGATGACATCCAGATCGATAACGACGCACGGAGTCTCGGGCTGCTGTTCGGCGAGGTAGCGAGCGATTTTAGCGGACATATGTGACGACTCCCTGCACCAGAAGCCGACGACCCTTCATGGTCGCCATACTGCTGGCGGCGAAAACGATTGAGATGTGCAGGAGGGACCCCATCCGGGGTCGGTGCGAACAAGCGTGGGTCCAGGGCGTATACTGGACCCGCGTCGTCTAGGGCAACGTGACCTCGGCCCAAGCCGGGACGGCGGTACTATTCCCGTAATACTTGAAACCTGAAATCATCGCAGCCTCATACCCTCTCGGTACTAGCGGTTAGCCAGAAGAACCAAAAGGACGCGGTACGTCGTTACATAACCACGAGGGCCATAGGCACGTGCGCCTTTGCGTCAACGAGATGCGATATGAGGCAATTTTAATCCCAGCGCAAGTTAAAAAATCGCAGGGGAAATATGACAGCGACGCCTTAAAAAAACCCGTTCTAAAACAATGATTTAGTCAGAGGCTATGTCGGCGATCCGAACCTCGACCGTCCGCACTCTTCCGTCACGCTGAACCGACATGGTCACGCGCTGCCCGACCCCGGCCGCCTCGAGGGCCAAGGCGAGGTCCGCAATAGTCGTAATCGGGCGGTTCTGTACATGCGTAATAATATCCCCCAGACGCCCCGTTGCCCGGTCGAGCGGCTTCAACCCAACCTCGGTTGCGGGGCTGCCGGGCAGGGTTCCGGCAACCACCAGCCCAGCCACGCCGTAGCGGGCGGCGAGCTCTTCGGGGGCAGCGGCGATGCCGATGCCGGGGCGTGGCACGCGACCGTCGCGGATCAGCAGCGGCACAATCCGGTTCACCACATCCACCGGTACGGCGAAGCCCACACCAGCCGATCCGCCGCTCGACGACAGAATGGCGGTGGTGACCCCGATCAGGCGGCCGGAGCTATCGAGCAGCGGTCCGCCGGAATTGCCGGGATTGATCGCAGCATCGGTCTGAATGACACCAGCAATCTCGCGGCCCGAAGCGGTGGGCAGGCGGCGGTCGAGAGCAGAGACGATGCCGCGCGTCAGGGTGCGCGACAGGCCGAAAGGATTGCCGATGGCAAAGACGGTCTGGCCGACCCGCAGATCCGTCGACTGGCCGACAGGAACGGGGAACAGGCGCTGGCGCAGATCCACCAGTTTGACGACGGCGAGATCATGGTCGGGGGAGACGCCGACGATCTTGGCCTCGATGGCTTCGCCGCTGTCCAGGCGGACGCGCACGCGGCTGGCGCCTTCGACCACATGGAAGTTGGTGACGATATGACCGGCGGCATCCCAGACGAACCCCGAACCGGCGCCGCCGGGGCGGTTCCCGGCGAGGCGCGAGGGTGCATCCTCTGTAAAGAGATAGGCGACGGAGGGGGCGGCGCGTTCGAACAGCGCTACGGTCGCCTGTTCCGATCCGCTCAAATCCTCACGCGGGGCGATGGCGCGGGGGCTCGACGCCACCGACCCGAAATCGCGCCAGACCTGATGGCCGACATAGAGGCTGGCCAAAATCAACAGCCAGAGAAGCACCAGACGGGAGAAGCGATCTTTGGTCATAGGTTCCGAAGTCATCCGGCCGGGGCCAGTGCCCGACCGGATGACCTTGAAACAAGATCAGCCGCCCAGACGGGTGAGGGCGCGCATCAGGTCGAGCATATCGGCCAAGCGCGCAAGATAATGGTCGGTCAAGGGCAGGCTGGCACGGTCACCGCCTGCAATCTCCTGTTCCAGCGACGTCAGCATGGATGTCAGACGCCGCCGATGCAAGCCGGTGCCTGCCATGATCGGATCAATCACCATGCCGGAGAAGGCAGCAAGCGCGCTGGCAACCGCTGCCAGACCGCCAGTCATGCCCAGGGTCAGGGCCGGTCCGGCCGCGGCCGGAAAGATCCCGTACCAGGCACCGCCAATCCCGGCCCCCAGCGGAAAGCCCGCAATCGCCATCTTCTGGGCCAGCGCCCCGGCCAGGGCTGGCCCTAGGCTGACGACGCCCGGCGTGAACTGACGGACCGTTGCAGCGCCCGCCGCCAGGGTAAAGATGGATGTCGCGATATCGGCGGTGGCACCGCGCGCACCCACATAGGCGCCGATCAGTTCGGTCGCCCGTGTGCGGAAGGCCGGATCGCTGGCGGCGGCATCCAGGGCGGCGAACTGGCTTCTGAGGAAAGTTTCGATCCGAGGGTCGCTGAGGATCGTATCGGCGAGGGCATCGTGGGTCGACTGACGCTCCCCCTGTTTATAGGGCAGCTCCAGCAGATCGGTGACCAGCAGCCATTCGACCTCGCGCCCGACATCGGTTGCCAGCGTCAGGTCGATCTTGTCGAGGCGCTCGGCAAGGCCTTCCCGCTTCATGCGGCGCAGGGCCAGCGCCCCAGCGCGGATCGCGAGGTTCGGCCCGGCGAGCGCCAGATTGACCGGCGCCTTGGCTATGTCCCAGCCCAGGGCGTGCCTGTGGAGGCGCCGTGCGCCCCGCCAGGAAAAATGCCGGTCGATGAACTCCGGCACACGCTGGCGGCGATCCTCGAAGTAGCGCTTAACCCCATCGTCGACAACACGCGCCAGGGTCTGGCGATCCAGGGCAACCGGCAGATTGGACTCAAGCGGCGGCAGTTCTGTAGTCATGGCTAATGATGTGGGGGCGTCTGCCGGTGGCGTCAATATTGGGGTGATTTGGTAGTGAGATGTAGTTTGGTCGCTTCAAGGGCCAGCCCGACGACGCCCGCAAAGCCTTTGTCGACGCCGGATGTTGGCCAAGAGGGTCGAGACTGCATTCGCCTGGGAAGCGGCCCCATCGGTTGTCGACGAGGCCCTGGCCGCCCCAGCCAGCCTTAAAGAAGAAGTTGGCCTCGCACCGCTCCCTTGGGGGCGGGTTTCTTTCTATGCAGCCCTGATCTTGCCCAGGAAGGTTGCGACTTCCTGGCGAAGCGCGGCGCCTTGGCGTGTCAGGTCGGTCACGGCCCCCAGCACCTCGGTCGAGGCTGCACCGGCATTGTCTGCCGACCGGCGGACGACCTCGATGCTCTGGGTAACGCCTAGGGTGCCGTCCGACGCCTGTTGAACATTTCGGGCGATCTCCGCCGTGGCATTCCCCTGCTGTTCGACGGCAGAGGCGACTGAGGTGGTGATCTCGTTCATCCGGCTGATGGTGTCGCCGATGACTTTGATGGAGCGGACGACAGTGGTGGTTTCACCCTGGACGGCCTGAACCTGGGAGGCGATCTCCTCGGTTGCCTTGGCTGTCTGGGTTGCGAGGTTTTTCACTTCGGAGGCTACGACGGCGAAACCCTTACCGGCATCGCCAGCGCGAGCCGCTTCGATGGTGGCATTGAGGGCCAGGAGATTGGTCTGGGTCGCGATCTCGTTGATGAGGCGCACCACATCCCCGATCCGCGTCGCCGCTTCGGCCAACTGGCGGACCTGATCGGCAGTACGATCGGCCTCCGCCGTGGCCTGGCTGGCGATACCGCTCGACTCCTGCACCTGACGGCTAATCTCATGGATCGAAGAGGACAGCTCCTCGGTGGCGCTGGCAACCGATTGGGTGGAGCTGAGAGTGGAAGCGCTCGAGTCGTCCAGCCTTTCGCTCTGGCGGCGGGTGGTGGTGGCGGCCTCTTCCATGGTGCGGGCTGTCTGTTCGAGCTTGCCGGTCGAGAGACCCAGCGCCTGGAAGGTTTCCTCGATCCGGACCGAGAAGCCGTCGATGGCCAACTCGATGGCCTCGACCTTTTCGCTGCGCTCTGTATTTTCCTGTTGCAGTCGATCCCGCAGAATCCTGGCATTGGCCAATCCGTCGCGGAACCGCAGAATGCTCGTCCCCATGGTGCCGATTTCATCCCGGTCATGGGCGATGTCGCTGGGAAGATCGAAGTCTTCATGGGCGAGTTGATCGATGGCCGCGTGCATCTTGAAGAGCGGCCGGAAGACCCGACGGGCCAGATCAAAGAGCAAACCGACAAGACTTAAGGTCAGCAGTGCGACCGATCCGACCAGGATCACTTTCGACCGCTGCTCCTGGTCCAGAACATCCGCTAGCCTGCGGTCCAGGCGCGATTCCATCTCGACGTAGAAGGCATCGATCGGGCGCATGATCTCGGCCTTGTAGCGATGATACTCCGGCGAATTCATCAGGCGGATGGCCAGCATCTGGTCGGGCTCCTTTTTTAAGGTGAAGCCGCCCTTGCCATCATCGAACTGGCCCTTGACCGCATTCATGGCAATCACCTCGGTCTTCACCAATCCGTCGGAGTTCTTCTTGGCCTCCTCCAGCTTGGCGAACTCCTTATCCGTAAAGCCCGCTTCCCGCATCAGGGTCAGAAGCGCCTTGGCCTCGTCATCGGGGCGGGGTTTTTCCGGATGGGCGGCCAGGAAATCCCAATAGATGCGATGATACTGCTGAGGGCGGGGTTTCTTGCCGTCGCGGATATCCAGAATGTCGAAATATTGCTTCTCATACTTGCCATCCAGGGTCGCGACATAGGTGCGGGCCAGACGGGTCAGATCGTCGGAACTTTGCCGGAGTTCATCGGCCAGCTTGTAGCTTTCATATCGGTTGTTATGGGCTTGGGAGATGTCATCGACAGCGCTCAGATGCTGGAATGTCGCCCACCCCAGCGCGATCAGATTGATCGCGATGATGCCGGAGACAATTTTAAGTTTGTTCTTTAGATTTATTGTAATCATAGCATCCTCCGCCGAAAGGATTATCTCCCCGGCAAAAAAGCTACAGTATATTTGTTGGTATTCTACCTGTGAGACAATATAGGTTATTGCTGTTATTATTTGTTACTGCGGGCGGTCGAGTAAAGAGGAGCCGCCCGCAACAACAGATCAGGCAACGCGGATCTTGGTCAGGAAATCGGTGATGTCCTGGCGCAGGCGCGAGCCCTGGCTGGCGAGGGCGGTGGCTGCGTTCAGCACCTCTCCCGATGCAAGACCGGTGTCGTTCGCCGCATGACGCACCTCGCCGATACTGTCGGAAACCTGCTGGGTCCCGACGGCGGCATGCTGGACGTTGCGGGCGATCTCGCCAGTTGCCGCACCCTGTTCCTCAACCGCCGCCGCGACAGCAGTGGTGATGGCGTTCATCTTGCCGATGGTGCCGCCGATGGCCTCAATCGCGGTGACGACCTCTGCCGTTTCACCCTGGACAGCCTGAACCTGGGAGGCGATTTCCTCGGTTGCCTTGGCGGTCTGGGTGGCGAGGTTCTTGACTTCGGACGCGACGACGGCAAAGCCCTTACCGGCATCGCCTGCGCGGGCTGCTTCAATGGTGGCATTCAGGGCCAGTAGATTGGTCTGGGTTGCGATCTCGTTGATGAGGCGCACCACATCCCCGATCCGCGTCGCCGCTTCGGCCAGCTGGCGGACCTGTTTGACGGTCCGTCCCGCTTCTTCGGTTGCCCGCTCGGCGATCCCGGCAGACTCCTGCACCTGACGGCTGATCTCATGGATCGAGGAGGAGAGTTCCTCGGTCGCTGCCGCTACCGTCTGCACCGAGGCGGAAGCCTCGCCGGACGCATGTTCTACCGTGGTGGCCTGATCCTTGGTCAGGTCGGCGGTCCGGTTCATCGAATGGGCGGTGCCTTGCAGTTCGGTGGCCGACCCGTTCAGGGTTTCAAGCGCCTTGGCCACGGTGGCATCGAACGCCGCAATATGGCCTTCGATAGTCCGCTGGCGCTTCTCCTTGCGATTCTGTTCGGCCTGCTGTTCGGTTTCGAGGCGAGCTGCTTCGAGCAAGCCGTCGCGGAATACCAGCACCGCACGCCCCATGTCGCCGACTTCATCCTTCTGACCGACGTTCGGTACCTCGAAATCGGTCTTGCCGCTGGCAATGATCGTCATGGCATCGGTCAGGTGGCGGACCGGGCCGACGATATAGACCTTGCCGACCCAGATGCCGAGGCCGACGCCCAACAGGATGCCGACACCGCAGATGGTCAGCATGAACTGCAGACGCGTGCTGAAGAAAGCTTCAAGCGCGACTTCGTTCTCCTGGACCTTCTCATTATTATAGGCGACAGCTTTTTGCAGCTCGACATTGAAGGCCTGGCGGTTGGCGCGGTTGGCGTCGTTGTTGCCGACGGTATTGGCCTTCTCGAAATCCGCTGCACGTCCCAGTGCGGCCAGTTCGGTGCGCAGGGTGATGAAGCCGCGCGCGGCTTCCTCCATCTTGGCAAAGCCTGGTTTTTCTTCGGTCGGAACCAGGGGAGCCCAGGCGGCGAATTGAACCTGCAGCGCTTTCAGCTGGTCTTCGATGCCCTTGGCATAACGGGCGCCTTCGTCGGGTGTCTTCGACATGTAGACGCCGCGGCTATCCATCACGACGGCGTTGACGAGGCCGTTGATGCGCTCGGCGATCAGGGCCTGGGAGGAGCGCTTGGCGGATTCATCCACCATGCGCCCGTATTCGCGCATGGAAGACACGCCGGTCCAAGCAAGAAATGCCATGATGACAGACATGGAGGCAATGACGATCAGGAATTTCGTCATCAATCGCAGATTGACCATATCTTTTCCTCCCCTGGTCGGCGGGTCAGCTCCCATGACCTTTTGGGCGCTGATTATTGTTTCTTTAAGGGTTATTAACTCAGTTCGTACAGAACGCTTATTATAGGGGTAAATTACTTTAAATTATCTTGATATGGACCGGGGAAAGCACACAGGGCGTGCGGAAAATATCGATAAAACGCCCCTTGACCTTCCCACGATGGAAGGCTCCAGCTTAAGGGGGAACGAAATCATGGAGGCTGTTATGCTGGAGTTTACCGTTCCCAAGATGACCTGCGGCGCCTGCGAGAAGCGGGTGCGGAAAGCACTTGAGGCAGTCGAGGGTGTTGAAGGCGTGAGTGTCGATCTGTCCCGGCACAAGGTCGGTATCTCCGGCCCTGTAGCGTCGGCCGGGGCCGCTGCTGCCCTGGCCCAGGCGGGCTATCCGCCGCTGGAGGCCTGATCATGGCCTCTACCTCCGCTCTGGACCTGCTGATCGACGGCATGAGCTGCGCCTCCTGCGTCAGCCATGTGGAAGAAGCTTTAAGCGGCGTCCCTGGTGTCGCCAAGGCCGAGGTCAATCTGGCGACAAACCGTGCCCGCGTCGCGCTGGCGGCGGCTATCCCGACAGAGGCGTTGATCCAAGCGGTGGAAGCGGCGGGGTATGAGGCTCGGTTAGTAACGGCGAGTGAAGATCCGGCGGCCTCCGGCGGCCGCGAACTCCTGCCCGCCGTCCTCGCCTCGCTTGCGGCCCTGCCGCTGGTCGGGGGGATGGCGGGGGATCTGCTGGGGCGTGATTGGATGCTGCCGGGCTGGTGGCAATTTGCGCTGGCGGTGCCGGTGCAGTTCTGGCTGGGCGCACGATTCTACCGCGCGGGCTGGAAGGCGCTGCGCCATGGGCGTGGCACCATGGATCTGCTGGTCGCGCTTGGCACCAGTGCGGCCTTCGGCTTGTCTGTCTGGTTACTGCTGACGGCCCATCCGGGCCATATGCCCCATCTCTATTTCGAGGCCTCGGTGGTGGTCATCGCCCTGGTGCTGGTCGGCAAGGCGCTGGAGGCTCGCGCCAAGGGTCAGACCGCTGCCGCCTTGCGGGCCTTACTGGCCCTGCGCCCAGAGGCAGCGCGGATCCTGCGCGACGGGGCGGAGGTGGAGATTCCCATCGAGGCGGTACAGGTCGGCATGCAGGTGCTGCTGCGCCCCGGCGACCGCATCCCGGTCGATGGGATCATCCAGGAGGGGGCCGGTGCCTTCGATGAGAGTCTGCTGACGGGCGAAAGCCTGCCGGTCGACAAGGCCGTGGGCGATGGGGTGACGGCGGGGGCCATCAATCTCTCCGGCCGCCTGACGGTCACGGCCCAGGCCGTGGGGGCTGAGACGACGCTTGCCCGCATCGTGCGGCTGGTGGAGGGGGCTCAGGCCTCCAAGGCGCCGGTTCAGAAGCTGGTGGATAAGGTGTCGGCCATCTTCGTGCCGGTGGTCGTGGTGCTGGCCGCATTGACGCTGATCGGCTGGCTGCTGACAGGATCGGGGATCGAGCAGGCTTTGATTGCCGCTGTCTCGGTGCTGGTGATTGCCTGCCCCTGTGCGCTGGGTTTGGCGACCCCGACCGCGATCATGGTGGGGACGGGGGCTGCGGCGCGAGCGGGCATTCTGATCCGGGATGCCGAAACCCTGGAGCGCGCCCATGCCGTGACCCTGGTGGCCTTTGACAAGACCGGCACTTTGACTGAGGGCAAGCCGCGACTATTGCAGATCGTGGCGGCGTCCGGTGGCGAAGAGGCGGAGGTGCTGCAGCTGGCGGGCAGTCTCCAGCTCGGCAGCGAACATCCCTTGGCTCATGCGACCGTGTCCGAAGTGCTGGCTAAGGGCAGCGCCCCGACCCCGCCGAGTGATTTCCGAGCCATTGCCGGGCAGGGCGTGCAGGGGAGGGTCGGCGGGCGGCATCTGCTGCTGGGCAATCGACGTTTCCTGCAAAGCGCTGGGGTGACCGATAGTGGTCTGATCCTCACGGCCGACCGGCTGGAGAGCGAGGGCCATACGGTCTCCTTCCTGGGGGATGCAGATAGTTTAGTGGTGCTCGGGCTGCTGGCCTATGCCGATACACCCAAGCCCAGCGCCCTGCGCGCCGTCGAAAGCCTGCGCGCCTTGGGGATCGCCTCGGTGATGGTGACGGGTGACCGGATGGGGGCGGCGCGGGCGGTGGCGGGCAAGTTGGGTATCGATACGGTGCGGGCTGAAGTTCTGCCGGACGAGAAGGCGGCGGTCATCGCCGACCTCAAGAGCGGCGGCGCGGTGGTCGCCATGGTCGGGGACGGGATCAATGATGCGCCGGCCCTGGCCTCGGCCGATGTTGGGTTGGCGATGGGGACGGGGACCGATGTCGCCATCGAGGCGGCGGGCATCACCCTCATGCGCGGCGATCCGGCCCTAGTGGCGGGGGCGGTCGATATCGCCCGGCGCACCTATGGCAAGATCCGCCAGGGGCTGTTCTGGGCGTTCGCCTATAATATCCTGGGCATTCCGCTGGCGGCGCTGGGCTATCTGTCGCCCATGCTGGCCGGGGCGGCCATGGCGCTGTCGTCGGTGAGCGTGATCGCGAATGCTCTTTTGCTGCGCCGCTGGCGGCTCCCGTGATAAAACGCCCCCATGACGATCGATAACGACACCCAATTCGAGAAGCTGAAGGCCATCGGCAGCATTGTTGCGAAGGTCCTTCAGCGGATGATGGATGCCGCCAAAGCGGGCATGACCACGGCTGAGCTGGACGCCCTGGGCGCCAAATGGCTGGCCGAGGCTGGCGCTCGCTCGGCGCCGATGCTGACCTATAATTTCCCCGGCGCCACCTGCATCTCGGTCGCCCCGGCCTGCGCCCACGGCATTCCTGGCGAGCAGGTATTGCAGGACGGCGATCTGGTGAACATCGATGTGTCGGCGGAAAAGGACGGCGTGTTCGCCGATACCGGTGGCAGCTTTGTCATCGGTTCGGCCGAAACGCCGCAGCAGGCGGCCCTGCTGGCGGCGACCCGCAAGGCCCTTTCGGCCAGCCTGACCGTAGTGAAGCCCGGTGCCCGCTTCAACGAGATCGGCCGCAAGATCGAAACCGTCGCAGCCAAGGCTGGCCTTACGATTATCGAGAATCTCTGCAGCCATGGCGTCGGCGATGGGTTGCATGAGGAGCCCAAGGAAATCCTGCCCTATTATGATGCGCGGGATCGCCGCATCATGGGTCGCGGGCAGGTTTTCACCATCGAACCCTTCCTCTCCACCGGCGGTTCTATCGCCGAGGAACAGAAGGACGGTTGGACCCTGACTACCCCTGGTGTTTTGACGGCTCAGTTCGAACATACCCTGGTGGTTGGCAAAAATGGTCCGATCATCGTGACGAAGGCCGCTTGACTCTCGGCGCCCCGGCGCGTACAAGCCCACTCCTGTTTTTCACTGATAACGACGAGTTGCCTAGCAATGGCTCACCATCTTTCTGCGAAGAAGCGCATCCGCCAGACCGAGCGCCGCACGGCTGTGAACAAGGCGCGCGTCAGCCGGATCCGTACCTTCCTGAAGAAGGTCGAAACGGCGATCGCCGCTGGCAAGAAGACCGAAGCGGCTGAAGCTTTCACGGCTGCGATGCCGGAAATGCAGCGCGGCGTGAGCAAGGGCGTTCTGCACAAGAACACCGTGTCGCGCAAGCTGTCGCGCCTGTCGGCTGCGATCAAGAAGCTGGCTGCCTAAAGCCCTTCTTGGACGAAGCGTCAAGCTTTAGGCAGGCTGCCGAAGTTTTGTTCGCCTCGCGAACGTTGCGATAAATAAAAGATAAATATTCGTTTTCGACTCGCATCTCGAAAGGGGTGCGAGTCGATGCGTTTTTGTGCAGTCGTTCGTTTGTTGCGGGATAGGGCCGAGTCGGAACTAGAGTCGAATCTTGGTTAGTTCAACAGCCATTTGATTCTCCACATTGAATCGATGTCATACGGTGCCATTAACCTATTGTTCCCTATTCGGGCGACTTGCCATCGGCTTTCTTCTGGCGCTATCGTTTCCTGGTTAGACGGCTAAGCCGCCTAGCAAAATTTCCGAATATTAGGTCGTGTTGCGGTATCCAAGTGCTCCGTTCCGATGGGGCGCCCGTATTTTCAAGTTCTTAAGGGGTAAAGGCGTCATGATTGGGTCACTCTGGAGATTATGTCCCTGTTGAAGGGTGACCGAATACTGATAACCCAAGCCTTTTTCTTCCTTTTGACTGATCGCCAATGCTCGCCCAATCCACCTTTCCCTCTGCAGCTGTTGAACAGACCCTTAGCGACGAATTCGGCGCTGCCTGGGGCCGTGTCCAGTCGCGTCTGGTGGGCGAGGTTGGCGAGGCCGCTTATAAAAGCTGGCTCGCGCCGCTCAGCATCGAAGGCCTGTTCGACGGTGTCGTCCGCCTGGGGCTGCCGACCCGCTTCATGCGCGACTGGGTGAATACCCATTATCTCGAGCGTCTGCGCCGCCTGTGGGCTGCGGAGGATGCAGGGGTTCTGAACGTCGATCTGGTGGTGGTGCGCCGTGGAGCGGTCGCCATGCCCGTCTCTGCTACGTCAGCGGCGCCGACGCTTGCCCCTGGTCCGATGGCCCCGATCCCCGCTTCGCCCGTCGCCAAGGCCCCCCGGGCCGTCCGTCCGGCAGCTCCAGCGATTGTTCAGGCCGAAGAGGTCACCACGCTCGACAGCTTGTCCGCGCCGCTCGATCCGCGCCTGACCTTCGACAACTTCGTCGTCGGTAAGCCGAACGAGCTGGCTTTTGCCGCCGCCCGCCGCGTGGCCGAAAGCGACGCGGTGGCCTTCAATCCGCTGTATCTCTATGGCGGCGTCGGCCTCGGTAAGACCCATCTGATGCATGCCATCGCCTGGCATATCCGTCAGCGCGACCCATCGCGCCGCGTGATCTATATGTCGGCTGAAAAATTCATGTATCAGTTCATTAAGGCGCTTCGGTACAAGGATACCGTTGCCTTCAAGGAACAGTTCCGTTCGGTCGATGTGCTGATGATCGACGATGTGCAGTTCTTCTGCGGATCCAAGGAACTGACCCAGGAAGAATTCTTCCATACCTTCAATGCGCTGGTGGACAATAACCGTCAGGTCATCGTGTCGGCCGATAAGTCGCCCGCCGATCTCTCGGATATCCCGGAACGTCTGAAGTCGCGTCTGGGCTGGGGCCTCGTTGCCGATATCCACCCCACCACCTACGAGCTGCGCCTGGGCATTCTGCAGGCCAAGGCCGATGCCGTCAGTGTGCCGGTGCCGCCGAAGGTGCTGGAGTTCCTGGCCCATAAGATCACCTCGAACGTGCGTGAGCTTGAGGGCGCGCTGAATCGTCTGGTAGCGCACGCAACCCTGGTGCACCGCGCGATCAGCCTGGAGATGGCGCAGGAGGTTCTGCACGACCTGCTGCGCGCCCATGATCGCCGCGTGACCATCGAAGAGATCCAGAAACGGGTGGCCGAGCATTACACCATCCGCCTCGTGGACATGAGCTCTGCCCGTCGCTCGCGCCAGATCGCCCGCCCCCGTCAGGTGGCGATGTATCTTGCCAAGCAGCTGACCTCGCGCTCGCTGCCCGAGATCGGCCGCAAGTTCGGTGGTCGCGACCACACCACCGTCATGCATGCGGTAAAGAAGATCGAAGAACTCCAGGCGACAGATTCTGCGCTTGCCGAGGATATCGAGCTTCTTCGCCGGATGCTCGAGAGCTAATTTTCCTTCTATTTCCGGCGTGTGTGTTATAGTCCCGCGCCGATTGACGCAGGGAAGTAGAACAAGTCGCCATGAAACTGACCATCGAACGCGCCGCCCTCCTGAAGAGCCTCGCGCATGTCCAGAGTGTCGTTGAGCGTCGGAATACCATTCCCATCCTGTCCAACGTCCGGATCGTCGCGCGCGATGGCGCGGTCGGTTTCACGGCCACCGACATGGATCTCGACATTGTCGAACATCTGCCCTGCGCGGTAGCAACCCCCGGCGAGACCACCGCCCCGGCCCACACGCTTTATGATATCGTCCGCAAGCTGCCCGACGGCGCCCAGATCGAACTGGATGCGACCGGCGGCAACGAGCGTCTGACGGTGCGTGCAGGCCGCTCCACCTTCACGCTGCCGGCCCTGCCGGTTGCGGATTTCCCCTCGCTCTCCTCCGACGATCTGCCGTTCAGCTTCTCGCTGACCGCGACCGAACTGAAGAGCCTGATCGACCGCACAAAGTTCGCGATTTCGACCGAGGAAACCCGCTATTACCTGAATGGTATTTTCGTCCATGCCACCGACCAGAAGGGCGGCGGCAAGGTTCTGCGTGCCGTCGCGACCGACGGTCATCGTCTGGCCCGGGTCGAGCTGACCCTGCCGGAAGGCGCTGACGGCATGCCCGGCATCATTCTGCCGCGCAAGACGGTGGGCGAGCTGCGCAAGCTGCTGGATGAATCCGAGGGCGAAGTGGAAGTCGCGCTGTCGGAAACCCGCATCCGCTTCACGTTCGGCGCGGTGTCGCTCAGCTCCAAGCTGATCGACGGCACGTTCCCGGATTATGAGCGCGTGATCCCGGTCGGCAACGACAAGATCCTGGAGATCGACTGCAAGGCCTTTGCCCAGGCGGTCGACCGTGTCGCCATTATCTCGACCGAGAAGAGCCGGGCGATCAAGATCGCGCTCGACGGTGGTGCTCTGACCCTGTCCGCCAGCTCGCCCGATGCCGGTTCGGCGATCGAAGAGCTGGAAGTCAGCTACGACGGCACCCCGTTCGAGATCGGCTTTAACTCGCGTTATCTCCTCGACATCACCGGCCAAATCCAGGGCGACACCGCCCAGTTCCAGATGGCCGACAGCGCTTCGCCGACCATCGTGCGCGACCGCGCCGATCAGCACGCGATCTATGTGCTGATGCCGATGCGTGTCTGATTTTAGAAAGCCTTGCTTCCTGCAATCAGCCGTCTGGCGCTGACTGACTTTCGCGGTTATGGCCGTCTGGATCTGACACCCGATCCAGACGGCTTTATCGTTTTGACCGGCCATAATGGCGCGGGCAAAACCAACCTGCTTGAGGCGCTTTCGTTCCTGTCGCCGGGGCGGGGTTTCCGCCGCGCGGCGTTAAGCGAGATCGAACGGCTCGGCGGTCCCGGCACCGGCTGGGGAGTTGCCGCGACTCTGGACACGGATCAGGGGCCCATTGAAATCGGCACCGGCAAGCCGCCCGGCGGTAGCGAACGCCGGATCTTGAAGCTGAATGGAAGCCCGGCGAAAAGTCAGACCGAACTCTCCGATCTGCTGGTGGTCAGCTGGCTGACCCCGGCCATGGACCGCCTATTCCAGGAGGGCAGCAGCGGACGTCGCCGATTCCTGGATCGCATGGTTCAAGGGTTCGACAGCAACCATGCGCCCCGCCTGTCGGCCTATGAACATGCCATGCGCGAACGCCTGCGGCTGCTGAAGGAACGCCGGGCCGATCCCTCCTGGCTGACGGCTTTGGAAGAGGCGATGGCGCGTGAGGGCGTCGCGGTGGCGGTGGCGCGGACGCAGCTTCTTTCCAGGCTGCAAACTGCCGTCGAAGGCGGCATCGGTCCGTTTCCTGCCGCCGATATCGCTTTGGATGGCGAGATCGAAACAGCATTGGCAAGCCAGGATGCGGCCACGGTTGAGGTCGAGTTTCGCGCGGCCTTGTCCCAACGTCGCCGTATCGACGCTGACGCCGGGGCGACCACTCACGGCCCCCATCGCGGCGATCTGCTGGTGCGTCACCGGGCCAAGAATATGCCCGCCCCCCATTGTTCGACCGGCGAACAGAAGGCTCTGCTGCTGGCGTTGCTGCTCGCCAATGCCCGGCTGGTGAAGGCGGCGCGCGGTCTGCCGCCGCTGCTGCTGCTGGACGAAGTGGCGGCGCATCTGGATGAGGAGCGGCGCGCCGCTCTGTTCGACGAGCTGACGGCCCTGGGCGGGCAGGCCTGGCTGACCGGTACGGACCGCGCGCTCTTCAATGCATTGGAGGCGCGGGGCCGATATTACACGGTAGAGGATGGCGCGGTGCGTTTATCCTGCTAGTATATCGCGCGCGCGCTCACACGCATGGGCAGTCGCGCCTGTTGAAGGTTCCCAAGGAGCGTATCCCCTATGACCACCCCTGATCTGTCGCAGCAGCCGGAAGATCCCGTCGAGGGAAACGGCGCCGAGTATAATGCCGACTCCATCCGGGTTCTGCGTGGTCTCGACGCGGTGCGCAAACGCCCCGGCATGTATATCGGCGACATCGGCAACGGCGCCGGTCTGCATCACATGGTCTATGAAGTCGTCGATAACGCGATCGACGAAGCGCTGGCCGGTCACTGCGATCTGGTCGAAGTGCTGCTGAATTCCGATGGTTCCTGCACCGTGCGTGACAATGGTCGCGGCATTCCGGTCGATATCCATCACGAAGAAGGCGTCTCGGCGGCCGAGGTCATCATGACCCAGCTGCACGCGGGCGGTAAGTTCGACCAGAATTCCTACAAGGTTTCCGGCGGTCTGCATGGCGTCGGCGTCTCGGTCGTGAACGCCCTCTCAAAGGTGCTGAAGCTGCGCATCTGGCGCGGCGAGCATGAACATGAGATGGAATTCAACCACGGTGAGGCGGTCGCGCCGCTGAAGATCACCGGCCCGTCGAACGGCAAAAAAGGCACCGAAGTGACCTTCCTGCCCTCGGTTGGCGAGGAGGGGACCTTCAAGAACGTCACCGAATTCGACTTCGCGACCCTGGAACATCGCCTGCGCGAACTCGCCTTCCTGAATTCGGGCGTGAAGCTGCGCATGACCGACAACCGCCACCCGGAACCGGTGGTGTCGGACCTCTATTACGAAGGCGGCGTGTCGGCCTTTGTCGAATATCTCGACAAGTCCAAGAGCTCGCTGCACGGCGAAGTCATTGCCATGAAGGGCGAACGCGACGGCATCACCGTCGAAGTCGCTATGGAATGGACCGACGCCTATCACGAGACGATGCTCTGCTTCACCAACAACATCCCCCAGCGCGAAGGCGGCACCCATCTGGCCGGTTTCCGCGCGGCGCTGACCCGCATCATGGGCAATTATCTCAATGAAAGCGGGATCGCGAAGAAGGAAAAGGTCCAGATCACGGGTGACGATGCCCGCGAAGGTCTGACCTGCGTGCTGTCGGTGAAGGTGCCGGACCCGGCCTTCTCCAGCCAGACCAAGGACAAGCTCGTCTCCTCCGAAGTGCGCCCGGTGGTGGAAAACATCATCGCCGAGCGGCTGCAGCAGTGGCTCGAAGAGCATCCGGCGGAAGCCAAGAAGGTCGTGAGCAAGGTGATCGAGGCGGCAACCGCTCGTGAAGCCGCCCGCCGCGCCCGCGAACTGACCCGTCGCAAGGGCGCGCTCGATATGGCGTCGCTGCCGGGTAAGCTGGCCGATTGCCAGGAGCGCGATGCCTCGCGCGCCGAACTCTTCCTGGTCGAGGGTGACTCGGCAGGTGGCTCGGCAAAGCAGGGCCGCGACCGCAAGTATCAGGCGATCCTGCCGCTGCGCGGTAAGATCCTGAACGTGGAGCGCGCCCGTTTCGACAAGATGCTGCTGTCGGCCGAAATCGGCACGCTCATCGCGGCACTTGGCACCGGTATTGGCAGCGAAGACTTCAATATCGACAAGCTGCGCTACCACAAGATCATCATCATGACCGACGCGGACGTCGACGGCAGCCATATCCGCACGCTGCTGCTGACCTTCTTCTATCGGCAGATGCCCGAACTGATCGAGCGCGGCTATCTTTATATCGCGCAGCCGCCGCTCTATCGTGCCAAGCGCGGTCAGTCGGCGGTGTACCTCAAGGACGAACGGGCGCTCGACGATTACCTGATCAACGACGGCATCAAGGATGCCCTACTGATTTCGGGCAATGGCGAGACCTTGAGCGGCGGCGATCTGCTGGCCTATACCGACAAGGCGCGCGCGGCGAAGTCCATCCTCGGCACGCTCTCGCGCCGTGTCGGCAGCCTTGCTGCTGTTGAACAGGCCGCGATGCTGGGCCTGCTGACGCCCGATGCGCTGGAAAAGTCCGACTCTGCTGATAAACTGGCCAAGCGCATGGACTCGCTGGCCCGCCCGGCGGAACGTGGCTGGAAAGGTACTCTGACCGGCGATGCCATGCGTATTTCGCGCGTCGTGCGCGGGGTCGAGGAAGTGCATACCATCGACAGCGGTGTGCTACGGTCCGCCGAGGCCCGCAAGCTGAACGAGTTGGGCCCGGCGCTCAACATGCCGTTCGAAAGCGGTGCTGTTTTGAAGATCAAGGAGAAGGAAAACCCGCTGACGGGCCCCTTCGCCCTGCTCGAAGCGATCACCGACAATGGCCGTCGCGGCGTCTATGTCCAGCGCTATAAAGGCCTGGGCGAGATGAACCCGGATCAGCTGTGGGAAACGACCCTGGACGTGAACGCCCGCACGCTGCTGCAGGTGAAGGTCACCCATACCGAGTCGGCCGAAGAGGTCTTCTCGACCCTGATGGGCGATCTGGTGGAGCCGCGCCGCGACTTCATCCAGGCCAATGCCCTGAAGGTGTCGAACCTCGATATCTAAGGGCGCGACATATCTGGTTGTGCAGAACCGGCCGAGGAATTTCCTCGGCCGGTTTTCTTTTGTCGTGAGATGCCCTTAGAGGTTGCGTGGCAGGGTGCCGATCCATACCCTTTTACGTATGCTTACGATCCTGACCGCGCCTGCTTTGGCACCCTTCACCGTCGCTTTTTTCCTGATGATTGGCCTGCTGGTCATCGAGGTTGTCAGCATGCTCGCCGGCAAGTCGGCTTCGGCTATCCTGGATGGGCTGTTCGAGGGAGAGATGGACGGCAGCCTGTTCGACTGGATCAATCCGGCGGGGGTGCCGCTGCTTATCTATCTGGTACTGCTGGCCGGGACTTTCTCCATGGCTGGTTATGGTGTCCAGGCCGTAGCTCAGCAGTTTTCCGGGATGTTTTCGCCGCTGGTGGCCAGCCTGATCACACTGCCGGTCGCCTTTCCGCTGTCCCGTTGGGCAAGCCGGATCGTCGGGCGGATCGTCCCGCAGTTCGAAAGCTATGCCCTAGAACAGGACAGTCTGATGGGCCAGACGGCAGAGATCACGGTCGGCCCGGTCCGTGCAGACCATGTTGCCCGTGTTAAACTACGGGATCGCCAGGGAAATTGGCATTTCCCGAAAGTTGAGCCGATGAACCCGGCCGATGTTATTCCCGAGGGGGCGACGGTCGTGATCGTCGAAACCTCTGGCTCTATTCTCAAAGTCGTCCGCGCCGATTTCTCGCCGCCAGTTCTGGCTGGGGCATCGGAGGACGGCCGCGTCTCTTCCTGACCCTGGAGGCAAGCCCTTGGAACTGCTGATTACCTACGCCGTGATGGCCGCCATCGTTCTGACCGCGATCCTGGTCATGGGATTGGTGCTCGCCCGTCTCTATTGCCGTGCCGACAAGGACCGTTCCTATGTCCGTACCGGCCTGGGGGGACAAAAGGTGGTGGTGGATGGCGGGTCGCTGGTACTTCCGGTGTTTCACAGCCTGAAGTGGGTCAATCTCCAGACCCTGCGCCTGGATGTGCGTCGCGATGCTGCCGACGCGATGATCACCCGCGACCGTATGCGGGTCGATATCGGGGTCGAGTTCTATGTGCGCGTGAAGCCGGACGGCTCCTCCATTGCGCTCGCTGCCCAGACCCTGGGTGACCGCACCAATAATGCCGATCAGCTGCGCGTTCTGGTGGAAGCCAAATTCGTCGATGCCCTGCGCAGCGTGGCGGCGACCATGGCGCTGGCCGAACTGCAGGAGCAGCGCGCGCTGTTTGTACAGTCGGTGCAGACGGCGGTGGCGCGCGATCTGGAGCTGAACGGTCTGGAACTGGAAAGCGTCTCGCTGACCCGCCTCGATCAGACGGACACCAAATATTTCAACCCGAACAATGCCTTCGACGCCGAGGGCTTGGCGACGCTGACCCGCATTACCGAAGCCAAGCGGCAGGAGCGCAATCAGGTGGTGCGGAATACCGAGGTTGCCATCGCCCAGCAGGATCTCGAAGCCAAGCAGCGCACCCTGGAAATCGAACGCCAGAAGCAGGAAGCCGAACTTTCCCAGCAGCGGGATATCGTCAATAAGACAGCGGAAACCCGTGCGGCTGCCGCCCTGAAGGAAGCTGAAGCCCGGCGCTCGGAAGAAGAGGCGCGCATCTCCTCCCAGCAGGCGATTGCAGAGGCTGAAGCTCTGGCCCGCAAGGTCAAGGAAATGGCCGCGCTCGATACCGACCTTGCTATTCAGCAGCGCCGGATCGAGAACGAGCGGGCGGCGGCGACCCAGGATATCGCCCGCAAACGCGATATCGAAATTGCGGATCAGGAGCGCGCGACCTCGGTTGCCAATACCAGCCGTGCCGAATCCGAAGCCCGAGCCGAGGCGGAAAAAGCACGCGCCCTCGCGATTGCCGCATCCGAAGGCGTGACGACGGCCAAGGAAGTTGCGATTGCTGAACGTGACCGCGAGATCGCGATCATCGCCGCCCGCAAGGCCGCCGAGCAGGACGCGACCCGCGTCCGTGTCGCGGCAGAAGCGGAACGGATGGCAGCCTCCGACCGGGCCGATGCGATCCGCCAGGAAGCGCAGGCAGAAGCCGATGCCGCCAAGCTGAAGGCGGCAGCGTCCGAGGTGACTTTTGCCGTCGAGGCGGAAGGCCAGCGCAAGCTGAACGAAGCCCGCAATCTGCTGTCACCGCAGATGATCGATATGGATCTGACTAAGGAACGCCTGCGGATCGTGCCGTTGGCTCTGGCAGAGGCGGTCAAGCCGCTGGAGAAGATCGGCGATATCCGCATCATCGATATGGGCGGCGGCCTGCCGGGTGGCAGCAAGGGCGATGGTGCAGCCACCGCGCCTGCCGATGGTCTGTTGAACTCGCTGCTGGCCTATCGTGCCAACGCCCCCATCGTCGACAAGCTGCTGTCCGAGGCAGGCTTCACGGGCGGTGCCAACCCGGTGGAGGCCTTGCTGCAGGCGACCGGGGAAGCTCCGAAGCCGACGCAGATCGTCGTGAAATAAAGACAAAAAAGGCCGCTCAGAAATGAGCGGCCTTCGAGTTTGGGAGGGAGGGAACCCTCAAAGCTTCAGCATGGTGCCGGTGAAGCTTTTGATGTTGGCCTGAAGCTCGTCGAACTGGGTGGAGATGGTTTCCACCTGGATCCTGGAGGATTGCACGGCCTGTTCGATGTTGCCGGTGCTCTCCCCCACGGCCTGGACGCGCTGGGACACGTTCTTGAGGTTGGTCGCGACCCGCACGATATTGTCGGCGATTTCACGGGTGGTGGCCTGCTGCTCGACGATAGTCCCGGCGATGCCGGTCACCACCTGATTGACCGTATGAACCACGGTGCCGACATCGTCGATGGTTGCGACGGCATTACGGGTCGAGTTCTGGATATCGGCGACAAGGCGGGCGATATCATCGGTTGCCTTCGCGGTCTGACCGGCCAGCCCCTTCACTTCGCCCGCCACGACAGCAAAGCCCTTGCCCGCATCGCCGGCGCGGGCTGCTTCGATGGTGGCATTCAGGGCCAGCAGATTGGTCTGGGCGGCGATGCCGTTGATGATCTCCACCATCTGGTCGATCTGGGTAGCGGAAGCCGACAGGGTTCGCAGCACGTCCACCGCTTCCGAGACCTTGGCGACCGCGCTGTCGGTGGTGCGGGCGGCATGTTCGGTGGAGCGGGAGATCTCCTCGAGCGAAGAGGACATTTCCTCGCTGGCCCCGGCGATGACGCTGGTGCTGCTGGACACATCGGCACTGTCGCTGGCGACAATGCTGGTGTCGTTCGCGGCAACCGAGACATGGCGCACCACCGCATTGGCCTGATCCAGCAGCAGGTGTGTGGAGACCGATACGGTATCCAGAATGCCGACGATGGAGCTGTCGAAAGCCGCGATTTCGGTCTGAAGCCGCAGGGCGCGTTCTTCCTTGGCGCGGGCCTGATCAGCCTCCTGGGCCTGGCGGCGACCGTTCTCGATCAGCGCCTCGCGGAAGACCAACAGGGCCTGGGACATGGCGCCCAGATCGTCTTTCACCACGACCGGTGGAATATCGATGTCATGCTGACCCTGGGCCATGGCGCGCATGGCGCCGGTCATGCGGGACAGCGGCCGCGAGACCGAAGAGCCGACGAAAACCGTCACGATCAGGGCGGCGACCAGCGAGATGCCGGCCACCGTCGCCACCGTCCACTGGGCCTTGATGCGGTCGGCCATGGCATCGGCCTGACGCATCTTGATCCGGGCGGCGATGTCCGCATGCAGAGCGTCGATCTCCGCCTTCATGTTCTGATAGGCGGTATTGACCGATAGCGACATCGATCCGGCCTGGGCGGCATTCCGCGGCACCATGATGGCCACGTTCCCGGCATTCCGGGCATAGACGGTCATGAGTGTGCGGATCTTCTCGATCCGCTCGCCATGATCGCTACCCGCCAGTCCAGCCAGCTGCTCCAGCGTTTCTTGCAAGGGGGCAAGTGTGGAGCGGGCGTGGGTCAGGACGCTGTTCAAGCGGTCGTCGGGTTGATTGATCGACTTCCAGACAATCGCCTGAAACAGGCTCGATTGGCCCTGGGCCGCCAGATTGCTCAGGCGATCGGCGAGCGAGGCGATGGGCATCAGCACGTCGAAGGCCTCGGCCTGGCGGCTGCGGTTGGCATCCTCGCGCAGGACGAAGATGCCAACGATGATCGCCAGCATCACCAACATGAAAGCCGGGGCCAGAAAGATCCGCTGCCGGATCGGCAGTTGAAGGCGGATGAGCGACATGGCGCGGTGGCTTTCTTACGAGGCAAGCTCGGTGCAGGTGATGACGTGCTTGTTCTTGAGAAGCGGTGAGGCAAAGCCCGACAGCTTGATGACGCTGCCGCTGGCGGGATCCGCCCATTCGATTACGCTCGGCACCTTGCCGCCGGTCCCGGCCTGGGCCAGCTTCAGATATTCCTTGAACATATAGACGCCATTGGCCGACTGAAGGTCGCTCAGGTCCATGCCCTGGTAATTGTGATCCGGCGAAATCCCGACGGCGACGCCCGTGGTGTCGTAAAGAACGATGAATTGATTATATTTTTCCCAGCGGCCACCGGGTTCATTCAGCAGATCGGCAACGATTTTCTCGCCGTTTGGCTTGTTGTATTCGGTGGTGAGCTCTGAAATCAGAACTGTACATTTCTCGGCCATGGCAACGCTGGGAAGAAATGCCATAACCCCGAAAGCAATGGCTAACGTCTTGATTTTGTTCATCGATGTAATCCTCGCAAAACACAAGTCATAACAAGAGGTTATGGTGAATATTTCTGTGAGGATGTTTGTTTTGTGATTTACGAAAGGTTAATATTAACCATTCTAGTCTGAATAAAATTATTATTATTTTTGTTATATAAATATAATGAAAATTACTCATCGGACATTACTGAGGATATTCTTGGTATTCGGCCAATCGAACCGCTTTGGTTGAAATTGATCAAATTTTCGGAACCGTCCGCGCATGCCGCTTGTTTTGTTCGTACAGGTTCGGTGACGGACCTCGTGACCCGGTGTGGAATGATCCGCGTCGGGACCAGAAAAGCATTCAGGAGGATGGTATGGCTCAGGATCCCAACCGTAACGCCCCCAACCAAAACCCCAATGACCGCAATCGCGCCGATCAGGATCGCCAGCAGCAACAGCAGCAGCGCAATCCGAACCAGCGTCAGGATCAGCAGCAGGCCCAGAACGACCCGAACCGTCGTCAGCAGGGCAGTGATGGTCAGCAGCAGAACCAGCGCGATCAGCGCCGCTAGCATTCGGGCTGACCAACTGAACTAAGGAAGGGGTCGCAGCGAAAGCTGCGGCCCTTTTAATTTGAAAAAGAAGAGGCCGGCCCCAGAGGGACCGGCCTTTTGCGTACTTGAGCGGTACGAGGTACTTGAAGCTTAGGCTGCGCCTGGAATGCGGCTGAATTAAGCGGCGGCCTTGGCGAAAGCGAGAGCGGCGCGCACCGGCATGGCCTGACCGATTTCGGCCGAAGCGCGGGCAACCAGCGGAATGTCTTCGCGAACGATGCCGATGTCGGCCAGAGCGCGGTCGTCGAGGCGGTTAAGCTGGCGCTCCAGCTCCATACGCCGGAAATGGGTGGCGAGCGGTGCAAAGAAGGTACGGAGCATGGCTGTCTTCCTCAGGTCCCTAACGGGTTCGGCCGTTTTGGGCCCCAGTGTCTGGCGCGACCATCGCGCCTTGGATGAGTCAGAATATATGCCTCATTCTGTAGTCTGACTACATTTGTTTTTTGCAATGCGATATGCGATGGACGCATGCCCAAGAAGTCACCATCTGGCAATTCGAACGGCAGTTTCACGCGAAACTTAGGAAATTGCTGGGCTTCGTTGCTGCCGAAACCAACTGCGACTTCTTCGCAAGAGATGGAAGTACGTCGTTGCTGAAAAAGCGATCAGGGTGCGTTGCGGTGTAGATGTAGCTCGATTTCGTATCGACGCTACGTCACTAAAAAAGGCCCCGCCAGTGGGGCGGGGCCTTCGAGAGAGATACTATCTCTTGGGGTATCAGGCCTGATAGGCCGTGTAGGGCAGGTTCAACGCCTCGGCGACAGCCTGATAGGCAACCGTTCCACGATGGATATTCAGCCCGTTCAGCAGATGGCGGTCGTCAGCCAGAGCTTTCTTGTAGCCCTTGTTGGCCAAGGCGAGACCAAACGGCAGGGTGGCGTTATTGAGGGCCAGGGTCGAGGTGCGGGCAACGGCGCCCGGCATATTGGCGACGCAATAATGGACGACGCCGTCGACGACGTAGGTGGGGTCCTGATGGGTGGTCGCGTGCGAGGTTTCGAAGCAGCCGCCCTGATCGATGGAGATATCGACGAGCACGGCGCCCTTCTTCATGCGGGAAACCATGTCGCGGGTGACGAGCTTCGGGGCAGCGGCGCCCGGAACCAGCACGGCACCGATGACGAGATCGGCGTCCAGCACGGCCTGTTCGATGGCGTCGGTGGTGGCATAGAGGGTCTGAAGCTTGGCGCCAAACTGCAGGTCAAGGTCATAGAGGCGCGGCTGGCTGCGGTCGATGACCGTCACCTTGGCTTCCAGGCCCATGGCCATGCGGGCGGCATTGGTGCCCGACACGCCGCCACCCAGGATGACGACATTGGCGGCCTTCACGCCGGGAACGCCGCCCAGCAGAACGCCGAGGCCGCCCTGTTCCTTTTCAAGGCAGTGGGCGCCGACCTGGATCGACATGCGACCGGCGACTTCCGACATCGGGGCCAGCAGGGGCAGACCGCCCCGGTCGTTAGTCACGGTTTCATAGGCGATGCCGATGGCGTCGGAGGCCAGCAGGCCCTTGGTCTGGGCGGGATCGGGGGCGAGATGCAGGTAGGTGAACAGCACCTGACCGGGGCGCAGCATCGCGATTTCGGGCGCCTGGGGCTCCTTCACCTTCACGATCATGTCGGCCTTGGCGAAGACGTCACCGGCGGTGGGCAGGATCTTGCAGCCCAGGGCTTCATAATCGGCGTCCGAAAAGCCGATGCCGGAACCTGCCATCGTCTCGATATAGACGGTATGGCCGTTCTTGACGAATTCACGCGCGCTCGACGGGGTCAGGCCCACGCGATACTCGTGATTTTTGATTTCCTTCGGAACGCCGACGATCATGATTGTTTCCCTCGAAGCCGTGCGCCGGGCTGAATTGCCCGGTCGATTATTCGGCCCATCAAGGGTCAGTCGACGGTGTCGTCCTGCTCCGCCAGATGGGTCAGCGGAAACCCCCCGAAGGGCTTCGCGGGCTTGATGACGACATAGGAGAAAAACTTGTCAATACCGATACTGGCGTTAAGAAGCGATTCGCTTAATGCCTGATAATCTTTGATATCCGAACACACGAATTTGAGTAAGTAATCGTATCCCCCGCCGACAGACCAGGCTTCGACGACCTCCGGCAGATCGGCGATTGAACGCTCGAACCGGTCGTAATCTTCACCGGTATGATTGTTGAGCGTGACCTCGGCAAAGACCATGACATTGCGCGCCAGCAGGTCGAGATCCAGATCGGCGATATAGCGTTTGATGTACCCGGCAGCCTCAAGCCGCTTCACCCGCTCCAGGCAGGGGCTGGGGGACAGGCCGACGGCCTCGGCCAGCTTCAGGTTCGTGATGCGCCCCTGCGTCTGCATGGTCGCGAGAATCTTGAGGTCGATACGGTCGAGCTTGCGCGGCGGCTTGGGCATGGGGATCGCAGCAGAAAATTTGGCTATCCCTAATGGGTATCTGAAAGTGGCCCCGATCGCAGCAAAAGATTCTTTAAACTGTCCTTTTAACCATCAATCAATCGGCTTGAGGCAGCATCAGGAGATCGGCAATCTCGGGGGCCAGATGGCGATAAAGGATTGCCTTCATGGTGCCGTCGTCACGGATCCCCTTGATGGCAGCAGCGATCTTGTCGCGCAGCTCGGTCGAAACGCTGGAGCGCGATACGGCGAGGCTGCCGATGGCGGCAGGCTCCTGCGGGACCCAATCGATCTGTCGGGCGGTCTGTTCGATATCGGCCCATTGGCCCATGACAGTCGGCAGCGACAGGAAGGCGTCGACTCGACCGCCACGTAGCAGGCCGATCAATTGATCGGCCGTTGGAACTTCCACGAGCCGGTCACCAGCCGCCTGCAACTCACCAACGATCTGATCAAGGCGGGGGCCGTAGGAATAGCCGCGCACCACCCCCAGGCGCAGCGAGCGGTTCACGATGAATTCGCTGGGACCCAGGCGCGATATGCCGGTTCGCGCCACGGTGATCGGCTTGCCTTGTATATAAGGGTAGAAGACAGAATGCACTTCGCGTTCCGCTGTGGGGCGGGCGCCGGTCGTCATGTCCAGCTGACCGTCGGCCAGCGCGCGCCACTGACGGATCCGAGGTTCGATACTGATCGCGATGCTGCACTCGATGCGTTTCGACAATTCCTGCATAAGGTCCTTGTCGATCCCGCGTTCTGTCGCGCTACTGTAAAGCACCCCTTCTTCGAGCAGACCGGCGCGCAGGGGCTGTTCGCAGGCGAGCCCGTCTATGGCGGCAAACGAGAAGAGCAGGATAGGCCAACGAATATTCATAACTGCCCTTGGGGGTCGGATCGGCGCGTTAAGCGGGGCACCTTAGCTCACGGCGCTGGCAAAAGGGATGGGACAACTTCAGCCGGCAGAAATTGTTCCAGAATTGTCTTGAGCCCGCCGTCGCTGCGCAGCTCTTCCAGGGCGACAGCCCAGGCCGTGCTGTCGCTGTCGGTGAAGCGTCTGCGGGACAGCGCCATATAGGTTTCGATGGCCGTTTCATGCTGGGCCCAGTCGCGCACTACGAAATGATGCTCGTCGATCAGCTTCTTGGGATTGGTGATCTGGAGCGGGTTCACCAGAATGCCGTCCACCCGCCCTGCAATCAGCAGACCCGGCAACTGGTTAGACATGGTCATCTCGGATATCCGGTCGCGCCCCGACGTGCGGATACGGGTCACCAAACCATCGAGGGTCGGGCCATAGGAAAAAGCTTTTATGACCCCTAGCTTGAGGGTGGGGGTGGCGACAAAAACAGGCCCATCGAGCTCTTGAACATTTGGGCGCAGGAAAGTCAGGGGTTTGTTGCGCAGATAGGGCAGGAAACTGGCCCGTGTCCGGCGATCTGCGGTCATCAGGATCGAGGGCGCCAGATCGATGGTGCCTTCGACCAGATCCGTCCATGCCTGGTTGCGCGGGACGACCCGGAAGCTGACCTCGCACCCCAGGCGCTGGGCAAGGGCACTCACTAGGGCGATATCGATGCCTTCGCCTTTTTCACTGTCGTAGAGGCCGCCGTTGTTGTGAAGGGCGACACGAATGGGCGTCGCACAAGGCGGGGCTGCCACCGCCTGCGATACAGTCCCCAAGATCAATAAGGGCCCGCATAACGCATACCGCATGGTTATCAAATCTCATGCGGTATGCGGATGGTCAATAATACTTTGCGGGGGCGGGTGAATTAAGCAGCCAGACTGTCGATAATTGCCGCCCGGACCGCGTCTCCTTCGACCCAATGTACCCGACCGAAGCCGGCGACTAGATGGGCCCGCTCGATCGTCATCCGATACAGTTCGAAGTCGTTGAAGTCGTAATACATCGCGGCCGACGGATGGCGGGCGATGTAATGATCCTTGAAGCTGGCCTTCTCGACCTTCTCCACCTGACCGACCAGGGTCGACCGCGGCCCGGCCAGCCGATCCTCGTAACCGCCGGTGCCGTCGACCAGCAGCGAGACGGCCTTGTGCGCATGAATATTCTGGGTATGGACGGCGAGGCCGGAGATCAGCAGCAGCGGCGCGCCGCTCTCATCCAGCACATAGGGCATCAGCGAGGCATAGGGGGTCGGAACCTCGCCGGGTAACAGGCTGCCCAGGACGGCAATGCTGTTGGATGTGGTCAGTTCGGCAATGGTTTGTGCGTTGCTCATCGTCTCGTCATGGAAAAGTCTCAAATGAGCGGGCAGTATAAGCCAAGTCCAACCTTGGCAATGAAAAAGATGATGCAAACCATCGCACTGATCGACGACGACCAGAACATCCTGACCTCGGTTTCCATGTCGCTGGAAGCCGAAGGCTATGACGTCCGCACCTATAATGACGGTGAAGCGGGACTGGCCGGTCTGCTTGGCCGCCCGCCCGATCTTGCCGTGCTCGACATCAAGATGCCGCGCCTCAATGGTCTTGAGGTTCTGGAGCGTCTGCGCAAGACCAGCCAGATCCCGGTGATCTTCCTGACCTCCAAGGATGATGACGAGGACGAGCTCTCGGGCCTGTCCATGGGCGCCGACGATTATATCCGCAAGCCGTTCAGCCAGTCGCTTTTGCTGGCCCGTATCAAGGCGGTGCTGCGCCGCCGTGACAGTGCTGCGGGTGGCGAGCAGGCGATGATGGTGCGCAACAATCTCGCGCTCGATCAGACCCGCCATCTCTGCACCTGGAAGGGCCAGCCGATCGATCTGACGGTGACGGAATTCCTGATCCTGAAGGCGCTGGCGACCCGTCCTGGCCATGTGAAGAGCCGCGACCAGCTGCTGGATGCCGCCTATGGCGAAGGCGGCTTCGTCGACGACCGCACCATCGACAGCCACATCAAGCGGCTGCGCAAGAAGTTCAAGGTCGTCGATGCCGACTTCTCCGAGATCGAGACGCTCTACGGTGTCGGATACCGCTATTCCGCCGGCTGATCCGGTGGCGATACCGCTCGAAACCGAAAGACGGATCAGCGAGGTGGCTCCGCCCACCTCGCGCCGCCGTCGCTGGTCGACGCTCACCTTCCGCATTCTGGCGGTGAACGCGCTGGCGCCGCTGCTGCTGGCGGCGGGGTTGCTGTATCTCGGGCGGTATCAGCAAGAACTGGTGAAGGCGGAAATCGACGCTCTCTCGATCCAGGCGGGCCTGATGGCCGAAGCTTTGGGCGAGGCAGCGACGGCGCTGACTGCGTCCGAAGAAGTCCGGCTGGTCGAAAGCGTCGCCCGGCCGATGGTGCGGCGCTTCGCGATTCAGACCCGCGCCCGCGCCCAGCTGTTCGACAGCGAAGGCGAGTTGCTGGTCGACAGCCAATTGATCCTCAATCCCCAAGGCTATGTGACGGTGCTGCCGTTGCCAGGCGAAGGGCCGGGCATCCAGGGTGCGCTGGTGCGGGCCTATGACTGGGTCTTCAACGCCTTTGCGGGGCGTGACAATTTCCCGCCTTATCCGACCTTGCCGCTGCGCCGGGCCTCGGATTATCGCGAGGGGCGTCGGGCGCTGGCGGGTGAACCGGCCGCCGCCGCCTATCGCTCGGCTGATGGCCATATCGTCTTTACTCTGGCGATGCCGGTGCAGCGTTACCGGCAGGTGGCGGGCATCGTCATGTTATCGCGCGCCAGCAACGAGATCGACGAGGCGATGCGCAAGGTGCGTGTCGATATCCTGACGCTCTTCTCCATCGTGCTGGGCCTGACCATGCTGGTGTCGGTCTATCTGGCGGGGACCATCGCCCGGCCGGTGCGGCGTCTTGCGCTGGCGGCGGAGCGGGTGCGCCAGGGCCGGGGCCGGGTGGCCATCCCCGATTTCTCCGGCCGTCGCGACGAGATCGGCGATCTTTCCTCGGCGCTTGGTGCCATGACCACTGCCCTCTGGCAGCGGCTGGAGGCCATCGAGCGGTTTGCCGCCGACGTCAGCCACGAGATCAAGAACCCGCTGTCCTCCCTGCGCTCGGCCGTTGAAACCGTCGGCAAGCTGCAGGATCCGGAGAAGCGTGCCAAGCTGATGGCGATCATCCAGGACGATGTGCGGCGTCTGGACCGCCTGATCACCGATATTGCCGCCGCCTCGCGCGTCGATGCCGAACTGGCACGCGCCGAACTTCTGCCGCTCGATATGGGCCGCCTGCTGGGCGCCCTCGGTTCGGTCTATGAGGCGACGGAGGAGGATGACGGGCCGAAGGTGAAGCTGGATATCTCCACCGGCGAGCCCCTGACGGTGCTGGGGGTCGAGGACCGGCTGGTGCAGGTTTTCCGCAATCTCATCGGCAATGCGATTTCCTTCTCGCCTGAAGGCGGGACGATCACGCTGGCCGCCCGGCGCGAGGGTGATTTCGTTATCGCTACCTGCGAGGATGAAGGGCCGGGTATCCCGGAAGGGAAGTCCGAATCGATCTTCCAGCGCTTCTATTCCGAACGGCCGGGCGGCGAGGCTTTTGGTACCCATTCCGGCCTCGGCCTGTCGATCTCGCGGCAGATCATGGATGGCCATGGCGGATCAATCCGGGCCGAGAACCGCATAGATGCCGATGGCAAGGTTATCGGCGCCCGCTTCATCGTCACCCTGCCGGTGGCGGGGTCGGAAGGTCGGAAGAAGCGAGGGAAGAGCGCTTCTTAAAAGAAAGAAATCGTCATGCCCCGGTTTATCCGGGGCATCTCCTCCGGGGCGGTTTCTACACTGCCTCAGTTCGAATTGGACGGGCTCCCGGAGGAGATCCCCCGATCAAGTCGGGGGATGACGACAAAACACAAAGGATTGGAGATCCCCCGATCAAGTCGGGGGATGACGACAAACACAAAGGTTTGGAGATCCCCCCGGTCAAGTCGGGGATGACGGTCCTCTTTAAGGCCGTGCCCTGTCTAAGAGCGTGCCCGCACCTGCGCCACACCATCGCGGGCGAGCTGGTCGGCGCGTTCGTTCTCCGGGTGGCCATTGTGGCCCTTGACCCAGTTCCAGGTCACCTTGTGGGGCTTGGCGGCCTGGATATAGCGCTCCCACAGATCGATATTCTTCACCGGCTTTTTATCGGCGGTTTTCCAGCCGTTACGCTGCCAGCCGAAGATATATTTCGTCGCCCCGTCGAGGGCGTATTTGCTGTCGGTATAGAGCATGACCGGCATAGGGCGTTTCAGCGTCTCCAGCCCGACGATGATCGCCATCATCTCCATGCGGTTATTGGTCGTCTCCGCCTCGCCGCCGAAGAGCTCCTTCTCGGTCCCTTTGTAGCGCAGGATGCAGCCCCAGCCGCCGGGACCGGGATTGCCGGAACAGGCGCCGTCGGTGAACATCTCCACGACCGGCGCGGAGGCTTCCTGATCTTCGCTCATAGGCCGTAATCGGTCGGATCGGTGACCTGCTGGTGGAAGCGCAGCTTGGTCCAATATTCCATGGGATCCTTGGGCTTCACCAGGGCGCCCGGCACCCGGTTCAGCCAGTCGTAAAGGCGGGTCAGCAGGAAGCGCAGGCAAGCGCCGCGCGCCAGCAGCGGCAGGGCCGCCTTTTCCGCCGGGGTCAGCGGGCGAACCGCCAGATATCGCTTCAGCAGACCGACGGCCTTGGTGCGGTTGAAGCTACCATCGGCCTCGAAACACCAGGCATTCAGGCAGATGACGAGGTCATAGGCGAAGGCTTCGGTGCAGGCGAAATAGAAGTCGATGAAGCCGGTCAGCTTGTCGCCCGTGAAGAAGACATTGTCCGGGAAGAGATCGGCATGGATGACGCCGGTCGGCAGATCCTTGGGCCAGTTGGCTTCGAGGTAGCGGAATTCCTCCTCCAGGAAATCGGCAAGGCCCGGCTTCACCTCGTCCGCGCGCTCGCGCGTCGCTTCGATCAGTTGCCACCAGCCATCGAGCGACAGGGCATTGGCGCGGGTATGGGGGAAGTCCGATCCGGCGATATGCAGCTTGGCCATCGCCTCGCCCAGCTCGGCGCAATGATTGGCGGTGATGCGGCGCGGCCAGAGGCCGGGCAGGAAGGAGATCATGGCGGCGGGCCGCCCGCGCAGCTCGCGCAGCATCTCGCCCTGTTTGGTCAGCAGGGGCAGGGGGCAGGAAACGCCGCGCGCCGCCAGATGCTCCATCAGGCCCAGGAAGAACGGCAGATCCTCCCGGCGCACCCGCTTTTCATAGAGTGTCAGGATGAAGTTGCCTTCGGTGGTGCGCACCAGGAAGTTGGAATTCTCCACCCCTTCCGCGATCCCCATAAAGGAGGTGACTTCGCCGATGCCATAGTCCGCGACGAAGGCGCCCAGTTCCTCGTCCGCGATATCGGTATAGACGGCCATCAGTTCACCAGTGCCTTGGGCAGTTTGAAGACCACATTCTCTTCCTTGACCGTCATCAGCTTGACCTCGACGTCGCGGTGCTGACGGGCGGCGGCGATGACCTCTTCGACCAGTTCCTCGGGGGCCGAGGCCCCGGCGGTGATGCCCAGAGTCTGGACGTCCGACAGCTGATACCAGTCGACATCGACTGCGCGCTGGATCAGGACCGACCGTTTGCAGCCGGATTTGGCCGCAACCTCGACAAGACGCTTCGAATTGGAGGAGTTGGGCGCGCCGATCACCAGGACTGCATCACAGTCGGCGGCAATCGCCTTCACCGCCACCTGACGGTTGGTGGTGGCGTAACAGATGTCGCCCTTGGGTGGACCGATGATGTCCGGGAAACGGCGCTCCAGGATTTCGACAACCGATGCGGTATCGTCGACCGACAGAGTGGTCTGGGTGATATAGGCAAGGCCGCCGGGGGCGTGGCCAGGATCGATTGCTTCGGCCTGGACCTCATCCTCGACCAGCAGGACCGAGCCCTCGGGCAGTTGGCCCATGGTGCCGATGACTTCCGGATGGCCTTTATGGCCGATCAGCAGGATCTTGCGGTCGGCCGCGAAATAGCGTTCGGCTGCCGTATGGACCTTGGAAACAAGCGGGCAGGTGGCGTCGAGGTAGATCATCTCGCGCCGCCCAGCCTCGGCCGGAACCGATTTGGGCACGCCATGGGCGGAAAAGATCACCGGCCGGTCGTCGGGGCACTGGTCCAGCTCTTCAACGAAGACAGCGCCCTTGGCTTCCAGGCTTTCGACGACGAAGCGGTTGTGGACGATTTCGTGCCGGACATAGACCGGGGCGCCAAATTTTTCCAGCGCCCGCTCAACGATCTGAATGGCCCGGTCAACACCGGCGCAGAAGCCGCGGGGACCAGCCAGCAGGATTGTCAGGGGGGGGAGGGAAGCGGCGCTCATGAATGTTCTGTCTTTAGAGTTGGCATATCGGCACACGATCCGCCAAGATCGCGGCGCGCAGGCTAGAGCAAGTCACGGGCAATTGGAATCAATTGAGCGTGTCTATTTGCTCCAGTTTCATCTTGTTATCAGGAAAATGCGACCGCATTTTCCTCCCGGTTGGGATGAGGCGCCTCGGCAGGAAAGAGGATCGAGAATGAACGGTTTTGGGCGCTGTGTCGCGCTGACTTTTGGGATTCTGGCGTTGGCGGGCTGTTCGTCGGGCGCCCCACCCTCCGAGCAGGGCGGTCTTGCCTGTCCAGATGTGTCCATTCTGGCCGAGGCATCGCGCCTGACCCAATGGAAACCGGGAACGGGTCGCGATCTGACCGATGTCATTTCCAATTCCGAGATGATGCAAGTTACCGGCACGTGCGATTTCCCGTCGAGAAGCAACAAGGTTCTGGTGCAATTCGCCATCGCCATCCGTGCCGAATCCGGCCCTGCGAATCCCAGCCATACCGCTGATATTCCCTATTTCATCGCGCTGGTGGACAAGAATCGCAAAGTGGTTGTCCGCGAACGTTTTTCAAGCCAGGTGACCTTCCCGGCCAATCAGGCGCGCATTGGTTTCTATGACGAATTCGAGCATCAGTTTGCGCTGCCCAACGGTGCGCGGGCGCAGGACTATGCCTATTTTGTCGGCTTCGAGATGAGCGAAGAGGAGCTGCAGCGCAACCGGGCTCGCCTGGGGAACTGATCGCGCCATGACTGCAAGCGTCACCCTTATGGTGTGCGTCAATCGGCGATTTGGGCCGACGACGCCATCTTGTGCGGGGCGCGGCAGCGAGCGGTTGGCGGACCAACTGACTGCAATGATCGCGGAACGCGCACTGGATGTCAGGATCGAACGGTCGGCCTGCCAAGGCCGCTGTGCGTTCGGACCAGCCATGCGCCGGTTACCGCAGTTGGAGATATTCCTACAGGTGACGGACGCCGATTTGGCGAATATCGTCGATTCCTGCGCAGCCTTACCTTCCCAGAAGGTTGCGGAAAATGACGATCTGCCGCCCCCCATTTAATGGAGCGTTGATGACGCCGGTTTTCTACCACAACCCCCGCTGCGGAAAGTCGCGTGCAGCCTTGGCGCTGCTACAAGAACGGGGAGTGACTGTCGAGGTCGTCGAATACCTGAAGACGCCGCTGGACCGCTCGACGCTGGACCGGTTGTTGACCGCGCTCGGCAATGATCCGGCCGTGGTCCGCCGCAAGGAAGCCATGGAAGCTGGCCTCAATCCCGCCGGTCTCAACCGGGCAGAACGGATCGCGGCCCTGCTGGCCCATCCGCTTCTGCTGGAGCGCCCGATCCTGGTGGTCGGCGACAAGGCCGTCATCGGCCGTCCGCCCGAAAAGGTGCTGGAGCTGCTGTAGGCTCCACCCCTCTGAATCGTCACCCCGGGACTTGATCCCGGGGTCTCCTCCGGGAGCGTTTCCACGCTGGCCGGAAGCGAGTTGGACGATCTCCCGGAGGAGATCCCGGTGTCGAGCACCGGGATGACGACAACTAAAAATCTATAACTTCAGCTTGAACCCGGCATGGCTCTGTTTAAAGCCCAGGCGCTCGTAAAAGCGGTGGGCGTCCAGGCGGGATTTGTCCGAGGTCAGCTGCACGACCCCGGCCTGACGGGCCTTCGCGCGTTCGACCGCATGGGCCATCATCGCCTCGCCAAATTTCTTGCCGCGTTGGTCCGCACGAACCCGCACAGCCTCGATAAGGCAGCGGGTCATGCCCTGGTGGGACAGGCCGGGGATGAAGGTCAGCTGCATGCAGCCTACAACCTCGCCCGTCAATTCCGCGACAATCAGCTCGTTCATCGGATTGGAATCGATGGCGGCAAAGGCGGGCAGATAGGCCTCGCCCAGGGGCGGCCCCAGCTTTTCACGCTGGGCGCCCAGGGGATCATCGGCCAGCATGGCGACGATAACGGGGACATCCCCCGCCATCGCCTTGCGGAATGTCAGATCAGCCACGGTTCATCCGATTATCGACCAGATCGCCGACCACGGCCGGATCGGCCAGGGTCGAGGTGTCGCCAAGGGCGTTATGCTCGTTGGCGGCGATCTTGCGCAGGATGCGGCGCATGATCTTGCCCGAACGGGTCTTGGGCAGGCCCGGCGCCCACTGGATCAGATCCGGCGAGGCGATGGGGCCGATTTCCTTGCGGACCCAGGCGACCAGCTCCTTGCGCAGTTCCTCGGTCGGAGTCTCGCCCGCGTTCAAGGTGACATAGGCATAAATGCCCTGGCCCTTGATGTCGTGCGGATAGCCGACGACGGCGGCTTCGGCCACCTTCGGATGGGCGACGAGCGCGCTTTCGATCTCGGCGGTGCCCATGCGATGGCCGGAGACATTGAGCACGTCGTCGACGCGGCCGGTGATCCAGTAATAGCCATCCTCGTCCCGGCGGCAGCCGTCGCCCGAGAAGTAATAGCCGGGGAAGGTCGCGAAATAAGTCTCGATGAAGCGCTGATGGTCGCCGTAGACCGTGCGCATCTGCCCCGGCCAGCTGTCGGCAAGGCACAGGCTGCCTTCGGTGGCGCCGCTCAGGACCTTGCCGTCATTGTCCAGCAGCACCGGCTGCACGCCGAAGAAGGGCTTGGTAGCCGAACCGGGCTTGGCGGCGATGGCGCCGGGCAGCGGGGTGATCAGGATGCCGCCGGTTTCCGTCTGCCACCAGGTATCGACGATCGGGCACTTCGAATTCCCGACGACGCGATGATACCAGAGCCAGGCTTCCGGATTGATCGGCTCGCCGACCGACCCCAGGATGCGCAGCGAGGCGCGGCTGGTCTTCTTCACCGGCTCCTCGCCTTCGCGCATCAGGGCGCGGATGGCGGTGGGGGCGGTGTAGAAGATCGAAACCTTATGCTTGTCGATGACCTGCCAGAAACGGCTGTTATCGGGATAGTTAGGCACGCCCTCGAACATCAGGGTCGTCGCGCCATTGGCCAGCGGCCCATAGAGCAGATAGGAGTGGCCTGTCACCCAGCCCACGTCCGCCGTGCACCAATAGACGTCGCCTTCTTGATAGTCGAAGACGTACTGATGGGTCAGCGAGGTATAGGCGAGATAGCCGCCGGTGGTGTGCAGCACACCCTTCGGCTTACCGGTCGAACCGGAGGTATAAAGGATGAACAGCGGGTCTTCTGCGTTCATCTCCTCGGGCGGGCAATCGGTCGAGAGCTTCGGCGCTTCCTCGTGGTACCAGACGTCGCGGCCCGCCTCCATGGCGATGGGGCTGCCGGTGCGCTTCACCACGATGACGCTTTTGACCGACGGGCTGGCTTTGAGCGCTTCGTCGGCATTCTTCTTCAGCGGGACCTTCTTGCCGCCGCGCAGACCTTCGTCGGCGGTGATAAGGCAGGTCGAACCGCAATCCTGCAGGCGGTTGGCAAGGCTGTCGGGCGAGAAGCCGCCGAACACCACCGAATGGATGGCGCCGATGCGCGCGCAGGCCAGCATGGCGTAGGCGGCTTCGGGGATCATCGGCAGATAGATCGTGACCCGGTCGCCCTTCTTGACGCCCTGGGCCTTCAGCAGGTTGGCCATGCGGCCGACTTCGCCGTGCAGTTCCTTGTAGGTGATGTTGCGCGACTCGTTCGGATCGTCGCCTTCCCAGATGATGGCGGTCTGGTTGCCGCGCTTCTCCAGATGGCGGTCGATGCAGTTGGCGGCGACATTCAGGGTGCCGTCATAGAACCAGCGGATATGCACGTCACCCTTGAAGGAAACGTCCTTCACCTTGGTGAACGGCTTGATCCAATCGAGGCGTTGGCCATGTTCACGCCAAAATCCCTCGGGATCTTTAAGCGAACGGTCGTATTGCGCGTTATAAGTCGCTTCATTGACCCAAGCTTTTGCGGCGATGGCTTCCGGCACGGGGAAAAGTTGGTCGGACATCGGGCGTCTTCCTCCTGGCGTGTTGTTCGCGCCATCGCTTCATTGTTTCGAGCGTGGCGGTTGATCGCTTGGGGCGGTTGGGTCAAGCGGTGACAGTCTTAGCTATTCGTGCACGCCCGGCAAGCGAGACCCTTCAGCGGCAAAGGCGGCTAAAGGTCGCGCTTTTAGGCAATATTCCTGCCTCAAATCGGTTGAAAGGCCGGTAGGCGTCTATAACGAGTCCCGCTAGTGTAGGGCGAATTTTGGGCAAGGCCCCATTTTAAAGAGGGTTCGGACTTTGAGAATCTCGACACGCTTTCTGGCTTTCCTGGCCGCCGCCTTCCTGATGGTGGCGCCGGTTCATGCCCAGACTCCCCCGCCCGCCGGACCCAGCAAGGCCGAAGCCGATGCGGTGGTGAAGCTGCTGGAGAATGATGCGGAGCGCACCAAGCTCATCCAGCAGCTGAAAGCCATTTCGGCTGTCCAGGCGCCAGCGGAGCCGGAAGCGCCGTCGGGCTGGGTGTCGAATCTGCTGGCCAACGCCAGCGACGGCATCGCCAAGGCAGGGTCGGAATTTGCCGATGCGGCCCGTGGTCTCAAAGATATCCCAGCCGCCTGGGACAGCCTCGTCTCCTTCAGCAGCGATCCGCAGCGCCTGACGAAATGGGGGCGGCTCGCGGGCCAGATCGGTGTCGTGCTTGGCGCGGCCCTGCTGGCTGAATGGATCGTCTTCCGTCTGCTGACCCGTCCCCGGCGCATGCTGAACGAGCGCCCGGTGACCAGCATCGTCGGGCGCACGGTCATCTTCATCCTGCGCACGATCATCGATGCGGTGCCGATCATCGTCTTTGGCGGTGTGGCGGTGGTGGTCCTGGGCCTGCTGGAGCCGGACCGGACCGCGCGTTTGATCGTGACGACCCTTATCAACGCCAATATGCTGGTGCGCATCGTGCTGGCCGCCGGACGGGCGGTGCTGGCGCCGGACAACAACCGCTATCGTCTGGTGCGTTTGCAGGACGAGACAGCCAATTACCATTACCTCTGGCTGCGCCGCTTCGTCGGGGTCGCGATCTATGGCCTGATGGGTCTCGATGCCCTGCGCTATCTCGGCTTCGGTGCCTCGCTGGTCGGGGTTCTCTCCCGCATGATCGGTCTGATTCTAGCGACGATGGCCATCGTCTTTGTGCTGCAGAACAAGGATGCCGTGCGCTCCTATCTGCGCTCCGACGGGCCTGAGTCGCGTTTCAAGAAATGGGCGGGCGGCCTGTCGACGGTCCGCCGACGCCTTGCCGATGTCTGGCACATCCTGGCGATCCTCTATATCGGTGCGGTCTTCGCCGTCTGGGCCATGAGCATTCCCGGCGGCTTCACCTTCCTGCTGCGCGGCACGGCCCTGACCTTCCTGCTATGGCTGGCGGTGCGGTTCGGTGTGCGCGGACTGAAGCGGTCCCTGCAGGCAGGCTTCCATGTGCGAGGCGATACGGCCAAACGGTTCCCCAACCTTGAAGCGCGCGCGAACCGTTACCTGCCGGTGATGGATATCGCGCTGCGGGTCGCCGTCTATTTCATTGCCGCAATGGCGCTGCTGCAGATCTGGGGCCTCGACAGTCTGGTCTGGCTGACTGAGGGCGCGGGACGCCGGGTCGTGTCCTCCGCCTTCCTGATCGGTCTGGTGCTCGCGCTGTCGGTCATCGTCTGGGAAGGGGCTTCTTCTCTGATCGAGCGTTACCTGACCGAGACCGATGACAAGGGTATCATTCGCCAGCGCAGCGCCCGCGTGCGGACACTCTTGCCGTTGCTGCGCAACGCGCTGCTGGTTATCCTCACGGTCATGGCGACGCTGATCGTGCTCGCCGAACTGGGCCTCAACATCGCGCCGCTGCTGGCCGGTGCGGGTGTCCTGGGTCTGGCCATCGGCTTTGGCGCCCAGACGCTGGTGAAGGATGTCATCACCGGCCTCTTCATGCTCTTCGAAGATACCGTGAGCATCGGCGATGTGGTCGATGTGGGCGGCGGTAATTCCGGCTCGGTCGAGGGGATCACTATCCGCACCCTGCGCATCCGCGACGGCAGTGGGGCGGTGTTGACCATCCCCTTCTCCAACATCACCTCGGTCAAGAATATGACCCGCAACTTTGCGGTGGCGGCCATCGACATCAATGTCGACTACAACACCGATGTCGACCATGTGCGCGATCTGCTGCTGAAGATCGACGAGGAGATCCGCAACGATCCGGCTTTCGCGGGCTTTATTCTCCGGCCGCTCGACTTCCACGGCGTGGACAGCTTTGGCGACAATGGCGTGATGATCAAATCCAGCTCCCGCACGGCAGCGGGCAAGCAATGGGCGGTGAAGCGCGAATTCTTCCGCCGAATCAAACTGGCGTTCGACGAGCAGAAGGTATCGATCCCCTTCCCGCAACGCGTCGTGCGCCACATCATGGATCCGAACGGGCCGAAGGACGCCAAGCCCCCCATCGTCGCCACCGACTGACGGCGCTCGGCAGGAGGGGTCATCTGCGTCGTTGCTCGAGGTGCTCGGATCCTCACGTACCTGAAGTACGCTCCGGTCCTGCGCTCTCAAGCGCCTAGCATCTGACCCCTCCCGCCTTCGCTTCTAAAGCGGATGGCTTACGCGGTGTGACCACACGAGATCCCAGGGTCAAGCCCTGGGATGACGGTTTTTGTTTATATCGGCTTTAGAAGCGAAGGCCGGGGGGATGAGACGCTAGGCGCTTACCAGCGCAGGCGCGGAACGTACGACTGTACGTGAGCACCGAGCATTTCCGGCAACGACGCAGATCGTGCCCCCGGTCGAGCGCCCTAAGCTGCTTTGACGCTTTCGAGGAAACTGTCGACCGCCTGCCGCAAGGTTTCAGTCTGGCTACCAAGCCCATGGGCAGAACTGGCGAGGGCATCGGTGACCGAGCGGGTTTCGGCGACGTCGGTGCTCATCTCTTCCATCGAGCGGCTGACCTGATGGTTGCCGCGGGCGACCTCATTCACGTTGCGGGCAATCTCGCGCGTGGTGGCTTCCTGGGCGGCGAAGGCCTCGCTGAGCGAGCCGGTGATGCCGCTGATCGTTCCAATGGTGGTTCCGATAGCGCGGATGGCTTCGACGGCGCCGGTGGTCGAGCGCTGGATCTCTGCGATCTTCTGCCCGATCTCGTCGGTGGCGCGGGCAGTCTGGGTCGCGAGGTTCTTCACTTCGGATGCGACAACGGCAAAGCCCTTGCCTGCATCGCCCGCCCGTGCGGCTTCGATGGTGGCATTCAGGGCCAGCAGATTGGTCTGGGCCGCGATCTGGCTGATCAGCCCCACGACCTCGCCCACCTGATGGGCTTCTTCGGCCAGGGCCTGCACGACCTTGTCTGTGCGTTCGGCATCCTGCACTGCCTGGGTGGCGATTTGGGCCGAGCGCATGACTTCGCCATTGATGGTGCCGACCGATGCCGCCAGCTCTTCGGCGGCTGCCGCGACCGTCTGCACATTGATGCTCGCCTGTTCAGCGGTGGCGGCAATGGCGCTGGTGGAGGTGCTGGAGCGGTCGGTGGCACGGGCGATCTGACCCGCCGCCGTTTCGATATGATCGGCCGAGGTGGTCACGCCTGCGACCACCGTGCGGATCTGGGCATCGAAACTCCGCGCCAGCTTTTCCATCGTCTGATGTTTGGCGCGCTGTTCGGCCTGGGCATAGGTTTCCAGCAGGATCTCCAGGTCCAGGAAGGCCGCCTTGTTGTAGGCGGCAAAGATAGCGGCCCGGTCGTCCGCGCGGAACCGGCGCCGCGGCAGCTTATCGTTCAGCTCTCGCAGCAGGGCGTTTACGACCGTGCCGTGGCAGATGGAAACTGCATAGGCTGGGACGCCATGATCGTAGAAGGCACCGGCCAGCGCCTGCGCCGAAGCCATGAATCCTTCGCCCAGTTTCCCGGTCGCGACCCTCATCCAGTGCTTCAAGCGCAGCTCGTGAACGGCAGGATCCATCAATGCGTTACGGATCTCCGGCCAGGGAGTGAAATTCGCATGCAGTTTCTCAAGTAAATTCGGTAAAATTTCTTGAATGAAATTCGAGTACTTTGTAATGATTTCGATGTCTTGTTTATCAATATAGAAAACTTGAAATTTAACGTTCATGTCTTCTTTCGCGACATTCTGCGACATTTCTCGACTATCTCCAATTCTTCGTTCGAACAGAAACGCTGTTTTCCTTAAAATCTAGATCGGATGGCGAGCGGTACGCATAACGTAGTTTGTTAATCTGAAAGTCAATCTGCGTTGGGGTGAATTTATAATTTTATTCATATGCGTTATGATTTTGAATAATACCACTCGCTACTTGGGCGTGCGATGACCGACTCATCGGGAGATGTGATTGAAGTCCGCTGCTGGCTGGCATAGGCATGCAGCACCTCCAAAAAGGATCCGCGACATGCCTACAGCCTTGACGACCATCGGCCTGCTTGTGGCCTCCAACGTCTTCATGACCTTTGCCTGGTACGGCCATTTGAAGTTCAAGGAAACCTCGCTCTGGAAGGTGATCCTGATCAGTTGGGCCATCGCCTTTTTCGAATATTGCCTGCAGGTGCCTGCCAACCGCTGGGGTCATGGCACCTTTACGGCGGCTCAGCTCAAGATCATCCAGGAGGTCATCACGCTGGTGGTCTTCGCGGGCTTCTCGATCTGGTTCCTGGGGGAAAGCCTGAAATGGAACCACCTAGCCGCAGCTATGTGTCTGGTGGGTGCTGTCTATTTCGTGTTTCGCGGATAGCGGCTAGGCTGTTTTTCGATGGGGAAGAACAGTAAGCGAGCAGACATGGCCGATTCCGAAGCGCCGCGACGGGTGATCAACCTGGCTTTGCAGGGAGGCGGCGCCCATGGTGCCTTTACCTGGGGGGTGCTCGACCGGCTGTTGGAAGAACCGAACCTGGAATTCGAGGGGATCTGCGGGACCTCCGCCGGGGCCTTGAATGCCGTGGTGCTGGCGAGCGGCCTTGCACGGGGCGGGCGCGACGGTGCGCGGCAGGCGCTGGATCGCTTCTGGCATGCGATTGGCGAAGTCGGCCATATGACGCCGCTTCAGCGTTCCTTCTTCGAGCGGTTTTTTGGCCAATGGGGCATGGAGTATTCGCCAAGCTACCTGTGGTTTGACCTGATCTCGCGCATCTTCTCGCCCTATCAGTTCAATCCGATGAACTGGAACCCCCTGCGGGACGTCCTGGCCGAGGAAGTGGATTTCGCCGGGCTCAATAGCTCTGCCGGGCCCAAGCTTTTCATCTGCGCGACCAACGTGCGCACCGGCAAGGTCAAGGTGTTCGAGCGGCAGGAACTGACCGTCGATATGCTGCTGGCGTCGGCCTGTCTGCCGTTCCTGTTCCAGACGGTCTATGTGGATGGCGAGCCCTATTGGGACGGCGGCTACATGGGCAATCCGGCGATCTTCCCGTTGATCTACGGGTGCGAGACGCCGGATGTGATGATCGTGCAGATCAACCCGATCCATACCGAAAATGTCCCGACGTCGGCACCGGAAATCATGGATCGGGTGAATGAGATCAGCTTCAACTCCTCGCTGATGCGCGAGATGCGGGCGATCCACTTCGTCACGAAACTGATCGAAGCGGGCAAGCTGGATGGCGGGCTCTATAAGAAGATGAATATGCACATGATCGAAGCTTCGGCGGAGATGGGCGGTCTCGGGGCTTCGTCAAAGCTCATCGTTGAGCCGCAATTCCTCTGTTACCTTCGCGATATCGGACGTCAGGCGGCGGATCGCTGGCTGATTGAAAACGGGGACCGGATCAATAGGGAATCGACCCTCGATCTGGTCTCGGCCTTTTTTTAGGAATGCGCTTGATGCAAGGGATCGACCTGCTCGCCTTCGATGCCGACGACACGCTGTGGCATAACGAGAATTTCTTCGCCGCCACCCAGGAGCGGTTGATCAGTCTGCTGGCACCCTACGCTCCTGATGGGATTGATCTCAAACACCGCCTGGACGATGTGGAGCGGCGCAACCTGGCCCACTTCGGTTATGGGGTGAAGGGCTTCACTCTGTCGATGGTGGAAACTGCGCTCGATGTAACCGAAGGCCGCGTACCGACCGCGCTTATATCCGCCATCCTGGAACTGGGTAAAGAGATGATGGCCCATCCAGTGGACCTGTTGCCGGATGTGGCGGAAACGCTTGCGATTTTGTCGGAGCGTTATCGGATGATCCTGGTGACCAAGGGCGATCTTTTCCATCAGGAAAGCAAGGTCGCGCGCTCCGGCCTCGCCGATCTGTTCCAGGCGATCGAGATCGTTTCGGAAAAGGACGCGCCGACCTATGCCCGTGTCCTGCGGCGCCAGAAGGTCGAGCCGGAATCCTGTCTGATGATCGGCAATTCGGTTAAGTCCGATATTCTGCCGGTGCTGGCCTTGGGCGGCTGGGCGGCGCATGTGCCCTATGAAATCGACTGGACGCTGGAGGCGGCAGTGCTGCCGGATAATCATCCCCGTCTGCTGCGCCTCGACCGGGTATCGGACCTGCTGTCGATTCTGCCGCATACCCGCTGAGAGTCCCCGGCAGAATCTGCCGTAATAAAAGCGTGACGCTTCTAATGGATTGATTCTATTGATTCTGGGAATTGGCCCGCCGTTTGCTTTTATAAGTGGCGTAGTTCTCCAATCTACCGCTCGAAGCGGGAGGTTTTTCAGATGTCGATGGTTCTGCAGATCAATCCGAATGACGACAGCCCGCTGAGCAGCGCGCGCTGGGTTCCGGCGTCTGAAGCCAAAAAGAACGGGTTGGAGACCGTTGCGTCCAGTGCGAGCGGCGATGGGAAGACCTTTTTCTCGGAAGAAGGTCTGACCTTCGACGACGTGCTGGATATGGTGAACCCGCTTCATCATCTGCCGATCATCGGCCCCATCTATCGCGAATTGACCGGGGATACCCTATCGCCAGGTGCGCGTTTGATCGGTGGCACGCTGTTTGGCGGGCCGGTCGGACTTGTCGCTTCTGCCATGGAACTCGGCGTCCAGGAAGAATTTGGCCGTGATCCGGGTGGCATGCTGATCGCCGCCATCAAGGGCGAGGATATTGCCCCGAATTATGCACCCGATGCCGTTCTGGTCGGCGAAGCGGTGCCGACGGGCGATGCGACCCAGATAGCGGCACCCGCCGCGCCAGCTGCCGCCATTGAATCTGTTCCGCTTGGCGCTCCGATCCCGCTTACGGCTGCTGCACCGGCCGCGGCGCCCGCTCCCATGATTGCCCAGCCTGTCACGATTACGCCTGCCAGCGGCAGTGTCGGCTTCAACGGCCGTGCGCCCAGTGCCGCCCAGCCGACGGCTACGGCTACCTCCTCCGGCTTCGGCCCCAGCGCTCAGCTGCCGCCGAACTCGACTGGTTTGCTGACGTCCTCGGGCCTGCCGTCCGCAGGTTCGGTGACCCCGGCTCTGACCATGGTCCAGACCCAGAACCCGATGCAGCAGGATCCGATGGCCAAGATGACCGGCAATGCCGGTATCGCCGCTTATCAGAACTCCCGCGAAGCGCCCGCCGCTGCTGGTCAGCAGGCCGTGCAGCCTGCAGTTCAGACTGCCGCCGATGGTCAGCGCTGGTTCGATCTGCCTGCCAACCGCGCTCCCGTCCGCCTCGCGACCACGGTGCCGCCGGTCATCCAGAACCCGAATGTCGGCACCGCCAACACCGCTCCCGCTCAACTGGGTGGCGAGCCTCTGGGCGCCCAGGTGCTGAACCCAATTGCTCCGAGTGCAACGCCGGGCACGGTCAACGACAGCATGCGTTCGGCTCTCGACAAGTACGACGCGCTGGTCCGCAGCCGTAAGGGTGCGGCGGTCAATCAGGCTTCGTAAGGCCCAGACTCAATGGCCTTGAGTGATGAGGCCATTGCGCGCTATGCCCGCCATCTGGTGCTGCCGGAGATCGGCGGACCGGGTCAGCAGCGCCTGTTATCCTCCAAAGTTCTTCTGATCGGCGCTGGCGGTATCGGATCGCCTGCCGCGCTCTATCTGGCAGCAGCCGGAGTGGGGCGTCTGGGGATCGTCGATGATGATCACATCGACCTCTCGAACCTGCAGCGGCAAATTCTGCACACCACCGACCGTATCGGCAGCTTAAAGACCGACAGCGCGGCTGAAGGGCTACGAGCGGTCAATCCGTCGGTCATGCTGGATCTGTTCCCCGAGCGCTTGGATGCGGCGCGGGCGAGCGCGATCATTCCAGGCTACGATCTGGTGCTGGATGGCACCGACAATGGATCGACGCGGCGTCTGGTTGCCCAGGCAGCCCAGGCGGCGGGTAAGCCGCTTGTCTCGGCAGCGGCCATCCAGTTCTCGGGTCAACTGACGGTCTTCAAACCCTATCTCGGGCGTCCGCACCCTTGTTTTTCCTGCCTGCATGCAAGTCTGCCGGGGGAAGAGAACTGCACCACGCTCGGTGTTCTGGGCGCCGCCGTAGGGGTGGTCGGCAGTTTGGCCGCAGTAGAGGCGGTGAAAGAGTTGCTGGGTATTGGCGACAGCCTGTCGGGCACTTTGCTGCTCTATGATGCGCTCGATGCCGCCATGACCCGCATCCGGCTGCCGCGTCGCAAGAACTGCCCGGACTGCGGCGGTTAAGCCCTTAGCCTTTCCAGCGCCGACTGCAGGTCGCGGGCAAGGCGGGCGCGTTCGTCCGACGACAGGAAATCACCTAGCGCGGTGGCTTTGCCGTGGGTCCAGAGCCGCAGGCGCGATGCTGCATCCTGCCGCTCCTCCAGTTCCACCCGGATCCAATAGGGCGGCAGGTCGGCCGTGGTGCGGGCGCCATAGATATCGACCCGCTCGATGGAGAGGTTTCCGGCGGTCAGGCGAACCTGTTCATGGCAGCGGGCGGCCCGGTAGTTGATCTTGAAGGCCCAATAGATCAGCAGCACATCGACGCCCAGGAACCCGATGACCGGCCAGGCACCGATGGCATAGAAGGCGAGCCCAGCCCCAAAGCTGACCATCGCAATGGCAAGCATCAAAAGGCGGAACCGCGCCACCTCCAGCGACCGGTGGGGACGCAGCAGGGCGTTGAAAAGCACGGGCTCGGATATCGCTTCCATCGCGTCTCTCTTGCCAAGCGGGCAATCACGTCATGATATGGCCGCTCCCGTGACGCGGTAAAGACCGGACACCTATGCCAGCCCCAAAGCCAGCCCCCCTCAAAGAACCTGTTGCCAAGCCCATGAAGCCCGACGCCGTGCGCGCCTTCATCGCGCGTCTGGCCGAGATCAATCCCGAACCTAAGACGGAGCTGGAGTTCGTCAACGCCTATACGCTGCTGGTCGCGGTGGCGCTGAGTGCCCAGGCGACCGATGTCGGGGTCAATCGGGCAACCCGCCCGCTGTTCGCCCTGGTCGATACGCCGCAGAAGATGCTGGCCCTGGGCGAGGAAAAGCTGCGCGACTACATCAAGACCATCGGCCTCTTCAATACCAAGGCCAAGAACGTGATGGCCCTGTCGCAGATCCTGGTCGACCGTCATGGCGGCGAGGTGCCGGAGGATCGCGAGGCGCTGGAGGCCTTGCCCGGCGTCGGTCGCAAGACGGCGAACGTCGTGCTGAATGTCGCCTTCGGCCAGTCGACGATGGCGGTGGACACGCATATCTTCCGACTGGGTAACCGCACGGGTATAGCGCCCGGCAAGACCACGCTGGCGGTGGAACTGGGATTGCTGAAACGGCTGCCGCCTGAATATTTGCGGGACAGTCACCATTGGCTGATCCTGCATGGACGCTATATCTGCAAGGCGCGTAAGCCCGACTGCAATCGCTGTCCGGTTTACGAGCCTTGCAATTTCCCCGACAAGGCGCGCTATCGAACCGCTTGATCGACCTTCCCGAAGGGCGCTACATCCGCGTCCAAGAGTTTCCAGCCCAACACGAGGCCAAGATGACCGACTTCCCCAACCCCGAAGATCTGACGGGCTTTGACGAGATTCGCCGCCTGATGCGCGAATTGCCCGGTCCGGATCTGGAAGCGGCCAGCGCCGTCGCCACCCGTGAAGCTCAATTGACCAAGCCCGCTGGCGCCCTGGGGCGCCTGGAAGAGATTACCCAGTGGCTCGCCACTTGGCAGGGGCGTAAGCAGCCCCGCATCAATCGCCCGCGCATCGCGGTCTTTGCCGCCAACCACGGCGTCGCAGCCCAGGGCGTTTCGGCCTATCCGTCCAGCGTTACCCGGCAGATGGTGGATAATTTCCTTCAGGGCGGCGCGGCGGTTAACCAGCTGGTCGGCACCATCGATGGCGACCTGCGGGTCTATGAGCTCGACCTCGACAATCCGACCGCCGACTTCACGGTGGAAGCGGCGATGAGCGAAGCCGCCTGCGCCCAGGCCATGGCCTACGGCATGATGGCGGTCGAAGCTGGCATCGACGTGCTGGGCCTGGGCGAGATGGGTATCGGCAATACGACCAGCGCTGCCGCCCTGTGCCTCGGGCTGTTCGGCGGCACGGCCGAAGAATGGGTCGGACCTGGGACGGGCGTCAGTGGCGAAGCTCTGGCCCGCAAGATTGCGGTGGTCGATAAGGCCTATGCGCTGCACAAGGATGCTTGCGGCAAGGATGCCCTGAAGTGGCTGGCCGCCGTGGGCGGGCTGGAACTGGCTGCGATTGCCGGTGCCGTGCTGGCGGCGCGTCTTGCCAAGACGCCGGTGCTGCTGGACGGCTTCGTCTCCACCGCAGCGGCGGCGGTGGTTTATGCCATCGATCCGCGGGCGCTCGACCATTGCCTCGTCGCCCATGTCTCGGCCGAACCGGGGCACCGGCGTCTGATCGCCAAGATCGGCCAGGAGCCGCTGCTGGATCTCGGCATGCGTCTGGGCGAAGGATCCGGCGCGGCGGTTGCCGTTTCCCTGCTGCGCGCGGCAGCGACCTGCCATTCCGGCATGGCGACCTTCGGTCAGGCGGGCGTTTCGGGGCCGGTGTAAACGGCTTCAAGTAGCGCAAAGCGCGATAGGCCGACGTCAAAGCTAAGGCGTGTACCGAACCTTGCGGCCATGGGGGTCGGCGACGGCGAGGCGGCGCATGGTCCCCTCGGGCCAGAGGTTCATCAGCACCTCATAGCCGCCCGCGCCGTCCTGCTCGAACCGGACATAGGCCAGTGGCTGGTCTTTCGACGCTTCGGCGGCGGCCTTGGCAATTGAGGTTTGCACAGCGGTCCGGGCGGCGCCGGGCAGGTATTGCCACATCACCGAATGGAAGATGATGGCCAGATGCCCCGGTTTTCGGGCGGGCAACCGTTCGGCAAGCCAACTCCCGGCATCCTGCGCGACGATCTCCGGGGCTTCGTCCGCCACGATCTCGGCGGCGGTGAAAAGCCGGGCGAGCCGTTCGGGCTGATCGGCCCAGATATATGCGGCCAGCCGCTCAAGCGCGCCGGGATCGGTGATGTCGATGGGCAGGACATCGCAGCCTTGCCGGTGCGTGACCTCCACCGGTGCCTCCGGCGGTGGCGGGCCGCTCCAGTCTGTCGTGAGCGTCAGTGGGCTGTCGCCTTCACCCCGCACCCAATCAGGCCCCTGATACCGATAGCGATCCCAGCAGAGATTGAGGCCCGCGCTCGCACCGATCTCGTAAAGGTCGATGGGCAGGGGATAGGCGGCGGCGGCAGTCAGAAAAGCGGGCAGCATCGCCATCGACCGGCGGACTTCGTTGGTCTGGGGCGGTCCCGACAGAAACTCGGCCCAGATCGCATCATGGCTGGTCATGGCCGCCTGGAGCGCGGCTTTCAAGCGGCCTTCGTCCCCGAGCGGCGGATAGAGATTGGCAAGAGCAGGGTCGAGGCCGGTGCGGGCCAGGTGATGCAGGCCTCCCGCGACCCGCAAGGCCAGGGCGCCGGCTACAGGGTCGCCGCTCCACCCCGAAAGCCGTTGCACGGTTGGGCCGCCGTCCGAGAGATCGGCGATCAGATGATCCAGAACCACGCCGGTAAAAGGCGAATCGAGGTTTCGGCACCAGTCGGCCTGTAGGCGAAAGGCATCGATAATCTGGGTCCGCATCCTGCCTCCACAAGCATTACTTGGCTCGAAGTGCCACGAATCATGCCTGTTTTTCGAAGACTTGGCCGCAATTTATTTAACCACGACCAGGGATTAGCGGGTGACGATACAGTCGAGGCCGGTCTTTTTGATGCCGCTACAGTGCTTCTCCGCCTCGCTCTTCTCGTAACTGCCGCCCAGATATATGCGCCAGGGGCCGCTGGGGCCGACGGGTTCGACAGCAATGGTGCGGTCGCCGACGATGTCGGGCGCCCGGTCGCGATAGGCCGCCAGGGTTCCAGGAAGGGAGCTCTCCTTCGACAGCACAGCAAAACGCACCCGCCAGCCGTTGCCGGAGCTGGATGGAGTCGCTACAGCGGGTGGCGCCGCCACCGCAGGGAGAAGGGCAGGGCTCGGTGCCGGGCGGGTAGGTGTCGGCAGTGCTGCGGCTAGGGGTGTCGGTGCTGATGCCGTTGGCACCGGCGCAGCCAAGGCCGATGTGACTGGCGGCGGAGAAGGAAGGCGCTCCGGCGCGATGGGGGCGCTTCCTGGACGGATCAGGGTTACCGGCGACGTCGGCAGGGGGGCACTGGGTGGCAGGGCGGCTAGATCCACTGTCACGGCTTCGCGCGCGAAGGGCGGCGGAGCCAGCAGGGGCAGGGACGGTTGTGCCGCGCCATCGGTGACGATACGCGGTTGCCAGCCGGGTTGCTGGCGTGCGCGCTGATGATCCGCTTCAAGGGCCTGGGCCGGTGTCGGCGGTGGCGGCAGTTGCACCAGGGCCGCGACCGGCGGTGGCGGAGCCGAAAGGGTGGGGGCTGCGGGGGTAGGTGCCGGGACAGCTGGCACCGGGATAACTGACGGCATAGCAGCCGGAGCAGTCGGCGCGGGAGCAGTCGCTTCGGAAACGGCGGTCGCGGGCGGTGCTGCCAGCGGAACCGGCGTCACGGCGGTCGGTGCGGATGCCAGCGGAATGGGAGTTACCGGAACAGGCGTTGCAGCAGCTTGCGAGGGCGGCGGAGGTGTCTGAGGTGCGGGTGCGACTCCGCCATCCCGTGAGGGAACCACGGGACGGCTGATGCTGGCGGATAGCATTTCCCCGATGGAAGGGCTGCTGGCGGTCACGGGCGGAGCTGCTGGCGCGGGAGCTGGCGGTTCAGGCGCAATGACCGGGGCGGGCACTACGGCAGCAGGGGGCTTTGGCGGCATAACCCCAGGCTCCGGCGGTGGGGGGGGGAGTTGCGCCGTCACGGGAGGCGGTGGTGGAGGAGCCAGCGGTGCGCTCGTGACCATTCGAGGCGCCGCCAGAGCGGGAGCGACCGGCGGCGGTGCCATCTCCAGGGGGGGCGAGGGCGGTGCAGGTGGTTCGACCAAGGCCGCAACCACAGGCGCGCTGGGGGCCGCGACCGGCGGCGGTGCCGGGGCGGCGGTTACAGGAGCGGGAGCGGCCGGAATAGCCGCGGCGGGCGGTGTTGCTTCCGCTGGTGGCGTATCGGGGATAGTGCCCAATTGAGCGAGGGCCGCCCCGGCATTCACATGCCCGGCGTTCTGCGCCAGGGCCAGCCATTGGCGGGCCCCTTCCTTGTTCGGGCGGGCGCTGTCGCCCCAGCCAAGCGCAAGGCCAAGCTGATATTGCGCTTCGATATGCCCCTGTTCGGCAGCCTTGCCGAGCCACAGCCGCGCCTCGGCCGGATTGCGCATGGCCTGGGGGCCGTTGGCGGATGCCAGCAACCCTAACTGATATTGTGCTTCCTTGTCGCCCCGCGCCGCCTGGGGTCGCCAGAGCCGGGAGGCGCGCTCGTAATCCTGCTTCGACAGCGCGTCGAGCGCGGCGAAATTCGGATCATTTGCGGCAGGGGGCGCAGCCGGAGAGCGGCTTGGGGGCTTGGGGGCCTGCGCCAGGGCAACCACGGGCAGAACCAGTGCAAAAGCGATCGCCAGGAACTTCATTCGGCGGCGCCTTTCAGGGCGCGGGCAGCGGGTTTAGCGGCGGTGGGTACCGGAGTTGGTTGCAGGGCCGCCAGCAGGGCCGTGCGGATATCGTCGATCTTATCGGGACGGTCGATCTTCAAACCGAAAATATCCTTCACATAGAAGACGTCCACCACCTTCTCGCCATAGGTCATGATCTTGGCGCCGCCGATCTGCAGGTTCTGGCGGGTGATGGTGCGGCCCAGATCGTGCAGCAGGCCGGGTCGATCACGGCCGTTGATCTCGATGACGGTATGGGTGGCGCTGGCCTTATTGTCGATCAGCACACGCGGTCGCACGGTAAAGATGGCGGCGCGGGCAGGGCCGCTTTTCAGATTGGCGAGATCGCCCAGGCTACGCAGGCTGCCCGACAGCGCCTGTTCGATGAGGACGGCCAGCCGCGCCAGCCTGTCTGGCCGCTCGAAAGCGCCGCCCTCGGTATCCTGGATCGAGAAACTGTCGAGCACCATGCTGTTGGTCAGGGTGAAGATATGGGCGTCGACGATGTTCGCTCCCGCCAGTGCCAGGGCGCCTGCGATGGCTGCGAACAGGCCCGGATGGTCGCCGGTATAGATGGTGACATCCGTGATGCCACGATGGGTATCGACGCGGGTATCGATGGAGAGCGGCGCGCGATCCTGCATGGCGCGCTTCACCAGCCGGGCATGGCGCAGGATCGCGCCGGGATCAGTGGTCAGGAAATAGGCGCGGGTGCCGAGAGCCAGGAACTGATCGACCTCTGCCGAGGTGAAGTCCGTCAGGTCGGCCCGCAGCTGTTCCTGCACGGCCGAGAGGCGTCGTTCCGTCCCACTGGTTTTTTCGGCCACATCGCCGCCCGCCATCTTGTCGGCTGCCAGATGATACAGCTCGCGCAGCAGCCCGGCTTTCCAAGCGTTCCAGACCTTCGGCCCCACCGCGCGGATATCGACGACGGTCAGGACCAGCAGCAGCTTCAGCCGTTCGGGCGACTGCACCAGCTCGACAAAATCGCTGATCGTCTTGGGGTCCTGCAGATCGCGGCGGAAAGCTGTGTTGGACATGGCCAGATGCCAGCGCACCAGCCAGGCGACCGTCTCGGTCTCTTCCTCGCTCAACCCAAAGCGTGGCCCCAGCTTATAGGCGACCTGTTCCCCCAGGACCGAATGATCGCCGCCGCGCCCTTTGGCGATGTCATGCAGCAGCACGGCGACATAGAGCGCCCGGCGCGATAGCAGCTTGGGCATCAGGGACGACGCCAGCGGCAGCTCGTCCGTCAGCAGTTGCTGTTCGATCCGGGCGAGGATCCCGATGGCGAAGATCGTATGCTCATCGACCGTATACACATGATACATGTCGAACTGCATCTGGGCGACGACGCGGCCGAAATCCGGCACGAACCGGCCCAGCACGCCTGCCTCGTTCAAGCGGCGCAGGGTGTTCTCCGGATCGTTCTTCGACGTGAGGATTTCCAGGAACAGGCGATTCGCTTCGGGATTAGCGCGCAGATCCGCGTCGATCTTCTTGAGGTTTTGGTGGATCAGCCGCAGGGCGGTCGGATGGATATCGAAGCCGGTGCGGTCGCTTTCCCAGAACAGGCGCAGGATATTGACCGGATCGGTCAGAAAAGCCTCGGGGCTGCCGACCGACAGCCGGTCCCCTTCGACCACAAAACCATGGGCTTCGCGCGACCGGGGCGAAAAGAAGCGCGACAGGCCGCCGAACCGCGGTTTGCGTCTTTGTTCAGCTTCCAGGGCGGCGCAGAAGATGCGGGTCAGATCGCCGATATCCTTGGCGACCAGGAAATAATGCTTCATGAAGCGCTCGACCCCCTTGGAGGTCGTGCGATCCGAATAGCCTAGGCGTCGGGCGATCTCCGGCTGGACGTCGAAGGTCAGGCGTTCCTCGGCGCGGTCGGCGATGTAATGCAGGGTGAAGCGGACTTCCCACAGGAAGGCTTCGGCCTTGATGAAGCGGTTGGCTTCGGCGCGGGACAGCACGCCCTTGGCTGTCAGGGCTTCGACGCTATCGACGCGATAGGCGTATTTGGCGATCCAGAACAGGGTATGGAGATCGCGCAGGCCGCCCTTACCCTCCTTGATATTCGGCTCGACCACATAGCGGCTGTCACCCATGCGAGCATGGCGGGCGTCGCGCTCGGCCAGTTTGGCTTCGACAAAATCGCGGCTGGTCCCGGCCACCACCTCGGCATCGAAGCGGGTCTTCAGTTCGGTGAAGAGGGACTCGTCACCCCAGAGATAGCGGGATTCCAGCAGGGCGGTGCGGATGGTCACATCGCTGCGCGCCATCCGCAGGCATTCGTCCACCGACCGTGTGGCATGGCCGACCTTCAGCCCCAGATCCCAGAGGATATAGAGCATATGCTCGACGATCTGCTCGCCCATCGGCGTCTGCTTGTAGGGCAGCAGGAACAGCAGATCGACGTCGGACTGCGGCGCCAGTTCCCCACGACCATAGCCGCCGACGGCCACAATGCTCAGGCGCTCGGACTGGGTGGGGTTGGCGACCCGGTAAACCCGCGTCGTCGTGTCGTCATAAAGCAGGCGGATAAGTTGATCGACGAGGTAGGTCAGATCGCGGCTGGCGACCCGGCCGCCGCTACCTGCCTCGAACCGTTGTTTGACCTCGGCCCGCCCGGCGGCCAAAGCCGCTTTCAGGACGGCCAGAATCTCCGGGCGGCGCTTCTCCGGCGGCAACTCGGGCGATAGCGCGGCCAACTGAGCGTCGATGTCGCGGCGGCTGATGATCTGACGGCGATTGAGAGGCAAGTGGGACATGGGTGCAACCTTACCTCACGGCAGCGCCGCGCTCCAACGAAGAGAAGGGGGCGGCAAATAAGATGGGGCCTCTTCGCCAAAACAGAACAAGCATGCTACTCTCGCGCCCGGTAATCGGAGTTTAACCATATGTCTTATCTTGCCCAGAAATTGCGCGAAGCGATCCAGGCCTCCAAGGGTGACCGTAATGCGGCGGCCCGACGCCTGATGGCGATGGCGTCAGAGGACCTCAATCTGCTGCGCGCGATCACGACCCCCTATCTGCAGGGGATCGCCTTTGCCTTGGTGGAAAAGGCGATGGGCAAACAACCGAGCACCATGCAGGTGGCCCCGAATGGCGCCGTCCAGCGGCCCGGCCCCACGGCTGCCCCGGTGCGCCGTCCGGGTGGTCCGGCCGGTGCCTTGCCCAAGGAAACCCTCGACGCCATCGTCGATAAGCTGGACCGCAATATGCCCGCCCCGCCCAAGCCGCCGGCCAAGAGCCCCTCGACTCCGGCCGAGGCGCTCGCCAATCTCGGCATCGATCCCAAAGGTCCGCCCCCGACCAAGGCTGGTCAGCAGCATAAGGCGGCGATGGTGGAAATGGCCAAGGCCTTCAAAAAGTTTTGACGGCGTTCGTCCGGCGGCGATCTGCGTCGTTGTTTCCGATGCTCAGATCCTCACGTACCCGAGGTACGCTCCGGTCTTGTGCTCGGAAACGCCTAGCAGCTCATCCACCGGCCTTCACTTCTAAAGCCCGAAAATAAAAACTCGTCATCCCGCACTTGATGCGGGATCTCGTGTGGCCGAACCGCGTCGCTTACTTCACCTTGGGGTGAAAGAACGACTGCATCTTCAGGTCCGCCATGGCAAAGACGCCATGGCCCTGGATCACTTCCCCGACCTTGAGCGTCAGATTACGCGCGGTGCCGACGCCCTTGAGGACGCTGCCGCGTTCATCCGCCTCCCCATGGGTATGGTCGCCTCCGCTGCTCAAAACACAATCCTGCACGGCAATCGGCCCCAGGATCTGGCAGCCGTCACCCACCGATACCTCGGCATAAAGCGTGGCGCCGCGCTGAAACCGCCCTTTGGATCCAACGGTGATCTTGCCGCCCTTCCGGTTGGCGATAGCCGTGAAACATCCGTCTCCGAACTGGTTGCCGTCGCCGATGGTGATAGGACCGGAGGCAGCCTCCACATAGCTGCCGGGATGGAAGCGATTGCCGTCGCCCACCGTCAGGGACTGCCCTTCAGCACACAGAAGCTGGGTATTCGGGAACAGGATATTGCCGCTGCCGATCTGGGCGCGCGCCGAGATCAACGTCGAAAACGGGTCGTGGACGATATTGCCCCGCGCCGACAGCGCCAGGGTCTGGGCAATCGTCAGCAGGCCCTGGGCAAGTCGTCCGGCATCTATCGCGGCAATCAAGTCGGCAGTCATTCGGCGTCCCCGAAGTTATTGGCCGGGGGAGGATAGTCGATCGCGTCCCGGCTGCAATCCTATTGCCAGAATAGAATTTGCAAATCACTATCAAGCGCATCTTTTGCGGGTGGCAGTGATGATGGATGCAATTGTGGTAATGGTGGCTCAGGTTCAGGCGGGCGAGGTGGCTTTCGATATCAACAAAGCGCTCTCCCTGACGCGCACTGCCCGCTCTATGGGTCTTCAGGGCAAGTTCAAGGATGGTCACGATCTGCTGGATCAGGCCGAACGCCTGACGCCGCCCGATGGTCTGCGGGGTAAGGTCGCCATCGCGCTCGAACGCGGGCGCCTCGTCAATACCGGCGGCGATCCAGCGGGCTCAGTTCCCCACTTCCTTAAAGCCTGGACTCTGGCGGAAACCGGCGGGGAACCGTTGCTGGATCTGGCGGTCGACGCCTTGCATATGCTCGCCATCGTCGAGCCGGTGGATAAGGCCGAAGACTGGACAAAGCAGGCGCTTGCCCTGGCGGCGACCTCCAAAAACCCGATGGTCTCGGGCTGGAAAGGTCCGCTGCTGAATAACATCGGCTGGAGCAATTTCGACGTTGGTCGATACGAGCGTGCCCTGACGATCTTTGCCGAAGACGCTGCCTATCGCGACGAAATCAACCGTCCGCGCGAAGCCCGGATCGCCCGGTATGGCATTGCCCGTACCCTGCGTGCGCTCGGTCGGATCGACGAGGCGCTGACGCTCGATCTGCAACTGGTGAAGGATGCCGCCGACATGGGCGACGAGCCTTCGTTTGTGTTCGAGGAACTGGCCGAACTCTATGACGCCAAGGGCGACAAAACCCAGTCCGCCGCCTATGCCGCCAAGGCGCTGAACCGGCTGCGCAGCGACAGTTTCTTCGTCAAGGACGAACCGGTTCGGCTGAAGCGCCTGGAGGTATTGGCGGGATCCTAGACATCCCCTGACTCATGAGTCAGATAGATCGTTCGTTTGCGATTGATCTATCTGATGGATCAATCGGGGGCTTTCCAGTCGAAAGCCAGTTCTTCGCGGAAGGCGAAGCGTTCCAGGTGGCGGGCCATGACGCCGGCCAGCATCGTGGCGTCTTCGGCATTGCCCGCATCGACGGACATCAGCAGGCCTGCTGTATCGGCGGACAGGCGGCAGACGCCTGCATCGAAGGAGATCTGCCCCTCGTTCCCTTCGTAGGTCGCCGGGATCTTATGGGCGAAATGCTTGCAGAGCTGGATGAGGTAGCGGGTGCCGTGCTCAGTCGCGAGGCGGGTTTCCAGAATAGCCATGGTCATGCCTTTTCGATGGTGAGGGCGGCCTGATCCAGGGCGGCGGCTATGGCGTCGGCTTGAGCAGAGGTGAGGGTTCCGCGGGCAAACTTCAATCGCAAAGCGGTCTTCACATTTTCCATGGCGCGCTGGACGGCGGCGGGAGGTTCACGGCCTTCGGTCGCGCCCAGATGTTCCATGCGCTCCAGGATCGCAACGACGGTCGCGCGTCCGGCCTGCAGGGCGGCCTCGCCTTCCGGGGTGACGGCGAAGGTCTTCTTGGCGCCCTCGCTGGCGGTCTGGACAATCAGGCCCTGTTCTTCGAGCAGCGTCAGGGTCGGGTAGACGACGCCGGGGCTGGGGCTATAGAGGCCGCCCACCGTCTCTTCGATGGTCTTGATGATCTCGTAGCCCGAGCGCGGCTGGGCGGCCAGCAGATGCAGGACCAGCAGGCGCAGATCGCCATGTTCGAACAGGCGACCCCGTCCGCGACCCCGACCACCGCGTTCGTGATGGCGGCGGTGATGTTCTTCAAGCCAGTGGGTGAGACGTGAGAAGCGACGTTCGCGGCAGCTCTCCCGGCTCTCTGCGTTTGTATGATGGCCAAATCTCATGGATGTTCTCCGATAGGGTTTAGATAGTACGAAATAATAGATATATCGAAACTCTATCGCTTTCAAGAGGTCTTCGAAAGTTCTCGGCAGGTGCTAGGGTTTGCGCTGCGAAGCTAGGAGATCGGGATGTCGAAGCCTGGAAAATCGAACGGCCTGTGCGCAATCAGCGGTAAGGAATGGTCCAGCGACCATCTGGTCCCAATATCCCTTATCCGTCCGCGTCTTACGCGCCGGATGCGCCGCGATCATCCCGAACTGGCGGATACGGCCCTCATCAGTCAGGAAACGATCAATCACTACCGCCATCTCTATGTCGAGGAGCTGCTGGCGGCCGACGGCGGCGAGCTGACCGCGCTGGAAAGGGACGTTGCCCGCCGGATCGCCGACCAGGGCGCCGTCACCTGCAGCCTTGATATCGAGGTTCAGCGAACATTCGGCGAGACGGTTTCGGATGGGTTGGCGAGCTTCGGGGGATCCTGGAAATTCTTGATCAGTTTTGGTCTGGTCCTTGCTGCCTGGCTCATCGGCAATCTGGCGGCAGGCGTCCCCTTTGACCCCTATCCCTTCATCCTGCTCAATCTGGTGCTTTCCTGTCTCGCCGCCGTACAGGCGCCTATCATCATGATGAGCCAGCGGCGCCAGGAGGATAAGGACCGCCTGCGGGCGCAGAATGATTATCAGGTCAATCTCAAGGCCGAGTTAGAGATCCAATATCTCCATGAAAAGTTGGACCACCTTATGAGCCACCAATGGCAGCGCCTGGCGGAGATCCAGCAGATCCAGCTGGATCTCATGGAGGAGGCGCGTCGACCCCGGTGAGGCGGGCGGCGGCGGTCAGGGCATAACGTAGCATCACCGCTTTGCGCCGCGCTCCGGCCAGTTCCGAATGCACCGGATCGCGCAGGCAGTCGGCGCCATGGGGATCGGCGATGAACAGGCCGACTTCCGGTGGCAGAACCTCTTGGGGGAAAGCCTCGTCAACGGCAAAGGCGAAGCGATCGCAATACTCAAGGTAGGTCTGCCATTTTGCGTCCGCGCGATAGTCGGCCAGGCAGCTTTTGATCTCGATCACCCAGATCAACCCCTTACGGTCGACCGCCATGAAATCGACGCGTCGACCGGTCGCCAGCGTCACTTCCGGCACGCCGCCGACGCCGTAACATTCCAGGAAATAGCGCTGCATCCCGCGCAGAATTCGGCGAGCAGGCTCGGTCGGCAATTGCGGGATGGGGGAGAGAGATTGGCTCATGTTTCACATTAAGTTTGCCGGGGCAGCAGATTGAGCTTTATGCGATACTCTGTATTACACTAAGGTATCGCCGATGGTTGCGTGAAGGGGTTTAAGCAATGTCTCACTTGCGTCTTGTGTCCTCGACTGCGGATATCGATCCGGCCGCCGATGGTATCGCTTTTGCGGTGCTGGCCGAAGCGACGGCTCAGGTCGTGGGCGAAGTGAGCCGCGTGACCAAGGTCATCCGTACGGCGGTCAATGAAAGCGAGAATGGCCTGCCGGTCGGTCCTGTGCGCCGTGCCTGCTGCAAGGCCTTCGACAGCCTGCCCGGCTGGCAGCGCGCGCGCATCGCCGAAGCTGCCCTCACACGGGCCAGCGACGCGGCTTAGGTTTTTTGGCCCTCGCCTGAGCGGATGCCCCGCATCCTCGCCACGTGATCTGGGCCGCACCCTTAATGACTGATGGTAGCGACTTTCTTGAGTCATCATCCTCGGAGTTGATCCGAGGATGATGACAAACCGAATAAACATGAGCCCGCGTTCGAGCCTCGTGCGCGCTAGCGGGCTTGTTTGCCCGCCATCTTGAGGCTGCGCTCATAGACCTTCTGATAGGCAGCGGTGGCATAGTGCCAAGGGTCGTAATGGATACCCTTGCCCAAATGCTCCTGCACATAGATCTGGATATAGAAGGCTAGGGACGGGCCGATCCAGCCCAGGCGCATCACTTCGGGTAATTGTTCATCACTGCCGATGAGGAAGCGGGCGAACTGCTGGGGTTGCTGCGGGCGATCTTCTTCATGTTCGCGCGCCGCGCCCAGTTCGGCGGCATTTTCTGCTTCTTCCCATTCCTCCGTGCGCTGATCGGCAGGGCGCCGGGCGCGGGTTGGACGATTGGGGGAAAGCGAGCCCGGAGCGGGAAGGGCAAGCGGTGTCGTGATCGTGTTCATGAAGGACCGCTTACCCTGCCGTTATCAGGATTTGCCGAGACGTTCGATCTGTTGCTGCAACGCGTCGAGCTGGCGCTTCAGGTCCGCAACACCGGCTTCTTCGCCAGCGGCAGGCGGGCTTTCGGTGGTGCCCGGCATGCCTGATGCACCAGGGAAAGGCGAGAACATCTTCATCGCCCGCTCGATCATCGCGATATTCTGCTTCGACATCTGATCGAAGGAGCCGAAAGGAAACAGCCCGCCGAACGCATCCTGCAGATAGGAGCGCATCTTGTCCTGATTGCCGGTGAAGGTCTTCATCGCGGACTCAAGGTACGACGGCAGCAGCCACTGCATATTGTCGCCATAGAAGCCGATCAACTGACGCAGAAAGCTGATGGGCAGCAGATTCTGACCCTTCGATTCCTCTTCCACGATGATCTGCGTCAGAACCTGCCGGGTGATATCGTCACCGGATTTGGCGTCGAACACGACGAAGTCGATGTCCTCCTTGACCATCTGCGACAGGTTGTCGAGCGTCACATAGGAGGAGGTCGCCGTATTATAGAGGCGGCGGTTGGCATACTTCTTAATGGTGATCGGCGCTTTGCCGCCATTAGTTGTGCTGGTTCCGGCTTCCGACATGTCCCCCCGCTTGTTGGGATTTTCCCATTCGTTGCAACGCATCATGGGCGGCTTTGGTTGCCGTTGCAAGGTCCAGCGCACCCTTGGTTGTCGAAATGACGATGCCATAGAATTGCTGCTTGGCGTAGAAGCGGTGGCTGGCTATCGTCCCAGCCATGGCTGACGGCAAGGACCCAAAGGATGCGCCGCCCCCTGACCTTGCCGTGTTGGCCGAGCAATTCCTCGATCTCTGGCAAGGGCAGCTGACGGCATGGGCGAGCGATCCCGATCTCGCAGAACGCACCGCCCGCATGTGGGGCGCGTGGGCTATGCCTTTGCGTGCCGGAACCATGCCAGGGACTGGGGCTGGCGCCATGCCGGATGCTGCGCATGCTGCAACGCCCACAGCCGCCGAGTTTGCGCAGCATGAACCGCAGCAAAAACAGGATCGGGCCGAGGCCGCTGCCGCTCCATTTGGCGAGCTGCTGGGCGAGCTACGCCAGCTCTCTACCCGCCTTGGCGCTCTGGAACAGCGGCTTGCCGATCTTGAACGGGCAGAGCGGGAACGGGCAGGACGCCGCCCTGAAAGCAGCCCTCGAAGCAGGCGGCGTCGACCCTAGCGGTTTTGCTGCTGCCGTGGAGGTGGCGGGCCGTCGCCGCATGGCGTCATTTCTGGCCGGGGTGAAGGCCTATCAGCAACATCCCTATCGTCGCGATCTGCCCGAGCCGCCCGTGTTGTGGCAAGAGGGCGATATCCGTCTGCTCGACTATGCCCCGGATGCGCCGCCCGGAACGCCGGTGCTGCTGGCGGTGCCGTCACTGATCAACCGTGCCTATATTCTCGACCTGATGCCTGGCCGTAGTCTGATGCGTTGGCTGGCGGAGGTGGGGATACGCCCCTTGCTGCTCGACTGGGGGGCACCGGGTGAGGCCTGCCGCGATTTTACCCTGACCGACTATGTCTGCGGCCCGCTGCTCGACGCGCTGGCCGTTGCCAATCGCTTAGGCCCGGTCAATCTGCTCGGCTACTGCATGGGCGGCCAACTCGCGCTCGCCGCCGCCCAGCAGCCGGGAGCGGAGGTGGAGCGGCTGACCTTGCTGGCCACGCCCTGGGACTTCCATGCCGATGGTGACAGCGCCCGCCGCCTCGTCGCCGCGCTGCCGGGGTTGAAAGCCACCATCGACTGGTGGGGCGGTCTGCCGGTTGACGCCATCCAGATGCTGTTTGCCGGGATCGATCTCTGGCAGATCAACCGCAAGTTCGAGGCTTTCGGACGCATCGATCCGGCCAATCCCAAGGCAGAGGCTTTTGTGGCGCTGGAGGATTGGCTGAACGATGGGGTGCCGCTGGCGCCGAGTGTGGCCCGCGAATGCCTGGAAGGCTGGTATGGCGACAACAGCCCGCAGCAGGGGCGTTGGCGTATTGCCGGGCGGCCGGTGCTGCCATCGCGCTGCGATATTCCCACTCTGGCCATCATTCCGGCCCAGGATCGTATCGTGCCGCCACAGAGCGCGCGGGCGCTGGCCGATGCGCTGCCGCTGGCCACCACACTCGATGTGCCGCTGGGCCATATTGGGATGATCGTCTCCGGCGCTGCCCCCAAAAGGGTATGGCCGTTGGTGAGAGAGTGGGTGACGGGCGGCGCGTCTCCCGTGTAGGCTTCGCAACCGCGATAAGAAAAACCAGTTGTAAGGGGATTCGTCCATGACCGACGTCGTTATCGTCAGTGCCGCGCGCACACCCATTGGTTCCTTTAACGGCGCCCTGTCGAGCGTTCCGGCCCATGTTCTCGGCACTGTTGCCATCCAGGCCGCGCTGGAGCGCGCCGGGGTTGCCGCTTCGGATGTCGATGAGGTTATCCTGGGTCAGGTTCTTGCCGCAGGTGCCGGTCAGAACCCGGCCCGTCAGGCCGCCATCGCTGCGGGCATTCCGCAGGAAAAGACCGCGTTCGGCATCAATCAGCTCTGCGGTTCGGGGCTGCGCACCGCTGCATTGGGTTTCCAGGCTATCAAGAGCGGCGATGCCAATATCGTCGTCACCGGCGGTCAGGAAAGCATGAGTCAGGCTCCCCACGCCATGAACCTGCGCGGCGGCACCAAGATGGGCGACGCGCAGATGCTGGATACCATGATGAAGGACGGTCTGGTCGACGCCTTCCACGGCTATCCCATGGGCAACACGGCCGAGAATGTCGCCCAGAAGTGGCAGTTGTCGCGCGACGAGCAGGACCAGTTCGCGCTCGCCTCGCAGAACAAGGCCGAAGCCGCCCAGAAGGCTGGCAAGTTCAAGGACGAGATCGTTCCGGTCACCATCAAGACCCGCAAGGGCGACGTGGTGGTTGCCGATGACGAATATCCCAAGCATGGCACGACCATTGACAGCCTGACCAAGCTGCGCCCGGCTTTCTCCAAGGAAGGCACGGTCACGGCCGGTAACGCCTCGGGCATCAACGATGGTGCCGCTGCCGTTGTGCTGATGAGCGCCGAAGAAGCCAAAAAGCGTGGCCTGAAGCCCCTGGGCAAGATCGTGTCCTGGGCGACCGCTGGCGTCGATCCCGCCATCATGGGTTCAGGTCCGATCCCGGCTTCGCGTGAAGCTCTGAAGAAGGCCGGTTGGACCGTTGCCGACCTTGACCTCATCGAAGCCAACGAGGCTTTTGCCGCCCAGGCCCTGGCCGTCAATAAGGACATGGGTTGGGATGTCTCGAAGGTGAACGTCAATGGTGGCGCCATTGCCCTGGGTCATCCCATCGGGGCCTCGGGCGCCCGTGTGCTGACCACGCTGCTCTATGAAATGCAGCGCCGGGATGCCAAGCGCGGCCTTGCGACCCTCTGCATCGGCGGTGGCATGGGTGTCGCCATGTGCATCCAGCGCGACTGACGCTGGCGCCTTAGCTTAGAAGAAGCCCCGCGGCGGTAATGCTGCGGGGCTTTTCTTTTGGCAACTCTCTTGGAGCTCCTCACCTGCTCTTGGCGTGGGCTCTCAGGTAGATGGCCGCATCGTCCGTCTTTTTGTCTTCTATCAACATCTTGTCAAAGACGGACAACCAACAAAACTCGCCATCATCGCAACGATGCGAAAGTTCCTATTCACACTCAACGCTATCCCTTTAGACGGCTCGGGATAGAAAACAGCTTACACTCGATTTCTTGCCTCGACGATGGTGGCCTTTGGGACAAACCTCAAACCGTCAGCGTCACCTTATTGAGATGCGGCGGGCTGTCGGGGTCGCGGCCGCGCTGGCGGGCGATGGCTTCGACCAGAGGATAGAAGCTCTGCAGCGCCAGGATCGGATCGAGGTCGGTATCGCCGGACACGGTCAGCGGCAGGGCGCCAGACCAGCGTTCCGGATTGCCAACCACCACGACCGAAGCACCGCGCCCCTTCATCTCGGTCGCGAGCGCCAGCAGGCTTTCCTCGGCAGGCCCCGGCAAGGCCAGGATCAGCAGCGGATAGCCCTCGCCGACCAGTGCCATCGGCCCGTGTTTGATTTCGGCGCCGCTGAAGGCTTCGGCCTGAATGCCGGTGACTTCCTTGAACTTCAGCGCCATTTCCAGCGCAATCGGGAAGCCCGGACCGCGACCGACCACCATCAGCTTGTCGGCAGGGGCCAGAATCGGCAGCGCCTCGCGCCAATCAGTCCCGGCAGCCTTGCGCAGCAGCATCGGCAGGGTTTCCAGCTCGTCGGCAAGGGCAGAGTCATCTGCGACGGCGGCGATCAGGCGGGCCTGGGCGACCAGGCTGCAGAGCACACTCTTGGTCGCGGCAACCGATAGCTCGGTATCGGCATGCAGCGGTACGACGAATTCGGCGACATCGGCGAGCGGCGAATTGACCTTATTGACGAAGGCCGCCGTCACCGCGCCCTTGGCGCGCAAGGTACGCAGGGGTTCCACGACATCCGGGCTGCGGCCCGATTGCGAGACGGCGAAGGCAGCAGCCCGGCTAGCCTTCAGCGGCGCTTCATAGACCGACAGCAGCGAGGGCGGCAGCGACGCTGCGATGGTGCCAAGGCGCCGCATGATCAGATAGAGCCCGTAGGCGGCAGCATGGTCCGATGACCCGCGCGCAACAGACAGCACGACGCTGGGCGATACATCCTTCAGGCGCGCGGCCAAGGTTTCATAGAGCTTGGCATCGTTCGCCAGCAGCTCGGCCACCCGGTCGGGCGCCTCCAAAGCCTCGCGCAACATATGTGACATGGTAGACCCTTGACCCTTTCTAACTGGCAAAATCGACCGCAGGCGCGCCGCGCACTTCGGTCCCACGGCTGAGCTCCGACACAAGGTCGTAACGGTCGCCGCGATAGTAGGAACGTGTGAACTCGACCGCCGATCCACCAGGGAGGAAGGCGATGCGGGAGATATAGAGCAGCGCCAGCCCCGGCTTGACCCCCATCAGGGTCGCCTGCCGTTCGGTGGCATTGACGGCGCGGATATGCTGAAGCGCGCGCACCGGGGCTGTCCCCTGACCGCGCATATAGCTGTAGAGCGAGTCCTCCAGCACCGTCGGATCGGGCAGATAGCGGCTGGGCAAGGCGGAGACTTCAATCGCCATCACCTCGTCATCCGCCAGACGCAGGCGCGACAGGCGGGCAATCGCGGTGCCGGGCGCGAGCCCCAGGGACAATGCCTCCTCCGGCGTGGCGATGGAAAGCTCCCGCGACAGCCATTTCGAGCCCGGCGTCATGCCGCGCGCCCGGATCTCCTCGGAAAAGCTGGCCAGCGTGGTGGCCGGATGCTCCATGGGACGGGCGACAAAGGTGCCGGATCCCTGGCGGGTGGTCAGGATGCCCCGGTCGATCAGCAGCTCCACCGCCTTGCGGGTGGTGACGCGGGAGACGGCGACGCTTTGCGCCAGCACCCGTTCGGGCGGCAGCGCCTCCCCCGGCAACCAGCGCCCGGCGCGGATGGCGTCGGTGATATTCTCGGCCAATTGGATATAGAGCGGGGTGCTGCTCGCCTCGTCGGGTTTCAGTTCGGCGATCAACGCATCGATTTCGGTCGGCAGCTTCCGGCTCATCGGGGAATGGTATCCTCTCGTCGGGCGAGGATGAGGGCACCGGCCGCCGAATCGCCCTTGGGCGCCCGCAACCGGCGGCTGAGGCGATAGGGCAGACGGGGAGCGATGATCCCGGCCAGCCCGCCCAGCAGGGCCAGCGGCTGCGCATCGGCGGGATCGACAGCACCGACCAGCCGCGTGATCTCGTAGGCCGCCTCGTCGAACATCTTTAAGGCTTCCGCATCGCCCTCGGCAGCGGCAGCGGCGGCAATCGGGGTAAGGGCGGCGAAGGTCGCCTGATTGGCGACACCAACCCAATCGAACAGGCTTTTGCGATCCGGCCCGATCTTCTCGAGGATCTTCTGGGCCAGCGGTGTCATATCGTGGCGACCATCGATGGCCTGTTCGGCTAGCCGCGCCAGCTTGACCCCGATCCAGGCCCCGCCGCCCTCGTCACCGCTGGGGAACCCCCAACCGCCCGCCTCGTGATAGTGGCGGCGGTCATCGAAGGCGCAGGCGAAAGTGCCGGTACCGATCCCGACCACCACGCCCGGCTCCCCGCCATGGGCGCCGACCAGGCTGGTATAGGCATCGGTTTCGACCCGGCAACGCCAGAGCTTGGGCGCCGCATGTTCAAAAGCGGTCCGCCAGGCAGGCACATGCGCCCCGGCCAGCCCGAAGCCCAGCACGGCGAACTCCGGCTCGAAACCGCTATTGCCCAATGCTGCTTCGATGGCGGTCTGGATCGAATGCCACGCGACCGTGGGGCCTTGAGACAGCTGCGCCGGACCGCCGGTGCCTTCGCCGATCAGGGTCCCATCCTCGGCTTCGACGCGCGCGCGGCAACCAGAGCCACCGCCATCGACGCCGATGTAGAAACGCTCGCTCATGCAGCCCTCCGGTCCAGGACCACACCACCGCGTTGGCCGGTTTCCTTGCCATCGCGGAAGGTCTCCACACCATTCACGAAGACGGCGCGGATACCATGGGCCTGCTGCAGGGGACTATCGAAGGTCGCGCGATCAATGACCGTGTCGGGATCGAACAGCACCAGATCGGCAGCCAGCCCGACCTTCAGACGACCGCGATCCTTGATGCCGAAACTGTCGGCGGCGAGCCCGGTCATGCGGCGCACAGCCTCGGCCTGGGTAAAGAGGCCGATCTCGCGGGCATAGAGTCCCAGCACACGGGGGAAGGTCCCCCAGAGGCGGGGATGCGGATGGGCATCGTGGGGCAGCCCGTCGGACCCGATCATGGTGTGCGGGTCGCTGAGCACCCGGCGCACATCGGCCTCGTCCATCTGGAAGAAGACGGCACCGGCTGGATGCAGCTTCTTCGCGGCCTCCACCTGGGCGATGCCCCATTCTTTGGCGATATCAGAGAGATCGCGGCCCGCCATCTCCGGGAAGCTTTTGGACCAGGCGATCAGGATGCGGATCCGCTCGTCCACCATATCCGGCTCAAGCACGGTCGAGCCCGCGATATAGGGATAGGCGTCCTGGGCCAGGGGCTGATGTTTACGGCGCTCGGTCAGATAGGGCAGCGTCTTCAGCGTCTTGCCCCAATTGTCCGGCCCGGCGCATTTATGGTGGGAGATGACCAGCGGCAGCCCCGCCTCCTTGGCGGTATCGGCAGCCTCTGCCAAAGCATCGATCACTTTTTCATATTCGTCGCGGATATGGGTCGTATAGACCCCGCCGTGTTTGGCGGCGACCTTCGCCATCTGGGTCAGTTCGGCGATATCGGCATTGGCGCCCGCCTTGTAGAAGACGCCCGACGACAGCCCGAGGGCGCCCGCCTGCATGCCTTCTTCCAGTAGCGCTTCCATCGCTGTGCGCTCGTCTGCCGTGGTGGGGCGGAACGGCGTATCCATGGTGGCGACACGCAGGGTCGTATGGCCGATCAGCACGCCGACATTGATCGCGGGTTTGGAGGCCGTGACCGCCGCGCGATAGTCGGCGAACGTGCGGTGGCGATAGTCCGCCTTGCTGCCCAGCAGGGTCAGCGGCGCGGGCGGTTCGGCATCGGGGACCAGCGGCGCGAGGCTGATGCCGCAATTGCCGGTGATGACCGTGGTGACGCCCTGGCTGACCTTCGGGGTCATCTCCGGATAGTCGCGCACCAGCCGGTCGTCATGGGTATGCACGTCGATGAAACCGGGGGACAGGGCCATCCCCTCGGCATCCACCACTTGCGTCGCGGTGCCGTCAACATCCCCCACCCCGACGATCTTACCGCCCGTCACGGCCAGATTGCCGCGATAGGGCTCCCCGCCATCGCCATCGAGCAGCAGGGCGTTCTTGATCAACAGGTCGTAGGAGGCTGTTTCAGGCATCGGTCAATCCAGGCGTTTGCCGCTATCGGCGTCAAAGAGATGCAGATGGCCCGGCTCGATCATCAGATGGATCGCCGCGCCGGGGGCCAAGGGTACACGTTCGTGGGAGACAGCGGTCAGCTTGTTGTTGCCGATGGTCGCATAGAAATGCGTTTCGGCACCCGTCGGCTCCACCAGATCGACCGTGGCGGCGATGCCTTGCCCGGCAGAGGTAATCTTCACATGCTCAGGGCGGATGCCGACGACGACTTTCTGCCCCGCCTTGGCGCTGGTCGCCGGAGCCTGGAAACGTCCGCCGCCGTCCAGTTCCACATAGGGACCGGTCGCATCGCCCGCCAAGGTGCCCTTCAAGGTCGACATGGAGGGCGAACCGAGGAAACCAGCCACAAACAGGTTCGCGGGCTTGTCATAGAGGTCGAGCGGACGGCCCATCTGTTCGATCCGTCCGCCATTCATCACGACGATCCGGTCGGCGAGCGTCATGGCTTCGATCTGATCATGGGTCACATAGATGACCGTATTCTTCAGGCGCTGATGCAGGGCCTTGATCTCGGCACGCATCTGGACGCGCAGCTTGGCATCGAGGTTCGAGAGCGGCTCGTCGAACAGGAACAGCGAGGGCTCACGCACAATGGCACGGCCCATGGCGACACGCTGACGCTGACCACCCGACAGGGCGCGCGGCAGGCGCTTCAGATAATCCCCGAGGTTGAGGATGCCCGCCGCCTTATTGATACGGGTGTCGGTATCGCCCTTATCTTCGCCGCGCAGCTTGGGGCCGAACGCCATATTGTCGTAGGCGGTCAGATGCGGATAAAGCGCGTAGGACTGGAAGACCATCGAGATATTGCGCTGTTGCGGCGGCAGATCATTGGCGACCACGCCGCCGATCTTGAGCGTGCCGTCGCTGATCGATTCGAGCCCCGCCACCATGCGCATCAGCGTGGTCTTGCCGCAGCCGGACGGGCCGACCAGCACACAGAACTCGCCATCCTCGATATCCAGATCGACGCCATGCACCACGGGAACGGAGGCATAGCTCTTGCGGATGGCCTGTAATTCGACGCGTGCCATGACGGCCCCTCCCTTTTCTTATTCGTTTTCGAGTGTCAGTTCGGCAGTCATGACGGCATTGCCCGCCATCAGACCACCATCGACCGGGATCATCGCGCCCGTGATCATGCGCGCGGCATCGGACGCCAGGAACAGGGCAACCCCCGCGATATCGTCGGGGTCGGAGACGCGGCGCAGCGGATACCATTTCTTCAGACGTTCGAAGACTTCCGGGTTCTTCTGCATGCGGCCTTCCCAGGCAGGCGTGCGCACGGTGCCGGGGCAGATCATATTGGCGCGCAGACCCTGCGGCCCGAACTCCACCGCCAGCGACTTGGTATAGGACAGCAGGGCCGCCTTGGCCGCGCTATAGATCGGATGGCCCAGGGTCGTCAGACCATTCACCGATCCGATCACGACGATAGCGCCGTTGCCCGACGCCAGCAGCCCGGCGCGCACCGCCTCGACACTATTCACGGTGCCATAGAGGTTGATCTCCGTCTCCCGCGCCCAATCGGCCGGGCTGGCGACGGCGAGGCTCAGGACTTCGGCAATCGCGGCATTGGCGATCAGCACATCAACCGGCCCGGTCTTGGCCACCACGTCAGCCACAGCCTTGGAGGTTGCGGCGGCATCGGTCAGATCGGCAACGGCCGGAACGATCCCCGGCACTTTGGCGAGGGCCGCCGCATCGCGATCAAAACCGATGACCGTGTCGCCAGCGGCGATGAACTGACGGCAGAGCGCCTGCCCGATCCCACCTGCTGCACCAGTGATAAGGACGACGCGCCCGCTCATGCTGTTTCCCCTGTCAAAAGCGCGCCCAAGGCATCCAGGTCCGCGCGCCGTAAATGGCCGTGATTATAGAAGCCGATATCGTCAAGGCCGAGAGCCTGCAGACCTTTCAACGCCGCCGCCGTCTCGCCGATGGAAAGGTCGGGATGGCCGGGCCGCAGGATGACCCGCAGACGCTCTGTCCCGCCGATCCGCGCAATAGTATCGACCGCATCGGCGATGACCCGGCCCGCAGTCGGCTCGTAAGCGCAGATCGACAGGCTGTCCGCCCCTTTGGAAAGCGCCGCAAGATCGCTGCCCTCCGCCCAAGCACCCGCCGTTGGCCGGGCCACACTGGGGATAACCGATAGGCTTTTATCGGCAGGCATGACGGCCCGAATTCGTTTCACCAGGGTGCTGACCGTGAAGCAGCGCCAACGGATGAAGCTGGCCAGTTCCGGCCGCGTCGCCAGTTCAGCCATCCACCAGGCCCCCGCCATGCCGGGATCAGGATCGGCCGGGCCATTGAGGAAATTATCGACAGACGTCGCGACCCAGCGCTTCAGAGCCTTGGCATCGATGCCGGTGTCGCTGGCCTTGGTGACGCAGGTATCGCAGAAGCAGAGCGACAGCATCCCGTCGAGCCAAGGCTGGTTCCGTACCTGCTGAAATTCGTGATGATCGCCATGGACCTGCGGCAACCAGCCCGGTGTCTCCAGGGTCAAGCCCGTCACCGGCTGGCGGGCAGCATCGGCCGACAGCGCCACGGCATATTCGGCAACGGCATCATTCGCAGGACAGAGGCTGAAACGCAGACCATCCCCAAAGGCATTGCGGGCGATCAGGTCAGGGTTTTCGATGCCAAGGCGGCTGTTGTGCAGCAGCACCGTCCAGCCTTCGACCGGCAGGCCCGTCGCGGCGAGATCGGAGACCGCCCGGCGAGTCGGAAGATCGCTGACCGGCACCGGCTTCAGGCGGCCGTATGACGCGAGGTCCGGTTCGAAATAGACCGTGCCATCCTCGGGATAAAACACCTTGCCGCTTGTGCCCTTGGGGCGCAGGAATTTCCCGGCATGGTAGCTGACCGCCACCGCCGCGTCGGTCATACCCAGTCGTCGCGCCTCATCGGCAAAAGCTTGCGCGCCGCTTTCCGCAATATCCCAGGCATAGGCGAACAAAGTCCGGCGCATCGTTACTTCCCGTCGTTCAATAGCACCAATAAGAAACCAATTCAGCGTGTTACCGCCATCACCTTGTTAAAGCCCTGAAACTTGGCCCCATAAATGTCACCAACAAAAGGCCTCCATGTGTTTTCCGCAGGCCAGTGAAACCAATTTGACATGGCTGATAAAATTGGTATTAGATTGCACCGCGCCGGTCAAGGGGAACCGGACGCGCTCAAAATGTGCGGCTACAGAACCGCCAAATAGGCCCCACGGCTTTCATTTGAAGGGAATTTGAGATGCAAGGGATGTTCAAGCGTCTGCGGATCGGCACAACCTCCGCGCTTGTCCTCGGCGCCTCCGTGCTCGGGCTTACCTCCGCCGCCGAAGCTGGCAACGTTCGCGTGAAGGTGACGTTCTACAGCGCTGCGACCGAGCCTTATTTCAAGAAGATGGCCGAGGAGTTCAATAAAAAGAACCCCGGCACCACCATCACCATCGAAATGGTGAACTGGGACGATATGCGTCAGAAGCTGACGACCGATCTGACCGGTGGCACCCCGCCCGACATTTCGATCATCGGCACCCGCTGGCTGGTCGATTTCGTGGCCGATAATCAGGTCGAAGACCTGGATGCCCATATGGATGCGGCCTTCAAGGACCGCTTCATCGGCACCTTCCTGTCGCCCGGCCAGATCCAGGGCAAGACCTATGGCCTGCCCATCGCCGCCTCGGCCCGCGCGCTCTATTACAACAAGGACCAGCTGACCAAGGCCGGTTTCCCCGATGGTCCCAAGACCTGGGATGACGTGGTCGCCGCTTCCAAGAAGATGAAGGAAGCAGGTCAGGCCGGTTTTGGTCTGCAGGGCAAGGAAGTCGAAACCGACGTCTATTACTACTATGGCCTCTGGTCCAATGGTGGCGACGTGATCGGCAAGGACGGCAAGGCCGCCTTCAATTCGCCCGCAGGCCTTAAGGCGCTGAACACCTACAAGACGCTGGTCGACGGCGGCCTGACCCAGGCCGGTCCGACCTCGCATTCGCGTGAAGACGTCCAGAACCTCTTCAAGCAGGGCCGCGTCGGCATGGTCATCACCGCCCCCTTCCTAATCAACCAGATCAAGAAGGAAGCGCCGGACCTGAAGTACGGCATCACCTCCATCCCCTCGGGCGGGACCACCACCACCTATGGCGTCACCGACTCGGTCGTGATGTTCAAGGACAGCAAGGTGAAGAAGGAAGCCTGGGCGTTCCTCGACTATCTCTTCACCAAGGACCCGCGCATTGAATTCACCAAGGGCGAAGGCTTCCTGCCGACGACCAAGGCTGAAGCGGCGGATCCGTACTTCACCGGCAATAAGGAACTCCAGACCTTCGTCGACATGCTGCCGAGCGCCAAGTTCGCGCCGCTGGTCGCCGGATGGGAAGACACTGCGACCGCCGTTACCCGCGCGGTTCAGTCGGTCTACCTGGGTCAGGCCAAGCCGGAAGACGCCCTGAAGGCAGCCGAAGCAGAAGCCAACAAGGGCTTGGGTAAATAGCCTAAGACTTGTCTCTAGCGACCGGGAGTGAGCACGCTTACTCCCGGTCTTTTATTCTCGGCTGGACGGTAATCGCCCGCATGCTGCGTCGCTATCCCTCGCTTGTTCCCTGGTTGCTGATCGCCCCCGGCTTTATCCTGGCCGCGCTGATCATCACCTATCCTTTCATCGATATCGTGAAGGTGTCGCTGCATGACGTGAGCCGTTTCGGCCAGCTGCGCGACTTCAACGCGACCGGCAATTTCAGCCGCGTTTTTGCGGATCCGCTGTTCTGGCAGGCCCTGGTCCGCACGATGTGGTGGACGGTGCTGGTCGTCGGCGGCACGCTGGCCTGCTCGCTGCCCATCGCCCTGATCCTGAACGAGAATTTCATCGGGCGCGGCGTCGCCCGCACCATCGTGATGCTGCCCTGGTCGGTGTCCCTGACCATGACCGCCGTTGTCTGGCGCTGGGCGCTGAACGGCGAATTCGGCATGTTCAATGCGACGCTGCAGTCGCTGGGCATCATCGACACACCCATCGTCTGGCTCGCCTCGGCCCAGACTGCCTTTCCGATGCAGGTGATCATCGGGATCCTGGTCTCGGTCCCCTTCACCACCACGATTTTCCTGGGCGGCCTCTCATCGGTTCCCGGCGATATCTATGAGGCGGCCAAGCTCGACGGCGCGACCTCCTTCCAGCAGTTCCGCACCCTGACCCTGCCGCTGATGAAGCCGTTCCTGACCATGGCGACAGTGCTGAACGTCATCTATGTCTTCAATTCCTTCCCCATCATCTGGGTGCTGACCCAGGGGGGACCGGCAGACGGGACTCACATCCTCGTCACCTACCTCTATCACCTCGCTTTCCGCCTCGGAAAACTGGGCGAGGCGGCGGCCGTCTCGCTGGTCATGCTGGCGATCCTGCTGGCCTTCACCATCATCTATGTTCGCCTCGTCGGGCGCGAGGAGGACGCAGCATGAGCGGCAAATATCCCCCCGGCATGATCAAGAAAAGCCTGCTCTGCTGGCTGCTGCTCTCGCCCATCGTCATCGCCGTTCTCTTCCCCTTCGCGGTCATGATCTCGACCGCGCTGAAGCCCGCGACCGAGGTGATGATCTATCCGCCCGCGTGGCTGCCCTCGACCCCGCGCTGGCAGAATTTTGTCGATATGTGGAAGGCGACCGATTTCGGCAGCGCCCTCTGGAACAGCATTTTCGTGTCGGTCAGCGCCACCATCGTCGCCCTGGTGGTCGCCATTCCGGCGGCTTACGCGATGGCGCGCTTCCGCTTTGCAGGCAAAAGCGTCTTCCGCCAGTTCCTGCTGATCACGCAGATGCTGTCGCCCATCGTGCTGGTGCTGGGTCTCTTCCGCCTTGCCGCCGGTTTCGGGATGATCGACACCCATGGCGCGCTGATCCTGGCCTATGCCGCCTTCAACATCGCCTTCGCCGTCTGGATGCTGCAAAGCTATTTCGCGACCATCCCGCGCGATCTGGAGGAAGCGGCCTGGCTGGAGGGCGCCGGTCGCTGGCGCGCGGCCATCGTCGTTTTCCTGCCGCTCGCCACGCCCGCGATGGCAGTGACCGCGATCTTCACCTTCATCAATGCCTGGAACGAGTTCGTGGTGGCGCTGACCCTGCTGCGCTCGAAAGAAGGCTTTACCCTGCCGATCCAGGTGTTCGGCCTCGTCGGCGGGCGCTATACCGTGGAATGGGACCAGGTGATGGCCGCGACGCTGGTTGCCACCCTTCCCGTTTCGATCCTCTTTGCCTGGCTGCAGCGCTTCCTGGTGCGCGGCCTGGCCCTTGGTGCGGTGAAATAGATGAGTAAGATCCATTACGGCTCGCAGCCTTCAGGCGCGGGCGGCAACAAGCTTCCCTTCTCTCCCGCTGTGCGGGCGGGCGATTTCGTCTATGCCTCCGGTCAGGTGGCGATGGATGAGCGCGGCGAGATCGTCTATGGCGGTATCGAAGCCCAGACCCATCAGACGATGAAGAACCTCGAGAAGGTGCTGGCCCTGGCGGGCTGCACCCTGGCCGATGTGGTGAAGGTTACCGTCTGGCTGGCCGATACGCGGGATTTCTGGAGCTTCAACCGCACCTATATCTCCTATTTCCCCGGCGACCCGCCCGCGCGCTCCTGCGTGCGGTCGGACATGATGGTCGACTGCAAGGTCGAGATCGAGGCGATCGCCTATAAGCCGGTGGCTTAAAACAAGAACTGTCATCCCGCACTTGATGCGGGGGTCTCCATCCAGTTGTGTTGGTCGTCACCCCGGGACTTGATCCCGGGGTCTCCTCCGGGGGCATTTCCACGCTGTCGGAGTTAGAATTGGACAAGCTCCCGGAGGAGATCCCGTGGTCAAGCCACGGGATGACGGTGATTTTAGGCAGCTTGCCCTGAAAGATTCTTTCTGGGTTCAGCTGCCCCCGCCTCTAAGGCACTCTCCTGAAAACCCTCAGGAGGAACCCCATGCAGCTCTTCTCGCTTTCCGGCAAGGTCGCGCTTGTGACCGGGGCCAATACCGGCATCGGCCAGGGCATCGCCATCGCACTGGCAGAAGCCGGGGCGAGCGTGGTTGGCGTTGGGCGCTCCTCCATGGAAGAGACCGCCGCCGAGATCGCCAAGCTGGGTGGCAACTTCGCTGAAGTGAAGGCCGACCTGGGATCGATCAAGGTCATTCCCGGCGTGATCGAAAGCGCGCTCAAGGCCTTCGGGCGCCTGGATATCCTGGTCAATAACGCGGGCATCATCCGCCGCGCCGATGCCCTGGAGTTCACCGAGGAAGACTGGGACGCCGTCATCGACGTAAACCTGAAGAGCGCTTTCTTCCTGGCCCAGGCGGCGGGGCGGCAGTTCGTGGCGCAGGGGTCGGGCGGCAAGGTGATCAATATCGCCTCCCTCCTCTCCTTCCAGGGCGGGATACGCGTCGCCTCCTATACGGCTTCCAAGAGCGGTATCGACGGGCTGACCAAGCTGCTGGCGAACGAATGGGCGGCCAAGGGCATCAACGTCAACGGCATCGCGCCGGGCTATTTCGTCACCAACAACACCGAGCAGCTGCGTGGGGACGAGAAGCGCTTTGCCGATATCTCCGCCCGCATTCCGGCAGGTCGCTGGGGTAAGCCGGGCGATCTGGCGGGCGCGGCGGTGTTCCTGGCGTCAGCGGCGTCGGACTATGTGCATGGCATCACCCTGCCGGTCGATGGCGGCTGGCTGGGGCGTTAGACTCTTTACGTTGGCCTACCGCTTCGCTGCTTGAGGGGTAGGCTCTTTGCGTTGGCCTACTGCTTCGCTGCTTGAGGCCGTTTCCCCCCAAAAAAACACCGTCATCCCGTGGCTTGACCACGGGATCCCCTCCGGGGGCATTTCAACAGATATCGAAACAGAATTGGACGGGCTCCCGGAGGAGATCCCCCGTATAAAGCGGGGGATGACGAGCTGCTATCAAACCCTCGCCACCGCCTGCTCGTCGGCATCGAACACATGCAGGTGCTTCAGGGGCAGGCTCAAGGCGATCTCCTCGGACGTGATCTCCACCTGCTCCGGCAGGGTCAGGATCAGTTCGCCGAGGCTTTCCGAGCGGGCATAGATCACCGTCTCGTTCCCGAGATGCTCGATATGGCGGACGGTGGCCTTTGGCCCCGACCCATCCTCAGAAAGCTGCACATGCTGCGGGCGGATGCCGACCGTCACCGCTGCGCCCGCCTGGGCATACCCCGGATCGACCGGCGCTTCGATCACCGCGCCATCGGCAAGACGGATCGAGACATGGCCATTCGACTGCCCGATCACCGTGCCGTCCAGGAAGTTCATCTTGGGCGAGCCGATGAAACCGGCGACGAACTTGTTGGCCGGACGGTTATAGAGATCGAGCGGACGGCCGATCTGCTCCACCTTGCCGGCGCGCAACACAACGATCTTGTCGGCCAGCGTCATGGCTTCGACCTGATCATGGGTCACATAGATCATCGTGGCCTTCAGGCGCTTATGCAGGGCCGCAAGCTCCGTCCGCATCACGACGCGCAGTTCGGCATCGAGGTTCGAGAGCGGTTCATCGAGCAGGAAGACGCCGGGGCGACGCACGATGGCACGGCCGATGGCGACACGCTGACGCTGACCGCCCGAAAGCTGGCGGGGCTTGCGCTCCAACAGGTGGTCGATCTGCAGCATCTTGCCGACCTCCTCCACCCGCAGCGCAATCTCCGCCTTGGGCATGTTGGAGTTTTCGAGGCCAAAGGCGAGGTTCTGCCGCACGCTCATATGCGGATAGAGGGCATAGGACTGGAAGACCATGGCGAGGCCCCGGTCGGCGGCCGAGGTATCGTTCACCCGCACGCCATCCAGCAGCAGGTCGCCGCCGCTGACCGTCTCCAGCCCTGCGATCATACGCAGCAAAGTGGACTTGCCACAGCCGGACGGGCCGACGAAGACCACGAACTCGCCATCTTCGATTTTCAGGTCGATCCCATGGATCACCTGGACGGGACCATAGGCCTTGGCGACCTGTTTCAGCTCTACATCGCTCATTTATTTCATCCCGGTACCGGCGATGCCGGTGGTCACGAACCGCTGGAGGAAGACGAAGACCAGGATGACGGGGATCATGGTCACCATCGTCATCGCCAGCACGTAATGCCATTGCACGTTAAGCTCGCCCGAGAAGGCCGATAGGCCCACGGGCAGGGTGTAAAGCTCCTGCCGCGACAGCACGATCAGCGGCCAGAGGAAGTCGTTCCAGCGCCACATGACCGAGAAGATCGCCAGCACGGCCAGCGCGGGTGCCGCCAGCGGCAGCACGATGCGCCAGAAGATCTGCCATTCGGATGCCTTGTCCATGCGGGCGGCATCGATCAGCTCGTCCGGGATGGTCAGCATATATTGGCGCAGCAGGAAGACCCCGGTCGGCGTCGCCACCGTCGGCAGGATCACGCCCCAGAGACTGTCGAAGAGATTGAGCCCGCGCACCACCATATAGACCGGCACCATGATGACCGACAGCGGCACCATCAGGGTCGCCAGGATCACCATCATCACCGCCGTCCGCCCCTTGAACTGATATTTCGACAGGGCATAGGCGGCCATGGAGTTGATCAGCAGGGTGATCAGGGTGGCGCAGACGGTGACGAAGATCGAATTGCGCAGGAATCCGAAGAAATTGAAGCGTTCCAGCGGGTCGGTGTAGTTCGACCAGGCAAACGTCACCTGCTTCACCGGCTGACGCTTGTCGATGGGGACGCGCACCTGCACCTGCGGATTATCCGGATCGACCATGGTCGCGACGAGGCCGATACGGCGGACCTGCGCCATCACCTTCTGGCTGCCGTCCTCCAGCGTGACGGTATAAAGCTCCAGCGGCTTGTCATGCCCGGCGACGATGCGCGTCTCGGTCTGGGTCGGCATCAGGGAGGGCGGGAATTCGGACAGGGCTGCGCGGGTCTTGAAGGAGGACAGCCCCAGCCAGACCACCGGCCCCATCATCACGATCAGCCCAAAGGCGAGCCAGATCCAGGCCAGCACGTCGGTGAAGTGCCACCGGTCGCCGCCCTTGCGACGCAGAAGGAAGGCCGCAACGCCGCTCATCGGTCCTGTTCCTTCTTTTCCTTACGGGCCGACAGGCCAAGCTGCACCATCGTCAGCACCACCAGCACACCGCCCATCACCAGCGATGCCGCCGACGCCAGACCCATATTGCGGATCTGCGAGGCGAAACCGGTCTCGTAGATATATTGCACCAGGAACTGGGTCGAGGTGCCGGGTCCACCGCCGGTCAGGATATAGACCTCGTCGAAGACCTGAACCGCCTTGATCAGCGCCAGCACGATCACGACCAGCATATTGGGCCAGAGCAGCGGCAGGGTGATGCGGCGGAAAGCGCGGAATTTCGAGGTGCCGTCCATTTCGGCGGCTTCATAGAGATCGGCGGGAATCGCCTGCAGACCTGCCAGCAGGATCAGGGCATAGAAGCCCAGATGCGCCCAGACCGACACGAAGATTGCCCAGACCATGGCCCATTGCCGGTCGGCGAGCCAGATCACCCGCTCGAACCCAAGCTCCATCAGCCCGGCATTCAGCAGCCCGTCGCGTTGCAGGACCCACTTCCAGATCAGGCCAACGACTACGGGCGACAGCAGCACTGGGAAAAAAAACACCGACCGCCAGAAGGCGCGGCCGCGCATCTTGCGGTTCAGCACCAAAGCCGTTGCCAGCGAGGCCAGTACGAGCATCGTGACCTGCACGACGACAAAGACCACGGTGTTATGCACGCCCTGCCAGAAACCATCCTGCTGACAGGACTGCGGCTTCATATAATCGCCACAGGTGAAGAGCGCGTCATATTGCGCCATGCCGACGAAGGGGCGGTTTTCCAGGAACAGCTCGTTCCCGCCGGTGGTCGAATAGACGATATTGAGGGCCATCGGCAGCAGCACGAAGGTCCCGAAAATCAGCATGTTCGGGGCGAGGAAAGCCACCGCCATCCCGCCGAATCCAAAGCGGCGCTGCAGGAAGGCGAACGGCAGGCCGATCACATCCATCACCGCCTTAAAGGGGTGCCAGAGGAAGCCTAAGCCGCGCGCAAGCGCGCCGGGGGGCGGGGACGAAACGGAAGCCATGGAAGCCACTTCTGTAAGCGAGGAGTCCCCTCTCCATGCGGGCACGCATGAAGAGGGGCAGGGACGGACGTTAGGCTATTTTGCCTCGGCCATCTTCTGTTTGATGTCCTCGTTGATACGCGTATAGGCATCGGCCAGCGGAATCTCGCCCGCGACCACCTGGCCCAAACGGGCGATGGCGACGGAATAGATCACCGACGACCATTTGTTGGCCGGCATCACCTTGGCGGTATCGGCGAACTTGGAGGTTTCCTTGACGAAGGCGTTCAAGGCTCCCTTGACCTGGGCGTCGTTGGTCTTGAACTCGAGCGCCTGCTTGGCAAGGCTGTCGTTGGCCGGGATGAAGAGGGTGCGCTCGGCAAACTCCTTCATCACAGGCGCGGACGCCAGATACTCCATGACCTTCGCCACGGCTTCGGGGCTCTTGGTGTATTTGACCGCCACGAGACCGGCGCCGCCGGGCATGCCGGTGCAGCCGCCCGGACCGCAGGGGTTCGGCACCGCCATCCAGTCGAAGTTATTGCCGATGGTCTTGGCGAACTGCGGGATCTGCCACGAGCCCGACATATACATGACGAGCTGACCGTTGGAGAATTCCTCGTTCGCGCCCTTGTAGGTCGTGCCCGACACGCCGCCCCAGATTTCCTTGGGCATGGTGCCGTCTTCGTGCCACTTAGCGATCCGTTCGGCCATGGCCTTGAAGCCATCGTCGATCACCGCCGGATTGCCCGAGGCATCGAGGAACTTAGCGCCCATGGAGATGGCGGGACCGGCGAAACGATGGCCCGAACGGTCGAAGGCCAGGGCCATCGGCACGCTCTGCTTATCGGCCACTTCCTTGACGGCCTTGGCCCAATCATCCCAGGTCGCCTTGTCACCCGGCATCTTGACGCCGGCCTGATCGAACAGGGTCTTATTGACGAAGGGGCCGGTGATCGTGACCTGGGTCATGAAGCCGGTCAGGGCATTGGTCTTATCTTCACGCATCCAATCGAGGTAATTCGCGAAGTTATCGTCCCAATATTTGGCATTCTTGAGCATCGGACGCAGGTCGAGCCAATGTTTGGCCAGCGTCTTCAGTTCGGTGACACGCGCGATATCCGGGCCTTTGCCGGATTCAAGCTGCACCGGCAGCGTGTTGCGGATCACGTTATAGGCGACGTGATCGACCACGATGTCGATATCCGGGTTGGCGGCTTCAAAGCGCTTGACGAGATCGTCCAGCACTTCGCCTTCCACACCGTCCGAATACCACATGACACGCACTTGTGTTGCCGCCAGGGCGGGCGTTGCAGCCAACAGGCCGAACAGCGCCGCCGAAGTGGCGAGAGCTGAAAGCTTCCGCATCGATATTCTCCCAAAAACGTCGTTGAACAGGTTCTTCTGACCCTTAACGCGTAGAAATCTTGAGACCCAGGCGCCCTTAGGCGCGCTGGGACGGCAAAGTCACCGCTCCTCCGTCAGCAGCCCGAAGGACACCGGACAAGGTCCAGTCCTTGAAATCGACGCGACGGCCCTCCGCCTGTACCGCCCCGTCCCCGCCAGCCGTAACCGATCCATAGTCGGGATCCGTTACCGTCAGGCTATCGGTTTTAACCACAACCTGACGCAGCATTTCCATCCTGCTCGCAAAACCTGCAAGAGAGCCTTCGGTTGCGATATCGGACACACGCACCAGCCAGCGGGCCGTGCGCCCGGCCAGCCGAACCTCGCAGCCTGCCATCGGACCATCGCTGACCTTGGTCAGCGGGCCGGAGGCCTGGAAGACGGCGAGACCGCCACCGGCACGCACCAGCAGCCGGTCGCCGTCCAGCACCACTTCATCCATCTCGGCCTCGGGCAGCCAGATATGGGTGAAATCCGGCTGTTCCTCGTTCGCCTGGAAGCGGGCGATGGCCAGCCCCTTGTACTGCTGGACCAGCGGCAGCGCGCCGCAACCACCCCAATAGGAGGGACGGCCATACCCCGAGAGGATCGTCTCGCCCGGATGGTTCAGCCAGAACTGCGACTCGGGCTTATCGCCCAGGCGGCCATGGAGCACCGTCTCCTGATAGCCCCACTGGTACGGGCGATAGCCAACCAGCGTGCCCAGGGCATAATGCTGGTTCTTATAGTGATAGAGCGCCGCGAAGGCGTTTTCGCCCTGCGTGAAGGTCCATTCCAGCGGCTCGTCCTTGGCATAGCGGGCATAGTCGCCCAGCACCGGATCGACTTCCAACCCATGGTCGCGCAGGCAGAGCGCCAACTGCGGCAGAGCATGATAGCGACGGCCGTACCAGCCCCGGCCCCACATCAGGCGGGCGATACCGGACAGTTCCAGGGTGCGGCCTGCGCGCAAGGAATGTTCGTAGGAGCGGCCCTGACTGCCGGTCAGCATGCCCTGATGGCAGGAGAGAGCGACCATTTCCAGCAGGCGACGGACAGCCTTGCCCGCGCGCGCCTTCAGATCGGCATCGGGCGCCAGTGCATAGAGCGCGCAGAGGCCCTTGAGGTCGATCGGGAAGTAGGGTGCGGAGTTCCATTCCGCCATCTCGCAGGCTTCGAAATGGTCCATCCATTCGACGAGGCGCTGATAACCGACCTTCGCCTGCTCCGCCCCCTTGCGGCCAGACCGCTTGAAGGTCGCGTCGGGGAACAGGTTCCCCGCCAGATAGCAGCAGGTATGGAACAGCAGCGCGTGGTTTTCCGAGAAATACCACTGCACATCATTACCCGGCTCATCCAGCCAATAGCGGTAGTTCAGGATGGCGGCATCGACATCGGCGCGAACCTTCTCGCCGATATCATTGCCATAGCGGATACGCGACCAGAGCAGCGGCACCAGCAGGAAGTCGGCGCAGTCATAACAATCGGCGATCATCGGGACATAGTCCGCGATCATCTTATCCGTGGCCGCACCCTTCTTGCCGGTGGCAAGGCGGGCCAGCGCGCAGACGGTATCGGCCTCGGCATTTTCCGCCAGATAGTCCAGCGCTTCATGCACGCGGGTCTTGAGGTCGGATGAGGCTTCCCCCTGACGCTCCAGATGGCAGATCTCCACCACCAGCGGGCGGGCCAGGAACATGGCGCCGTCGATCAGCTTGACTTCGAAATGCCGGAAGTCGGCGGGCAGATCCTCGGCATCGCCCAGCGACAGGCGCTTGACGCCCTTCGGCAGATCCCGGCTGATATGGACGTTCTCATAGGACATGAAGTCGCCATGCACATCGACCTCGGCCTTGAGGTCGGCGGCGGTACCTTCAGGCAGCTCAATCGCGACTTCGCCTGCGCCATAGAACGGCTTTTCGAAACGCATCCCGTTCAGCAGACGCTCCAGGCTTTCGGCGCGATCCCCGGCGACCGGAACCGGCAGGGCGACGGCGACCTTGGGGCCGGAAAGATAATCGAGCTGGAAGAAATAGCGCGCGTCGCGTTCGCACAGATCGTCGAACCAGACTTCGATCTCGTTATCGCCCGCCTGCAGGTCGAGGGTGGCTTCGCGCTTGTCTTCATAATTGCGCTGGTACTTGGTCATCCAGAGCGCGGGCTTGCCGTTGACGCTGAGGATCGCACCGCCGCAGGTGCCGAGCAGCACCTTGGCAGGGCCTGCCGTTGCGGCACGCAGGGTGGTGCGGGCGATGGTCTCGACCCGGGTCGGGCGGAACCAGAAGCCCGACAGATCGACACGGTCCGACCCGAAGGGGAACCACCAGCGATGACCCGCGAAGCCGACCGTGGGCTTGGGTTCCTTGTCGCGGAAGGCGAGGGCAAATTCGGTCCGGCATGGATATTCATGCGGGATGAAATTCTTGTCCTTGGTCAGGAAGAAGGTCGCATCCATGCGGCCTTGCATCGCCTTATCGGCAACGTCGTAGCGGCTTTCCTTGGTCTTGGAGAGCTGCCAGTAGCGAATGGCTTCGCCGGACTTCAGGGGACGGATCAGATGGTCCATGTGACTCATATCCTCAGCGCAAGGCCGACAGCGGCAGCGGGCTGACGTCGTTATATTCCTGGTTCTCGCCGGTCATGCCCCAGATGAAGGTATAGGGACCGGTGCCGACACCCATATGGATCGACCAGGAAGGGGAGATGACAACCTCGCCATCCGCGACCACGATATGCCGGGTCTCTTCCGGGCGACCCATCATGTGGAAGACGCGGTTATCGGCATCCAGGTCGAAATAGAGGTAAGCCTCCATCCGGCGTTCATGCAAATGGCAGGGCATGGTATTCCAGACCGACCCCGGCGCGGGCTTGGTGATGCCCATCAGCAGCAGGGCCGAGGGCGCCACTTCCGGGTGGATATACATATTGAGCGTGCGCTTATTGGCGCGCTCCTCTGCGCCCATGGTGATCGGCTTGGCTTCCGCTTTGGTGATCACGCGGGTCGGAAAGTTTTCGCGCGCGGGCGTCGAATTCATATAGAAGCGCGCAGGCTTGCCAGCGTCGGCGCTGGTCATTTCGATCAGTTTCGATCCGCGACCGATATAGAGCGCGTCGCAATTGTCGAGCTTATGGGCAATCCCATCGACCGTCACGGTGCCGGGGCCGCCGATATTGATGACCCCCATCTCGCGGTGGGACAGCAGATGTTCGGTGCCGATATCCTCGCCACCGCCGAAGCTGACCTTGCCCGTGGTGGGCTTGGCGCCGCCGATGATGATGCGGTCGACGTGGGAATAGACGAAACGGCTGTCGTTTTCCGGGAAGAGGTTCTGCACCAGGAAATTGTCGCGCAATTCCTGGGTGTCGTACTTCTTCACGTCATGCGGCGCGTGGCCGTAGCGAACTTCCATAGCCATTTTTTTAGTCCTTCACATGCCGCACGGCTTCCGCCAGCAGCAGGATCGCAAGCGCCTGACCATAGGCGGTCGGCTGGATCGGGATATCCTTATAGAACTGCAGGTCGCGGCCCATGCGCGTGCCGTAGGAGACGTTCAGCACGGTCCCCTGGGTATCGATATTCTGCAGCACGAGATCCAGGGCTTTGAGGCCCGCAACGCGGCCTTCCTCGCCGATCAGACCCAGGCGTGCCGCCTTCAGCAGGCCGTAGGCGAAACCGGCGGTGGCCGAGATTTCGATATAGGAGGTCGGATCGTCCAGCAGCGTGTGCCAGCCGCCATTGGCGTTCTGATATTTCAGCAGCGAGGCGATCTGGGACTTGAGAGTCTCCAGCAGGAACTCGCGCACACCCGGCTGGATGTCGGCGATATCGAGCAGATCCAGGATGCCGGCGGTGATCCAGGCATTGCCGCGCGCCCAGCGGGCGCGGGCGAAGTTGTGGTTCCCCTCGAAAGTCCAGCCATGGAACCAGAGGCCGGTCTCGGTATCGGTGAGGTAGCGGGCATGGACCAGGAACTGGCGGATCGCCTCTTCCTTCAGGTCGCTGCGGCCCGCGCGCTCGCCATAGGAGGCCAGGAACAGCGCCACCATGAACAGCGTATCGTCCCACAACTCGGCCGGGTTCACCCCGTCTGAGACGATGTGCTGGAAGCCCTGCTCCGGCGTGCGGGGCAGTTCCGTCATGATCTTATGCGCGAAACTATCGAGCGTCGGAACCCAGCGCGGATCCTTGGTCGCGCCCCAGAGCAGCGACAGGGTCAGCAGCGGGGCCGAGGTATTGACGTTCAGCTTCGGCAGACCCGCCTTGATGCGCCGGTCGTACCAATCCTCGATCACCTTGCGGTGCGCATCGTTGCCCGAGAACTCCCAATAGCGGAACAGGCCATAGAGCCCGACGCCCTGCGGCCATTCCCAGCTATCGAAGCTGATGTAATCGCCCGGCGTGCCATCGAGATTGGGCTCGTCGAACTGACCTTCATGTTTCAATTGGGTCATGCCCTCGACCAGCTTGTCGAGCTGGGCGATGACCACGGCGCGAGACGCCATAACCGTTCCTCCGAAACGCCGGTTGATCCGGCTGAAATCTTATCCGTGAAGAAGCATTGCACGATCTGCATAAAATCATCATCATGAAAGAAAATTGCAGAAATTGAGCAGATGGCCGACCACGACAAACGCCGCGACCTTCCTCCCCGTACCCGTCTTCAGGATATCGCCGCCCGCTGCGGCGCTTCGCCCAGCACCGTCTCCCGCGCCTTGGCAGGGAAACCCGGCGTGCGCGAGGATCTGCGGAAACTGATCCTGGAAGAGGCCCGCCGCGCCCGGTATCCCACGGGAGTCGGACTGGCGGGGGCAAAGGTACTGGTCGCGGTCTCCAACGTCGCCATGGCCGACTATGCCCGCAACCAGTTCACCTGGTATGTGCTGGAGGGGCTGAAGGAGCGCGCGGCGAGCGTGGAGGCGGAGATTATTCCGATGTCCCTGCATGACGGCGACACCAGCGCCCTGCGCGAGGCCATCGAAAAACAAGAGCCCCAGGGCGTGCTGCTGCTGACGCTCGATTCGCCAGCGATCATCGATGCGGTGCTGGAAATCGGCGTGCCTGCCGTGCTGGTCAATGGCTATGACCCCAGCATGAGCCTGTCGAGCGTCAGCCCAGCCAACCGGGCGGCGGCGCGGCTGGCCACCCAGCATCTGATCGACCATGGCCACCGTGACATCCTGTTCGCCCTGCGCCCCGGCCGCGTAACGATCCAGCGGCGTCTGGAAGGTTGGCGCGACGCCATGAACGAGGCGGGCTTGCCCTGTGGCGATGATCGGGTGCTGAAAGTCACCGACTGGGTGCCGGAACAGGCGGAGGCAGCCTTGGGTCATCACCTCGCCCATCGCGGCTTCGATTTCACGGCGGTCCTGTGCGCGGGCGACAGTCTGGCAGGCGGCATTCTAAAAGGATTGCAGGCACGCGACATCCCGGTGCCGGACAAGGTGTCGGTGATGGGGATGGACGATCTGCCGGTCGTGGAATTCTGGCAGCCGCCGCTCACCGCTATGCATCTGCCGGGGCGCGAGATGGGCGGCATCGCGCTCGATGTGCTTCAGGACGTCATGGTCCGCACCGACATGATGCCGAGGCGCGTGGAACTGGCGTGCAAGCTGGTTAGCAGGCAGTCGGTGGGCCGAGTTTAGTGCTGTCTACAATTTGCAGACAATATCGTCGCCTCTCGACGTCGTCCGAGGATCCATCTTTCAGTAAACCGCGTAGAAGTTAGAGGTTAGCGTTCGCGATGGATGCTCGGGTCAAGCCCGAGGATCACGAGCCTTTTTGTAAGTAGGGATCGTCACATAAACTTCGCAAAACTGACGTCTTGTCTCGTTTGATCGTCCTTAGGGTAGGCCGCTTATCTTTCCCAGGAGACGACAAAAATGACACGAAATCTGCTCATCGGTCTGGGGGCGGTGCTTTTATCCGTGACAGCTGTCCCGGGCATGGCCGATGTGACGTTATCGCCGCTGACGCGTTATGAGACGGGCGTTTTCGAGAAGGGCGCGGCCGAAATCTCGACCTTCGACAAGGACAGCAAGCGCCTGTTCGTCGTAAACGGCGCGACCGCGTCGGTTGATATTTTCGATATGTCTAATCCATCCAAGCTGGTGCCGGTCGGTAAGATCGACATCGCAGCCTATGGCGCGGGCGTCAACAGCGTGGCCTTCAAGAATGGCGTGCTGGCCGCCGCCATCGAAGCAAAGCCCAAGCAGCAGCCGGGTACCATCGCCTTCTTCAAGGCTGACGGTAGCTTCATCTCCAAAGTAACCGCAGGCGCCCTGCCGGACATGATCGGCTTCACCCCCAATGGCCGTTACGTCCTGACCGCCAATGAGGGCGAGCCGAACGACGCCTATGAAGATCCCGAGGGCTCGATCACCATCGTTGATCTGAAGAACGGTGCCGACAAGCTGACCGACGCCGACGTGAAACACGTCAATTTCCAGAAGATCGAGAAGGCGCCCGAAGGCGCGCGCATCGGCAAGCCGGGCCAGACGTTCGCTCAGGATGCGGAGCCGGAATATATCGCCTTCTCCCCTGACAGCCGCACCGCTTACGTGGGGCTGCAGGAAAACAACGCGCTGGCGATGATCGATATCGCTTCGGCTTCGCTGACCAAGGTCGTCGGCCTGGGCTTCCAGGACCATAAGGTCCATCCGCTCGACGCCAGCGACAAGGACGGCGGTATCAACATCAAGAATTGGCAGGTCAAGGGCGTCTATATGCCCGACACGCTGGCGGCCTTTGCCATCGACGGCAAGACCTACATCCTCTCGGCCAATGAAGGCGACGGCCGTGACTATAAGGCCTGGGGGGATGAGGAGCGGATCGCCAAGCTGAAGCTCGACCCCGCCGCTTTCCCGAATGCCGCCGAACTGCAGGACGGAAAGAACCTCGGCCGTCTGAAGGCGATCAAGACCCTGGGCGATGCCAATGGCGACGGTCTGCACGAGGAGATTTACGTCTATGGCGCCCGGTCGTTCTCGATCTGGGATGCCGACGGCAAGCAGGTTGCCGATAGCGGCGCCGACTTCGAAAAGATCACGGCCGAACGTTTCCCGGCCTATTTCAATTCCAGCAGGGACAGCGCCAAGCTCGATGACCGCAGCGACGACAAGGGTCCCGAACCCGAAGGCATCGCCGTGGGGCAGATCGATGGCAAGACCTATGCCTTCATCGGTCTGGAGCGCATGGGCGGCGTCATGATCTATGACGTCTCGACCCCCGCCAAGCCACGCTTCATCGACTATGTCACCAGCCGCGACTTCACGGGCGATCACAAGGGCGGCAAGGCAGGCGATCTTGCCCCCGAAGGCCTGCTGTTCATCGGCGCCAGCGACAGCCCCAACGGCAAACCGCTGCTGGTCGTCACCAGCGAAGTCAGCGGCTCTACGGCGGTATTCGAGGTTGTGAAGAAGTAGGTATTGAGTGTGTGTAGGAAATCCCGCCCTTCGGGGCGGGGTTTTGTATCGGGCTTTTCAAGCAGATCTCGTCAGCCTCGAATCAAGTCCGAGGATGACGAGATTTTGTTTGATCAGCCTAAGCCCCGACCGTCTTGACCATCAGACGGTCCAGGATGCCGACATCGAACGCCTCTTTGATCGGTGGCGTTATCGCGGCCAATCGCTCGATTTCGGCTTCGATAAAACCCTGTAGCGCCGGAATGGCAGGGGCGGCTTCGGCTTCCCCGACATGGCGTTTACGGTCTATCAGATCGTCAATGGCGCGGCGGAGTTCCTTGTCCTTTACCAGCGCATCAACCAGATCCTGGAAGGCCATCGGCACAATACCGCGTCCCTGTTCGATCCAGGCTGCCGCCAACAGGGGGCGTAGGGCGTAGAGATATTTCTTCAAGCGGATACGAGGGGCGGACAGATGCTCCCGATGCGTCCGCCGTCCCATATTGAAATAATGGTGGAAGGAATTTTGCGGCCGATGGGTCGCCTCGGCTGCTGCCTGTATATCGGCAAGAAAGACCGGATCTGCCCGATACACCACCGGCGAGGAGAGCCATTCTATCAGGGTGGCATTACCTTTCTTCAAGAGCCCGAGGGCCTTGCGCAGATCCCAGCCGTTGATATCCAGAACTTCGGTAAGCGGTTCCTCGATCACATCCCGCTGTGGGTCGATCCTCAGATACCACTCCAGCCGGTGCACATAGAGAAACCGCACATCATAGTCGCTATCCGGCGAAGCAAAACCCCAGCCACGACTGCCCGATTCGCAGGCGAAAAGGATGCGCACAGCGTGTGTATGTTCGATCTGCGTCAGGCGCGCCTGGATATCTTCGCGAATCGCCGGATCGATCGGATGGGCGTCAGCGTTTTGCATAGGCCTTCGCTAGCTGGGCTCCCAGGCGTGCGTTGTTCTCGACCAGACGGATGTTGGTCGCGAGCGAGGTGCCGCCGGTCAGTTCCGACACGCGGGCCAGCAGGAAGGGCGTTTCGGCCTTGCCGGTGATGCCCTGTTGGCGGGCCTCGGCCAGGGCCTGATCGATGGCGGTGGTGATCTTTTCCTGCGGCATGGCGAATTCGGCAGGAACCGGATTGGCGATGACGATGCCGCCCGACAGGCCCAGATCCCATTTCGCGGCCATGATCGCCGCGATCTCTTCGACCTTGTCCGCACGGTGGTCGACCTTCAGGCCGGAAGTCGGGGTATAGAAGGCCGGGAAGTCCGCCGTCTGCCAGCCGATGACCGGCACGCCTTGGGTTTCGAGATATTCCAACGTCTTGGGCAGATCCAGGATCGACTTGGCCCCAGCGCAGACCACGGCCACTTCGGTGCGCGACAGTTCGGTCAGATCGGCCGAGATGTCGAAGCTGGTTTCGGCTCCGCGATGCACGCCGCCGATACCGCCGGTCACAAAAATCCGGATCCCGGCCAGACGTGCGCCAATCATGGTCGCCGACACGGTGGTTGCCCCCGGCTTGCCGGTCGCGAGCGCCACAGGTAGATCGCGGCGCGAGAGCTTGGCGATCTCGGCACCATGGCCCATGCGTTCCAGCGCCTCGTCATCCAGGCCGATGCGGATCTTGCCGTCCAGGACAGCGATTGTGGCGGGAATCGCACCGCCATCGCGCAGGATCTGCTCCACCGCGCGGGCGGTTTCCACATTCTGCGGATAGGGCATGCCGTGGCTGATGATCGTCGATTCCAAGGCGACGACCGGCCGACCTTCGGCGATGGCATCGGCAACCTCGGTGTGGATCTGGATCAGCGACGACATATTAAGCTCCAATCTTGGTCAAGGTCCGCCCGGCGGCATCCATGCCCGCCTGCACGGCGTCCATCATGCCGACCCCTTTGGCCAGGGCGGACAGGGTTCCGGCGATCAACGAATCGCCCGCCCCGGTTTCATCGGTAATATCTTCAAGCCGCAGGCGCGGCGTCAGGGCTTCGCGGATACCGGGACCCGCGATTGCGAGGCCATCGGCGCCCTCTGTCACCACCACGGTCAGGTTTCTGCGTCCGGCCACCAGGGTTTCCGCCAGCTCCAGGCCGGTACCGACACCATGGGCAAGTGCGCTCGCCTCGTCCCGATTGCAGAACAGCAGATCGGCCTCGGGCAGGACCGACAGCAATCGCTTGGCCTTGGGCACCGATACGGCGTCCAGCACCAGCAACGTCCCCTCCGGCTTGCGGGTGCCGATATGCCCCAGGGTGACGGGAGCAAGGTTGGCTTCGGCGAACCAGACCGGCCATTCCTTCATGCGATCCAGGCTGGCATCGATGTCGTCGGGGGTCAGCGCCTCATGCACCGCCATATCGGCCCAGGCCACGACCAGCCGGCCTTCGGGACCAATCAGGGCATTATAGGTGGCGGTCGGCAGCTTGCTATGGATGCGCAGCAGGTCGGCATCGATCCCGACGGCCAGCAGATACTGGCGCAGCTCGCGCCCCTCGATGTCGTTGCCGACATAGCCGCAGAAGCCGACCTTCGCCCCAGACTTTGCCAGCCCGGTTGCGACATTACGCGCGACGCCACCGGGCGCCTGCGAGCCGGTCACCGGATTGGACGTCCCCAGCACGACGGGTTTATCGGTCCGCGCAATGCGGTCCCAGTTGATCCCGCCGATGCAGAGGATGCCGCTCATGGATCAGATCCCCCGGCGCCGCTTGGCGGCCGTGACGGTGTTATGCAGCAGGCAGGCGATGGTCATCGGACCCACGCCACCCGGGACAGGAGTAATGGCGCCCGCAACGGCGCTGGCCGTCGCGAAGTCGACATCGCCCACCAGCTTCGTCTTGCCCGGTTCTTTTCCCGGAACGCGGTTGATGCCGACATCGATCACGGTCGCGCCCGGTTTGATCCAGTCGCCTTTCACCATCTCCGGCCGACCCACGGCTGCGACCACGATGTCGGCAGAGCGCACGACAGCGGGCAGATCCTTGGTGCGGGAATGGGCGATGGTGACAGTGCAGCTTTCGGCCAGCAGCAGCTGCGCCATCGGCTTGCCCACGATGTTGGAACGGCCGACGACTACGGCATTGAGCCCGGCAAGGCTGCCGAGCTTGTCTTTCAGCAGCATCAGGCAGCCCAGCGGCGTGCAGGAGACCAGCGCTTCGAGGCCGGTGGCGAGCTTGCCGACGTTCATCGGGTGGAAGCCGTCTACATCCTTGGCGGGATCGATGGTTTCCAGCACCGTCTGGGTATCGATATGGGCGGGCAGGGGAAGCTGGACCAGGATGCCGTCAATGCTGGGGTCGGCATTGAGATCTTTGACGATCTTCAGCAGCGCATCCTGGGTCGTATCGGCGGGCAGCTTATGCTCGACCGACTTCATGCCGACCTCAAGCGTCTGGGCAGCCTTGTTGCGCACATAGACCTGACTTGCCGGATCTTCACCCACCAGCACCACAGCAAGACCAGGTTGCTGGCCCTTGGCGGTCAGGGAGGCGACCTCGACGGCAAGCTGGGCACGCAGATTGGCGGCAAAGGCCTTGCCGTCGATGATGGTTGCGGTCATGGGTGGTCCTCCAAATCCGGCAGCAGACGGGCGATATCTGCTTCGTCACACATAATCCGCAGATGTTTCAAACGTGCGGTTTGGCCGGAGACTAACGATATTGCCGATTTGGGCAAGCGCCAGCGTTTAGAAAGCAAGCCGATCAGACTTGCATTCGCTGCACCCTCGACCGGGGCGGTAGCCACCCGGACTGCCAGATAGCGATGGCCATCCCCGCCATCGACCGGGCCGTCTATGCCGTCGCGCCCCCCTTTTGGCGTCAGTCGGACGGCCAGGGCAAAGCCGCCCTCGATCCGGCGCCAGCAACTCACAGCCAGAGCTTAAGGCAGGAAGGGATAGACGTATCTGGCCAGTACCATGCGCAGGAACTGAATGCCGATGATCAGCACCAGGAAGGACAGATCGACGCCGTTGAAGGCGGGAACAATGCGGCGGATCGGGCGCAGGGCTGGTTCGATAAGTCGGCTCAGAAAATCGCCGACGGTATAGACGAAACGATTGGAGTTGTTGATGACGCCAAAGGCATTAAGCCAGCTCATGACGGCATAAATGATCAACAGCCACCAATAGAGGCCCAGGACCGTATCGATCAGCCAGCCAAGAACACTGCCGTACATGCACCCATCTCCAGTTGTCAGCGACGGGTTTTGTCCCGCCTACCTCCAAGGAAGCTAGCGATGCGCAGGCTGGGCTGCAAGGGGACGGGCACAGCTATTCCGGTGTTCTTGACAGATCTCCGACCCTTCTTCATAGTCCGCGCCCGGAACGGGGCTGTAGCTCAGTTGGGAGAGCGCTGCAATCGCACTGCAGAGGTCGTGAGTTCGAATCTCATCAGCTCCACCAAAGATTTCAAAGGCTTAGCGAGAGATCGCTGGGCCTTTATTTTTGCCTGTAAGCAGACAGCGGAGAATGTGTTGGAAGCCAGTTAGGCCCTGCCGGGTGATAATGCGCTTAAAGGCAGGAAGCTCGGTAATGTTCGGCTTACTGATGAGAAGGTTGCTTAAAAGGCAAATGACGATCTCGCTGAGATCTCCTCGTAACGGTTCTCTCAGCATCGTCGGTTACGCTCTGCAAAAGAGCCGAAAAACCTGTGATCCGACGCCCCCCCATCTCCGTAAAAACGCCGATGGTCATTAAGAGACCGTTTGTGGCAGCTGCTAAGAGATGGTCGATGCTAGATTTCCAAACCGAAGTTGCACAGGATGGCGCGATTGCGATATCGCCGTCGCCAGTGCGGCAAAAGAGGAAATGGATCTTGGAGCAGCGCTCGTCGGCTCAGGAAAGAACTGATCTGACGCTTTTGATGATTCGTGTTTCGCGGGATCGCAACCGCGATGCTTTTATCGCGCTTTATGGTTATTACGCGCCCCGGCTGAAATCCTTCATGCGCAAACTGGGCTGTGGCGAAGCGCAGGCCGAGGATTTGGCTCAGGAAGCTATGCTGCGTGTCTGGCAGCGCGCTGCGGGTTTCGATCCAATGAAATCAAATGTCGGGACGTGGATCTTCACCATCGCCCGCAATCTCAGGGTCGACTTGCTTCGTCAGGAAAGACACCCCGAATTCGATCCTGATGACCCCATCTTAGCACCGAATGGCGATGTCGCTGCAGATGATGCCGTTGCTCTTCGGCAAACTTCTGAACGGGTTAGACAAGCCATCGACCGGCTCCCACCTCAGCAGAGTATCGTGGTCAATCTTTCCTTCTTCGAGGATCAACCGCAGTCTGAGATCGCCGCCCGTCTGGGCATCCCGCTTGGTACCGTCAAATCAAGACTGCGGCTTGCAATGAAATCTATCAGAGCTGTTTTTCAGGATAAAATGTGATGAGCGCGTCCATGCACCCATCCGATGACATTTTGCTCGCCTATGGCGCGGGCTCGCTTGACGAGGCGACCTCGCTGCTGGTGGCGAGCCATCTCACTTTTTGTGGCGAGTGTCGAAAAACTTTGCATGCCATTGAGGCCGTCGGTGGGGCCGTGCTGGAAGATCTTCCTCCCGAGACCATGAAGGAAGATGCGTTGGAGCGAATGCTCGACCGTCTTTCGGAAGAAACAGAGGCGAGACCTGCTCGGTTTCACTCCGAAGCTGCGGGCAGCTTGCCCCGGGTGCTTCAATCTTACATCGGAGGTGATCTCTCTTCGGTGCGTTGGAAGCGGCTTGCCCCGGGATTGGAACATTCCCTCGTGATGAACAGTGGTCGCGCCCGCGCAAGGCTGTATCGAATCGCCCCTGGCATCGCGGTGCCTGACCATGGTCATGGTGGCACCGAGTTGACCTTGGTTTTGCAAGGGGGCTTCAGCGATGGGGAAACCCATTTCGGTCGAGGCGACGTGGCCATAGCCGATAGTGCGACGATCCATCATCCGGTGGCAGATCCCGATGGCGTTTGCATCTGTCTGGCGGTAACGGATGCGCCCTTGCGGTTGACAGGCTTCGTTGGGCGAATGATTTCGCCCTTTATCAAGCTCTAGCCAATTATGAATGGGCCGAACGTCTGGATCACTGGGGCTGGTTCGGGGATAGGGCTGGCTGTTGCTGAACGGATCGCAACTTCGACGAGTCGCGTTATCGTAAGTGGTCGTCGGTTGGAACCGCTGGCCGAATTGGCGGCGCGCCATGCCAATGTTCGGGCTTTGTCATTGGATGTGACGGATCGCGATGCCGTAAGGCAGGCCGTTGCAGAGATCGGCTTAATCGATATCGCGATCCTATGTGCTGGCACTCACCGCCCGACCCCTGCGTCCAACTTCGATGCGCAGAGCGTCAGAAACCTGATCGACACCAACCTTATGGGCATCGTTAATTGCGTGGAGGCTCTGCTTCCACCGATGCTGGAGCGCGGTACCGGCCAACTCGTGCTGGTGGGGTCCGTTGCTGGTTACCGGGGACTACCGACCGCGGCGGGTTATTGTGCGAGCAAGGCAGCAGTCATTGCGCTTGCCGAAGCGCTGCGTCTGGATCTCGCCGATACGGGTGTGGATGTGCGATTGGTCAGCCCAGGTTTTGTGGATACGCCGCTGACCCAGGAAAACAGCTTCCCAATGCCCGATCTGATAACGGCCGAAAAAGCAGCCCAGCATATCCTGAAAGGGCTAGCCAAAAGCGGTTTCGAGATCGCTTTTCCGGCGCGATTTGCTTTCGCAATGCGCTGCCTGCGCCTCCTGCCCGACCGACTTTATTTCCCCCTGATGCGGAAGGTCACCGGATGCTGAATGCCTGGGCCGATTTTTGGCAAAACCTTACCCCGGATAGGATTTCCCGCGTCCGCGCACTCTGCACCTCTGACGTCCGCTTTGTTGATCCTTTTAACGATTTGGTCGGCGTAGAGCGGATGGAGGCCATGCTCCAGCATATGTTTGCGGCTCTCGATACCCCCCGTTTTGTCGTGATCGATCGGGCCATGGGGGAGAAGGCAGGCTATCTGCGCTGGGAGTTCACCTGCAGGTGGTCAGGGAATGCAACTTCCATTAATGGGATGAGCGAGGTTTCCTTCGCCGCCAATGGGCAAGTGGTATCCCATCGTGATCACTGGGATTCTGGCGAGCAGGTCTATGGCCGGGTTCCGCTGCTCGGCAGCGTCATCAAGTTGGTGAAAAAGCGTTTGTCGCTTCCGTCTTCGTAAAGAACAAAGTCACCTGGCCCAATTCGATTCCCCATTTGCGTACACGGGCACGATTGATGACGACGCCGTCGCGCTGCAGAAACATCCAGTCGTCAAAGGCGACCCGCAACGTTCCGTTGCCGATCTTTAGGTCCATGACATAGGACCAGTTGAACGCATTGCCGGTCGCCACACCTTCGGCAACCCCGACAACGTCATCAGCTTCGCCTGCGTAAGTGCCGTCCAGATTCTTCCGAATCCGCCAGATACGAGTGTCGGTCTGGCTGTCGTCGTAGAGAAAGCTTTCATCGAGGGTCAGGCAATAACCGTCCCAGGTGCCTGTGATATCAACACTGAACTGTCGCCGCACGCGGCCGAATCGGTCTTCGAAAATACCCCAGGCTTTTGTTCCGCCCTTGAAGAATTCCTCGGGCAAAAAAGTCGGTTGATGGTTGGCGAAGTCGGTGACCTTCATCATGCCACCTCCCCTTCCGAAAGTACCGGTTCCAGCACAAAATGACTGACATCAATGGCTCCAGATCGGAAACCGGCCCGGCAGTAGGCGATGTAAAAATTCCACAGCCGCTGAAAGCGTTGATCAAACCCTAGCGGTCTTAGTGAAGGCCACGCCTCACCGAAGGCCTTTCCCCAGATCTGCAGCGTTCGGTCATAGTCTTTTCCGAAGCTGCGTCGAGTGTCGGACTTTAGCCCCGCTTGCCTAGCTTGACTTCGGATCGCTTCCAGACTGGGCAACATGCCGCCTGGAAACACGCGTCGCTGAATGAAATCGCAACCGGCGCGATAGGATTCGAATCGGTCATCGGCAATTGTAATGGCTTGCAGACCGATCTTGCCGCCCGGCAAGAGGCGATCGCGCAGCGTTGCGAAGAAGCGCGGCCACCAGCGTTCACCGACCGCTTCGATCATCTCGATGGATACGATCCGGTCGAACTGGCCCTCGACATCCCGATAATCCTGCAGCCTGATCTCTACGTTATCTGACAGACCTTGAGCAGCCATACGCTTGGTTGCCCAATCATGCTGCTCGCGTGAGAGCGTGAGGCCGACGACGTGGGCGCCATAATCTCGGGCCGCAATCTCTGCAAAACCGCCCCAGCCGCAACCGATTTCCAGGACTCTCATACCGGGCGCCAAACCAATATCGTCCGCCAATGCACGATACTTGCGGATCTGGGCACCCTCGAGACTATCCGCTTCCGATTCAAAAAGGGCCGCCGAATAGGTCATTCCCGGATCCAGCCAACGGGAATAGAAGGCGTTGCCCAAATCATAGTGAGCTTCAATGTTTCGGCGGCTGCCGCGGCGGGTGTTATCGTTCAAACGATGCCATACGCGCCCCAGTAGTCGGGCGATCATATGGCCCCCTAGGCCGGTCGCATTTCGATCCCCTAATTCTAGCAAGGCTGTCAGGTCCGGACTGTCCCAGTCGCCATCGAGATAGGCGTCACCGAAGCCGACGGCTCCCTCAAGCGCCAGCCGGCGTAAAGCCCGAGCCCTGTGGATGACCAATGTCGCCTGGGGGCCATGGTGTTTGCCGCTCAAAAACCGGCTCTCGCCCGAGGGCATGATGATGGTTAGGTTCCCTATTTCGAGATGAGGACCGATGAAATGGGGAATGAGCCGGTCGAGCAGCGCACCAGGCCCAAGAAGAAGCGGCCAGATGGACGTCAGCGTAGTCATTGAGATTCCCCTTGCGGACAGTAGGAAACAGCATCAGCAGGCGGCGGAGGCTTACGAAAAAACGGAGCGCCTTTCAGCCAAAGACGCAGAGCTTCGAGGTGGATGCCGCCCCAAATCTTGAGTGGCAGAAGAGGATATGCTGCGGCACAGCCAGCGAGGGCGGCATCGCTTAGCTCGATCCGCCTCCCGACATAACTGGCGATCATTGTGGGCTGGCCACTGCTGGCGGTCAGCCGGATCGTCTGGGCAAAGCTCTCGCCCGGCGGCCGGAGGGTAAAACGATAGACTCCCTCTGGTGCAATAAGAGGGGAAACGTGGAAGTGTTTGTCGGCCTTATGCATCACCGTCCTGCTCGCGGTATGCATGGCGGGGACGAGATAAGAATGACGTTCCCCGAAGGTGTTATGGACCTGGTAAAGGATTGCGCTGAGACGCTCGTCAGCGTCATGGCAGAACCATGTCGTGAGAGGCGTAAAACCGCGGCCGAGCAACCGAGGAAACAAATGAATCCGAACAGGACCATCCGCCGCTATTCCGTGGTTTGAGAGCAATCCCTCTATCCAACTGCGCGGGTCCGCACCATCTCCCAAGTCTCGGTCCTGTATAGAAAACAGATTAAACTTGTTATGAGAAAAGAGACGCAGGCCCAATTGGCAAATTTCATCGAGGTCGATTAGCATCGACATCACGTTGTAGTTGAAACGGTGCCCGATCGGATCCAGCCGATGGTGCATCACCTGACCACGATAGAGGCAGGAAACCGCCACGTTAGACCGCCTCTGGCGCTATCGCGCTTGTGCTGGTCCTGCCCCTCAATTGGGTTGCAACAGCGAGACCGGAGGTCACGGCATCCTCGTGGAATCCATAACCCGTATAGGAGCCACAGAACCAGGTTCGCCTCACACCCTGCAGATGTTGCAGTTGCCTTTGAGCGGCCATCGCTGAGGTATCAAAGATGGGATGGTCATAAGTGAAGGTCCGATGGACCAGTGCCGGATTTGGCTGGATAATCGGATTAAGGGTCACGAAGAGGGGCAGTTTGTCCGAAAGGCTCTGGAGGCGGTTCATCCAATAGGTGACGCATAGTTGCTGTTCGTCCTGACCACCACCTGTCCCGAGGTAGTTCCAGGCCGACCAGATTTTTTCTCGCCGTGGCATCAAGTGCGGATCAGAATGCAGCACCGCCAGATTCGGCTGATATTTGAACGCAGAAAGGAAATTTTTTTCCTCGGGTGTTGCGTCCGCTAGCAACGTCAGGGCCTCGTTCGCGTGACAAGCCAGCACAACATCATCAAATTCATGGGTATCGCCCTTGCCGGTCTCCAGGATCACCCGATCATCGCGCCGACGCAGGGACCGCACTCCGGCATTCAGATGAACCCTGCCGTTTATTCCCCCCGCTATACGTTTGACATATTCCCGGCTGCCACCAATGACGGTACGCCATTGTGGGCGCCCCTTAAGTTGGAGCAGCCCATGATTGACGCAGAAACGGATAAAACTTTTGGCGGGGAATGAAAGCATCGTCTTGGCTGGTGCCGACCAGATGGCGGCGGCCATCGGCAACAAATGATCCTGCACGAAAGCGCGTCCGTAGGCTTTTTCCTTCAGATAGTCGCCAAGGCTGATATTGTCCGTGGACACTAGAAGCGAAGGGGCCTCTCGATAGAAGCGCAGGATATCTGCGACCATCGACCAGAAGCGTGGGCGGAATAAATTTACGGGCTGACCGAATAAGCCCGTCAGTTTTCCCCCCGCATATTCGAACTTGCCGTTGCCTATCGAAACGCCGAAGGACATTTCTGTCGGTTGTGTCGCGACGCCGAGTTCTGCAAATAGCTTCACAAGATTGGGATAGTTGAGGTCGTTGTAGACGATAAAACCGGTATCAACGGCGATTGATGTGCCGTCGGCGGCTGCCACCTCAACCGTATTCGCGTGGCCCCCGAGATAGTCCGCCTTCTCGAAGAGCGTCACCTCATGCTGATCGCGCATCGACCAGGCAGCAGCCAGACCTGCTGCACCGGAACCGATGACAGCAACGCGGCGGGAAAGAGGGCGAGTGTAATCTTTCATGATCCGTCTCGTCTATTGCACCGCGTTTCTACGTGCCGCGCTCAAGATCGGATCACCACCGGGAAGCCATCATTTTGGCCATGGAGATGCCATGCGCCCGGATCCGGTTCGGTGCTTTGGTCGAACGGACGTGATCTGAAGCACGGCGCCGTCGCTATTCGCAAAATGGGCGGTTTATTAAATAGCCGCTGGATTTCTGGACGGCTGGACACCTGAAATGAGACAAAGCGAACTTAAGTGACGAGTGCAAGCGTTCGGGGGCGTGAGATTACCGAGCAGGTCTATTCAAGAGACCAATGCTCAAGCGGCAACCCCGACCTTTCTCAAGGATCTTGCCACCTGTTGGCTGTCGTAGGGTTTTTCCAGGACGACCAGATGGGGGTCGGCGCCCCATGTCTCGATCAGATGATGGGGATTATAGCCGCTGGCCAGGATAATCGGCATTTCGGGATAGCGCGCGCGGATTTCCCGGGCCAAGAGATCACCTTTCTCGTCCGGCAGCCCGATGTCGGTGACGATAAGCGAAAAAGGTGCGGATGCCGCTGCGATGAGGGCGCGTGCTTCGGCGGCGCTACCGGCTTCGGAGACGCTGTAGCCCAGTTGGGATAGCATCTCGCTGGTCAGCATACGGATCATCACCTCATCCTCGATCAAGAGAACCCGGCGAGGCTCTGTTTGCGAAGGAACAGGTGTATTAGCGGGACGGGACAGCAGGTCGCGGATATGTTTAGCCAAAGTCTCGCTGGTAAAGGGCTTGTTCAGTAGATCGACGCCTTGATCGAGTTTGCCGTCATGCACGAAGGTTTCCGCTGCATAGCCCGAGGTGAACAGCACCCGAAGGTTGGGGTATCGTAACCGCGCCAAATCCGAGAGAGCGCGACCGTTCATGCCGCCCGGCAGGCCGACGTCGGTGAACAACAGGCAGACCTCGGGGTGAGTTTCCAGTACGCCAAGGGCCTCGGCGCCGTTCTCCGCCTCCAGCACCCCATAGCCGAGGTCTTTCAGCAGATCGGTTGAGTAGGCCCGGACGTCCGGTTCGTCCTCTACCACGAGAACCACTTCTTCCCGACTGCCGCGGGCAATGTCGACCGGAGGTTTAACTACAGGCGCGGTCTCGGGCATTTCACCCTGGAAAGGTGGCAGGAAAATCTCGACGGAAGCTCCTTCGCCGGGTTTGGTCTGCAGGCGGATATAGCCGCCGGACTGCCGGACAAATCCATAGACCTGACTGAGCCCGAGACCAGTTCCTTGGCCGACATCCTTGGTCGTGAAGAAGGGATCGAACGCGCGTTCCGCAATCTGCTGGCTCATGCCGATACCGGTATCGCTGACGCAGATCCGAACGTAATCGCCTGCGGGCAGGGCCGGATCGCCGGGCTTCGGAATCGAGCAATTCTCAGTCTTGATGGTCAGAGTGCCGCTGTCCGGCATGGCATCGCGACCGTTTACCGCGAGGTTGAGCAGAGCTGCTTCAAGCTGGTTGGCATCGATGTTGATGGGCTGAACGTCGGCTGCAAGGCTGATGTTGAGTTTAATATGTTCCCCAAGCGTGCGCCCAAGCAGGGAGGATATTTCTTCGACGATATCGTTGGTGCGAGTGGGCTGGGGATGGAGGGGCTGCTTGCGCGCGAAGGCCAGCAGGCTGTGGGTCAGGGCGGCGGCCCGGTCGGCCCCGCGCGACGCGTTTTCAATGGCAGAGAACATCGCCGTCGTGTCGCTGCGGCCGCTTTCCACCTGGCGGCGCAGGCTCGCGAGATTACCAAGTATAATGGTCAGCAGATTGTTGAAGTCATGGGCCACACCGCCAGTTAGCTGACCGATGGTTTCCATCTTCTGCGACTGGCGCAGCTTCTGCTCGGTGCGTTCGCGCTCCTCAATCTCGGCTTTGAGGAGGGCGTTTGCCTGTTCCAACTCGCGGGTGCGCTCGTCGACCCGGCGTTCCAGCGAACCATGGCTATACTGGAGCGCCTCCTCGGCCTGGCGCTGTTCGGTGCGGTCCCGCAGGATTTTGATGAAACCGCCGCTCTTGCCCCCCTGAAGGCGCATGGTGGCGCCATTCGCCCACAGGAGGCTGCCGTCGCGGCGCTTCATCCAGCGGCTGGCTTCCACCTGGTTTTCGCGTTGAGCGGTGTCCAGCTCGACAGTCGATACGCCCGCTGCGACATCGGCATCGGTATAGAGCCTATCCAGCGTCAGGCCGATGGCCTCTTCTTCGCGCCAGCCGAAGATTTCAGCCGCACCGCCGCTCCAACCGATAATGACGCCAGCTTCATCCAGGGTCATGATCGCATATTCGGTCGCGCTGGCCATGATGGCCTGCAACTGACCTTCCGAGAGACGCAGAGCGGTTTCGGCCTCGCGGATGCGTAGGAGTGCCTTGACTGACGCCAGCAGTTCGGCCGGTTCCACCGGTTGGGTCAGATAGGAATCGGCGCCGCCTTCCAGGCCGCGCACCCGGTCGCTGCCGGTCACGAAGGAGGCGGAAATCTGCAAGATCAGGACGTCGGGATAATCCTGTTTGATCCTGCGGCAGACTTCGAAGCCGTTGATGTCCGGCAGATTGACGTCGAGCAGAACCAATGTGGGCTGGGACTGCCGGATGCTCTCCAGCGCCTCGAAACCCGTTACCGCCTCGGTGACGTGATACCCGGCCCTGCGCAGCGAATGTGTCTTGGCGTAGCGGATTGCCTCGGTGTCATCGACATTCAGGATCGTCGGCATATCAGATGTCATCGGCTTCCTGTCCGGGCTGCGCCAATAGCGGCAAGAAGGGTTTCGGCCGTCAGGTTTTCCTTGGGGAGGATCGCCTCGATCCCTTCCAGCCGCGCGCGAACGGCAGAAGTAACCGCAAGAGATGTCGAAACGATGACGGGGATACCGGAGGTGCCAGGGGTTTTTTTGAAGGCCTCGTAGAAGTCGAACCCATTCATGTTCGGCATCTGCAGATCCAGCAATATGACGTCGGGACTCACTGCCTGCACCTTTTTCAAACCCTCCACGCCATCGACTGCCTCAATGATTTCGAAGCGATCACCGCTACCCATAAGCATTTGACGCAGCACATAGCGGAAAGTTTCATCGTCATCGACGATCAACAGGCTGCAGGTGGCTTGCTGAGGGGTCGAAGAGTTGGATCTGCCATCTTCCGCTAGGCGCTGTGTTTCCAGGCGAGCGGGGATGACCAGGCGGAAAATCGATCCGGCGCCGAGGGTGCTTTCCACCGAAACATCGCCGAACAGCAGCTTGGCCAGCTTGCGGGCCAATGGTAGACCGAGGCCGGTTCCCTTGACGCCCTGCTGCAAGGCATTGGGGACCTGGGTGAATTCTTCGAACACACGGTGGATATCGTCGGGGGCGATTCCGATGCCAGTATCCTGTACGGCAAATTCGATCCGATTGTCGGACAGCAGGGTCGCGGAAACCCGCACCTCGCCTTTCTCGGTGTATTTGAGGGCATTGGAGATGAAATTGCGCAGGATCTGCGCCAGCTTGCCTTCGTCGGTATAGAGCGTCGGCAGTCCGGGGGTACTGATGAAAACAAGCTCCACCTGTTCGCGCGTCTGCAAGGGCTTCAAAGCACCGCGCAGGCCCCCGAACAGTTCGGTGACGGTGAAGCCGACCGGCCGCACGTCCAACTTGCCTGCTTCCACCTTCGCCAGATCCAGCAGGTCATTCACAAGGTCGGTCAGACTTTCGGCTGATTTGCGGATATAGCCGACCTGCCGTGTCTGCTCGGGCTCCAGTGTGCCGTCGGTTTGATCCAGCAGCATGCGGGACAGGGCCAGGATGGAATTGAGTGGCGTGCGGAACTCGTGACTCATGTGGGAGAGGAAGCGGGATTTGATCTCGCTGGCCTGACGCAGCTGTTCGGCCCGCTCATCCAGTTCGGCATAAAGGGCGACCACGCCTCGGTTGGTGTCTTCCAACTCGTCGTTGAGATGCGCCATCTCATCCTGTTTCGAGCGCAATTCCTGGAGGCTCAGCAGCAGTTCGCGGTTCTGGTCGCGCAGGAGGGCCAGCGGATCGTCGCGACGTTCGCGGGTCAGCGCCTTCACCACCTCTTCCAGCTTCTCGCGGGTGAAGGCGGGGGAGGCGGGCAGCGTCTTGCCCAGTTCGACAATTGTCTCTCCAGGCTTGCTGGCGATCACGAATCGGTCCGCTAATCGTCTGGCGCCGGGGATGCCGAGACCCATGCCGGTCGGCGAGCGATAACGCCCGCCCAGAATCGCCTCGAGATCGGCGATACCGGGTCCATGGTCGGTAATCTTTATCATGAAGATGAAGCTGGATTTATCCGGCGTCAGATAAAATTCCGCCTTTCCGCCGCTGCCATAGCCAAAGGCGTTGCGGGCAATCTCTGAGACGGCGGTGGCGATCCGGGTCTGTCCCAGAACATCACACCCGATAAGCTCGGCAATCCGGTGGGTATAGTGCCGAACCGCCACGACATCGCTCTCGGTCGTGATTGGCGTTGTCAGGATTGGCCAGTTCACGGTGCACCACTCCCGACGACAATTGTCATATCGTCGCGATCCCGCTTGTTGTCGCGGAAAAGAGTGGCGGCGATCATGGTCGGTGGTGCGGTCAGCAAGCCTGGATATCGGTCGACGACCCAACTATTGCTAAGACCGTCGGAATGCAGCACGACGGTCGGCGTGCCGATAAAGGGATATTCAAAGGCCTGTATCCGCCGCGCGTTCAGCCCGACCGTCCCATTGTGGCAGACCATGCGCTTTGCCTGACCGCCCGATAGCAACACACCGGCCACATTACCGATCCCCGCGAAAACAACCACCCTGCGCTCGTAGTCGAACCGGGCGATGGAGACGGCGGCTCCGCGCGTATGGCGGATACCATCATGGATGATTTCGAGAATCTCGGTCGGAGAGGCCCCCAGGTTGGCCGAGAACAGCCGGGCTGCTTCGGTCGAGGCGATTGCAGCTTCGGGGCCGTGTCCCAGCCCGTCCGCCACCATGATAATGTCGGTGCGGTCCTGACGATTGGCATCGGCAAAAGCAGCCCAGCTATCGCCGCAGCTTTCCTCGCCGGGTTTGGGCGCATCGATCCCGGCCCAGGGGGCGCGGGGATTGCCGGTGCCCGAGTGGCGGGCCCGTAGCCGTGTCGAGACAGCGGTGCCGATTTGAACAATCGAGAGGACTGAAAAATCATCGGACAAACGTTTGATGGCGCCAAGCCCATGGCCGGAACTGCCAGCCGTCGAAAACCCATCCTCCATGGCGTTGCCGATGTTGCGGATGCCTGGCCCCTGGTCGATGGCGATCAGTTCAACCCCATCGCCCGAGGCATCGCTGAACAGGCCGACCAGAATTTCCCCGCGTTGAGCATGGCGGGAGATGTTGGTGGCAAGTTCCGTCGCGACCAGCGCCACCCGGCCGCTGTCCTCCTCGTCGAATCCTGCCCGTGTTGCTATCGCAACAGCACCGCGGCGTACTTCGGAGACCTGGCTCGCGTCGCTGATGGTGAACAGGATCACGGCGCTCTCCTCATTTCCAGCGGGCGATCATGACACGCGTCCCTTTGCCGGGTTCAGATTCAATCGAGAATTCGTTGGAGAGTCTTTTGGCGCCGCCCAGCCCCAGGCCTAGCCCACGACCGGAAGTGAAGCCGTCTTTCAGGGCCTGTTCGATATTGGCGATGCCGGGCCCCTCATCCTCGAAGGTGAGGCGAACGCAGGTGCGGCCGTTGAGCTGTTGGGTCTCCAGCAACATCCGGCCACCGCCCCCATATTCGAGCGTGTTGCGGGCAAGCTCACTGGCGGCGGTGATGATTTTCGTTTGATCGACGAGGTTGAAACCGGATGCAACCGCTGCGCTGCGCACGGCCTGCCGGATACGAACGACGTCTTCGGAGGTTCTTATCTCGCTGGCGTCATGCGTCGTCGTCATCAACTGCGACTTCTTTTCGTAGATCCGGGCGCTGGATCAAGGCCATGCCGCGATCGACATTCAACGCAGTACGTACGCCGTTCAAAGACAGTCCCAGTTCGACAAGGGTGATGGCGACCGCCGGGCGCATGCCAACGACGACCGTTTCGGCATCGAGCATGCGGGAGACCGCGGCGATATTGTCGAGCATGCGGCCGATGAAACTATCGACGATCTCCAGGGAGGAGATGTCGATCAGCACGCCGCTTGCGCCCGTATCGACGATCTTTTTTGTCAGATCCTCTTCCAGGGCCATCGCCAACTGATCGTGCATATCGACCTGGATGGTGACCAGCAGGGCGCTGCCCAGTTTGAGAATGGGTATCCGGTCCATAACAGGGCTCCAGCCTTAAGCGCGATCCGCCGCCGCCTGGGTCTTGCGAACCGCGACGAACTTGTTGGTGCGCTGAAGGGCAACGGCGAATGCATCGGCCAGCGTCGCCTTGGAGACAACATTCAGCTCCACCCCCAGATGCACCATCGTCTGGGCGATCTGTGGACGAATGCCGGAGATGATGCAATCGGCTCCCATCAGGCGGGCGGCGGCAATGGCTTTGAGCAGATGCTGGGCGGTCAGCGTATCGACGGTCGGAACGCCCGTGATATCGAGGATCGCGATCTCTGCGCTTTCATCAACAATGGATTGCAGCAGGTTTTCCATCACGACCTGGGTGCGCTGGCTGTCGAGCGTGCCGATCAACGGCAGGGCCAGGATGCCGTCCCACAGTTTGACCACAGGGGTCGAGAGTTCGGCGATTTCCTGCTGCTGGCGGACAATCACTTCCTCACGCGTATGCTGATAGGTCTGCATCGTATGCAGGCCAAGGCTGTCGATAATCAGACTGATCTGCCAGATATCGTGGGTGTCGACGTCGCCGTTCGTCACCTTGTTCAGCACTTCGAACAAAGCCTGTTTCAGCGAGAAGACGAAGGTTGCGGTCTCGGTCGGCGAAAAGCCCTGGATCGCACGGGACCGGGAAATCTCGCTCAGCTTATCGCGGGCGGTGCGGTCGCTGTTATTCTTGGTGGCGGGATCGCTGCTGAAGATGCCTTTGAAGGCAGTCAGCAGATCACGACATTCGGTTCGAAGTTCAACTTCCTTAAGGCGCCCGGACTGCAGCATGCCGTCGGCCGTCAGAAGCTTCAGCCATTCGGTCAGGATATCCTGTTCGTGGTCGCTGACCATCGCAGTCAGATTCAATCGATTTTCGCTAGACATGAAAATGCATCCCGGCGCGCAAAAAAGGGTCGTGTAGCTAAACCTCAAATTTCTCTTTTGACTACAAAGACTTCGTCAAAAAATCGCTTTCAAAAAAAATAAAATATTTTCCGGCTATTCGATGGAACCGATGGCATGGGTTAGGCGTTTTTTTTGATTTACTGCAATTTTCTAAAGGAGATTGAGCCCTTCCTTCAGATGCATCTGGCGCTTTTGGGCGGCGATCCGGAAGGGGGCGTTTGGCGCTCCGTAGCCACGATAGCCTGACCGACGCTCGCAGATCTCGAAGAAGAAACCTTCCCCGAAAGTCTGGCTGTAGAGGTGGAAAAATTCCCCTGCATCATCGCGGTCGTAAAGAATGCCCAGACCCTGCATGCGCGCGATAAGCGCGTCGCCCAGCTGATAACGGGCGTCCAGGTCGGCGTAATAGTTTGCGGACACGGTGAGCGGCTTAAAACCGGCAGTCTTCAAAGCAGTGGCCGTCGCGAAGATATCGTCTGTCGAAAAGGCGACGTGCTGGATGCTCGATCCGAAGGATTCCGAAATGAAATGCCCAGCCAATGTGTTCCGGTTCTCCGCCCCATTGAGTGTCAGGCGCAGGGCGCCATCGGGGCTTTCGATCACCTGGCTGCGGATCAGCCCGGCCGGATCGACGATATCGACCATCGGGGTCTTCTGCGCCTTGACCAGCGAGCGGTAGAAGAGGATCCAGGTCAGCATCTCCTCATAGTTCATCGTCTGGGCAATATGGTCGATCCGTCCAAGCCCAGCGCCCGTGACAGCGGTGGCTTCCAGGGCAAAATCCTTCTCCCAGATCGCGCCAAGGTCGGCAGAGGCATCGAGCAGATAGATGATCCCACCGCCCACGCCCCGAATGGCGGGCAGCTTGGCCTCGCCGGGGTTCGACGGCTGCTCGAACGGCATGGCGCCCAACAGGCGCGCCCGTTCTACCGTTGCTGCGGCATCCGTCACCTTGAGGGCGATGGCATAGGCCGAGGTGCCGTGCAGCGCGAAGGAGGAATGGGCGAAGCCGTCGCGCGCTGTATTGATCAGCAGATTGATGCCGCCCTGACGATAGAGGGTGACATCCTTTGTGCGATGTCGTCCGGCTCGCTGGAAACCAAGCGCCTCAACCAGCGCCACAAGGTCCTTTGCCTCTTTCTCGCTGGTCGCGAATTCGACGAACTCGACCCCCTCGACCTCGGTGCGCGGCGGCAGAGGGGGCATGGGGACGGGCAGGGCCGGTTCCTCTTCCTTCACCTGCTCGCCCAGGAACAGCAGGGAGCGATAGCCGTCGACGGCTATCGACTTCGGCGATCCACCCCGGAACTGGTCGTTGAAGATCTCCAGCGACCAGGGGCCGTCATAGCCGGTGGCGACCACGGCGCGCATAAAGTCGGTGACCGGCAGATCGCCCTGGCCCGGCATCATGCGCAGATGGCGGCTCCATTGCAGCAGATCCATCTCGATCAGCGGCGCGTCGGCCAGCTGGACCAAAAAGATGCGGTCGCCTGGAATGGCGCGGATCGACTGCGGCGAGATCTTGCGCGACAGGGTGTGGAAACTGTCTAGGATCAGGCCGATGTTCGGATGATCGGCCCGGCGCACGATTTCCCAGGCGTCACGGTGATCGTTGACGAAGCGGCCCCAGGCCAGCGCTTCGTACCCGACCCGCAGGCCACGCTTTGCCGCCCGCTCGCCCAATTCGTTGAAGTCCGCCGCCGCCCGGTCGATCCCACCCAAAGCCAGCGGCGAGATGCTGGAGCAGATCAGCATCAGGTCGGTGCCAAGCTGCTGCATCAGGTCGAACTTGCGCTCGGCCCGGTCGAAGGTGCGCGCCCGATGGCTATCCGGCATGCCTTCGAAATCGCGGAACGGCTGGAAGACGGTGATTTCCAGTCCGTGGTCCCGCGCCATGCGGCCGATATCCTGCGGGCTGCCGTCGAAGGTCAGGAAATCCTGCTCGAAGATCTCGACCCCGGCATAGCCGGCGGCAGCGATAGCGGCGATCTTCTCCTGCAGGTCGCCGCTGATCGAAACGGTCGCAATCGAGGTTTTCATAGGGCCGCCTCCTGCTGTGTCTTCAAGGCACGCCGCAACGCGCCGCTGTCGATGTCCTGACCGGTGAAGATGCGGAAGGCGTCAATCCCCTGGTGCAGGAATAGCTCGTAGCCGGTCATCACATGCAGGCCTGCGCGACGCGCGGCCTGGACAAACAGCGTTTCGACAGGGGTATAGACGGCATCGAAAGCCCAGACGCCCTGGCGCAGCTTCCCGTCCGGGAAAGCCGACCCCGGCACGCCTTCCATGCCCAGCGGGGTGCAATTGACCAGCCCGTCGGCGCCGTCCATCGCCTCTTCCACCGATCCGGCGAGGATCAGCATCATCGAGGGGAAGTGGCTACGTACCCGATCCGCCAGGGCCTGAGCCCGTGCGGCGTCACTGTCATAGATCGCGAGGCTTCGGGCGCCCAGCCGCCCCAGGGCCGAGGCCGTGGCCTTGCCGACGCCGCCCGCCCCGGCCATCGCCACATGGCCCGGCTTGGCGATGCCGAAATTCTCGCGGAAAGCCGCGACGAAACCGGAGTTATCGGTATTGAAGCCGCGCGGTGTGGGGGCTTCGAAAATCACTGTGTTGCAGGCGCCCACGGCCTCGACATCGGGATTGTCCAGGGTGACGCGGCCGACGGCCTGCTCCTTGAAGGGATAGGTCACATTGACCCCGCGAAAGCCCTCGTCGCGGCAGCTGTCGAACACTTGATCGAAACTCTGACCACGCTCGGCGGGGATCAGAAGCTCATAGGTGATGGTCAGCCCGCACATCGATCCGGCGGTCCGATGCAGCATTGGTGATTTGGATGCGGCGATATTTCCGCCGATTAGCCCCAGCCGTACAACCGACATGAGCGCTTTCCCCTCCCTTGGATGAAGGGAGATTTGCACTCAAAGCCTTCGGTGTTCAACCGCTATATCAATTTTCATCAGATATTTTTGATTATACCAGACGATATCACCGGATCTTTTTTTGAGCCAAAGCGTGGGTGACACCGCCTGCCACATGGGCTTTCAGAACCTTGGTGGCGGTGGTCGCATCCCGATCCAGGGCGCAGTCGAGCAGGGCCTTATGCTCCTTGTCGGCAATCCCGCCGCGATAGGAGAGGGCGATCACCTGATAGCGCAGATATTTGTCGAAGATCGCGGCATGGGTCTCGATCAGGATGCGCGATCCGCAGGCCGAGATCAGGGCCTGATGGAACTGCCAATCGTAGCGTTTCCAAGGCTCGACGGCGGTGGGATCGCCCGCGGCCATCTTCGCCTCCATGCGGGCGAGCTTGTGGTGGGCAGCCACCACCCGGCCTTCCCACTCAATGTCGCCGATGGCGAAGGACAGCTCCAGCGCATAACACTCCAGAAGTTGCCGCAGGGCCGCGATTTCCTTGAGGTTGGCGGCGGAAACCGGGAAAACCTCGAAGCCTTTTTGCCCCTCCGCGCTGACCAGCTGCTCGGAAGCGAGGCGGTTCAGGATTTCGCGCAAAGTGCTGACGCCGATGCCGTAATCGGCTTTCATGCGCTCCAGCTTCAGCTTCTGCCCCGGTGCTAGACGGCCGAACAGAATGTCGCTGCGGATGCGGCGATAGGCGCTATCGCCAACAGTCTCCGGATCGAGTGGCGGCAGGGCCAGCGGGCGATCCTCGCCCAGCAGGCCCTGGCCGACCGTATGGTCGACGCAATGCTGGATATGGGCGGCGATGATGGCGATAGCTTTATTGGCATCGCGGGCGAGGGCGCATTCCAGCAGGGCCTGATGTTCGCTCGCCGCATCTGCCCCCCGGAAGACCACGGCCACCATCTGATAACGCAGGTAATGGTCATAGATCGTGCCGTAGGTTTCCAGCAGGGCCTGGGAGCCGCAGGCCGAAATCAGGGCCTGATGGAACTCGCGATCATAACGTTTCCAAAGCTCGGTATCGTCCCGGTCGCCGGCCAGCATCCGGCGTTCCATCTGGGCTAGCTTATGGTGGGCAGACACCACGGCGCCTTCCCATTCCAGGTCGGCGGCGGCGAAGGATGCCTCCAGCGCAAAACTTTCCAGCAGGCGGCGCAGGGAGGCAACCTCGCGGAATCCGGCAGGAGAAACTGGCGCTACTTCGAAACCTTTCTGGCCTTCGGCGATCACAAAGCCTTCGGACGACAGGCGGGACAGGATTTCGCGCAAGGTGCTGACGCTGGCGCCATAGGTTCCGGTCATCTGGTCCAGCTTCAGACGCTGTCCGGGCTTCAGGCGGCCGAAAATGATATCGCCACGGATCTGCTGAAACCCCTTCTGGGCGATCGTCAGCGGAAGTTCGGTTGACGAACTTTCGATATCGACCGCCTTGGTTTTCTGCCGTTTCTGCGCCGCTTCAGCCAAAATTCTGTTCCGTTCATGCATCCGATAAAGTCAAAAATATCGGATAAAAGAGAAATTGCCTATTGCCCGATAGGGGCGCCGGGGCAATAGTTTGCCAAAAATCGCCCCCTCAACGCAGGGATCCACTGGGAGGATACAACCATGACTTTTGTTCCGTTTCGTCGCTCGTTACTCGCCTTGACTGCCGTTCTCGCGCTTGGTTCTTCGACCGCCGTTCTGGCCCAGTCGAAACCGCAGCTGCGTTTCTCCGCCGTTTTCTCCGAGCAGGATATCCGTGCGGAGATGACGAAGAAGTTCGCCGAAGAGATCAAGGACAAGTTCGCGTTCCAGCCCTATTACGGCGGCAATCTCTTCAAGCAGGGCACCGAGCTGGTGGCCATGCAGCGCAATAACCTGGAGATGGGCAATATCGCCCCGCAGGATATCGCCAACCAGATCCCCGAATGGTCCATCGTGACCTCGGCCTACCTCTTCCGCGACGTCGATCACCTGAAGAAGGTGATGAACAGCGAGGTCGGCGATCAGCTCAAGAAGCTTGCTTCCGATAAGCTGGGCATCCGTGTCCTCGGGACGACCTATTTCGGTGCCCGCCATGTGGGCCTGAAGTCGAATAAGGATATCAAGACCCCGGCCGATCTGTCGGGTGTCAAGCTCCGCATGCCCGCGGGTGAAGCATGGCAGTTCCTGGGCAAATCCATCGGCGCCAACCCGATCCCCATGGCCTATGCCGAGGTTTATACCGGCCTGCAGACCGGAGCCATCGACGGGCAGGATAATCCGCTGCCGAATGTCGAGAACATGAAGTTCTATGAAGTGATGTCGCAGGTGGTCCTGACCTCGCATCTCGTCGGCTTCGATGTGCTGGTCATCTCCAACAAGGTATGGGACGCCATGTCGCCCGCCGATCAGAAGGCTTTCCAGGCGTCCGCCGATAAGGTCATTGATTGGAGCAACGAGCAGCATGTGAAGCGCGAAAAGGAACTGGCCGACTTCTTCAAGGGCAAGGGCCTCAAGGTCTACGAGCCCGATCAGGCCGCCTTCCGCAAATATGCGCAGCAGCAGTATCTGACCTCGAACCTCGCCAAGAGCTGGCCCGCCGGAATGGTCGACAAGATCAACGGCATGTAATCTGCTGGGGGTGTCGCCACGCGCGACACCCCCTCGCGATTTTCTGGATCGGAACTTCCTATGGCGTTTGAAACTGCCTCGCTGTGCAGCTGGTTGCACAAGCGGGCGGAGGACGTGTCTGTCGCCCTTATGGCGACCATGTTCTTCGCTTTTCTCGCCCAGATTATCCTGCGGTATCTGACCGATTTTCCAATTGGCTGGACCTCTGAACTCACCATCGTCTGCTGGCTGTGGCTCGTCCTTTGGGGGGCGGTCTTCGTTGTCCGGGATGAAGAGGAGATCCGCTTCGATCTGATCTATGGATCGCTCGGGCGACGTACTCGCCGGGTGGTGGTGATGCTGACCTCTCTGTCGTTGATCGTGCTTTACACGATCTCGCTGCCCGCCGTTGTCGACTATGTGACCTTCATGAAGGTGCAGAGGTCCGACTATCTCGGCATCCGCTTCGACTTCCTCTTCTCGATCTACGTCCTCTTCGCCGTCGCGACCATCATCCGCCAGATCTTTATTGGCTGGAATGCCATCCGGCGCAGCGGGATCGATGCGTTCGATCCGACCAAGGCAGGATCCGGCATATGAATCTCACCAGTCCCTTTTCCCTCTGCCTCTTCACTATCACCGGCCTGAGCCTGCTGGGTCTGCCCATCGGCCATTCGATGATCGGCGGTTCGATCCTTTATCTGTTGCTCGCCGGACTCGATATGGGGACGGCGGCCGAACAGCTGCTGAATGGGCTCTACACCAGCTATATCCTGCTGGCGGTACCGCTGTTCATTCTGGCGGCGGAGCTGATGAACCTCGGCAGTATGACTGAACGTCTGCTGGCGTTCTGTAACGCCATCGTCGGCCGTTTCCGGGGCGGTCTTGCCCATGTGAATGTGCTGCAGAGTATCATCTTCGCGGGCATGTCCGGCTCGGCCATCGCCGATGCTGCCGGTACCGGCAAGATGATGCAGAAGATGATGACCGACGGCGGTCGCTATCCGGGGCCGTTTGCGGCGGCCCTGACCGCAGTGACCGCCGTCATCGGTCCGATCATTCCGCCCTCTATCCCGATGGTGATCTACGCCCTCGTGTCCGATGCCTCCATCGGCTACCTGTTCCTGGGCGGCGTCGTTCCCGGTCTGTTGATGGGGCTGGCGCAGATGGGGATCATCAGCTGGCGGGCCAAGGCGCGGAACTGGCCTGTCGAAGAAGCGGTTCCTTTACGCGATCTGCCGGGCATCACCTGGCGGGCCTTCCCGGCCCTAATGATGCCGGTGGTGCTGCTGGGCGGCATCTATGGCGGCATCACCACCCCGACCGAAGCGGCAGCGGTGGCGGCGGCCTATGCCTTGCTTATCTCCGTCCTGCTCTATCGCAGCGTTGGTTTCCGCGATTTCTATAAGTCGATGCTGGTCAGCGCCAAATCGACCGCCTCCATCGGGATGCTGATCGCGGGTGCCCTGGTCTTCAATTACGTCATCACAGTCGAGAATATCCCCGACACGCTGCGGGTGTTCCTGGCGGGCTGGGACCTGTCGCCCATTGGCTTCCTGATCCTGGTCAATCTGATCCTGCTGGTGCTGGGCTGTGTGCTGGAGGGCACCACCATCCTGCTGATCGTGGTGCCGGTCTTCATCCCGACCGCCCAGGCGCTGGGGATCGACATGGTGCATTTCGGTGTCGTCGTGGTGGTGAACATCATGATCGGCCTGATCACGCCGCCCTACGGCCTGCTGCTCTTCATCATGACCAACATCACGGGCGAGCCGCTGAAGGAGATCGTGAAGGAGTGCATGCCGTTCCTGCTGGCGATGCTGGTGGCCCTGATCGCCATGACCTTTGTGCCGGAAATCGTCCTCTGGCTGCCACGTCTTGCCGGGTATGAGGGGTAATGTAATGGCAAAGCCGATCTATATCCTGAACGGTCCAAACCTCAATCGCCTTGGCACGCGCGAGCCGCATATCTATGGCTCCACCACTCTGCCGGAAGTGGAGGCCCAGTGCCGCGACGCTGGCGCCGGCCCGCTGGAATTCCGCCAGACCAACAGCGAAACGCAGCTCATCGACTGGGTGCATGAGGCCATCGATGAAGGGGCGGGGATCATCATCAATCCCGCCGCCTATACCTTCACCTCCATCGCGCTGCTGGATGCCCTGAAGATGTTCCCCGGCCCGATCATCGAGCTGCATATCTCCAACATCCATAAGCGGGAGGAGATCTATCACCACTCGCTCGTTTCCAAGGTGGCGACGGCGGTGATCGCGGGGCTGGGACCAAAGGGCTATACGGTCGCCCTGGGGGCCATGCGCGGCATGCTTTCCTAAAACGAACAGGGCGATGCTTCGGCGTCGCCCTTTGACCGTGCGGGTGCCGTCCCCATATCCTGTCCTGGCAAACAAAGGAGAGGGTGATGACCGAGACCAAGGCCTATCCGGTGATGCGCAGCGATGCGGAATGGCGGGAGATGCTCACGCCCGAGCAATATCGCATCATGCGGCAGCATGGGACGGAGCGGCCCGGATCCTGCGCCTTGCTGACGGAAAAGCGCGCAGGCACCTTCACCTGCGCCGGCTGCGGTAAGCCGCTGTTCGAGACGAAGTTCAAGTTTGAAAGCGGCACCGGCTGGCCCAGCTTCAACGACCCGGTGGAAGGTTCCGTCGAAACCACCATCGACCGCAGCCATGGCATGGTTCGGATGGAGGTCCATTGCGCGACCTGCGGCAGCCACCTCGGCCATGTGTTCGAGGACGGCCCGCCGCCCAGTGGGCTGCGCTATTGCATCAACGGCGTTGCCATGGATTTTAGACCCGAATAGCGGTTTTCCGTCGCCGATCATCCTGCACCGCCAGGGCAAAGACGCCCATGCCTGCCACGGCCAGCAGCGCCCCGACCCAACCGGTTGAGGCAAAGCCGTAGCCGGCGGTGATGGCAAGGCCGCCTAGCCACGCGCCCAGGGCATTGGCGATATTGAAGCCGGAATGGTTGAGGGCGGCGGCCAGCGTCTGGCTGTCCGCTGCCACATCCATCAGGCGGATCTGCAGGGCAGGGCCGATGGCGATCCCGCAGCCGCAGAGGAAGACGCAGGCCGATAGGGCGTAGGGGTTGCTGGCGGTCAGCCACAGCAGCGTCTGGAAAAACGCGCTCCAGATCAGGGTGCCGCCGATGGTCTTCATCAGGGATTTATCGGCCAACCACGCGCCCGCCAGATTACCCAAAACGCAGCCTAGACCAAAGAGCGTCATGATCATCGGAACGAGGTAAGTCGGCATCATCGCCACTTCGGTGGCGGTGGAGGCGATATAGCTGAAGACCGAGAAGAAACCGCCGAAACCGACCGCGCCCACCCCCAGCGTCAGCCAGATCGATTTCCGTTTGAAGGCGGCGAGTTCGCGCAGGGGACTTGCGCCTGGCCGCACCTTGTCCTGGGGCAGGAAGAACCATATCAGCGCCACGGTCAGAATGCCGATACCGCCGACGATGCCAAAGGCCAGGCGCCAGCTCAACTCCTGACCAAACCAGGTGGCGACCGGCGTGCCGACGAGGGTCGCGATGGTCAGGCCGGTCATCACCCGGGCAACCGCCTGGGTCCGGCGGTTGGGGGCGACCATTGAGGCGGCGACCAGGGCGGCGACCCCGAAATAGGCGCCATGGGGCAGGCCGGTGAGGAATCGCAGGAAGACGAAGGACAGATATCCCGGCGCAAAAGCGCTCACCAGATTGCCGACGGCGAATATCGCCATCAGCAACAGCAGTAGATGGCGGCGCGTCAGTTTGGCCGCCAGCACAGCGATGATCGGCGCCCCGACGACCACCCCCAATGCATAGGCGCTGATTGCATGGCCCGCCTGGGGCGTGGTGACACCGAGGCCGGTCGCGACATTGGGCAGCAGGCCCATGATTGCGAACTCCCCGGTCCCGATCCCAAAGCCGCCCATCGCCAGGGCCACCTCCACCAGCGCCCGCGCCGTGGGCGATAGGGGGGCATGAGGGGAAGATTGGGTGGCTGTGGTACTGGTGGACATCGGGACCGCTTCCGAATCGGAGTTTTGGGTAGCATAGCTGACCCTTCAAATGGCGCAGTCAAAAAAAGACGCCAGGAGTAGCTGCAAGGGAAACCCATTACATCGATAGAATACGGTTGGTTCGGCGGGGTGTTAATAAAAACTCATCACAAAGGTTAATGTCGCTGATAAGATTTTAATTAATTATGTAGGGGTGCCCCCAAGCGAAGTAGCTTGAGGCGCAGTTTTCCGCGCTCTTCATCGATTTTGATTCCGGGTTTCAGTCGTTCGGGTTTCTTCTTAATGGGCGCGCAAATTTTCATAAGGCGTCGATTGTCTCTCGACAATGTTGATGAGGTGAAGAATATTCTCGCGGAATCGATTTTCTAACAGGCAGGATGGCGACAGATGGACGGCGGAAACTTAATTGCACAGCTGCAACCGCTCCTTTTGAGCCAATCCTCGGAAGCCCAGGCCATCGGCCGGATCGACACCGTGACCGGTCAAGGCACGATCACCCGAGTCGACGGTTCCGTCTCGCCAGCCCTTAAGGGAACCCCGGTTTACCAGGGGGATATGGTCGAGACGACCAAAGGTGGCAAAGTGGGTATCGTCTTTGTCGACAACACCACCTTTGCGCTGGGCGAAAGCGGCCAGATGCGCCTGGACGAGCTGGTCTATAACCCGCAGTCGAAGGCGGGCGCCCTAGGGCTGTCGATGCTCAAAGGCGCCTTTGTGCTGGTGACGGGCGAGATTGCGCCCTCCAGCACCGATGCCATGACCATCCGCACCCCGGTCGGCACCATCGGCATCCGTGGCACCAAGGTCGCCGGCGGAATCGATGCCGAAAACGGCCTCGTCCTCTCTCTGCTCCCCGATCCCGTCGGTCGCCCCGCCGCTATCGTGGTCTCGAATGCCGCCGGTACCCAGTTCATCACTGAAGCCAATACCGGTCTGCAGATCTCCAGCTACAACAGCGCGCCGACGACTCCGCAGCCGATTGCGACCCTGCCGGGGGCTCTCAATGACGTGCTGGCTCAGGTGCTGGCCTTTGTCGACGGCATCGTTGGCGATCAGATCGTTCAGGCCATCCAGCAGGTAGCCGACGCGCAGTCTGCCGAACGAGCGGCAGCGGTTCGTGATGCGACGGCCCAAGCTGCTGAAAGTACAGCGGCTGCGCGCCCATCTGAAGGGGCGGATGGAACGGTCAAGGTCGTGGTGACGACACTTGATGGGGTGTCGCTCGATTTTCTGGATGAAACCCCGGATAATGCGGCGACCCCTAGTTTTGAGACATATACACCGGGTGCCACGTCAGGATCCTCCGGACGTGGCAGCGGCGTCGTCGGTCGCGGCAACACCAATACCGGAAATGGCCAGGGTGGCAACGGTGGCGACAATGGCGGGGACAATGGCGACGGCGACGGCGGCGACGGTGAAGAGCCGGGTCCTGGTCCAGGGCCGGGTCCTGGTCCAGGGCCTGATCCCGTCACTCCGACCTTGAACGGTAGCCTGATAATCGGCACGCATCGTGATGAAGTGCTGATCGGCACGGTCGGTGCGGATAAGCTCTATGGCATGGGAGGCAGCGATCTTATTCTAGGTTTGACCGGTGCTGACTATATCGACGGTGGTGACGGTAACGATATTATGGCGGTGGGCCGCCTCGGCTACGATAGTTGCGATGGTACCCCGTCAATGACGTCAACGGTCATCGGCGGCGCCGGTAGTGACACGTTGATCGGGTTCTTGACCGAGGCGACGAGTGGCGGTCATGTCGCTTTCGATGTGGTCCTCGACAGCGTCGAGTTTGTGATGGTTGACGTCACAGCCATGACGGCTATTCCCGATCAGACGTTCCAGCAGATTTATATCGGTGCCGGCGTTCTGGATGCCGCACCGCAGATCGAGCTTTATTCGATTGCGACCAACCCCGCGGTCACATTCCACGTCAGCACCGGCGAGGACTATTATACTCCCTATACGGGTACAAAGGGGCTGAAGCTTAACGCCGCGGCTATCGGCAACGACATGGTCATCACCGGTACCGCAAATGCGGACGTGATCACCGGCGGCTATGGCAATGACGAGATATCCGGCGGCGCTAGTACAGATAAGCTGTGGGGCGGGGCTGGTAACGACACGCTGGATGGTGGCGTCTTCAATGACACCCTTATTGGCGGCAGCGGTAACGATTGGCTGGCGGGCGGCGCGGGGAGCGATGTGCTTTCAGGCGGTTCCGGCAATGATTTGCTGATCGGCGGTTCCGGTCACGATAAGTTCATCGGCGCAGCGCTGGGCACCGATTCTTTCTACTACCACAGCAAGCTGGACGGTAATGACACGATCGAAAATTTCGTGTCGGGCCAGAACAGTTTTTGGTTCAACCAATATAGTGATTTCGACCCGAGCGCGGTCTCGAACTTCATCACCATGGCGGGCGGTGCCGACTACGATGGGACTGGCGGATCAAGCGCGCCGCGTTTCGTCTTCTGGGATAACGGCAGCGGCGGCGGAAAGCTCTATTATGACAACAATGGGAGCATTCCAGGCGCTGGTTACATGGTGGCGATCATCGAAAATGGTCAGGTGACGGCGGGTGATCTTCATATGTCCACCCCGCCGAGCATGCCTGCCTGACCCGAGGCATTGCTGGACTAGGGGCGGGGAATATTGCCCTATGAGCGGGCAATTCCCTTTCCCATGAGTGGTTCAGCCGATGGTTTCCCAGCCCGCCTTCCCCATCAGTATCGACGATATCGAAGCCGCCGCGCGCCGGATCACGGGCGAGGCGGTGCGCACCCCGCTGCTGCGGTTTCCTGCGCTCGATGAATTGACCGGTGGCCGCATTCTCATCAAACCGGAGATGCTGCAGCGGACCGGATCCTTCAAATTCCGTGGCGCCTATAACGCCCTCTCGTCCCTCTCCGATAACGAGAAGAAGGCCGGGGTCGTCGCCTGGTCGTCGGGAAATCATGCTCAGGGGGTAGCCCTCGCTGGACGGTTGCTGGGGATCCCGACCGTCATCGTTATGCCCGCCGATGCGCCGCAGCCGAAGATTGCTGCTACGCGTTCCTATGGCGCCGAAGTCGTGACCTATGATCGCTGGTCCGAGGATCGCGAGGCTATTGGCCGCAAGATTGCCGCGGATCGGGGAGGGGCGGCAATCATCCCGCCTTTTGATGACGTGCGGATCATCGCGGGCCAGGGCACCGTGGGGCTGGAGATCGCGGCCGACGCCAAGGCGATGGGGCTGGCGCTGGATGAGGTGGTGGTGAATGTTTCCGGTGGGGGGCTGATTGCCGGTGTCGCCACGGGTGTGCAGGCCAGCATGCCTTCAACAAAGGTCTTTGCAGCCGAGCCCGAGGGTTTTGACGATCACGCCCGCTCGCTCCGGGCCGGGGAGCGACTGAAGAATCCATCGGGGGCGTCTTCGATCTGCGACGCCTTGCTGTCGCCGGTTCCAGGAGAGATCACCTTCACTATTAACAGCCGTCGGCTGGCGGGCGGCTATGTCGTCAGCGACGAGGAAGTATTGCAGGCGATGGCCTATGCGTTCCGCACGATGAAGCTGGTCGTGGAGCCAGGGGGCGCTGTGTCGCTGGCGGCCCTGCTGTCAGGAAAGATATCTGCGAAAGGCCGGACGATTGCCCTGGTCTTGAGCGGCGGCAATGTGGATCCCGAACAAACCGCGCGCGCCTTAGCTCTTTAGAACCTAAACGAACTCTAAAGCGAACCGCGCAAACAAAAACCCCCGCCGGACGGGGCGGGGGTTTTGGGCTGACGACAGGGCGGGCGTCAGTTGTAGTAGTGCAGCAGCGCCGGATCTTCGACGGGGCGCTCGGTCGGCGGCAGGCTCATGCCTTGCTGTGCCTGCAGTTCCGTCAGGAAACGGATGTGGCCGGAGAAGACCTTGAGGATGCCACGGACAACGGGGTCCAACTTGGCAAGGCGCTTATCGAGATAATCGCGCGGCAAAGCCTTAACAACGGTTGTCTGAACGGCGCGGACGCTCGCCATGCGTTCGGCGCCGTCAATGATCGACATTTCGCCGAAAATACCGCCAGCGCCAATACGGCCGACAACTACCGGGAAGCCGTCCCCACCGATCTTGAAAACTTCAACAAGGCCAGATTCTACAATGTAGAACTGATAACCTTTCTCACCCTCTTTAATGATGACGTCATCAGGGTGATAGATACGGCGATCCATAATTGTATGTCTTGGGGACATGTTAACCACCTTTTGCCTGTAACGTCAGTCTGTGTGTTGCAGGGGATTTGTCTCACCCCTCGAACCCTACGACAATTATATAAAATGCCGAGCAGCCATGAGTCAAATGCATTTAAAAACCGTTAACGAGATTAACGATTTCGGAAGGACGTTAACTTTTCTCCTTTCCATGGGTAGGCAAAAAGTAGGGTGGGGTGAGGAGAAGTTTTCAAGCGACAGCGATGGTGAAGGAAATTCGTCCTTCTCTTGACGGAAGGAAAGAAAGCGAAAAAAAAGCGGCTGAAATCATCAGCCGCTCTTTCGGTTCTCTTGGCGTCGCATCTGCAGATCAGGGCGACGCCGCAGGGAGTGAGATTAGTTCAGCTTGGCTCGCTATCGTTGCTGACCTTGACTGCCGGCTGCGGAATATTGAAACCCTGCTTAAGCTGCAGATCGCTCAGAAATCGGATGTGGCCGACGAACACTTTAAGAATGGCGCGGACGACCGGATCGGCCTTGGTCAGGCGCTGGTCGAGATAATCGCGCGGGAAAACCTTGACGGTCGTCCCCTGTACGGCCTTGACGCTGGCCATGCGCGGGCTGTCGTCGATGATCGCCATCTCACCGAAGATACCGCCCGGCCCGACGCGGCCCAGGACCATGGGTTTGCCGTCCGTGTCGATCTTGAAGACTTCGACCATGCCGCTTTCGACGATATAGAAATGATACCCCTTCTCGCCCTCCTTGAGGATCGTCTCCTCGGGGCCGTACATGCGGCGGTCGATAATTACGCGATCCGTAGGGGCCATGCTTAAAACCTCATTCCAAAGGCGCCGCGAAAGTCGGCGTTGTCGATGATCGCGCCCCTGAGGTCGGCATCCTGCAGGATGGCGCGTCTGAAACTTGCACCCGACAGGTCAGCACCGCGAAGATCGCAGCCCGACAGATCGGCTTCGTCGAAGATGCCATAGGCCAATTTGGCGTTGGCCAATTTTGCACCTTTTAGTTTAGCGTTCGCAAGATTTGCACCAATAACGGCTTCTTTTTTCCCTGCGATCTTAAGATGCCCCAGGTTCGCTTCGCTTAGGTCGGCTGCATTCAGTTTGGCGCGTTGAAGATTGGCGCCGCGCAGGTCGGCCTTAATCAAAATGGCGCCTGTCAGGTCCGATCCGCCAAGATCGGCTGCCGTGAATTGGGTGCCTTTGAGGTTCATGCGAGACATAACGCAGGCCCGCAGCATTGCAGCGGATACGTCCTTTCCCGCGATGTCGCATTCAGTGATGTCCAGGGTCGACAGGTCCAGTTGCGCGCCCCGACGGCCAACATTGTCCAGCCAGACGAGATGCTCTTCGATCATCTTGCTGATCTTCTTGGGCAGATCGGTCGGTTTGGCAGTGAACACGATACCGGTCTTGTCGCAGGTCGCAAGCTGGCTTTCTTCGAAGACGGCGGTCGCGAGGTTGGCGCCCGCCAATCGTGCCCCGGCCAGATTGGCGCCTGTCAAGTCGGTGCCGATCAACCGGGCGCCGGACAAATTCACGCGTGAAAGATCGGCGCCCTTAAGATTGGCGCCCGACAGATCGGTAAAGGCGATATCGGCATCCGTCAGGTTGGCGCCAGACAGGTTGCTGTCGGTCATCAGCGTGTCGCGGATCAGCGATTTACCGGCAGCGGGTAGCTCCATGGGGCGGGCGCCCATGCCTTCGCGTTTTGCTTCGGCATTATGGGCGACCAGATTGCCATCTTCGTCCGGCACCAGCATCGTTCCGCCCTGGAGCTTAGCATTCTGCAGCTTGGCACCCTGGAGGTCGGATGAGCGGAGGATCGCACCGCGCAGATCGGCCCCCGTCAGATCGGCTTTCGACAGGTTTGCTCCGCGTAGATCACCGGAATAGAAGTTGGCTTCTTTCAGTGATGCTTTTGTGAAGTCTCCATTGATGAACAGGCTGCCAGGAGCGTCCATCGTGTCAAAATTCTTTTCAGCAAAGCTGAGATTGCTGAAGTCGCAGCGGTTGAAGCTGACCACTTCGACCCCGCGATCCTTGTTGCGAATTTTTTCGAGCTGCTCGCAGTAGCGGTCGATGACCTCTTGGGAGATGCTACGTTTTTCAATAATGCGTGCCATGCCCTACTCCGCTGCCCTTCTGGCATCTTCCGGTGTAACATCACCGTGATAAGAACGCTAACTTGATCATTCCGCCTGCGTGATGTCCGAGAGGTTAACAAAAGATGAAGGCCATGGAAATCTACGAAGTGTATGTCCGGCCCGATCAGGAGTGGAAAATGTTGGCCTCGTTTGAGACAGAGGCGGATGCCATTGGGTATGTGAAGAACCTTGTTGCACGGCGGAAAGTCTCTTGGCGTGTAGTGAAAGAGCGCTTTGACCCCGTGTCGGAAACCTTTGTTGGCCGTCGAGTGCTTCAGGAAAAGATTTTTGAAGATCAGGGCATTGCTGGCAAAGGGCCAGCCGCCAAGGCGCGGGAAATGGAACGCCTGGTCGAAGAGCGTCAGAAGCGCGTGACGGGCGGTACGCTCGGGGTGATCACCCCTAACGAAGCGGAAGACGACTCTACAGTTTTTGAACGTTTCGTGATGATGCGCCGCAAAGAATCTAAGGATAAGGGCGAGCCGGGCGACAAGTGAGCGTCGGAATGGATCCGGCTCTTGTTCTGCGGCCTCTAGACGCAGGTGACCTCGATCTTATCTGCACGCACCGCCGCTTGATGTTCGGCGAATCCGGGCGTCCTGCCGAGGTATTGGCGGCGATGGCGGATCCTTTCAGGGCCTGGCTGACGCCCCGTCTTGCCGACGGCAGTTACTTCGGATGGGCGATCGAGAGCGGCGGTGACGTGGTCGCGGGCCTGGGCATGATGGTGATCGACTGGCCCCCTCACCCCAGTCATCCGACCGATGGGCGGCGCGGCTATATCCTAAATGTGTTCGTGGACCCATTACATCGTGGTCGTGGGTTGGCCAAACGCCTGATGGCGGAGGCAGAGGCCGAAGCGGAACGGCGCGGGCTTTCTTACCTTATTTTGCACGCGACGAAAGCCGGTCGCCCGCTCTATGAAGGTCTGGGATGGGACGCGACAAGCGAAATGGCAAAACTTCTGCCGATAAGCCGCTAAAGCTGGCGCCGCCCGACTTCACCATGGAGTCGGCGCTGGGTGGGCGTGTGGCCGGTGTTGACGAGGTGGGCCGAGGACCCCTGGCTGGTCCTGTCATGGCTGCTGCGGCCATTCTGGATCCGGTTCTCATGCCGCCGGCGCTGCTCGGGCGTCTTGCCGATTCCAAAGCCCTCAATGAGGCCCAGCGTACCGAGATTGCCCTGGGCCTACGGGCTGAGGCGGGACGGTCGATCTGGTTTGCCGTGGCGGCAGCCAGCGTTGCGGAAATCGAGCGGATCAACATCCTGCAAGCCACTTATCTCGCGATGCGCCGGGCGGTGGCGCGCCTGCCGGTGGCGCCCGATCATCTGCTGATCGACGGTAATCGCCTGCCGCCGGGGATGCCCTGCCCGGGGACGGCGGTGGTGAAGGGGGATGCGCGCTGCCTGTCCATCGCCGCTGCCTCGATCCTGGCCAAGGTGCTGCGGGACGAGGGGATGAAGCGGCTTGCCCTGCGCTATCCGGCCTATGGTTGGGCGCGCAACGCCGGATATCCGGTCCCCGATCATCTGTCCGCTTTGCGGCTTTTTGGTGTAACGCGGCACCATCGGAAGAGCTTCGCGCCGATCCGTGATCTTTTGGCCGCAACCCCTGTGGAACCCAAGACTTAGCGATGGGAAGTTCATCCAACACTATAGCTGGGGACAACTCCGAAGGCTTCACTTTCACATAATCGACTAAGTAGCTGATTTGTTGAAAAAATATTCTTGACGGTCATACGGTGTCATGCACATGCTCGGCGGTATGACGAGCCATGACACACTTCCTCTCAACCGGATCCTGGTTGGAGATTGCATCGAAAAGCTGCGGGACATTCCCGATAACAGCGTCGACGTTGTCTTTGCCGATCCTCCCTACAATCTCCAGTTGGGCGGCGATCTGACCCGCCCGGACAATAGCCGCGTCGACGGCGTGGATGCAGAGTGGGACAAACTGGGGGATTTCCAGGCCCATGACGCCTTCGCCAAGCAGTGGCTGGCCGAATGCCGCCGGGTTCTGAAGGAAGACGGCACCATCTGGGTGATGGGCTCGTATCATAATATCTTCCGCCTCGGCACGATCCTTCAGGACCAGGGTTACTGGATGCTGAACGACGTGATCTGGCACAAATCCAACCCGATGCCGAACTTCCGCGGACGCCGTTTCACCAACGCGCATGAAACGCTGATTTGGGCAGCAAAATCAAAGACTAGCAAGTACACCTTCAACTACGCGGCCATGAAGATGGCCAATGATGATGTACAGATGCGGTCCGACTGGACCCTGCCGCTCTGCACCGGTGCCGAACGCCTGAAGACCGGCGGTCGCAAGCTGCATCCGACGCAGAAGCCCGAGGCGCTGCTCTGGCGGGTCATTATGTCCTCGACCCGGACCGGCGATGTGATCCTCGATCCCTTCTTCGGCACCGGCACCACCGGCGCCGTCGCCAAACGCCTGCACCGGAACTTCATCGGTATCGAGCGCGATCCGGCCTACGCCATGGCCGCTGCCGCCCGTATCGACTCGGTGCTGCCGGCGTCGAAGGAAGCGGTGACGATTACCCCGGCGCGGCGCGATGAACCGCGGGTTCCGTTCGGCAATCTCGTCGAACGCGGGCTGATCCGCCCCGGCGAGACTTTGTTCGATCTCCGCCGCCGTTATACCGCCCGTGTCCATGCCGACGGCAGCCTTGCCTCGGACGCAGCGCGCGGCTCCATCCATCAGGTTGCAGCACAATTGCAACATCTGCCCAGCTGCAACGGCTGGACTTTCTGGCACATCGAGCGTCAAGGCCGTCCGGTCCCGCTCGATGCCCTCCGAACCACGATCAGAGAAGGTATCGACGCATGACCGGTCAATTGTACGAAAGCACGGCCCGCAAGCCGATGTCTGTGAAGGCTGTGGATAGTCAGGTGATGCTGACCGTCCGTGTGGAAGCCGATCTGGAACGCCGTCTGGCGGATCTGGCCCGCGCCACCGGCCGTACCAAGAGCCACTATGCCCGCGAAGCGATCCAGCGTCTGCTGGCCGAAAAGGAAGCCTCGCTGCGCGATGCCGTGGGTCTGCCGCGCTTCCAGCCGGTAATCCGCTAGGGATTCTTTGCGCTCGCCTATCGGGCTTTGGCCTACTTGAGGCGGGTTTGCATTGGTCTACTTGAGGCGTGAAGACTGAAGGACTTTATGTTGGTGGTAATGCAGCTAACGGCGCTTTGTGCTCCCGGAAGCGCACGTTCACTAGGTTCGTCGGGAGCCCCTTCCTCCCCCGACTGCCCCGGTTCGAAAGAGCCGGGGCTTTTCTTTTGGGGCATATTCCAAAGAGACCTCGTCATCCCAGGGCTCATTGGGGATTTTACCCCCTGAACGCCGCGATCAGCCGCCTGGCGGCTCCTGTGGGAGACAGGCGGCCGGAGCGAACGTCGCCCAGCAGGCCCGGTAGCTCGGCCCCGACCTTCGGTGCGGCTTTAAGATCGCTGACCAGCGCATCGGTGACCTCGGCCCAGAGGCGACCCACGGCCTGTTCTTCCCGCCGCGTCTGCCACAGGCCCTCGCGCTTCATGGTTTCGGCATAGGCGCCGATCTTCTGCCAGACTTCGGGCAGGCCCATGCCCGTGGCGGCGCTGGCGGCCAGGACCGGCGGGCTCCAATGTTTGCTGGCCGGGCGCAGCAGATGCAGGGCGGCACGATAATCGGCCACGGCGCGGGTAGCGGCATTGGCCAGATCTCCGTCGGCCTTATTGACGACGATCAGATCCGCCAGCTCGACGATACCCTTTTTGATGCCCTGCAAATCATCGCCCGCGCCCGGTTGCAGCAGTAGCAGGAACACGTCCGACATGTCGGCGACGGCGGTTTCCGACTGGCCGACCCCAACCGTTTCGATGATCACCACGTCGTATCCTGCGGCCTCGACCGCCAGGATGCTTTCGGCCGTGCGCCGGGCGACGCCGCCAAGGGTCCCGCCGGAAGGGGAGGGGCGGATAAAGGCGCCCTCGTTGCGGGCCAGATGCTCCATGCGGGTCTTGTCACCCAGGATCGAGCCGCCGGTCCGGCGCGAGGAGGGATCGACGGCCAGCACCGCGACCTTGTGGCCCTGCTCGATCAGATATAGCCCGATGCTCTCGATGAAGCTGCTTTTGCCGACGCCAGGAACGCCCGAGATGCCGACGCGGATCGCGCCGCCGGTATGGGGCGACAGCTGGTCGAGCATAGCCTCGGCCTGGGTGCGATGGTCCGGGCGGCTCGATTCGATCAGCGTAATCAGACGCGCCAGCGCCCGGCGGCGCCCGGCGAGTACCTCATCGAGAAGCGGTAGGTCTGGCATGCTCGGTCCTAAGAAAAAGGGCCACCCTGGCGGGGCGGCCCTTATGTCCCACGCGATTGGCGCAGAGCTTAGCTGACGAGGGCGCCCAGCATCCAGATCGTCTTGTCATGGAACGCGACGCGCTCGGTCGCCAGATCGGCCGAGACGCTATCGTCCACGGCCTCGGCAGCTTCGATCACAGTGCGCGCCGAGGCGGCGGCGGTCTTGTGATCCTTCAGCAGGTTCTCGACCATCTCGGTCCACTTGGGCTGGCCGCCGGTGCTCTTGACCGACGACAGCTTGGAGAATTCATCGAACGAAGCCGGGGTGATCTGACCCAGGGCGCGGATCCGCTCGGCCACTTCGTCGATGGCGGGGGCAAGCTCGTTGTACTGCTCCTCGAACATCTTATGGAGGGCTGCGAAATGCTCGCCCTTCACGTTCCAGTGGTAGGCCTGGGTCTTGAGGGTCAGGATGTAGCTGTCCGCCAGCAGGACCGAGAGCTTATCGGCAACGTCTTTGGTGGTGTTCTTGGCGGCCATGGGGTGTCTCCTTGGGATTTTTCTTTTAGAATAATTCTAATATAGTGCGGAAGCAGGCTCCTGTCCAGCCTCTGGCGCTTCAGGTGTGTCCTGTTCGCGCGCTTCAAGCTGTTGGGCCCACATCCGGGAATAAACGCCATTCAGGGCCAAAAGATCCGCATGACGGCCCCGTTCTGCGACCTGCCCGTCTTCCAGCACGATAATCTCATCCGAATTCACAATCGTGGATAATCGGTGCGCAATGATCAGCGTGGTGACGCCCGTCGATACTTGATCGAGACTCTCCTGAATGGCTTTTTCGGTCTTGGTATCGAGGGCGGAGGTTGCCTCGTCGAAAATCAACACCCGGGCGCGTTTCAGGATGACGCGGGCGATGGCGACGCGCTGCTTCTCGCCGCCCGACAGCTTCAAGCCGCGCTCGCCAACCTTGGTCTGATAACCGTCGGGTTGCTGGATGATGAAATCATGGATGCGCGCCAGCTTGGCGGCATTCTCGACCTCTGCCGGGGTGGCATCGGGGCGACCGTAGAGGATGTTGTAGAAGATGGTGTCGTTAAACAGGACCGTGTCCTGGGGAACGATGCCGATATTCTGGCGCAGGCTGGTCTGCCTGACGTGCCGGATATCCTGACCGTCGATGCGGATGGCCCCGGCGGTGATGTCGTAGAAGCGATAGAGCAGGCGGGACAGGGTGGATTTGCCAGCGCCGCTCGATCCCACTACGGCGACGGTATTGCCTGCCGGAATGCTGAAGCTGACACCCTTCAGCACCTCGCGCCGGACGTCATAGGCGAAATGCACATCCTCGAAGACGACTTCGCCGCCGCCCGGCTGCATGTCCGTGGCATCGGGTTCGTCCGCCACCTCGCGGTCGACCCGCAGTAGCGAGAACATCTGCTCCATATCGGTCAGGGACTGGCGGATCTGGCGATAGACGAAGCCCAGGAAATTGAGCGGCAGATAGAGCTGGATCAGATAGCCGTTCACCAGCACGAAGTCGCCAACCGTCATCGTGCCGTTCACGACCCCCTGACCCGCCATGATCATGACGGCGATCAGACCGGCGGAGATGATGATGCCCTGGCCGACGTTCAGGGCCGAGAGGGTGGTCTGGCTTTTGACCGCCGCCCCTTCATAAGCCTGAAGCGCGACATCGAAGCGGCGGGCTTCGTGCTCCTCATTGCCGAAATATTTGACCGTCTCGTAGTTCAGCAAACTGTCCACGGCTTTGGTGGAGGCTTCCTGGTCCTTCTCGTTCATCTCGCGCCGATATTTCGTGCGCCATTCGGTGACCGCGATGGTGAAGACAATATAGCCGATGATCGTCACGAAGGTGACGATGGCGAATTCGGCGGCGTACAGGCTCCAGAGAATGCCGCAGACCAGCAGAATCTCCAGCAGCGTCGGCAAGATGTTGAACAGCATGAACTGCAGCAGGAATTCGATGCCCTTGGTGCCGCGCTCGATGGCGCGCGACATGCCGCCGGTCTGCCGGTCCAGATGGAAGCGCAGCGACAGCGCATGCAGATGCCGAAACGTCTCCAGCCCCACGCGACGGATTGCCCGCTGGGAGACTTTGGCGAACAGGGCATCGCGCAATTCTCCGAAGGCCTGGCTGACCACGCGCAGCAGCCCATAGCCCACGATCAGAGCCACGGGCAGCACGATGGCCGCGACGGCGCCGGTCTTGGGTGTCAGATCGTCGATGATCCATTTCAGACCCATCGGCACCTGAACGCTGAGGATCTTGGCCGCCAGCAGGCACAGCAGCGCTATCACCACGCGGGTCTTCAGCTCCGCTTCGCCCTTGGGCCAGAGATAGGGGGCGAGGGTGCGGATCGGGCTGGGCGGCTTGGGATTGGAACTGGACACGCTAAGGCTTCCTCGGCTTACGCTGGCGCGGGGGATGGCAATCGTTCGGACGTAACAGACCATAGGGGATGCTCGTCGTCCTGCCCATTATTTAGGATGCGGCCTTGTGGATAACGAGGGGGCGGGCTCAACCTCTTCTGGCGGCGTATCCTCATAAGAACTCGTCATCCCGGACTTGATCCGGGATCTCGCGTAGACGGACCGCGTCGAGAGGCCGGGCTGAGGTCGGCCACACGAGATCCCGGCTCTACGGCCGGGATGACGGTTCTTGTTTGAAATGAGAGGCGGATAAAAATCAATTCTACAGGATGAATTAAACAAAAATTTCATCCTGTAGGAAGGTGGACGCCCACTCGAGCCATGCAGACCATCCAGCCATGGAAGCGTCATTTAACGATCTGCTGGCGGATAGCCTGAAGGTTCTCGGGCATCGCATCAGGAGCGAACGTAAACGCCAGCAATTGAGCCAGGAAGCTCTAGCTGACGGATGCGGTCTCCGGCTGGGGGCCATTTCAGATATCGAGCGCGGCCTGTCGGTGCCGAGTTTCAGAAGTCTCGTTCTCATCGCAGGTGCCCTTGGCATCTCTCTGCGCAGCCTGCTGCCCGAGCCGACAGAGCTGTTTCCTGACAAGGCGACGGATGATCTTTCCGAACTCATTGCCATCGCCAAGGACCTCCCGCTCGATCGCCTGAAGATGGCAGTCGCGCTGATCCGTGTCCTGAAGAACGGCGATTGAGATTGTCTGCGGCCCGTCTGATAAAGCGGATGGGCCGCGCCGTCCTCGACCTGCTGTTGCCGCCGCGCTGCCTCAACTGCCGCGATCCGGTCAGCGACCCCGGCGCGCTCTGCCCCGCCTGCTGGAACAACGTCCGGTTCATTTCAGCCCCGCTTTGCGATGATTGCGGCTGGCCCAAGGCGCTTGCCGACGAAGATTGCACAGCCTGCGCGCGGCGGCGGTTGAAGCTGCATCGCGTGCGTTCCGCGTTCTTCTACGACGACGACAGTCGGGGGCTTATCCTGCGTTTCAAACACGGCGGCCGGTTTGATGGGGCGCCCGCCTATGCCGGATGGCTGGCGCGGGCGGCAGCCGACTTGATGCCGGAGGTGGATGTCATCGTGCCGGTGCCGCTGCATCGCTTCCGCCTGATGCGACGCGGCTATAATCAGGCGGCTCTGCTGGCGCGGCACCTGGGCCGCCTGACCAATAAGCCAGTGGATGTCTCGCTGCTGCGCCGAATCCGGTCAACCCCGGCGCTGGGCGGGCACACCGCCGGTCAGCGAATGCGGTTGCTGAAGGGCGTTTTTGCTCTGCGTGCCCGTGCGGATATCGTGGGCAAGCGTATCTTGCTGGTCGACGATGTGCTCACGTCCGGCGCGACTCTGGAAGAGCTGGCACGGGTACTGCGGCGGGGCGGGGCAAAGACGGTCGACGCGGTGACACTGGCCAGGGTTCCGCTGTCCGAGGATTGACCCGAGGCCACCGGCTCCCCATCCTAGGACTTGTGTATGTTGGCCTAACGCGCTTTGCGCTGCTTGAGGCCGATGTCTTGCCCTATCGTGCTTCGCGCTATTTGAGGCTTGTTTGTGTTTGGCCTATCGCGCGTTGCGCTATTTGAGGCCGTTGTTTTCAGGAGTTCGCCCGTGGCCCAGATTGAAATGTATATCGATCCCTTCTGCCCCTATTGCGCCCGCGCCAAGCGGCTGCTGACCAGCAAGGGTGTCACCTGGACCGAGATCGATGTGGTGGCCGAGCCCAAGCTGCGCGCTGCGATGCGCGAGCGTACCGGCGGCAAGAATTCGGTGCCGCAGATCTTCATCGACGGCAAGCTGATCGGCGGCAGCGACGATATCCATGCCTTGGATGCCAAGGGCGGTCTCGATCCCCTGCTGGCGGCCTGACGTATGGTGAAGGTGGCGTTGCTGCAGCAGACGGCGGAACGGGAATTCGGTCCGAACCTCGACTGGCTGTCCGACCATATCCGGGATGCCGCCAGCAAAGGCGCCCGCTTCATCCTGGCGCCGGAAAACTGCGCCATGCTGGAACCCAAGCGCGAGCTGCATATTGAAAAGGCGCGGGCGGAGGAAGACCATCCTCTACCGCCGCTTTTCTCCAAGCTGGCCCAGGAAACCAAGACCTGGCTGCTGGCCGGATCCATCGCCGCCAAATTGCCTGACGGCCGCATGGCCAACCGCTCCCTGCTGTTTTCCCCTGACGGCAAAATCGCGGCACGCTATGAGAAGATCCATCTTTTCGATGTCGATCTGCCTAATGGCGAGCGCTATCGCGAAAGCGCGACCTTTGCCCCCGGCGAACGCGCGGTGGTCGCGGAGACGGAGTTCGGCAAGATCGGTCTCAGCATCTGCTACGACATGCGTTTCCCGCAGCTCTATCGTAGCCTCGCCAAGGCGGGGGCGTCGATCCTCACCATGCCGTCGGCCTTCACTGTGCCGACCGGCGAGGCGCATTGGCACGTGCTGCTGCGCGCCCGCGCTATTGAGACGGGGTGCTTCGTCCTGGCCCCGGCCCAGACCGGGAGCCATGCCGAGGGGCGCCGGACCTATGGCCATAGTCTCGTGGTTTCCCCCTGGGGCGAGGTGCTGGCCGATGGCGGGCAGGATGCCGAGATCATCTATGCCGACCTCGATCTTGATGAGGTGATTGCTGCGCGCGGCCGGGTTCCGTCCCTGCAGCATGATCGGGTGTTCGATCCGGCTTAGGGGCTGAAAAATAACTCTGTCATCCCGGCCCCCGAGCCGGGATCCGGCCAAATGAAGTGGCAGTTCTCAGGCGGTAGTGATCCGCAACCAACTTCGGCCGGATCCCGGATCAAGTCCGGGATGACAGCCATCATGGAAAAACCGCCCCCTACCGCGGCATCAGCCCCTTGACCAGCAGACGCCAGAGCGCCTCGAACGACCGGTCGATTCCGGGATCGCTCCAGGCGGTGGCGTGCATCGGGTGATGGTAGAAGCTGGTGGCGCGGAAGATCGCCTGCGCCGTCGCACCTGCATCCATCGGGGCGATCTCGCGGGCGTCGATGCCATCCTGCAGTATGCGGGCGATCTGGCCCTGAAGATGGGCGATATGCTCGGCAATCACGTCGCCGGATTCCGACGCGAGGGCGCTGTAGGTGGCGAACATCTCCGGATCCGCGCCGACCTTCTGGCGCTTGGACGTCATCAGCGCATGGAACCAGCGGTGCAGCCGGTCCAGCGCCGGACCCTTGGCGGTGGCGAATTCTTCGAGCGGGTCCGAGACCCGCAGCAGCCAGCGTTCGGCAACCGCGTTGCGCAACTCGGCCTTGCTCGCGAAATGGCGATAGACGCTGCCATGGCTGACACCCAGCGCCCGCGCCACATCGACGACGGTAGTCTTGGTCGGTCCGAACCGGCGGAGGACATCCTCCGCCGTATCCAGGATCTTGGTCGGTGTCAGAACCGTGTCGTTCATCAGCCTCGTTCGCTGTCCAGCGTGCTCATATGATAGTCGGGATAGCGGCCGCCGACTGCCGCATGGGCAGGCATCGCCGCTTCGATCCGGGCAAGATCGTCTGCCGAGAGCTGGAGGTCAACAGCGGCGAGGGATTCCGTCAGGCGATTGCGGGTGCGTGCGCCGATCAGCGGCACGATGTCCTGCCCCTGGGCCATGACCCAGCCGATAGCGATCTGTGCCACGGTGACACCCTTTGCCTCGGCGACAACCCGCAAGGCGTCGACGAGTTTCAGATTCTGCGTCAGGTTTTCGCCTTCGAAGCGCGGCAGATGCCCGCGATAGTCATTGGTGCCGCTCTCCTTCGTCCAGTGGCCGCTGATCAGGCCGCGCGACAGCACGCCATAGGCGGTGACGCCGATATTGAGGCTGCGCAGTGTCTCCAGCAGCGGCCCTTCGAGCCCGCGCGAGATCAGCGAATATTCGATCTGCAGATCGGCAATCGGATGCACGGCGGCGGCCCGGCGGATGGTTTCCGAGCCCACTTCCGACAGGCCAATATGGCGCACGTAGCCTGCCTTCACCAGATCGCCAATGGCGCCGATGGTATCTTCAATAGGCACATTCGGATCCAGGCGGGCGGGGCGGTAGATGTCGATATGATCGACGCCCAGGCGCTTCAGGCTATAAGCGGCGAAAGTCTTGACGGCGGCGGGGCGCGAGTCGAAGCCCAGCCAGCCTTCGTCCGGCCCGCGCAGGGCGCCGAACTTGACGCTGACCAGGGCCTTATCGCGCTTGGCGCTGCCGGTCAGGGCGTCGCGGATCAGCAGTTCATTCTCGCCCATCGCATAGAAGTCGCCGGTATCGAGCAGGGTGACACCGGCCTCAAGCGCGGCATGGATGGTGGCGATGCTCTCCTGGCGGTCGGCAGCGCCATAGAAGCTGGTCATGCCCATGCAGCCCAGGCCAACGGCGGAAACGGGAACGGATCCAAGGGTACGGGTGTTCATCGGAAATCTCTCCATCGGGGTGCGATGAGAGGGATATAAAACATTGAATGACAGATTTCAATATCTGTCATTCAATGTTTGTGATTTGACCGCCGTGGTGAGTGGGACGGTGCGGATTCAAAAACACTGTCATCCCGGCCTTGAGCCGGAATCCGGCCGAATTCAGAAGGCGATCTGAGGCGTCGTCGCGCTGCAACTGCCAACGGTCGGATCCCGGGTCAGGCCCGGGATGACAGTTCATTTGAGGTGACGGCGGGACCAAAAACAAAACGGGCGCCTCTTTCGAGACGCCCGTCTGGCAGTCCTATGCCGTCAAGTGTTAGGCAACGCCGTGGCAGTGCTTGTACTTCTTGCCCGACCCGCAGGGGCAGGAGGCATTGCGCGACAGGCCGGTCCAGGTGGCGGGGTTCACCGGATCGATGATCGCGCCCTGGAAATTCACGAGGCCATTGGCATCGCGCTGGTCGAGCAGCGCCGGATCCGGCTGGAAGTCGAGGGCAGCACTCTCGCCCCCGCCCATCAGCGCGCTTTCGGGTGTCTGCATCTGCAGCATCATGTGCGACAGGGTCGAGGTGGTCTGTTCGCGCAGGCGATAGAGCATATCCTCGAACAGCGAGAAGGCTTCGCGCTTATATTCGTTCAAGGGGTCGCGCTGGGCATAGGAGCGCAGGCCGATACCCTGGCGCAGATGGTCCAGCGACAGAAGGTGATCCTTCCACAGCTGATCCAGGATCTGCAGCAGGATCGATTTTTCGGCAAGGCGCATGATCTGTGCGCCATATTCCGTTTCCTTGGCGCCCAGCTGATCGTCCGAGGCCTTCAGCACACGCTCCAGGATCTCTTCGTCGGCGATGCCTTCTTCCTTGGCCCAATCCTTCACCGGCAGGTCGAGATTAGCGACGCGCAGCAGTTCGGTGTGCAGCGTGTCGACATCCCACTTTTCGGCATAGGCGTTGGGCGGAATGGCGGTTGCAACGAGGTTCTGGATCACGTCGTGACGCATGTCAGCGACGGTTGCCGAAGCATCGTCGGTCTGCATGATCTCACGGCGCTGTTCATAGATGACCTTGCGCTGGTCATTCATGACGTTGTCGAATTTCAGCAGGTTCTTGCGGATTTCGAAGTTGCGGGCTTCGACCTTCTGCTGCGCCTTTTCCAGGGCCTTGCTCACCCACGGATGGATGATCGGCTCGCCTTCCTTCAGGCCCAGCTTCTGCAGCATGCCATCGAGACGGTCGGTCGCGAAGATGCGCATCAGATCGTCTTCGAGCGACAGGAAGAACTTCGAGGCACCCGGGTCGCCCTGACGGCCGGAGCGGCCGCGCAGCTGATTGTCGATACGGCGGCTTTCATGGCGCTCGGTGCCGATGACGTAGAGGCCGCCGGCGGCCAGCACCTTCTGCTTCGATTCTTCGATGTCCGCTTCGATGGCGGCGATGCGCTTGGCGCGCTCGTCCGGATCGGTCACATCAGCCAGTTCGGCCTTCACGCGCATTTCGACGTTACCGCCGAGTTTGATGTCGGTACCGCGGCCGGCCATGTTGGTCGCGATGGTGACAGCGCCCAGATGGCCCGCCTGACCGATGATCAGCGCTTCCTGCTCGTGATGGCGGGCGTTCAGCACGTTGTGCGGAACACCAGCCTTCTTCAGCTCGTCGGACAGAAGTTCGGATTTTTCGATCGACACGGTGCCGACCAGTACCGGCTGACCGCGCTCGCGGCATTCCTTCACCAGTTCGACGATGGCGGCGTATTTTTCGCGCGCGGTGCGATAGATCTCGTCGTCGTGATCTTTGCGCTGGATCCCGACGTTGGTCGGAATTTCCAGTACTTCGAGATTATAGATCTCGGCAAATTCCGCGGCTTCGGTCATGGCCGTACCGGTCATGCCGCCCAGCTTGGGGTACATGCGGAAGTAGTTCTGGAAGGTGATAGAGGCCAGAGTCTGGTTCTCTGCCTGAATCTCCACATGCTCCTTGGCTTCCAGCGCCTGGTGCAGACCTTCGGAATAGCGTCGGCCTTCCATCATGCGGCCGGTGAACTCGTCGATGATGACGAGCTTGTTGTCCTTGACGATGTAGTCGACGTCGCGGGTGAAGAGCTTGTGCGCCTTCAGGGCCTGATTGACGTGATGCACCAGATTGACGTTGGCAACATCGTACAGCGCGCCGGACTTCAGCATGCCGACGTCGCGCAGAATCTCGTCGATATGATCCTGGCCGGTTTCGGTCAGGGCGACGGTGCGCTGCTTCTCGTCCTTCTCGTAATCCTCGTCCTTCAGGCGCGGGATCAGGACGTCGATGGCCTTATAGAGTTCCGAGCTGTCTTCGGCGGGGCCGGAAATGATCAGCGGGGTGCGGGCTTCGTCGACCAGGATCGAGTCGACTTCGTCGACGATGGCGAAATTGAAGGGGCGCTGGGCGATGTCTTCCAGGCGGAACTTCATATTGTCGCGCAGATAATCGAAGCCCAGTTCGTTATTCGTCGCGTAGGTGATGTCGCAGGCATAGGCGGCCTTGCGCTCTTCGTCATTCAGCCCATGAACGATGACGCCGGTAGTCAGACCCAGGCGGCCAAAGAGGCGCCCCATCCATTCACTGTCGCGGCGGGCCAGATAGTCGTTCACGGTCACGACATGCACGCCCTTGCCGGACAGCGCATTGAGATAGGTCGGCAGGGTCGCGACCAGGGTCTTGCCTTCACCCGTCTTCATTTCGGCGATGCGGCCCTGATGCAGGCACAGGCCACCGATCAACTGAACGTCGAAGGGGCGCATGCCCAGTTCGCGCTTGGAGGCTTCGCGCACGGTCGCAAAGGCTTCGGGCAGCAGATCGTCCAGGCTTTCACCGGCTTCGATGCGGGCCCGGAACTTGGCCGTCTGACCCGTCAGCTCCGCATCGGTCAGCTTGGAGATCTGGTCTTCAAGGGCGTTGATCCGGTCAACGGTCTTCTGCATTCCCTTGACGACACGGTCGTTAGCCGAACCGAACAATTTGCGGGCCAATGCGCCAAGCATACCAATTCCTTCGAATTCCAACCCAAACGGGACCTGCCGCTTTGAGCGGCAAATAACATCCACCGCCCCATGGCGGCAGACGAGACATAAGGGGGCGGGGGGTGCCTGTCAATTCGCGTCGCAGCATGGGCCTTTCCTTTTAGGGCGTTCTATGGTTAGGTCTGGTGCCTAATCGGGCCGGTGATCGGCCAAAGGCCAGCCTCCCGACCCATTGGGAAGGCACGCCTCGCGATCATGACCGTCAGTCTCTTCGACCTCTTCAAAATCGGCCTCGGCCCTTCGAGCTCGCACACTGTCGGCCCCATGAAGGCCGCGCAGCGTTTCGCCGTCGAAGCCCACGCCAAATATGGCAACCGTATCTCCCGCGTGGTGGCCGAGCTCTATGGCAGCCTGGCGCTGACTGGCAAAGGACACGCCACGGATAAGGCGGTCATCCTGGGGCTTGCGGGCGAATTGCCCGATCTGATCGATCCTGAACGCGCCGATCCGCTGCTGGCCGAAATCCGCACCGCCAAGGTGCTGGTGCTGGCCGGGCAGATCCCGCTGCCGTTTGTCGAAGGGCGCGACCTCGTTTTCCGCTATGACGCGCTGCTGCCCCATCACACCAACGGCATGCGTTTCCTGGCCTTCGATGCCGATGGTCAGGCGCTGACGACCCGCATCACCTATTCCATCGGCGGCGGCTTCATTATCGACGAGGAAGACCTGGACAAGGTGCAGGCCGGAGCCAGCCGCAGCTTCCCGTACCCCTTCTCCAACGGGAAGGAGATGCTGGCGCAGGGGCGCAAGAGTGGCCTCAAGATCGCCGAGATGGTGCTGGCGAACGAATGTGTCGCCCGCTCGCCCGCAGAAATCGACGAAGGCATCGACCGCATCTGGCAGGTGATGCAGGACTGCGTCGCGCGCGGCCTGACCCGCGACGGACAGCTTCCGGGCGGGCTGAATGTCCAGCGTCGTGCCAAGAAGCTGGCTGAAAGTATCGAGGCCGACCGGGGCCGCAATACCGCGCCGCCGACCGAAATGTTCGACCGTGTCAGCCTCTATGCCATTGCGGTGAATGAGGAGAATGCGGCCGGTGGCCGTGTGGTCACGGCCCCGACCAATGGGGCTGCGGGCATCGTTCCGGCGGTCCTGCATTACTATAGCCGCCATTGCCCCGGCGCCGACCGCGCGGGCATCGCGACCTTCATGCTGACGGCGACAGCCATCGGTGGGCTGTTCAAGACCAATGCGTCGATCTCCGGCGCCGAAGTCGGCTGTCAGGGCGAGGTAGGGGTTGCCTGCTCCATGGCGGCAGCTGGGCTTTGCGCAGCCCTGGGCGGCACGAACGAGCAGATCGAGAATGCAGCCGAAATCGGCATGGAACATCACCTGGGCATGACCTGCGATCCCATCGGCGGTTTGGTCCAGATCCCCTGCATAGAACGTAATGCTTTCGGGGCTATCAAGGCGATCAACGCGGCGTCGCTGGCCTTGAAGGGCGATGGAACCCACAAGGTCAGTCTGGATCAGGTGATCGAAACCATGCGCCAGACCGGCCTCGACATGATGTCGAAATACAAGGAGACCGCCCAGGGCGGCCTCGCCGTCAATGTGGTGGAATGTTAGCTAATTCTTTGAATTTTCATAAAAAAACAAAAAAGGAAAAATAGATGGCAGATTTGGATCTCCATAGTCGTTACGCAACCGACCTCGAAGTCTTTACCGACGCCGATGCCGCCTATAAGCGGATCCTGGCGATCTATGAGCAGTCGGCGACCACGATCCGCGAGGCCTTTGCGCGCCTGGCGAAGGGGGACGAGGCAAAGCCCGTCACCGCGAATTATCCCTACCTCGGCGTCAGCATCGCGCAGTCGAACCTGATGGTCGACGCGCGTCTGGCCTTCGGTGCGCTGTTCGAGGCGGGGGAATATGGCACGACTCTGACCCGCCCGGCGCTGTTTGCCGATTATTACCGCGAGCAGATCGGCCTGATCCTCAAGAACCATAAGGTGCCGGTCTGCGTCGGGGTGTCGAAGCGCCCGATCCCGCTGCCTTTCGTGATCGAGAATTCGACGGCCGATGTGACCGAAGCCCAGGTCCGGCAGATGCAGTTCTTTTTCTCGCTGCCCGATCTGGCGTTTGTCGATGATGAGATCGCCAACGGCACCTATCGCCCGCGCGAGGATGCGCCCAAGCCGGTTGCGCTCTTCACCGCAGAACGGGTGGATTATTCCCTGGCCCGCCTGTCGCACTATACCGCGACGGGGACCGAGCATTTCCAGCGCTTCATCCTGCTGACCAACTATCAGCGCTATGTCGATGAATTCTGCTCCTACGCCCGCAAGGTGGTGGGGGACGAGAACAGCGGCTATGACAGTTTTGTCGAGCCGGGCGACGTCATCACCACCCAGCAGGGCGTGAGCGGCGTTGAGCTGAAGGGCCTGCCCCAGATGCCCGCCTATCACCTGACGCGCGGCGACAAGCAGGGCATCACCCTGATCAACATCGGCGTCGGCCCGTCGAACGCCAAGACGATTACGGATCATCTGGCCGTGCTGCGTCCCCATTGCTGGATCATGCTGGGGCATTGCGCAGGTCTTCGCCGCACCCAGTATCTGGGCGATTACGTGCTGGCCCACGGCTATCTGCGTGATGACCATGTGCTCGACGCCGACCTGCCGGTCTGGGTGCCGGTGCCGCCGATCGCCGAAGTGCAGGTCGCGATGCAGGATGCCATCCAGCGGGTCACCGGCCTGGATCGCGCCGACCTCAAGAGCCGCGTGCGCACAGGGACGGTGGCGACCACGGACAACCGGAACTGGGAACTGCGCTACGACGAGTTCTATGAGCGCCTGAACCAGTCACGCGCCATCGCCGTCGATATGGAAAGCGCAACGATTGCCGCCAACGGCTTCCGCTTCCGCGTTCCCTACGGCACGCTACTCTGCGTCTCGGATAAGCCGCTGCATGGCGAAATCAAGCTGCGCGGCATGGCGAATGCGATGTACCGCGAGCGTATCGCCCAGCATCTGGAAATCGGGATCGAGACGATGCATCTGCTGCGCGACCAGGGCGTCGGGCAACTGCACTCCCGCAAGCTCCGCAGCTTCGAGGAGCCGAGTTTTAGGTAGTTCTTCAGGAGCAAGCCATATCGTTAAAAATCTCGTCATCCCAGGGCTCGACCCTGGGATCTCGTGTGGCCATACCGTGTAGAGACAGCGGCGGAAGGAGATCCCCGAATCAAGTCCGGGGATGACGAACCATTTTGTTTACCGCCCTAGAAAATCCGTCAGCATGCGCGCCAGGGCCTCGGTAGCAGAGCCCGGTTCGCTGGCGCCGACGGCGAGGCCGATCTCGAGGTGGCCGAGGGATGGGAGGCCTTCTACCACTCCTGGTTTACGCAGATCGGGCGGCGCGGCGCAGGCGGGCATGGCGGCAATCGCAAGTCCGGCGCGTACGGCGGTCAGCAGGCCGATCATGCTGTCGCTGGCATAGGCCTCGCGATACTCGACACCCGTTCCATCGAGGGCTTTCAGTGCCCGATCCCGGCTGATACAGCCCGCCTTATAAAGCGCGACCGGCAACGGGCGGCGAAGCTCGGGCTGGAAGTTGGGGGAGGCGACCCAGATGATCGGTTCGCGCCGCAGACCCCGGATGCTGCTGCCCATCTCGCAGGTCACCACGGCAAGATCGAGATCGCCCGCTGCGACCTTGGGAACCAGGCGCTGGCTTGGCTCGCAGGTGATCTGCAAATCGACGGCCGGATGCTCTTCCCCAAAACGCGCCAGCAGGGGCGGCAGCAGGGTCAAGGCGTAATCGTCCGGCGTGCCGAGCCGCAGGGAGCCGGTCAATTCGGGCGCCGTCAGTTCGCGCCAGGCATCCTCCTGCGCGCGCAGCAGGCGGCGGGCATGGCCCAGCAAGGTCTCACCCGTCGGGGTCAGGCCGGTTGCGCGGCCGACACGCTTCAGGATCGGGCGGCCGATCACATCTTCCAGGCGCTGCATCTGCATGGAGACGGCCGACTGGGTGCGGCCCACCCGGACGGCGGCGCGCGCAATCCCGCCTTCCTCCGCCACCAGGACGAAGCTGCGTAGGAGATCGAGGTCGAGGGGCGGTGCAATCATAAAATCAGTTTATCTGATGTGTTGATGCAAAACTATCAATTTGATTGCTGATAGGGCTGGCGCGATCCTGGAGCCTCTTCCAAGGAGAGCGGATATGACATCGGAACGGCGCGGCATCTTCACCTTCATCACGGCGATGAGCCTGTCGGGCACCATCGGCGTCTTCGTGACCGAGGCGGGGACGGACCCCTTCACCACGGTCTTCTGGCGCTGCGTTTTCGCCGCCGGATTGCTGTTTCTCTATGCGCTGGCGACGGGCTTGCTGAAGCGGCCCTATCCCGCGCCCAAGCTGATCCTGCTGGCGCTGCTGGGCGGTTGTTTCCTGGTTGCCAACTGGCTGGCGCTGTTCGCGGCCTTTCGCCATATCCCGGTCGGGCTGGCGACGCTACTCTATAACGTCAGCCCATTTTTTGCGCTGATCTTCGCAACGCTGTTCCTGGGGGAGCGGCCGGGCTGGCAGCCGGTTGGTTGGGTCGCGATTGCTTTTGGCGGTTTTCTGCTGGCCAGCGAGATCGGCAGCCTGGAAGGCGCCTCGTTGCTGGGGGTGCTGTTGACGCTCCTGGCGGCCTCGCTCTATGCCGGAGCGACGCTGATCGGGCGGCGACTGAAGGCATTGCCTGCGCCGCTGACCTCCCTGATCCAGGTGAGCCTGGGGGCTGTGGCGCTAGCACCGTTTGCGGGTGGCATCTCGGCAGTTCCAGGTCATGCCTGGGGTTGGCTGATGGCCCTGGCGGCGTTGCCGACGGCGGCTGCCTATATCCTGATGTATGATGCTTTTCCGCGCTTGAAGCTGCCGCAGATTGCCGTCATCGGCTTCACCTATCCGCTGGTGACGATCCTGCTGGACGCCCTGGTCTATGGCCATGTGCTGGGGGTGCAGCAATGGGTGGGGTTTGCATTGATCGCCTTTGCCAGCCTGGCCGTCACCTTGAAATGGCGGCTGCTGCCCCGCCTGACGTCTGCCAAGCAAGAGATGATCTAGTGAAATCCGTATTTCTCGCGGCACTGCTGGCCTCCTCCGCCTTGCCCGCCGCTGCCCTGACCTTCACCACCGAAGATTTCCCGCCCTTCAGCCTGCACCGGGAGGGGCAGGTCGCCGGGATCAACAGCGATATTCTGCGGCTGGCGGCCGAAAAGGCGGGATTGAGTGTCGATTTCCGATTGCTGCCCTGGCCTCGCTGGCCGACATCGGTGGCCGCAAGGTCGGCAGCTATAATGGGGCCGCCTATGGCAACTTCCTGGAAGCGCAGGGGATCAAGATCGACCGTACCGTCGACGATCGCAGCAACTTCCTGAAGTTGATGGCCGGGCGGATCGATCTCTGGGTCGCGGGCAGCAAAGTCGGCCCCTGGATCGCCGCGCAGGAAGGGCAGCCGGGAACCCTGAATAACGTGCTGGAGCTTGAAGGGATCGGCGGGGATTTCTGGCTGGCTTGCAATCCAGGCACGGCCACGGATGAGTTGGCCAAACTGGACAGCGCAGTTCGTGAGATCGTTACCGACCCGGTCCGGGAAAAGATCGAGCGCAGGTACCGCTAAGTCATCAAGTAGACTGATGTTTGTGAGCAATTTTATTCATTAGTTTGATGTATTGACTGACCCCATGATCGACGCTTCTTTCGTAAGGAGCGGATCATGGGGTCGGAGACACGGGCGGTTGAGATGCGGGCGGGGCTCGCCTTCGGGTTGGCGATGTGCGTGTCCGGCACCCTGGGCGTCATGGTGGTCGAGGCGGGGACCGACCCGGTTACCACCGTCTTCTGGCGCTGCGCCCTCGCGCTGCCGGTCATCCTGCTCTATGCCGCCTGGCGCGGGCTGCTGAAACCGCCGTTTCCGCCCTTGAAGCTCTGGCTGCTGGCGGGTTTGAGCGGGGCGTTGTTCGTGGGCGACTGGATCGCGTTGTTCGCGGCCTATTGCCTGATCCCGGTGGGGCTGGCGACCATCACCCTCAACCTCTATCCCTTCATCACCCTGGGGCTGGCGGCCGTGGTGCTGCGGGAGCGGCCGGGGTGGAACGCCCTCGGCTGGATCGTCATCGCATTTGGCGGCTTCCTGCTGGCGACCGGCCTGCTGGGGCTGGGCGGTACCTGGGATCCGCTGGGGATTATCCTGAGCCTGGTCGCGGCTGTCTTCTATGCCGCCGCGACCCTGGTCGGGCGCTTCCTGAAGGCCATGCCCGCGCTGCTGACCACCTTGGTGCAGATGAGCGTCGGGGTGCTGTCGCTGGGGCTGTTCATCGCCCCGGTTGGCGGTATGCCGGAAACCTCGTGGTTCTGGCTTGCTGCCATGGCGTTGGGGCCGACAGCCGGCTCCTATGTCCTGATGAACCTTGCCTTCGGTCGCGCCCGCATGGCGGTGATCGCGGTCTTGAGCTTTGTCTATCCCGTCGTGACGGCGGTGCTCGATGCCCTGGTTTATGGCCGGGTGCTGACGCCCCTGCAGATCCTGGGTTTTCTGCTGATCGCGGGGGCCAGCCTCGCCGTGACGTTCCGCTGGCCCCTCAATCCCTTCAGCTCAAGGCGGCAGCCAGAAGCGGCAGGCTGATATCCATGCGGTAATCGATGCCCGAATGGGTGTCGGGGAATTCTTCGTACCTGTGATCGATGTTGAGGTCGGTCAGGCGGCGGTTCAGCAGGCGCGCGCCATAGACCAGGTTATATTGGTCGATGTCGCCGCAATCGATGAAGAGGCACTTCATCGCCTTCAGGTTCTCCTGCGCATCCTTGTCCTCGACAATGGTGAGCGGATCGAAGGAGAGCCAGTTGGCCCAGCGGTCGGGCAGCAACTGGCAGGTGTCGGTGGTGACCGGCAGGCGGACACCCAGAGGCGAGGTCGGATCGGGGTCGAAGCTGGCGGCCTGGGCCAGGAACATGATGGCATGCCAGCTCTTGTCGTCGGACTTCACCGCGCCTTCGAAGGCGTCGATGAACTTCGCGATGTCGAACTGGTGTTTGGCAAGCGTACGCAACACGCCGCCCCAGTCGCCCAGGCTATAGAGCAGATCGAACCCCATGTCGCCCGAATGGCAGGCGGCGGCGCTCCAGATGGTGCCGCCATGTTTCAGGGCGTGATAGATGGAGCCATAGCCGCCCGAGCTTTTACCGAAGATGCCGCGCTTGCCAACGCCGCCGCAGCCAAACTTTCCTTCAACGGCAGCCAGCATTTCCTGCGTCAGGAAATCCTCCCAGCGGCCCATGACCGGCGAGTTGACGTATTGGTTGCCGCCCAGGCGCGTGAAGCAGTCGGGGAAGGCGATGACAGCGGGTTTCATGGCGCCTGACGCGATCAGGCGGTCGACCCGCTCCGGCACCGTCTCGCCATGGTTCTTCCAGTTGGTGTGGGCCGGGCCGCCTGCGGTGAAGCCGACCACATCGACCAGCAGCGGCAGACCCTTTCCGTCGTGACCGGCGGGGATATAGACATCGACGCGCCGACGCTCCGGGTCGCCCAGCAGATTGTCCGCAGCGGCCTTGCTGTCGATCCAGATCTGTTCGATCCGTCCGGTGGGTTTCCCGATTTCACTGCGACGACGCATGGGTTCAGCTCCGCAAAAAGAAAAGGCCGGGGATTTCTCCCCGGCCTCGCCCCGTCGGTCAAGCGACCTTTGGAAGGCTATTCCTTATTCCCCATGAGGCGCAGCAGCGACATGAAGATATTGATGAAGTTCAGATACAGCGACAGGGCACCCATGAGGGCCATTTTGCCGAGCGATTCGCCGCCCAGGCTTTCGTTGTAGCTTTCCTTCAGGTTCTGCGTGTCCCAGGCGGTCAGGCCGGTGAAGATCACGACCGACAGCACCGAGACAATCCACTGCAGCTGGGTCGAGCCGAGGAAGATGTTCACGACGCTGGCGATGACGAGGCCGAAAGCACCCATCATCAGGAAGCCGCCCATCGTCGCAAGGTCACGCTTCGTCGTGTAGCCATAGAGGGCTGCCGACAGGAACATGCCTGCGGTGATGAAGAACACCCGGCCGATGGAGGCGCCGGTATAGACCGCAAAGATGAAGGAGATCGACAGACCCATCAGGCCTGCAAAACCCCAGAAGACTGCCTGCGCCGTCGCGAACGACATGCGGTTGATGCCTGCGCTGAACAACAGGACCACGCCCAGCGGCGCCAGCATCACGACCCACTTCAGCGGGGTCGCGAACAGCGTCTGGAGGAGCGCCGGCGAATTGCCGACAAAAAATGCGACGATGCCGGTGATGACCAGCGCAGCCGCCATGTAGCCGAAAACCCGCTGCATGTACGTGCGGAGGCCCGCATCATACTCTGCCCGGTCGATGGTCTTGGCGCCTGTCTGCCAACCAGGCGTCTGCCAACCCTGAGCCATGGAAAACTCCCTTAGTGAAACGGCCACTTCGCGTGACCTTGCGTTCGCGATTATAAATAGGAATGCGGTCTTCGTGAATCAATATCGGCAGATGATGGTAAAACCAGGGCCTATTCTATTCCGATTGAGGGGGCGATCTCTGTAGTAGTGATGCGAGAGACTGAGGCCCGGCAAAGCTAGTCCTTGCGGTGAGGATCGTCGATGCGCCGAAAATGAAGGCTTTCGAGTGTAGCAGCGTGAAATGAAAACGGCGGGCGCCGTTATGACGCCCGCCGATGCTGTGGAGTCAGTGCTGATTAGTGGTGGCGCAGTTCGTCCATCTTCTGGCGCTGTTCGGGCGACAGGCTGCGGAAGACTTCGCGGCGGGTCTCGCCGAAGGTCTTGCGCTCCTCGGGGGTCATGGTGCGGAAGTCTTTCCCCGCACGGGCCTTTTCCAGCTTCGCCCGCTGGTCCGCTGTCAGGATGGCGTCCGCTTTCTGGCGCATCTGTTCGAACTTCTGCTTGCGTTCGGTCTTCACGGCTTCCAGCTTCTGCTTCTGTTCGGCGCTCAGGCTGGACATCACCGCCTCGCGCTTGGCCTTATAGGTGTCACGTGCCGCTTTCAGTTCGGCCTTCTGGGCATCGGTCAGGATATTCTCCAGTTCCGAATGGGGGCCGCGGCCGTGATGCATGCCGGGGGCGGCAAACGCCGGAGCGGCGAAAGCAGCCAGGGCAACGGGAACCAGCAGAAGGGATTTGAACGAGGTCATGGAGTTTCTCCGACAAGGGAAGAAAGAGAGGATCGAAGCGCGCTTGTCTTCTGATAGGAAGCGTCCCCTCGTCTCATCCCCTTACAAATTGTTCACCTTGTTCTCCTGTGTCGCGATTGGGGTCTTTTCCCTTTTGCCGCAGACTGCACCGCCCACGGAGTATGGGGCGGACAAATTCCTGCACCTGCTGGGATATGGCGGGCTGATGGTGCTCGCCGCCTTCGCCTGGCCAAGGGTACGCTGGCGGTGGTGTGCGCTCGCGCTGATCCTGGGGGGGGTCGGGATCGAGTTGGCCCAGGGGCTGACGCCGACCCGTTATCCGAGCATGGGCGACGTGCTGGCAAATGGTGCCGGTGTGTTGATCGGCTGGGGGCTGGCGGAGTTGGTCGTGCGGCGAAGCAGATAAGCTTGTCATCCCGGCCCTGAGCCGGGATCCGGCCGCCCAAGGTGGCAAGTCCCATACGTGGCGAGCGGCAACCACCTTCGGCCGGATCCCGCATCAAGTGCGGGATGACGGATGCATCAAGTGCGGGATGACGGATTTAGAGACCTTAAAGCCGAACCCCGCGTACGAGGCGCGGCTGGTCGCCCAGTACGCCCATGGCGTGGCGGATGAAGACCTTTTTCAACGGCAACAGACGATTAACCGCCGCCAGACCCAGGTCGCGGGCCAGGCGAATCGGGGCGGCATCGTTGCTGAAAAGGCGATTGAGCGCGTCCGTCGCGGCGACCATCGCCAGCACGTCCGGACGGCGCCAATGTTCATAGCGGCGCAGCAGATCGGGGCTGCCGAGATCCTGGCCCAGGCGCGCGGCATCCACCAGCAGTTCGGCAAGGGCGGCGACATCGCGCCAGCCCAGATTGACGCCCTGACCCGCGATCGGATGGATGCCATGGGCGGCGTCACCGATCAGGACCATGCGGCCAGAGAAGAAGCGGGTGGCAAGATGCACGGTCAGCGGCCAGGACCAGCGCGGCCCTTCGACGGTGAAATTGCCGAGCCAGGGGCCGAAGCGCCGGGTCATCTCCGCCGAAAAATCCTCGTCGTTCAGCGCTAACATCCCTTGCACAAGATCGCGCTTCTCGGTCCAGACGATGGACGAACAATGCGGATCCTGCAGGGGCAGAACGGCAAAAGGACCGGCGGGCAGGAAACGTTCGTGGGCGACACCATTGTGCGGCTGCTCGTGGCGAACGGCACAGACGATGGCGGTCTGATGGTAGTCGGAGGAAACGGATTTGATGCCCGCTGCCTCGCGCACCTGACTCTTGCGGCCATCGGCACCGATGAGCAGTGGTGCCGTCAGACGCTGACCGTCCGCCAGTTCGATCCAAGCCTGATCATTATCCTGGCCAAGGGCGGCAACGCTCATCGGAGCAAAGCGAGTAACCGCTGGGGTATCGGCCAGCGAACGCTCGAAAGCCTGGCGCAGGAAGCGGTTCTCTACGATCCAACCCATCGGCTGGTCGCCGACTTCCCGGTGGTCGTAGTGAAGGAAGAGACGGGAAGGGCCGTCGGAGACGCGGATATCCCGGATCGGGCCCGCTTCATCCACATGACGCCAGACGTCCAGCGTTTCGAGAATGACCTTGGAGCCGTAGGCGACTGCTGTGCCGCGTCCGTCAAAACGGGGGTCCAACTGAGGCTTGGGGGCCTGATGATCAATGGTCGCGACCGATAGTCCGGCACGTCCGAGGGCGATGGCAAGAGTGGCGCCGACAAGGCCGCCGCCAACAATAAGAGCATCGAACCGCGAGGCAGTCATCAGATCTCAATCGCTAGTTTTTCAAGAAGTGTTTGGAGCGGCTCAGAGCGTGCCGCGCTGCAGCAAATCTGTCCAGGGAAAATGCATGATTTAAGTGCATCAAATTTAATCACTGCCCAATATTTAGACATAACGGCAGGATCGTGGCGGAAATTTTGCGCCTGCGCTGGCGGTTGGCGAAAGCGGCACGCTTCTTGAAAAGACCCCCACCGAAGTGCTGTTCCGCACGGGAGCTCCGCCCGGGGCTAACACGGGAATGAAGGGGAGTTGTTGGGCTCATGAAACTGGTTATAGCCATTATCAAGCCGTTCAAGCTTGAGGATGTCCGCGAGGCCTTGACCGGGCTGGGCGTGCAGGGCCTCACCGCGTCCGAAGTCAAAGGCTTCGGTCGCCAGAAGGGCCAGACGGAAATCTATCGCGGTGCGGAATACGCCGTGAGCTTTCTGCCGAAGGTCAAAATTGAAGTCGCGGTTTCGGACGACCTCGAAGATGCCGTTGTGGAAGCGATCCAAAAGGCCGCGCACACAGGTCGCATTGGCGACGGCAAGATCTTCGTGATCGATCTTGCCCGTGCTGTTCGCATCCGCACCGGAGAGCAGGGCGGCGAAGCGCTCTAGGGCGCTGTTCGCATCCCTTTCCATCTAGGAAGGAAACACCGATGAACGTAATGAAGAAGATCGGCGCGGGCCTGGCGGGGGTGTTTTCCCTGCTGTTGCTGGCCGCGCCTGCGCTGGCCCAGGACGCCGCGAAGCCGGCTCTCGATTCGGGCGATACCGCCTGGCTGCTGATTTCGACCGCTCTCGTCCTCATGATGACCATTCCGGGCGTCGCTCTGTTCTACGGCGGCATGGTCCGCAAGATGAACGTGCTGTCGACCGTCATGCAGTCGTTTGCGATCACTTGCATCGTGACGATCCTCTGGGTTCTGATCGGCTACTCCCTGGTCTTCACCGAAGGCACCAGCTTCATCGGCGGTCTGTCCAAGACCCTGCTGTCCGGCGTGACCATGGAGACCACCAACAGCCTGGCGGCTACGGTTCCGGAAACCGTCTTCGTCATGTTCCAGATGACCTTCGCGATCATCACCGTGGCGCTGATCGTCGGTGCGGTTGCTGATCGCTTCAAGTTCTCGGCCCTGGTCATCTTCTCGATCTTCTGGCTGGTTCTGGTCTATGTGCCGGTTGCCAAGTGGGTCTGGGGCGGCGGCTTCCTCGGTGCTTGGGGCGTGCTCGATTTCGCTGGCGGCACCGTGGTGCATATCAATGCCGGTGTTGCCGGTCTGGTCGCGGCGCTGGTCGTCGGCAAGCGCAAGGGCTATGGCACGGAAATGTTCCTGCCGCATAACCTTGTGCTGTCGGTCATCGGTGCGTCGCTGCTATGGGTTGGTTGGTTCGGCTTCAACGCTGGTTCGGCTGTCACGGCCGGTGCCGGTGCGGGCATGGCGATGCTGGCAACCCAGGTTGCTGCCGCTGCTGCTGCCCTGGCCTGGATGTTCGCCGAATGGGCCCTGCGCGGTAAGCCCTCGATCCTCGGTATCATCTCGGGTGCAATCGGCGGCCTCGTCGCCATTACCCCGGCTGCCGGTTTCGTCGGCCCGGGTTCGGCCATCATCATCGGTCTCATCTCCGGCGTGGTCTGCTTCTGGGGCGCCACCTCGCTCAAGAACGCCCTTGGCTATGACGACAGCTTGGATGCCTTCGGCGTCCATGGCATCGGCGGCATCGTCGGTGCGATCCTGACCGGTGTGTTCGCCGATCCCGCGATCAACTCGCTCGGCACCGGTCTGCTGTTCGGCAATGCCGGTCAGGTCATGACCCAGCTCTATGGCGTGGCGATCACCATCGTCTACACCGCCGTCGCGACCTTCATCATCCTGAAGGTGATCGACCTGATCGTCGGCCTGCGCGTCGATCCGGAAGCCGAACGCGAAGGTCTGGATCTGCGCCTGCACGGCGAATCGATCCACTAATCTAAAGCTTGTCTGACCCGGTAACACGGGGTGGCGAGAAGGAGGGAAGCTCACGCTTTCCTCCTTTTTTGTTGCTTTTAAATGGCTTGCATCACATTCTTGCCGTGTTTTATCTCGTTTTGCCGTCATACGCTTGGGTTGCCATGTCTTCTGCCCGCCTATCGCATCTGCCGACTTATCCCTTCCGCCGCCTGACTGCGCTGCTGGAGGGGCTCGATACTCCGGCCGGGCTCGAGGTTATCAATCTCTCCATCGGCGAGCCGCAGTTGCGCTTCCCGGAACTGGGGCGCCAGGCCCTGGTGGCGGACATGGACCGCTTCAATAAATATCCGCCTGGGGCGGGCGAACCTGCCTGGAAGAAGGCGGCGGGCGATTGGCTGACCCGCCGCTATGGCTTGCCAGTGGGGATGATCGATCCGGCGACCATGATCGTTCCGGCGCCGGGGACACGCGAATCGCTGTTCCTGCTGGGTCTGGCGGCGGTGCCGGAAAGCAAGGCGGGCAAAAAGCCCGTCGTGCTGATGCCCAATCCGTTTTATCAGCCCTATGCTGCGGCGGCCGTCTTTGGCGGGGCGGAGGCGATCTTTGTCGATGCGCCTCGGGAGAATGGTTTCCTGCCGGATCTGGATGCCATCGCACCCGAGCTTTTCCAGCGTTGCGCGATTTTCTACCTCTGCTCGCCGTCCAATCCCCAAGGCGTTGTGGCCGAGAGAGCCTATCTGCGTCGCCTGCTGACTTTGGCGCGCGAGCATGACTTCGTGCTGGCGATGGATGAATGCTACGCCGAAATCTGGCTGGATCAGGCGCCCGATGGGGCCTTGCAGGCCGCGCTGGATCTGGGCGGCAGCCTCGATAACCTTATCTGCTTCCATTCGCTTTCCAAGCGGTCTTCGGCGCCGGGCCTGCGGTCAGGTTTCGTCGCGGGCGATCCCAAGGTGATCGCCAATCTGCTGCGGGTGATGGACTACGGCGGGGCGGGAATGCCGCTGCCGATTCAGAGCGCCGCCGCCGCCCTCTGGGCCGATGATCGCCATGTGGAGGAGATCCGCGCCGTCTATCGCCAGAATTTCGCCCTGGCGGAGAAGCACCTCAAAGGCCGTTTTGGCTATTTCCGTCCGGGCGGCGGTTTCTTCCTGTGGCTCGAAGTCGGCGACGGTGAGGCCGTGACCAAGGCTTTATGGCAGCAGGCCGGGCTTAAGATTCTGCCGGGTGGGTTCCTGACCCGCGATGCCGCCGACGGCTCCAATCCTGGACGAAATTTCATCCGCGTGGCCCTGGTCCATCCATCTGACATTATCGATACTGCTCTTCAGCGCATGGTTGTGGTGCTGGAGAAAATGTCATGCAAAGCGGGTGGTGCTGGATGATCGTTGCCGGTCTGACCATGGCTGGCATTTTTGCGGCGCGCGCGGGGCAGCCCGTCGTTGTGCCGCCTATGGATTTTTATTTCGGTAATAGACCGCACGCAACGCAGCCATATGTGATGGATTTCGGCAGATATGACTCCGAGGCCCGGTGCCAGGATACCGATATCAGCATTCGTATGCGCTTGAACTGCGATCGCTTGGAAGCTGAACGCAATCGCTTCGATCACCGGCAGGCCTGTGCCAGCCGCTCCAATCGGGACAAAAAATCACGAGCAATTTGCGAGATGGGGCGAAACTGATGTCGAGCCTTTCGCACAACTGCAGCTCACAGGATGGCCAAAATTTCATGCGCGGACTCATGGTCCGTCCATCTGTAGTCATTGATAATCTCGAACAGCCTGTGGTTGCTGTTTCGGAAGGTTTATCATGCGAAGAGGGTGGTTGTGCGTCGTGGTCGTTGCCAGCCTTGGGGCGTGTTCCCCCAACGGCGGCGGCAGGGGAAAATCCTTTTTCGATACCGGCTACGTCAATGGCTGCTTGTCTGGGGAAAACAGCACGCAGCGGATGTCTAACTGCGAGCGGGCCGAGCGTTTGCAGAAGGAGCAGCAGCGCCAGGATGCCTGCCAGGAGCGCGCGACCCGCAAGAGGCGGAGTGGCATGGCCTGCGGTTAGAAATGCTCGTTCTGTGGTCACCGCGTCCTGCAAAGGCTCCGTCCAGGATGGCGAAAATTTCATCTCGCGGCTTATGGTCCGTCCATCCGAATGCATCGACAATGCTTCCAGCCGCGCCTCTGCGGCTCAGGAGGATCTGTCATGCAGCTTTATTGGGTTACGATAGTGGCGGCTGCTTTGTCGCTCAGCGCCTGTGTTCCCGACACCGGCGGCTATGGTCCGTCGACCGGCGGGGGGTACTACAACAACCAGCCGACCTATTACGGCGGCGGTTACGGTGGGGGCTATAACCGACCGGACTATGATGACGACCGGTTGTCGCGCCGTCAGCAACAGGCGTTGAACGAAGGGTGCGAGGACAAATACTCGAACTCCAGAAGCAAGCGAAATGCCTGCAAAAATCAGCAAACAGACGGCTGGCGCGATGCTTTGAAAAACGGGTGCCGCGACAATTACGCGAATGACAAGAAGGCGCTGCGTCGCTGCTTGTCAGGATTATAGAGGAACTGAATGATTCTGAACGGCCATGACAGCATCTCTGATCTCCGCTCGGTTTTGGGCGGTGGCGCCATTGAGCAGGCGCGTGAGATGTTTATGGCGGCAGGTCGTTTGGTTAGCGGCTTTCTCATGGTATCCAGCAGCCAAATCAATCTCGCGAGCACTCTGGGCAGAGCGCCATTCTTCCACGGCGGCATCAAGTCCCAAAATTGCGGCGCTTATCGCGATAAGGAAACCGATGGCTGGCGCGATGCGCTGATCATGAAATGCAAGAAGACCTACCGCGAAGACCCCAAGGGTCTGCGCCGGTGCCTGGGTTAGGAGCGAGAAACGGATGTCCGATTACGTGAACGAGAAATCGACAGCACCGCTTCTGCCCAGTGGAGCGGACACCTTCATCCGTAAACGGATCGAGGAAACGGTTGGCCTCGCCCTGCTGCTGCTGGCCGTTGCGCTTTTCCTTGGCTACCTCTCCTATTTCCCGCTGGACCCGTCCCCTCTGAAGGCAACCGGCGGTCCGGTGCGTAATCTGCTGGGCCGTTTCGGGGCCACGACGTCGGACATCGGTCTGCAGACGCTGGGGCTGGCTTATCTTGGCGTGATCGGGATTCTGATGGCCTGGGGCTGGCGCTGGTTTAGCCATGCCGGCCTGACCAAACTGTGGCTGCGCGTGACCCTGCTGCCGCCGACCGTGATGGCGCTGGCGCTGGCCTGCGGCGGTCTGCCGTCGGATATCGCCGTCAGCCTGCCCGCAGGTCCGGGTGGCGTCATCGGTGAGCTGGTGATGCAGCCGCTGGCTCTGCTGGGGCCGATGCTGGGTGGCGCAAGCCGGGGTACGATTGCTTTGTTCGGTGCCGGGCTTGCCGGTGTGCTGTCGATCTGGACGCTGGGTTTCGGGTCGTCGGAATACGCTGCCCTAAAGGCTGAATTGAAGCGTCGCAAGACAGGCGCGGGGGAAACCTTGCGCGGTCAGGCCGCCGCATCGCGCCGGGGCATCTTGGGATGGTTCCGTAAGCGGGAGAAGGCTGCAAACCCGTATCTTGCCGCGCCGCCACTGCCAGCGCCCAAGCCGGTTGCCGAAAAAGCCGTGGTGGCTCCCAAGCCGGTCGTGTCGAAGCCCGTCCAGGCCGCCTTGCCGCTGGAGGAGGAGCAGTCTCCGAATGCGCCGGTGATCCGCCGGGTGGTCGAACGGCCGGTGGTTACCTCCAGCGAGCCGCTGCCCAGCCCCTTCGATCCGGCCGAAATGACGCCGCTGCCCAGCCTGGAACTGCTGTTGCCCGCGCCGGAAAAGACCGAGCGGATGGACGACCGGCTGCTGCATGAAACCGCCAAGGCGCTGGAAGGCGTGCTGCAGGACTTTGGTGTGCGCGGTCAGATCGTCAGCTTCCGTCCCGGTCCCGTAGTCACGCTTTATGAGCTAGATCCTGCGCCGGGTACCAAATCGAGCCGCGTGATCGGCCTTGCCGATGATATCGCCCGGTCGATGTCGTCCATCGCCGTGCGTATCGCGACCGTACCGGGCCGCAACGTCATCGGCATCGAACTGCCGAACCCCAAGCGCGAGATGGTGGCCCTGCGCGAGCAGTTGGCCCATCCGGATTATGATCAGGCGACGGCCAAGCTGCCGCTGGTGCTGGGCAAGGACATCGGCGGCGCCCCGGTGATCGCCGATCTGGCCAAGATGCCGCATCTGCTGATTGCCGGTACCACGGGCTCGGGCAAGTCGGTCGGGATCAATGCCATGATCCTGTCGCTGCTGTTCAAGCTACCGCCCGAACAGTGCCGGATGATCATGGTCGATCCCAAGATGCTGGAACTCAGCGTCTACGACGATATCCCCCATCTGCTGACCCCGGTCGTCACCGACCCGAAGAAGGCTGTCGTCGCCCTGAAGTGGGCGGTGCGCGAGATGGAGAACCGCTATCGCGCCATGTCCAAGATGGGCGTGCGCAATATCGAGGGCTATAACACCCGCGTTGCCGATCTGGTGCGCGACGGTGAGGCCCGCGTGCGCCGGGTTCAGGTCGGTTTCGAGGAGGGCGGAGCCCCCATTTTCGAAGACCAGCCGCTGAACCTAGACCCGCTGCCCTACATCGTTGTCGTGGTCGACGAGATGGCCGACCTGATGCTGGTCGCGGGCAAGGAGATCGAAGCCTGCATCCAGCGTCTGGCCCAGATGGCCCGAGCCGCCGGTATCCACCTGATCATGGCGACCCAGCGCCCCTCGGTCGACGTCATCACCGGCACGATCAAGGCGAACTTCCCGACCCGCATCTCCTTCATGGTCACCAGCAAGATCGACAGTCGCACCATCCTGGGTGAAGGCGGTGCCGAGCAACTGCTGGGCCAGGGCGACATGCTGTATATGGCGGGCGGTGGCCGCATTACCCGCGTCCATGGTCCGTTTGTGTCCGATGGCGAAGTCGAACAGGTCGTGACTTTCCTGAAGGCTCAGGGCGAACCGGCTTACGTCGAGTCCGTGCTTGAGGATGACGAGCCTGCGGGCGGCTATGGGGCGGGCGATGGCGAGGAGAGCGAAGGCGGATCGGGCGATGCGATGTTCGATCAGGCCGTTGCCATCGTCGCGTCCGAGCGCAAAGCATCGACCAGCTACATCCAGCGGCGCCTGCAGATCGGCTATAACCGTGCGGCCCGTTTGATCGAGCGGATGGAAAGCGAGGGGATGGTTTCTGCCCCCAATCACGTCGGCAAACGCGAAGTCCTTTTACCTAAAGGATAGGGCGTTCGTCTGGCGGTGATCTGCGTCGTTGCTTTCCGTGCTCAGATCCTCGCGTACAGGAAGTACGCTCCGGTCTTGTGCCGAAAAGCGCCTAGCAGCTCATCCACCAGCCTTCACTTCTAAAGCCTCTTATTGGAGAACGTCATCCCCCGGCTCGATCGGCGGATCTCCTCCGGGAGCCTTTCCCGTTGGCGCTTAGACAGAGGTGCGCGTAGCGCAACCTCAAACTCCGCCTTGCTTTCGCCATGTCGAGCGGCGATACCGGGAGCATAAGGAGAAAAATCCATGCGTCTTGCCGCTCTTATCGCCTCGCTTTTCCTGATTGCCAGCCCGCTTGCGGCCCAGAACGCTAAACCGGCGACTCTGACCCAGCAGGATCGCGCCGATATTGCGCGGGTGGAAACCTATCTGACGGGCCTGAAGGCCGTCAGTGCCAAGTTTCTGCAGGTGAATAGCGACGGCGGTATTGCGCGCGGACAGTTCTATCTCTCCCGCCCCGGCAAGATGCGCTTCGAATATGCACCACCGACCCCGATCCTGATGGTCGCGGACGGTACCTTGCTAGTCTACCACAACCGGGAACTCGTGGAGACGACCAACCTGCCGCTGGCATCGACCCCGATTGGCATTCTGGTGCGCGAGCGGGTGAAGATGGATGGCGACGTCACCATCACGGGCGTTCAGCGCGGGGCCAATCTGCTGCGAGTCTCGCTGCGTAAAACCTCGGATCCTGATCAGGGCGAGCTGACCCTGATCTTTTCGGACAACCCGTTCAAGCTCGAACAGTGGGAAGTCCTGGATAGTCAGCGCAAAAACACCAAGATCACTCTGATCGATATGCGCGACGAAGATAAGCTCGATCCGCAGTTGTTTGTCTTCCGCGATCCGAAGTTCTTCGGGCCGAACGTTAAGAACTAGGCTTCAGGTCTAGTGGTTGCCCGCGCGATCCGCGACGATCCGCCCGGCCGCCACTTCAATGATCCGGCGGAAACTTTCTGCCACATCCCGCCGATGGGAAATCGCCAGCAGCGTGCGCCCGGTCAGGCGTCGGTGCAAAGCGGCGGTGACAGCGGTTTCGCCAACGGCATCCAGGCTGTTCAAAGCCTCGTCCAGGATGATGCAGGGCGCCCGGGTGGTCATGGCACGGGCGATGGCGATGCGTTGCCCCTCGCCCTGGCTGAAGGGGTCGCCCCGTTCGCTCATGAGTGTTTCCAGCCCCTGGGGAGCGCTGCGCAGGCGTTCCGTAAGGCGGCTGTCAGCCAGCAATGCAGGCCAGTCGGCATCCGCGCAACTGTGTCCCGGATCCATATTCTCCGCCACCGAGCCCGAGAAGAATGCGGCTGAAGAGCGTTGGAAAAAGAAGAAGCGTTTGCGATCGGCCAGGGTCATGTCGACCAATGGCCGCCCGTTGATTAGGACTTCCCCTTCGGTTGGCTGAACGAGGCCCAGAATCATGCCGAGCAGGGTGGATTTGCCGCTGCCGCTTTCCCCCAGGAACGCTACCTGCTCGCCCGGTTCGATGCGCAGATTGACGTCCTTCAAGATCCAGTCGCCGCTCTCGGTCTTCAGGCCGACGCCTTGCAGTTCGATAGCGCCAAATCCGGGTGCCTCATCCCGCGCAACCTTGTCCCGATGCACGGCCAGCGTGGTCGACAGGCGGCCATAGGCATTGCGGGCATCGGTCAGCAGCGGGGCCGCCTCGCCCAGGCGCGAGAGGCAGGGAAAGATCAGCATGGCGTAATAGAGAAAGACCAGCATGGTGCCGAGGCTGGAACTGTCGCCCTGGCTTTCCAGAAACAAAAGCGCCAGACAGGCAGCGGACGCGAGGCCGACAAACAGCTCCACCCCGGCAAAATAGAGGCTCTGGCGTCGCCACAGGAGGGTTCCCGCCTGGAACTGGCGGCGGATGAGATCGAGGGTGCGGCCAAAGAAGGTGGCGCGCACCTCACCGAAGCGGATGTCCAGGGTCCGGCTCTGCATCGCGCCGAGCCAGGACAGGAACTGCTCCTGGTTGGCCATCTGGGCGAGAAACGCGGATTTTCGCCAATTGGCGTAAAGCCAGATCAGCAGCGAGAGCACCGCAATCTCGGCCAGCAGCACAAAAAACAGCGACGGATGAAGCGTGGCGATGACGGCCAGCATCAGCAGCAGTTGGAAGGCTGCCAGAGTCGCGCCCACCACGACATCCTTGATGAGATTCTGGACCACCACCACGTCACCGCTCGCTGCCGCGATCACCCGGCCCAGGCCAAGGGCCGCGACGGATCGATAGGGGCCACGCAGAAGATTGGCGGCGATATCGCCCCGGATGAGACGGATGAAGCGTTCCGACAGGCCTGTGGACCTGTTTTCCTGGGTGACCCGAAGGGTAAAGATCGCAATCTCCAGGCAGGCGGCGAGGGCGACGAAAATCAGCAGCGCCTGAGTGCTGCCGGACAGGGATACCAACTCGCGCGACCAGTCGGCCCCTTGCGGGTCGACCAGGAACTTCACCGGCATCGGGCGTAGCACGATCAGGGCGGTCTGTAGGGTGGATAGCAGCAGAATCAGCCCCAGACGCCAGCGGTAATAGCGGTCGTAGGAGAGGAGCAGACGGTCGATGGCCAGCAGGATCATGGGGCGACCCTAAGGGGCTACCGGCATTCACTGCAAGCGACGCCGATGAGACAACTGCGCGTTCCCCTTGAATTCGGACGCGCGTCGCACGAAACTCGGTTGTATGAGCAAACGTGCGATCATCCTTGTCATGGACAGTTTCGGTATCGGCGCCACGCCCGATGCCGCCAGTTTCGGCGATACCGGGGCCGATACCATCGGTCATATCGCAGCGGCCCGCGCCGCGCGCGGTAATCCGCTGAAGATGCCCAATCTCGAAGCCCTGGGGCTGGGGGCAGCCGCGCGCCATGCGACCGGCCGCCTACCTGCCGGCTTCACCCGAACCTCTGGCTTTACCGGCGGTTTCGCAGCAGCCCGTGAACGCTCGCTGGGCAAGGATACGCCATCGGGCCATTGGGAATTGGCCGGTGTTCCGGTCGAGTTCGAGTGGGGCTATTTCCCGAAATCGGTGCCGAGTTTTCCGGCCGAGCTGACAAATGCGATCATCGCGGAAGCGGGCTTGCCCGGCATCCTTGGGAATTGCCATGCGTCGGGTACGACCATCATTGCCGATCTGGGCGAGGAGCATGTCCGCACCGGCAAGCCGATCTTCTATACTTCCGCAGACTCCGTCCTGCAGATCGCCGCGCATGAGGAGAGCTTCGGGCTCGACCGGCTCTATGCCCTCTGCAAGATCGCCTATCAGCATGTGCAGCCCTACAACATCGGCCGTGTGATCGCGCGGCCGTTCGTGGGCGCGCCGGGGTCTTATACCCGCACGGGCAACCGCAAGGATCTGGCGGTGCCGCCGCCCTCCAAAACCTTGCTCAATCAGGTTTCGGACAAGGGCGGCAAGGTCATTGCCATCGGCAAGGTGGGCGATATCTATGCCCATCAGGGCGTGACCCAGGTGGTCAAGGCCACGGGCCATGAGGCCCTTTGGGAAAAGACCCTGACTGCCCTGGATGAAACCGGGGATGGCGACCTGATCTTCACCAATTTTGTCGAGTTCGATCAGAGCTTTGGCCATCGCCGCAATATCGAAGGCTATGCCGCCGCGCTGGAGGAATTTGATGCCGCGCTGCCCGCCTTTGTCTCCAGGCTGCGCGAGGGCGATCTGGTGATGATTTCCGCCGACCATGGGTGCGACCCCACCTGGCCGGGCAGCGACCATACCCGCGAACATGTGCCGCTGATTTTCTTCGGGCCCGCCGCTAAGCCCGGTGACTATGGGGTCCGCAGCAGCTTTGCCGATGGCGGGCAGACCATTGCCCAGCACCTCGGTCTGTCTTCTCTTGGTGCCGGAAAGGCTCTGTTCTAGCCAAATGCGTGTTGTTGATCTCTACCGGTATCCGGTCAAAAGCCTGCGTGGCTATCGCGTCGAAGAAGCGTCTATCGAGAAAGTGGGCATGGCGGGTGACCGTCGCTGGCTGGTGATCGATACCAACGGTCGCTTTCTGTCCATCCGCGAGTTGCCGAAGATGACCACCATCGAGGCGATCCCCCATCCGGCTGGTCTGACCTTGCGGCACGCGGACGCGGGTGAGTTGCTGGTGGAATTCCCCAAGGCCGATGCGCCGCGTATTCCGGTGACGGTCTGGAAGGATAGTTTCCCGGCCCCGCTGGCCGCCGATGCGGCTTCGGAGTTTCTGACGGCGCTATTGGGTCAGCCGGTGCGGCTGGCCTATTTCGACGATCCCAGCGCGCGGCCGGTGGACCAGACCTTCGGCGGCCCCAACGATCACGTCAGTTTTGCCGATGGCTATCCGATCCTGATTACCACGGTTGGATCGCTGGCAGCCTTGAATGGGGAACTGGCGGCGCCCTTACCCATGACCCGCTTCCGTCCCAATATCGTGATCGACGGGGTGGAGCCTTGGGGCGAAGATACCTGGCGGGAGGTGCGGATCGGCGACCTGCGTGCGCGTATCGTCAAGCCCTGCGCCCGCTGCACCATCGTGACCCATGATCCGGTGACCGGCGAACGCCCGGCACGCTTGGAGCCGCTGACCACCTTGAAGCGGATCCATGCCACCGACGATGGCCGGATCATCTTTGGCCAGAACGTCATTCCGGATAATGAGGCTACCGTCAGGGTAGGCGATCCGGTCGAGATTCTAGCCAGCGGCAAGTCGAACCTGTTCTAGCTATCCAGGATCACGTCCTGCGCCTGCTCCACGTGGCGCAGCATTGATACCTTGAGCTTGCCGAGCGCCCGGCTTTCGAGCTGGCGGACGCGTTCCTTGGAGACGCCGAGCGTGTGGCCCAGTTCCTCCAGGGTGGCGCCGTCATCCTGCAGACGGCGGGCATGGATGATGCTGCGCTCACGCGGGCTGAGTTCAGCAAGGGCGGCGGCAAGCCAGACGAGGCGCTTATGGCCATCGCGGGTGGTAATGGCGCTGTCCTCGGGGTTGGGGCGCTCATCCGACAGGAAGTTCTGGGCTTCCTCGTCGCTATCCATGCCGACAGCGACATTCAAGGAAGCATCGGCGGCGGTCAGCCGCTGTTCCATGGCAATCACGTCACGGAGGGAGACGCCCAGCTCCGTCGCGACCTTGTGGCGCCCGGCATCGTCCATTCCGGCGCCGGGGCTTTCCTCGATCTGGGCGCGCAGCCGGCGCAGATTGAAGAACAGGGACTTCTGCGCGGCGGTGGTGCCGGTTCGCACGATAGACCAGTTGCGCAGGATATAGTCCTGCATCGCCGACTTGATCCACCAGGTGGCATAGGTGGAGAAGCGGACCTCGTGCCCGGTATCGAAGCGGGAGGCTGCCTGCATCAACCCGACACTGCCTTCCTGCATCAGGTCACCCAAGGGGAGGCCGTAGTGGCGGAAGCGGACCGCGCTGGCGATCACAAGGCGGGTGTAGGCTCCGACCAGCTGATGGAGCGCTTTTTCATCGCCCCTCTCGCGCCAACGTTCGGCCAGCTCATACTCTTCCTCCCGCGACAGGAGGGGGCGATTCATGGCGCCTTTGATAAAGTTCAGATTGGCACGCTGGCTATAGCTGTCGTCGAACTGGCCCATCACACGTCCCTCTGGCTTTCGGTCTTTCTAAAACCAGATACGCAGGGACTTGCCGGGCGGATCACCCGATCTAGCTTAACCTGTTAAACTTCAGAGGGTGATGTGGTCGATCAGGGCGCCATCCGGCCCGAGGCATGCGGCGAGCAAAGCGCCACCACGACCCGAACCGCCATCAAGCGATAACGTGGTCGCCGTCTCCACCAAGCCGGCGGCGCTGGGATCGAAGCCTCTGATAACGCGGCGGAATCCCTCGAACGGTTGGGTCACGCGGTTGAAGCCCGAGGTCGACCACCAGAAGGAATCGCGCTGCTGATCAAGCGGTTTTTCCGGATCAACGCCCGCGTTGACGAACAATAGCTCGCCCGAGCGGCTGACGGCGGCCCGGCGCAGATGGGTCAGGAAGGGCTGATGACCCGGGCGCGCGGCAATCATCGCCCGCAGCTGACCCGTCCAGCGGGCGAGCGCGACCGGCCCTTCACGGGCAGCGATGATCCCGTCGTTAGCAGCGCCGCCATAGGATTGCAGGGTGGCGGCGGCGCCATGATCCAGAACCCAGCTCAGAATCTCTCGCGGGTTGGGGGCGAAATGCAGCTGCAGCAGCTTAGACCACATCTCCTCCTGCGCGCCGCGCAGATAGGCATAATCCTCCAGGAACATATAGGGGCGTGCCAGAAGCCAGCGGCGGAAGGTAAGAACCTCCTCCACCGTTGCCTGAACATTGGCGCTGCCGCCCAGATAATTGCCGAGATAGACGACCTGATCGGGATATTGCAGGCGGCTGGCGATTTCCAGATGAAGGCGACGAAGCTTCTCCACCTCGCCCATTAACGAGGGGATTACCCAGATGCGCCCCTGGCCGATCAGCTGGGCGAATTTTGCATCCTGCGACATATCCCGTTGATCTAGAAGGCTAAGCGGGATGCGGTCAAGAAAAACCCCACCTGTTGTATACAGGCGGGGTTTTTCTACGAGATCATGTCTAAAATGCGGTCTATCGGCAGGCGAGAAACGACATTTTTGAGTCCGCGAAGACTTAGGCGGCCTGGAGAAGTTCTTCCAGACGCTTGGTCGCAGCGGCCTCGTCGATTTTCTCGACAGCAGCCAGTTCACGCACGAGGCGATCGAGGGCTGCCTGATAGATCTGGCGTTCGCTGTAGGATTGTTCGGCCTGACCGGTCGAGCGGTGCAGATCGCGCAGCACTTCGGCGATCGAAGCCGGGTCGCCCGAATTGATCTTGGCTTCATATTCCTGGGCGCGACGGCTCCACATGGTCCGGCGCACACGGGCGCGACCGGTCAACTTGCCAAGGGCCGCATCCATTTCGGTCTTCGACGACAGCGGGCGCAGACCGGATGTCTGAGCCTTCGTGATCGGCAAACGCAGAGTCATGCGATCTTTTTCGAAGGAAATAACGATGACCTTCAAATCGTAACCCGAAATAACCTGAGTCTCGGTGCCCAGAACCTGGCCAACGCCATGCGACGGATAAACGACGTAATCCCCGTTCGTAAAATCCTTCAATGCTTTTGCCATTCCCCATCCACCTTCGGTGCCCGACCGCCGCCAGGCTTCCATAAGCAAAGAAAAGACGGTTGACCGCCGCGTGCGGAGCGGCTAAGTCGGACAACCGAACCTGTCGAGATCTTGGCAGACAACGAATATCTAGACTCCGCCGCCTGAGCGGGGAGCACGGTCTGTTCCAATGCCCGGATACAGCCGTATTATTAGCAAAAAATGTCATAAATGGGTAGCCGATTCGGATTCTTACCGATTCTGCTGGAACTTTGCCGCAGGCTAGGCGTTGCGGGGGATAGCGCCATTTCCAGGGGGTAGCGCGCATGGGAGCTATGCGCCCCTAGCGAGCGGACGCGCCGCGTAACCAGTCACGAAATGCCGCGATTTTAGGCAGATTCGCCCGCTCAGCGGGATATGCGAGAAAATAATCGTTACCTGTCGCCAGCTTCAGGTCAGGGAAGGGGGCGATCAGACGACCGGCGCTTAAATCCTCTTCGATCAAGGGCAGGTTGGCGATGGCGACCCCGCGTCCTGACGCTGCGGCCTGGATCGAAAAATCCTCGGTATCGAAGATCTGATCGCGGAAATGCGCCAGGGCTGGGAGGCCCGCCAATTTCAGCCAATCCCGCCAGTCCCGCATATCGGCGGTCGGGTGCAGCAGGATCGTGCGCGCCAGATCCTTGGGGGATTTGAGGCGAGCGGCGACTTCCGGGCTTGCAACGGGGGTCAGCAACTCCGTCATCACCAGATCCTGGCGCAGGGCGCCTGTATTCTGCGGGCGATAGAGGATCGCCGCATCGAATTCGTGCGGCTGGAAATCATGATCCGGGAAGGCGGTAGACAGGCGCACCCGCACGGTCGGGTTCGCTGCCTCGAACGCATCGAGACGGCGGATCAGCCAGCGGATCGCGAAGGTCGGTGGCACCTTGAGCCGCAGTTCGTTCTGACTGGCTTTCAGACCTTCGGCGGCATGGGCAAGCCGGTCGAAGGCGTCACTGCAGGCCGAGAGCAGTCGGCGGCCCTCTTCCGTCAATTCCAGGCCCCGGTGCAGACGACGGAACAGCGGCAGCCCCAAGTATTCTTCCAGCAGCTTTACCTGGCGACTGACGGCCCCTTGTGTGACGAACAGATCCTCCGCCGCCTTGGTGAAGGACAGGGTGGCGGCGGCGGCTTCAAAGGCGCGAAGGGCGTTCAAAGGGGGCAAGCGAGGGCGCATAGTTGCTTTTGATATGAGTTTTCCTGGGCCAACTCATGAGAACATATGCTTTGTGTGCGACGCAATAAAGGCGCAAATCCTAGCTTACAGAGATTTTTTCGCCGGAGTTGCCATGATGAAAACTTTAAGCCTGAGCCTGGGCCAGTCCCGCGGTCGCGCTGCCGACGCCGCTTTGCTGCCCGTCATGATCAAACGCTTCCGCTATCGCCGTTCCCTGCGTCGCCTGCTTGAAACCTCGCCGCATCTGGTTTCCGACATCGGTCTGTCGCTGATTGAAGCGCGTCGCGAAGCGTCCAAGGCGTTTTGGCAAGAGTAGATCTAAAAGATCGTATTTTACGTAATTATTTTCTTTATTTCAGATGCACTGCTAGTCATGCGTAAAATTGAGAGCACACATTCCATCTTTGTCTTTGTCGGTTGAATAGTTCGCGCTCATTCTGCGGTTAACAAAGCGTTAACTGGAGAATGAAGATGTCCGCTACCAATGCTGCTATCGAAGCAGAGATCCACGCGACCCTGATCATGGTCGCCCGTCCGGGCAGCCTGCGGAAGAAGTCGCTGCTGAGCCGGATCATCACCCGTCTGCGGACCCGCAGCGCCCTGACCCGTCTGCAGGACACCTCGCCGCATCTGCTGGCCGATATCGGTCTGAGCGGATACGACGTGATGGTGGAGTTTCGCCGTCCCTGGTTCCAGATCTAAGCACCGGATTGCGCGCCTGAAGCGATGACTGCCGCGTCAACCCCCTTTCGCCGTCTGGCAGAGCCCCTCTGGGATCGGGTATCCCGGGGTTGGCATCGCCGACCGGCGTCGGATAGGCTCGACGCCTTCGCTCCTGCCGCTCCTGAAGGGAATGCCCCGATGACTGCCGATGCCGTATCCCGCCGCCGCCTGCTTCTCGATGGCTGTGTCAATCTGCGTGACACCGGGGGGTATGAGACGGCGGATGGGGGCAGCATCCAGTTCGGTCGCCTTTTACGCTCCGACAGTCCACACAAGCTGACGGCCGATGGTTGGCGTCACTTGGGTGAGTATGGTGTGCGCGCGGTGATCGATCTGCGTCGCCCGTCGGAAATGGCCCGCAACGGCTATAGCCCGACCGAAGATAGCTCGGTCCTTTATCACCCGCTGCCGATCTTTGACGATATCGAATATGAGACGGTGGATAAGCCCGCCCGTAACTTGAATCAGCTCTATACGCTGTTCCTGGAAAACTGCGGTCCCAGCTTCGTGCGCGCCCTGCGGGTGATGATCCGCGACGGTGGCACCTCCAGCCTCGTGCATTGCGCGGTCGGCAAGGATCGCACGGGCCTGACGATTGCCCTGGCATTGTCGATTGCGGGTGTTGCCAATGACGTGATCGCCGATGATTACGCCTTGAGCGAAACCTACCTGGCGCCGCTTTACCCTGAGTGGTTGGAGCAGGAGAAGACGCGCCCGGATGCGGATATCGAGCGTCTGCAGAATCTGCTGCAATCCAAGCACGACCATATGGTCTTCGCGCAGGATCTGCTGACCCGCAAGTTCGATGGTCCGCAGGGCTATCTGGAACATGCCGGGATGAAGGCATCCGAGATGGACGCCCTCAAGAAGTGGCTGACGGCGGCTTAACTCTTTATGTGGCCTACCGGGCTTTGCCCTACTTGAGGCCGCTTCTCCTCTCGCTCGTCATCCCCCGACTTGTTCGGGGGATCTCCTCCGAGAGCCTGTCAAACAGAACCGAAGTAGTGTGGAAACGTCCCCGGAGGAGATGCCCCGGATAAACCGGGGCATGACGGCTATCTTTTCGTTTCGGGTTTAAACCCGCTCCACCGCCTTGGCGGCCTTGAGGGCGTTGGCCTTCTCCAGCGCATCGAAATAGGGGGCATAGGATGGCCGGTCGACATAACGCCCGGCGCCCTGCACTGCGCGCAGATCCCCCTTGGTATAGACGAGCTTGCCCCGGCTGATGGTATGGACCGGAATCCCGGTGACATTCATGCCCTCGAAGATATTGAAGTCGATCTTCTGGTGATGGGTCTTGGCGCTGATGGTCTTGGTGCCCTCGGGATCCCAGACCACGATATCGGCATCGGCCCCCGCCTGGATGCAGCCCTTGCGCGGATAGAGATTGAAGATCTGCGCGGTATTGGCGCTGGTTACCTTCACGAATTCCATCGGTGTCAGGCGGCCGGTGCGCACACCCTGATCCCACAGGACCATCATGCGATCCTCGACCCCGCCGGTGCCGTTGGGGATCTTGGTGAAATCGTTCTTACCTGCGGCCTTCTGCGGTTCGCAGAAGCAGCAATGATCGGTGGCGGTGGTCTGAAGATTGCCGCCCATCAGGCCGCGCCACAGATGCTCCTGGTGCTCCTTGGAGCGGAAGGGCGGCGACATGACGTGGGCCGCGGCAAAGCGGAAATCCGGGTTCCGATAGACGCTGTCGTCGACCACCAGATGGCCCGCCAGCACCTCGCCATAAACCCGCTGGCCCTCGTTGCGGGCGCGGGTGATGGCGTCCAGCGCCTCCTTGCAGGAGACATGGACGATGTAGAGCGGCACGCCCAGCACCTGGGCGATGCGGATGGCGCGGTTGGCGGCCTCGCCTTCCACTTCGGGAGGGCGGGAGAGCGGATGGCCTTCGGGGCCGTTGATGCCCTGGGCCAGCAGCTTCTTTTGCAGGTGATAGACCAGCTCGCCATTTTCGGCGTGCACGGTGCAGAGAGCGCCCAGCTCCCACGCGCGGGAGAAGCTGTTCACCAGCACCTCGTCCTCGCACATGATCGCGTTTTTATAGGCCATGAAATGCTTGAAGCTATTGACGCCGCGTTCCTTCACCAGCGTGCCCATGTCGCGATGGACGCTGTCGTCCCACCAGGTGACGGCGACGTGGAAGGAATAATCGGCTGCGGCTTTTTCCGCCCAGCCGCGCCAGGTGTCATAGGCTTCGATCAGCGACTGCTTGGGGCTGGGGATCACGAAATCGATGATCATCGTCGTGCCGCCCGCCAGGGCCGCCGCGGTGCCGGTATAAAAATCGTCGGAGGCGACGGTGCCCATGAAGGGCAGTTGCATATGGGTGTGCGGATCGATGCCGCCGGGCATGACATAGGCGCCGCCCGCGTCGATGATCTCGGCCCCGGCAGGCGCGGCCAGATTCTCGCCGACGGCGGCGATCTTGCCACTGTCATCGGTCAAGACGTCGGCGCGCATCATCTGTTCGGCGTTCACCACAGTGCCGCCCCGGATCAACAAGCTCATCGTTCCACCCTCCAGAATTCTTAAAGGGGTGGGGTCTTGGCGACCCCACCCTGTAGGCATTACAGCTTAGAGGCTTTGTCGAAGATTTCGTGCGTGAAGGCGCCTTCCGGCTTCTTGGAGATCACCGGCGCCGATTTGCCGTTCATCAGGATCGACACGGTGCGCTCGTAAGCGGCCGGATCGAGGTAGCCGGTGCCCTTGCTTGATCCGGCGACCAGCTTGGCGATTTCGGCGGCCATGCGCTTCTGATGCTTTTCGGTCTGGGCGCCCGAAGCGTCGTTATCCAGGACGATGGCGGCGGCCTCGTCCGGGTTCTTCGCCATATAGTCCCAGCCCTTGATCGAGGCTTTGACAAATTTGGCGAGTTTGGTTGCCATAGCCGGATCCTTGACCGACTTGCCCATGGCATAGAGCCCGTCTTCCAGCGTGGCGACGCCCTGGTCTTCATATTTGAAGACATTGAGCTGATCGGCCTTCAGGCCGCCATCGATGACCTGCCAATATTCATTGTAGGTCATGGTGGAGATGCAGGCCGCCTGCTTCTGAAGCAGCGGGTCGACGTTGAAACCCTGCTTCAGGACGGTAACGCCATTGGCGCCGCCTGCTGTGGAATAGCCGAGCTTATCCATCCAGCCCAGGAACGGATATTCATTACCGCCGAACCACACGCCCAGGGTCTTGCCCTTGAAGTCGGCCGGGGCATTGACGCCGCTGTCCTTGCGACAGGTCAGCATCATGCCGGACTTCTGGAAGAACTGGGCGATATTGACCAGATCGACGCCCTTTTCGCGCGTCGCAAGGGCGGACGGCATCCAATCGACGACGACATCCGCGCCGCCGCCTGCGATCACTTGGCTGGGGTTGATGTCGGGGCCGCCAGCCTTGATGGTGACGTCGAGACCGACTTCCTTATAAAAGCCCTTGTCCTTGGCGACGTAATAGCCGCCGAACTGGGCCTGGGTCACCCACTTCAGCTGAAGTGTCAGCTTATCCTGCGCCATTGCCGGCAAGGACGCCGCAACAGCAAGGGTGGTGCCCAGTAACAAACCGCGAAGCAACATAGTCCTCATCCTCCGTTAGTGGGGTCCCTGGCGGCGCCCTGATTGTTGGGCTGTTTTATGGAGTGTCGTTACCCGCGTGCCTTGCGATACGAGGGGTGCCAGAAAGTCGTCGCCCGTTCGATCAGGGCTATCCCGCCATAGGCGGCAGAGCCTGCGAGGCTGGCGACTGCGATGGTGGCCCACACGACATCGACATTCATGCGGGCAACCTCGGTCGAGATGCGGAAGCCCATGCCGACGATGGGCGTTCCGAAGAATTCCGCCACGATGGCGCCGATCAGCGCCAGCGTGGAATTGAGTTTCAGCGCGTTGAAGATCATCGGCATTGCGCAGGGCAGACGCAGGTTCAGCAGCGTCTGGCTATAGCTCGCACCATAGGAGCGCATCAGATCCTTCTGCATCGCATCGGCGGTCTTCAGGCCCGCCAGTGTCGAGATCAGCATCGGGAAGAAGGTCATGATAACGATGACGGCCGCCTTGGACGGCCAGTCGAAGCCAAACCACATCACCATGATCGGCGCGATGCCGACGATGGGAATGGCGCTGACGAGATTACCCAGCGGCAGCAGCCCCTTCTGTAGGAACGGCGAGCGGTCGACGGCGAGCGCGGTCAAGAAAGCGGCGCCATTGCCCATGATATAGCCAGCGATGACACTCTTCAGGAAGGTCTGGCCGAAATCGGCGGCGAGGATGCTCGACTGGGCCAGCAGTGCGTCCAGGACGGCCGATGGTGCGGGCAGCAGGACCTTTGGTACACCAAAGCCGCGCACGCAGACTTCCCAGAGATAGAGCACCATCAGGCCAAACAGCGCAGGTACCAGCAGCCGGGTCGCCGTATGTTCCATCTTGGCAAAACCGGCCATCAGCCGGACCAGCCCATGGGTCGCAGCCAGCACCATCATCCAGGCCGCGAGACCTGTCGAAATATCGATGTCCTGGCCGATCAGCACCAGGGGCGCCAGCATGGCCGGTATGGTGCCGGCGGCGGTCAGCGGCAGGCTCCAGCGCGGTGGCAGCATGATCCCCATCGACACCAGAGTCAGCAGGCTGCCGAGAGCGAGGAACCCCGCCAACGGTTGATCGAAGAAATAGATCGATCCCGCATCCTCGATGGAAACCGGCAGCAGGGACAGCAGCAGGAAAGCAGCTTGAAGCGCGAAGCCGCCGGTGAAGCAGAAGGCGTTTTTCATGCCCGGCCCCCGTGCGACTTCACGACGAAACGTTCGATCAGGCCAATTAGCCCGACCAGCAGCATGCCCATGACCGCCGCCATGATCAGGGCCGACCAGATCTGCACGGTCTGACCGTAATAGGACCCGGCCAGCAGGCGCGCGCCAAGCCCGGCCTGGGCCCCCGTGGGCAGTTCGCCGACGATGGCACCCACCAGCGCGATGGAGATCGCCACCTTAAGGCTGGTGAAAAGGAAAGGCAGGGAGGCAGGCCAACGCAGCTTCCAGAACATCTGGCTACGACTGGCCGAATAGGTGCGCATCAGGTCGATCTGCAGGGGATCGGGCGAGCGTAGGCCCTTCACCAGACCTATGGTGACCGGAAAGAAGCAGAGATACATCGAGATCACGGCCTTGGGCAGCAGGCCGGTCAGCCCCATGTTGCCCAGCACGACGACGATCATCGGGGCAATCGCCAGGATCGGCACAGTCTGTGAGGCGATGACCCAGGGCATCAGCGAGCGGTCGAGCGTGCGGATATGAACAATCCCCACGGCCAGAAGCACGCCCAGCAGGACGCCCAGACCAAAGCCGACGAAGGTCGAGGATCCGGTTACCCAGCTGTGGAACAGCAGGTTGCGCGGGCTGGTGATGCTGGCAGACAGGCTTTTCTGGATATCGGCGACCACCTGCTGCGGGGCAGGCAGGATCGGCCGCTCCATGCTCCAGGCGGCGCCGACCAGCTCGGTCAGTGTCCAGTCCTTCTTCTCGTCCCGCTCCCAGGCGTCCTTCACTTGCGGGCCATTCAGGAAGACCGCCCCGACCAGCCACAAGACCAGCAGGCCTGCGATCATGGAGGCAAGCGGCAGCACACGGCTCAAGACCGTGTTCTCCTGAACGGCAGGACGGGGCAGGGCCACCTCAGACATCGTGGGCGTGCCCCTCGGCCAGGGCTTCGCGCACTTTATGGGCGACTTCCAGGAAGGCGGCGGTATCGCGGGTTCCGGCGTCTCGATCACGCGGCAGCGGGCTTTCGATGACATCGACGATGCGACCGGGTCGCGCGCTCATCACGACGATTTTGGTCGAGAGATAAACCGCCTCGGTAATCGAATGGGTGACGAAGATGACGGTCTTGCCGGTCTGTTTCCACAGGCGCAGCAATTCGTCGTTCAGGCGGTCGCGGGTGATTTCATCGAGCGCGCCGAAGGGTTCATCCATCAGCAGCATATTCGGTTCGAACGACAGGGCGCGGGCAATCGAGACGCGCTGCTGCATGCCGCCCGACAACTGCCAGGGGAACTTCTTCTCGAACCCGCTGAGCCCGACCAGCGCGATGGCCTTGGCCGCCCGCTCCTCGCGCTCATATTTCGGCAGCCCCATGATTTCCAGCGGCAGCATCACGTTGCGCCAGACATTCCGCCAGGCATAGAGGGTCGGTGCCTGGAAGACATAACCATAGGCGCGGTCGAGGCGGGCCTGCTCGGCAGTCCCGCCATTGACCTGCAATGTGCCGGAGGTCGGATGCTCCAGATCGGCGATGGCGCGCATCAAGGTCGTCTTGCCGCAGCCCGACGGTCCGATGAAGCTGACGAAATCACCTTTGCGGATGGTGAGATTGACGTGCGAGAGCGCCGTCACCGGATGGTCTGCGGTCGGATAGACCAGCGAGACGTCGTTGACGTCGATCACGACCGGGGCCTGATCCGTCTGATCGGCCGGTCTTTGCATGCTCACCACGCTTCCGCTCCTCGATACCAACGCCTAGCTCCTTCTGAAGGTACGCCATGCTCCGCAAACGGCATGCCGATTTTATTCGGCCGCCGTCGGCATTTTTCGCATCGGGTTGTTGGGGTGGGTCGTCCAGTTGGCATAGGGCAGGTGATCCGATACCGACTCCATGGTGATGCATTCGGGAACCGGGCAGGCGATCATACAGAGATTGCAGCCGACGCAGTTTTCATCGACCACCTCGAAGTGCCGCTTGCCGTCCTTTTCCTTGGTGATCGCCTGATGGGACGTATCCTCGCAGGCGATATGGCAGCGACCGCATTCGATGCATTTATCCTGATTGATGCGGGCTTTCAGGTCGTGATTGATGTTGAGATACTGCCAGTCGGTGACGTTCGGCACGGCAAGGCCGCGCACGTCGTCCAGGGTCTTGTAGCCCTTCTCGTCCATCCAGTTGGCAAGGCCATCGATCATCTCCTCGACCACCTTGAAGCCATAGACCATGGCGGCGGTGCAGACCTGCACAGAACCGGCACCCAGGGCGATGAATTCAGCGGCATCGCGCCAGGTGGTGATGCCACCGATCCCGCTGATCGGCATGCCGCGTGTATCGGCGGTGCGGGCGATCTCGGCCACCATGTTGAGCGCGATGGGCTTTACCGCCGGACCGCAATAGCCGCCATGGGTGCCCTTGCCGTCGACAACCGGCTCCGGTGCCATGACGTCGAGGTTCACCGACATGATGGAGTTGATGGTGTTGATCAGCGAAACGGCATCCGCGCCGCCCGCCTTGGCAGCGCGTGCCGGGCCGAGGATGTTGGAGATATTGGGTGTCAGCTTGACGATGACGGGCATGCGGGTGTGCTGTTTGCACCAGCGCGTGACCATCTCGACATATTCCGGCACCTGACCGACGGCGGCGCCCATGCCGCGTTCCGACATGCCGTGCGGGCAGCCGAAGTTCAGCTCGATCCCATCGGCGCCGGTGTCTTCGACCAGCGGCAGGATCTTTTTCCAGGCGTTCTCCTCGCAGGGGACCATCAGCGAGACGACGAGGGCGCGGTCGGCCCAGTCGCGTTTCACCTGTTTGATCTCGCGCAGGTTCACTTCCAGCGGCCGGTCGGTGATCAGCTCGATGTTGTTGAGGCCCATGACGCGGCGGTCGCCGTCGTGCCAGGCGCCATAGCGGGAGGTGACGTTGACCACGGGCGGATCCTCGCCCAGGGTCTTCCAGACCACGCCGCCCCAGCCCGCCTTGAAGGCGCGGACGACGTTATATTCCTTGTCGGTCGGCGGCGCGGAGGCCAGCCAGAAGGGATTGGGAGACTTGATCCCGGCGAAAGTGGTGCGAAGGTCGGCCATCTGTGCGGCTCCCTTACTCAGCCCATCAGGGCTTTATGGATGGAAAGGGCGGCCTGCTTGCCGTCCTCGACCGAAGCGACCGTCAGATCCTGACCGCCCGCGACGCAATCGCCGCCCGCCCAGACCTTGGGCAGGCTGGTTTTGCGTTCGGCATCGACCTTGATACGGCCGCTTTCCAAAGTGATCTGCGGGGTGGAGCCATTGAGGGCACCCGGCACAAACGTCTGGCCGATGGCTTTGAAGATCTGATCGGCAGCCATCTCGAAGGTTTCGCCGGTGCCGGTCAGCTTGCCGCCGGACATCTGGGTATATTCGAAGGTGATGGAAGTCGCCTGACCGCCTTCGCCGCTGACCTTCACGGGCTTGGCCCAATGTTTGATCTTAACGCCGTTGGTCTGCGCCCAGTCCTGTTCGACCGGGGTCGCGGTCATGGTTTCCTTGCCCCGTCGATAGACGAGGGTGACATCCTCCGCACCCAAGCGCTTGGCCTGGGTCGCGGCATCGATGGCGGTATTGCCGCCACCAATCACCACGACCTTGCGGCCAATGGGCAACATCGACAGGTCGGAGACCTGTCGCAGGGCGGCGATGAAATCGACGGCATTCTCAACGCCGGTCAGATCCTCGCCTTCGGCCATCAGCGCATTGACGCCGCCAAGCCCCATGCCCAGGAAGACGGCATCGAATTCCTGCGCAAGTTCGCTGACATGGCCGTCGCGGCCCAAAACCCAGTCGGTGACGACAGTGATGCCGCCGATGGCGAGGATATAGTCGACCTCGCGCTGGGCGTAATCATCGACGGTCTTATAGGCGGCGATGCCATATTCATTGAGACCGCCGAGCTTGGGCCGCGCCTCATAGACAGTGACGTTGTGACCGAGGGTCGCGAGACGATGGGCGCAGGAAAGGCCGGCCGGACCGCCGCCGACGACGGCGATTGTCTTGCCGGTTTCAGGCGCCCGCTCGAACAGTTGGATGCCCTTGTCGAACAGCCAGTCGGTGGCGTGCCGTTGCAGATCGCCGATGGCAACCGGCTCGTCATCCAGCTTGTTGCGCACGCAGGCCTGCTCGCACAGGATTTCGGTCGGGCAGACGCGGGCGCACATGCCGCCCATGATATTGGCCGACAGGATGTCCTTGGCCGCGCCCTTGGTATTGCCGCTGCCGATCTTGCGGATGAAGCTCGGGATATCGATCGATGTCGGGCAGGCTGTGATGCAAGGCGCATCATAACAATAGAGGCAGCGATCCGATTCGATCAGCGCTTCCGGTCGCGTCAGCACCGGATGCGCATCGCAGAAATTACTCTTGAGATCGGCCGTGGGCAGGCGCCCCGGCGCTACGTCCCGATGTGTGGTCATCGTCCCTCCTCGTGTGAGGGGGGCGGTGGGGCTTTTGCCCTCTTCCGTCCCGCTCGAACCCTGTTCCGTGGTCTTGTCCTGTTCGTTCCGCAAATGCGTCGTCGCGACGAAGTCGCTCGGGATTTGCGCGTAGGTCTTAGGCGTTCGCGGCCTCGATCATGGCGTGCAGCAAGACATTGCCGCCCGCCGCGCAATCATCGGGGGTCGCGTTTTCAACCTCGTTGTGGCTGATGCCGTCCTCGCAGGGGATGAAGATCATCCCGGTCGGGGCAACACGGTTGATGTAGCAGGCGTCGTGACCGGCGCCGGATACGATCTCCATGTTGGAATAGCCCAGACGCCGGGTCGCGCTGCGCACGGCACCGACGCATTTATCGTGGAAGGTCACGACCGGCGAATGCCAGATCTGAGTGACCTCAATGGTCAACCCGCTGTCGCGCGCCAGCTTGTCGGTGAAGGCCCGCAGGTCGCGGTCCATGCCGGTCAGTGCTTCCTCGTTCGGATTGCGGAAATCGACGGTCATGAAGACTGAACCCGGAATGGTGTTGCGCGAATTCGGGCTGACCTGCATCAGCCCGACCGTGGAACGGCCAAAGGGCTGCAACGACATGCCGATGCGGTTGACTTCAGTGACGATCTTGGCGGCACCGACCAGCGCATCCTTGCGGATCGGCATGGGAGTCGGGCCGGCGTGGGCTTCCTGACCGGTGAGTGTGATCTCGTACCAGCGCTGGCCCTGGGCATGGGTCACGACGCCGATGGTGCGGGTCTCATGCTCCAGGATCGGGCCCTGTTCGATATGGGCCTCGAAATAGGCGCCGACCGGATGCTGGCCAACCGGCTCGGACCCGGCATAGCCGATGCGGGTCAGCTCCTGCCCCATGGTTTTGCCGTCGAGGTCGGCGCGGGACAGGCCATAGGCGAGATCGAACACGCCTGCAAACACACCCGATGCCACCATGGCCGGAGCAAAGCGGCTGCCTTCCTCGTTTGTCCAGACGGCGACCTCAACCGGCGCTTCGGTCTCGACGCCATAGTCATTCAGGGTGCGCAGAACCTCCACACCCGCCAGCACGCCATAGACGCCGTCGAACTTGCCGCCCGTGGGCTGAGTGTCGAGATGGCTGCCGGTCATGATCGGGGGCAGATCGTTATTCTTGCCGGGGCGACGGGCAAAGATGTTGCCCATCTGATCGACGGTGATCGTGCAGCCGGCGTCCTTGCACCATTTGATGAAAAGGTCACGGCCGTCGCGATCCAGATCGGTCAGCGCGAGGCGGCAGACGCCCCCCTTTTCCGTGGCGCCGATCTGGGCCATTTCCATCAGGCTGGCCCAAAGGCGGTCGCCATTGATCTTAATATTCTCCACGGTCCCTTTTTCCCTTCCGACACAAAGCTCGCCCGTTTGCGCCGAAGAAGACTTCGTGCAGTAATCGACGAACCCGAGAAAAATCAAAATCCTCCGCCTTTTGCAGGTCTTTAGAGGATCTTTACGCGTGTTAAGCCCCGAACCCCTGGGCATCTTGGATGCCCAACTTCCTGTCTCTTGGCCAGCTGCTTTAAGCAGTTCTGGCAGGCAGTCGTTTCTCGACTGTCTTTAAAGTTGATAGCAAAAAGCAGGCCACGACTTGACTAAATGGTCAAGTCGGTTTTTCACAACGGCCTCAAGTAGTCCAAAGGACGGTAGGTCGCCGCTAAAACGCCCTCTTTACGGGGAAAGGTGCGGCGGGGACCACGCCATTCGCGATCATTTCGACAAGGAAATCGGCGATGCTGCTGAAATCTTTGGCATCGAGCGCCGGTTTACGCAGCAGCAGGCTGACCTGGATGGAAAAATCGGCGTAATGCTGGGTGGCCGACCAGATCAGGAACAGCAGATGCCGCGAATCGACGGGCTTCAGCAGGCCTTTTGCGATCCAGCCATCGATGATGGCGGCCTTGGCATCGACCCAGAGCAAGAGACGCTGTTCCAGATGATCCCGGATCAGCGGCGCGCCATTCAGCATCTCATTCGCCCAGACGCGGCTGGCATGGGGCCTTGTGCGGGAATGGTCGAGCTTCAGGCGGATATAATTGGCGAGCGCCTCGCGAGGGTCGTCCGCCTCCTCGAAGGCGGCGGCATCCAGCCAGACTTCCATGATGTCTTCCAGCACCCGGCGGTAGAGCGCCTCCTTGGTGCTGAAATAATAATGGATGTTCGATTTCGGGATATCCGCCTTGGCCGCGATCATGGCGGTGGTCGCGCCGCGCAGGCCGTAGGTGGCGAAGACTTCCTCCGCAACGATCAGGATATCGCGTTCCGACCGCTTGCGGCCACGCCGTCCGGAGGGGGTGTCGTCGTCGGGCAAGGCGGTACGGGACTGTTCCATGGGGCGATGGTGACGCCAAGCGCGCGCAGGAGGCAATGGTAAAAGCGGTACCCCTTTAGATCTCGTCATCCCAGGGCTGGACCCTGGGATCTCGTGTGGCCACACTGCGTCGAGCACTCAACGGAAGGAGATCCCCGGATCAAGTCCGGGGATGACGAGCTTTTTAAAGAGGTGGGAGTGTTTTTTAAGCCGACCGGACTTCCGACAGGAACGCCGAGATCGACTGTTCCAACGCAGCCGACTGCAGGGCTAGGCCCTGGGTCGACTGCATGACCCGGCCCGCTGCTTCGCCGGTCGCCGAGGCGGCACCGCGCATCGCACCGACGCTGTCGGCCACCATGCTGGTGCCGGATGCTGCTTCCTGGGTGTTGCGGGCGATCTCGGCGGTGGAGGCACCCTGTTCTTCGACGGCAGCGGCAATGGCGGCGGCAATCGAGTTGATTTCGCCGATGGTGGAGGCAATGCCCTGGATCGCGCCGAGCGTCCGCTCGGTCGCGCCCTGAACCGCGCTCACCTGACCGGTGATTTCCTCGGTCGCTTTGGCGGTCTGGCCCGCCAGGTTCTTCACCTCGTTCGCCACAACCGCGAAGCCCTTGCCTGCTTCACCCGCGCGTGCCGCCTCGATGGTGGCATTCAGCGCCAGCAGATTCGTCTGGGCGGCGATGTTGTTGATGAGGCCGATGATCTCGCCGATGCGGGCGGCCAGGGCCGAAAGCTCCTGCACCGTGGCGTTGGTGCTGTCGGCCTCGGTCACGGCGCGCTGGGCAATGCGGGCCGATGCCGACACCTGACGGCCGATCTCATGGACCGAGGAGGAAAGCTCTTCGGCCGCGGCGGCGACGGTCTGGACGTTGGCCGAGGCCTGTTCGGAGATGCGGCCGACCGAATTCGACTGCTGGGTCACATCTTCGGCAATCCGGCCCAGGTCGTCGGCAGTCGACTGCATCGATTGTTCGGCAGAGGCCACGGCTTCGAGGGCGGTGGAGGTTTCGGTGTCGAAGCGGCGGATCAGCGCATCGATCTTCTGGGCACGGGCGGCGCGGGTCTCTTCACCCTGCAAACGTTCCTGCTCCAGCACCTTGGCGTGCACCAGATTGTCCTTGAAGACCTGAACAGCGCCAGCCATTTCGCCGATCTCGTCCTTACGGCCGACGCCGGGGACGTCCACCGAGGCATCGCCATCGGCAAGCTTGGTCATGGCGGAGGTCATGCCGCGCACTGGCGAGGCAATGGCGCGGACCAGCAGGAAACCCAGCGCTGCCGACAGCACCACCATCAGGCCCATGCCGATGAAACCGGCAATGGTCGCCTTGGCAAAAGCGCCATCAAGTTCGTCGGAGCGGGCCTGGAGCTGTGCCTGTTCTTCGCTGCGGATTTCCGCGATGAGGGTGCGGATCGGGTCGATGAATTTGCGGCCGACTTCGCGGGCTTCGATGTCCTGCGCTTCGCCCAGGGTCGCGAGATTGCCTGCCAGCTTGATCGCTTTGGCCGCAACTTCGGTCCGCCAGCCGTTCATGTGGGTCATGATATCGTCGAGGCGCTTTTGCTGCTGGGCATTGCCGTCTGTCAGCTTCTTGGCGGCGTCCCAATGCAGGGCCATGACCTTCTCGCCTTCCTTATAGGGGGCGAGGAAGCTGTCGTTCATCGAGATGAGGTAGCCGCGCAGACCGTCTTCCTGATCGATCATGCTGGCACCCAGCAGATTGACCGCATCAAGGGTGCGATGGCTCTGGTCGGTGCGGGTGCGGATGGCATCGATCGCCGATAGCTGACCGATCATCACGCTGCTGGCGGTGCCGGTCACCAGGATCAGTGCCAGAAAGGTCAGGGCGATCTTCTTCGAGATCGACAGGTTGCGCAGGCTCATTTTATCCCCCGTTCTAGGTCCGCGGGATTGCCCCCCCGCTAACGTCTCTAGATCAGCTTTATAGGCTGTAATCCGTTGCTTCTAGGTAAAGGCGCATCGCTAAATTATGTACGTCGTCTGACGATGAGATCAGCCGCTCGTAAAGCCCAACCCTAGGCGCCACCAGGATTTCCGTATGTTCATCGGACCCGCTGGCGGCAAAAGATTGGTTAATAGTGGCCGCGTCACAGTTGGCATGAATTGAAAAAATAATGTTGGCCACACCCTTGTCCGGGATCCGGACCAGGGCTCTGGCTTCCAGTCGGGTGATGAGGTCGGGGGACAGGCCCAGTTCCTCCTCGAACTCCTTGCGCAACTGCCCGGCGGCATCGGTCGACTCCAGGCCGCCCGCGGGCATGACCTCCCATTCGCCGGGCGACATACCCAGAAGCGGGCTACGCCGTCCGATAACCACGCCATCCCGGCAACTCAGAACCGATGTGACACCCAGCGGGTCTATGCCCAGCGCCTCCCGCACCTGCCGGTCGCGGCGGGCGGCGAGAATGACGCTGTAGGAACTGGGGGTGACCTGGATTGCGTCGGCCGTTGCACTCACCAGCGCCAGCACCTTGCCGTCAAACAGTGAGCCGGACCGGCGGGCCTGTTCGGCCTGCCAGATCTCGGCGATGCGGGCGGCGATAGCAGGCGGGGGCGTGATTGCCGCCTCCGCCCGTTCGATGCGGAAATCCGGCGCAAGCCGCAGGATTACCCCGCCATCCAGGCGGCTCCCGTCAGCCAAGACGGACACCCAGATAGGTGCGATCGTCGGCAAAGCCTTCCGCCGTCGATCCCTTCACGGAAGGATAGGTGCCGGTTTTCGACGGATCTTCGCGCTCGACCCGCGCAAAGGTGCTCTCCCAGGCAGCGACACCGAAGCCTTCGCCGGGGGTGAAATAGCCGTCGGTGAACAGCTCCACCGTCTCCACCTCGGCCAGGGGAAATTCGTGGGTCTGATACAGCGACCGCGGAATCTCAAACCCATCAAGGCAGCCATAGCCCAGGCCTGATTCCGTGTTGTTGAGGTACTTGCCCTGGGCATGGACGATGCCGCCCTGAACCAGATAGGTGATATCGGCTTCCGGCACATGGGGCAGGGCCGCCTTGTTGGCAGCAATGGCGGCGGTCTCGATGCCGACCAGTTGCTCATCGCTCAAAAGCCCGTTCAGAACCTTGGCGGCATTGCGGGTGCCGTTCCAGGTGAGCAGACGCGAGGTTTTCTCGCGCTCTGCCGGATCGGCGACAGCTTCGCAGAGCAGCGGCCAGGCGGTCACGCGCAGGGTGGCGGTGATCTTGTCGAGGTCCTTTTCGTCCTGAAGCAGCTTGGATCCATTGATCCGCACGCCACTGTCACCGACGAGAAGAACGATTAAGCGGTCACCGGAAACGGCGGCCAGGGACAGGGTGCAGGCGAAACGCCGGTTCCAGTCCTTGGCGGCGGCATCCAGCATGTCATGGCGTCGATAGGCGGCGGCCAGGGCTTCCGTCATGATGGCGACCACGGCCTCGGGATCATCCAGCGGCGCGTCGGGGGCGGAGAGGAGATGCTCCAGGGCGCCCTTGACGATGGTGGCGGCATAGCGGCCCGACAGCATGCCGTCGTAGCGGGTGCCAAGGCGGTCGGTGACGCCGTCGATGACGGCATAGGCGCGGCCTGGGAGGACGACGAATCGATCCTCGTTGGCCCCTGGATCGGCAAGCAGCTTGCCCAGGGAAAAAGCTTCGATCTGCATTGTTAGCTCTCGATGGTGTTTGCGACTTGTTGCGCGCCCACCAGGATAGGAGGATCGGTGTTAAGAAAAAACCGCCCGGAAAGGGTATCTTTCCGGGCGGCTCTTCCGCGTCGTTGGATTAGCGAGCTGCCTGCAGCTCTTTCCACTTGGCGATATAGGCGTTCCGGCTGGCGGCCGCTGCCTTAATGTCGTACTTGGCAAGCTTGATACGGGTGATCGGGGTCATACCCGCGCCGCCCACGTCCTTGCGCACCGAACGACGACCAACTTCCTTCACCAGATATTCCTGGATTTCCTTGGTCAGCAGCCAGTCGATGAACTTCTTGCCGTTTTCAGCCTGCGGAGCGCCCTTCACGAGAGCCATGCCATCGGCGACGGTCGAGGTGCCGTCTTCGGGATAGACGATGGCGACATTGCCGCCGCCGCGCACGTAATCGAGCGCGCCGTCTTCCAGCGTCAGGCCGACCAGGGCTTCGCCGTCATTGACGAAACGCGGCACGGCGCCCGAGCTGTCGGACAAAACGGTGTTGCCCAGGATCTTCTTGGCGATGTCCCAGCCTTCGGTCTCGCCATAGATCGTGATTATGGTCGCAAGCTGCTGGTAGGCCGAGCCCGAGGTATCCGCGCGGGCGGACGAGATCTTGCCCTTCCACTTCGGATCGGCAAGGTCCTTCCAGGACTTGGGATAGCCTTCAGGCTTCAGTTCAGCCGAGTTCACCGAGAAGACGGCCACGATGCCGTTGTAGGGAACCCATTCCGGGCTGACTTTGTAAGCCGGGATGATGTCGGCATCGGCTGCCGGGGTGAAGGCCTGCAGCAGGTCCTTGCTGTCTTCAAGCTGCTCGCCGCCGATCGACCAGATGACGTCGGCCTTGGGCGCGCCAGCTTCGGCCTTCACGCGCTTCAGGATGTCGCCCGAACCCGCCTTGACGAGGTCGACCTTGATCCCGGTTTCTTTTTCAAAGCGCGGTGCGAGAGCATCCGCGACGGATGCCTTGACGGCGGTGTAGACTGTGACGCGCTTGTCTTGAGCATGCGCGGTTCCAGCCAGCAGGGCCAGGGTTGCAACGGCCACTGCACCTTTTTTAAGCATGGTTCTCTCCCTGATTTGCGTAGTAACGCTACACAATCATTGCGGTTTTGTTTCAATTTTGTAAAGGTCCGATCGCCGCTTTAGCGGCAATAGACGAGGGGAGAGGGCTTTGACGGATCTGAAAATCCAAGGTGTGGCGAAAATCTACCCACCTGCACCACCAGTTCTGGATAGCATTGATATTTCAATTAAATCCGGTGAATTCTTTACGCTTCTGGGGCCGAGTGGCTGTGGGAAAACCACGCTTCTGCGAATTATTGCAGGCTTCCTACGGCAGGACTCCGGTGCGGTTGTAGTGAATGGGGAGGCTATCGACCATTTGCCTCCACACAAACGCGACGTTGGCATGGTGTTCCAGGATTACGCGATCTTTCCGCACCTGACCGTCGCGCAGAATGTGGCCTTCGGCCTCAAGGCCCGCAAGGTCTCTCCGGCCGAGATCGAGACCCGGGTCGCCGAGAGCCTGCGCACCGTGCGCCTCGATGCCCTTGCCGACCGTCTGCCATCGGAACTGTCCGGTGGTCAGCAGCAGCGCGTGGGCTTGGCCCGCGCCATGGTCATCCGTCCCAAGCTGTTGCTGATGGATGAGCCCTTGTCCAACCTCGACGCCAAGCTGCGTATCGAGTTGCGCGAAGATATCCGCGATATCCAGCAGCGCCTGGGCATCACTACGATCTATGTGACCCACGATCAGGAAGAAGCACTCGCGATCTCCGACCGGATCTGCGTCATGAACAAGGGCAAGATCGAACAGCTCGATCCGCCGTTCGATCTCTACCGTCATCCCAAGACCCGCTTTGCCGCGAACTTCGTCGGCACCATGAACTTCCTGCCCGCGACGCTGTCCGCTGGTGCGCTGACCCTGGGCGGTCAAGAGGCTGGTTTCAAGGTCGCCGGTTCCGATGGCGCGGTGTCCGTGGCGATCCGTCCGGAGAATGTGGTTATCCGCACCCAGTCGAGTGCAGCCGCCTCTGCCGGTGAGCTTCATTTGTCCGGCACGGTCACCAAGTCGACGTTTCTGGGCAAGGAAGCCCATTATACCCTCAAGACCCCCATTGGCGATCTGGTCGCCCAGGTCTTCGACCCCACCCAGGATCTGCTGCAGGCCACGGGGCAGGCGGTCGATGTGCTGCTGCCGTTGAACAAGCTCGTGGTTTTCGGCGCTGACGAGAAGGCGCTGCCGATCACGCTGGGCGGTGCATGATGGCGGCGCGTCGGCAAAAGGACATCTGGACTTATGTGCTGATCGCTGCCTGGGTTCTGCTGCTTGCGTTGCTGGTCTGGCCGCTGTCGACCGTTCTGCTCGCCTCGGTCCGCGATAATGCGACGGGTGACCTGACCGGCGGGAACTATTGGACGATCTTCACGACGCCCCAGTATCTGCGGGCTATCGGCAATACGCTGTGGGTTGGCGCTGCGGGCATGGCCGGGGCGGTGTTCCTGGGGGTGACGCTGGCCTTCCTCGTCACCCGCTTCCACATGCGGGGCAAGGCGTTCATTCAGACTTTATCGGTCATCGCCCTTGTGTCGCCGTCCTTCATCGGCGCCTACGCCTGGATCGTCCTGTTCGGGGCCAATGGGTCGGTGCGGCAGGGGCTGCGCGCCATCGGCATCAGCATCCCGCCGATCTATGGCGCTGCGGGCGTCATCATGGTCTTCGCCCTGAAGCTGTTCCCCCATGTGTTCCTGATCACCTCGACCGCTTTTGCCTCGGTGAACCGGTCGCTGGAAGAGGCAGCGGAGAATCTGGGCGTTTCCCCCTGGAAGCGGTTTTTCCTGATCACCCTGCCGTTGATCCTACCCGCGATTTCCACGGCGGCGCTGCTGACGTTCGTGCTGTCGATTGCCGACTTCGGTACCCCGCGCCTCATCGGCCGGAACCTCGAAGTGCTGGCGACCGAGGCCTTCACGCTCTATTCGTCGGAAGTCGGCGGTAATCCGGGCATGGCGTCCGCCATCTCGGTCGTGCTGATCGTGCTGTCGATGATCGTGGTGCTGATCCAGCGCCGGATGGTCCGCAAGGATATCTTCGCCGGTAACCTGCTGAAGCCGCCGATCCCCATCGTGCCCAAGGGCTGGAAGAAGGTCGTCGTCTATGGCGTGTCCTATGGCATTGCGCTGATCGGCGCGATCCCGGCCATCGTCGTCGTCATCTTCTCCTTCCGCAACACGCGGGGACCAGTGTTCCAGCCGGGCTTCGGCTTCGGGTCCTATGATAAGGTGATCCACGGCATCACGGATCCGATCATCAATACGCTCTGGTTCTCGACGGCTTCGGTCGTCAGCATCGTGATCGCCGGCACCTTGATCGGTTATCTGATCGCGCGTCGCCAATCGACCGTGACCGGTGCGCTGGATGGCATTTTGATGGTGCCCTACGTGGTGCCGGGCGTCGTCATGGGTATCGCCTTCATCGCCAGCTTCAATCAGGGGCCACTGCCGATCACCGGTACGGCACTGATCATCATCCTGGCGGTGTTTGTGCGCCGTCTGCCTTACACCGCGCGCTCTGTCGCGACGGCCTTGCGGCAGACATCGACGCGCCTGGAAGAAGCGGCGGTCAGTCTTGGCTATAGTCCGGGGCAGGCCTTCCTCAAGGTCGTGGTGCCGATCATCCTGCCGGGCATCCTGGCGGGCGGCATGATGAGCTTCGTGACCGCGATGAACGAGCTTTCCTCCTCGCTCGTCCTCTATGTCGGATCGACCATCACCATGCCGGTGAAGATCTATCTGTCGGTCATGGACGGCGAATATGGAACGGCGTCGGCACTGGCCACGATCCTGCTGACAATCACGGCACTCTTCGTCTATGCCGCCTTCCGATTGTCGGGAAAGAAGCAGAGCGTCCTGCTCTAAAAGAAAAAGGCCGGCACCCGAAAGGATGCCGGCCTTAGTTTTGGGGAGGACCCTGTCAGTGGCGGGTGGCGTCAGCGCGGGAGAATTCCTCCAGCTCTGCCGTCAGGGCTGCCAGTTCCTTGCCGCCCGCCATCATCTCCAGCACCTGTTCGCGGCTGACGTCGCTCTTGGCAAAATTGCCAAGGCTGCGCCCCCGGTTCAGCAGGGTGAATTTATCGGCGATGGGATAGGCGTGATGGACGTTATGGGTGATGAAGATCACGCCCAGCCCGCGTGCCCGTGCCTGGGCGATGTAGCGCAGCACCATCGATGCCTGCTTAACGCCTAGGGCCGAGGTGGGTTCGTCCAGGATCAGGACCTTGGCGCCAAAATAAACCGCGCGGGCGATGGCCACGCACTGCCGCTCGCCCCCCGACAGGGTGCCGACGGCTTGGGTCGGGTCGCGGACATCGATGCCGATCTTCTGCATCTCCTCCTTGGCGACCTTATTGGCGAAAGCGACATCGAAGCGTTTGAAAAGCCCGCGCCCCTTGCTGGGTTCGCGCCCCATGAAGAAGTTCCGCGTGATGCTCATCAGCGGCACCATGGCGAGGTCCTGGAACACCGTGGCGATCCCGGCGTCCAACGCATGGCGGGGCGAGGAAAAATCGACCGCTTTACCGTCGACCAGGATCTCCCCGGTCGAGGGGCGATGCACGCCCGACAGCATCTTGATCAGGGTCGATTTACCCGCGCCATTGTCGCCCAGCAGCGCCAGCACCTCGCCCGCCTTGACCGACATATTGATGTCTTTCAGGGCCAGGACATTGCCGAAGGTCTTGGAGGCGCCGCGCAGTTCGATAAGAGGAATATCGCTCATTTGCGGCCTCCCGTTACCCGGTTGCGGACGTAGGTATTGAAGATGACGGCCAGCAGCAGCATCACGCCTAAGAAGACCCGGAACCAGTCGGTATTCACCCCGGTATAGAAGATGCCCATCTGCACGACACCGAAGATGATCGCGCCAAAACAGGGGCCGATGACGGTGCCATAGCCCCCCGTGAGCAGCACCCCGCCGATGACGGCGGCGATGATCGCCTCGAACTCCTTCAGCACCCCGCGATCAGCGGCGGCGGAGCCGAACTCCATCACCTGGCAGGAGGCATAGATGGTGGCGCAAAGGGCGCTGACCATGAAGAGCGCGATCTTCACCCGCTTGACCGGCACGCCCATGTTGCGGGCGGCATTGGCATCGCCGCCGACAGCAAAAATCCAGTTGCCATATTTGGTGCGCAGCAGGACCCAGGAGCCGACGGCGGCCAGGCTCACCCACCAGACGACCACCATCGGAATGCCGGTGACGAGCGGGCTGCCATCCGGGAAACTGCCGAGAATCCCGACACTGGCAAGCCAACTGAAAAGCCCCTGGAAGATCTTTCCGGCGAACAGCCATTCGACAAATGTGCCCGTGGAATGGTTCTTCACGCCGCCGATGATCGTGCGGTTGGTGAATAGCACCGACAGCGCGATGGTCAGGCCGCGCAGAATGAACAGGAACGCCAGCGACACGATGAAGGACGGCAGGCCGGTGCGCACGACCAGCCAGCCATTGAGCGCGCCGATGGCCATGGCTCCGGCGAAGGCGAAGAGCACCGACGCCTCAATGGGCCAGTTCCAGAAATTGGTGGGGATGGCGATCATCATCCCGGCAAAGCCGATCATCGAGCCGATGGACAGATCGAACTCGCCGGAGATCATCAAAAGGGCAGCGCCGATGGCGATGATGCCGAGCTGGGCCGACACCACGGTCCAGTTCATCACGCCTTCGGCGCTGAACATGCCCGACGACCCGGCGGTCAGGGCGAAGAATAGGAAGACAAGGATCGTGCCGGAAACCGCGCCCAGTTCGGGGCGGGCCATCAGCTGATTGAAGAACGGCGTCGCTTGCAGACGTTCGTCCGCCGGCCCATTGGCAGGCGTGGGCGCTTTCGCGGGGGCGGCGCTCATACGGGGGATCTCCTCCCTATGTCGACTAATCAGAAATCGTCACCCCGGGACTTGATCCCGGGGTCCCCTCCGAGAGTGTTGCCACACCGTCCGTGTAAGAATTGGACGGGCTCCCGGAGGAGATCCCCCGCATGAAGCGGGGGATGACGACAAACACAATGATTGGAGATCCCGGGATCAAGTCCCGGGATGACGACCAACAGGAATTAGCGGTATTCGCCCGCCAGCTTTTCGACCAGGGCGATATTATCCTTGGTGACGAACCCCGGACCCGAGGAGATGTCGTTGCTGGGCATGACGCCATAACGCGCAAGATTTGTCAGCAGAACGACCGGCAGATAGCCTTGCAGGTAGGGTTGCTGATCGACGGCGAAGGCAATGGTGCCGCTCTTGATCGCTTCAGAGATCTTGCCCGACAGATCGAAGGTGCCAAAGGTGACCTTGCCCGCCATCTTCATCTGGTCGAGCGCGGCGATGGTGGGTTCCGCCGAATTCGGGCCCAGCGTCAGGATCGCATTGGTATTCGGCTTAGCGCGCAGATAGGCCGTGACCTTGGTCTGCACTTCCGTCGGATCGATGCCGCTGTCGAGCATCTGGTCGGACAGCTTCTGGCCCAGGGCTTCGGCAAAACCACGGCAACGTTCTACCGAAGCCGGATTGGTGATGTAGTGGTTCACGCACAGGAAGTTCGACGCGCCGGCCGCCTTGGCACGCATACCGGCGCCATAACCGGCGTCATATTCGGCCTGACCGACGTGCATCAGGGCGCCAAGCTGCTTGGACTGCTCGCGGGTGCCGGAATTGATGGTGATGACGGGAATGCCCTTCTTGACCGCGCGGCCGATCGGCTCCTTCAGCACATCATAGTCGGCGATGGTGACGATGATGCCCTGCGGGTTGGAAGCCGCTGCCTGATCGACGATACGCGCCATGTCGGTCAAATCGCCGGTCGTAGGATTGCGGTAATCGACGGTTACATCCATCTGCTGGCCCGCGACCTTGATCGCGTTTTTGATGGTATTCCACCAGCTGTCGGAATCGGGGGCATGGCTGATCAGGACGAACTTCTCGCCCTTGGCCTCAGCCAGGGTGGGAGAAAGAGCCAGACCGAATACAGCAACGGCAACGCCCGAAAAAAGCGCCTTTAGCGACATTTCATTTCCTCCCAAGCGACCTGTAGCCGACTTGATCCGGGGCATTTTCGACCTTGATATCAGGGCCTTGTCGGCTGGTCGTTTGAATAAAGATATTACCCCGTTCGACCCATAGAATGCGCGTTCTGCGTGTGGGTGTAAAGGCAGTTTGGAAAATTTTTGCAACAACTGTCGAATTTTGAATGATATATTTCATTCTGAGTAAAACAGTTCAGTCGCCGGAGAAGACGTTGGTGTCCGAAGAAATCACGATCCCTGACAGTTTTTCCGACCTGCAGTCCGTCATTGCTCAGCGACATGGCGAGATGTCTCCTCGCCTTCGGCAGATCGCGGAATTTGCCCTGGCCAACCCTAATGACATGGCTTTGGAGACTGTCGCGGTTGTTGCTGAACGGGCAGGGGTGCAGCCATCGGCCCTGATCCGGTTTGCCAAGCTGCTGGGGTACGACGGCTTCACCGATATGCAGCGGGTGTTCCGCACCCGACTGACCGACAGCATGATGAGTTATGGTCAGCGCCTGCGCGCCCTCAAGACCTCGGACGGTGGTGGGTCGGATGCGGCGGGTATCCTCAATCATTTCGTGCGCGCCGGGGTGATGGCGCTGGAACATCTGGAACAGGAGGTCACGGACGAGGATCTCGACGCGGCACTGGAGATGCTGGCCAAGGCGCAGCATATCTTTGTTGTCGGTTTCCGCCGCTCCTTCCCGGTCGCCACATATCTCGCCTACGCCCTGTCGCACCTTGGCCGCCGGGTGATCCTGGTCGACCATGTGGGCGGCATGGCGCGCCAACAGATGCAGAGCGCGGGCGACAAGGATCTGGTCCTTGCCATCAGCTTCAAGCCCTATGCCCAGGAAACGATGGATCTGGTGCGGCTGGCGAGCGGCAACGGGGTCCCGGTCATGGCGATCACCGACAGTGCGCTCTCGCCAATGATCCCTTATGCCGAAGTGACGCTGAAGGTGGATGACGCCCAGGTAAAGGGTTTCCGCTCCCTCACCGCCACCATGTGCCTCGCGATTTCCCTGATCGTCGCCCTGGGGCAGCGCCTTGAAGGCGTCGAATGGCAGCGGCAAGGCTAAGTTGATCGTGAAGTAATACGTTAAGCTTGCGTTTATATTTGGTTTAAATTCTAATAAAGCCCGGGAGCATACATATAAGTCCGGGGTACAGACATGCGCGCTAGTGCCATGCAGCAGAAGCTTCGTCGGAAGCCAAATATCCATCTGATCGGTCCGATGGGAGCGATTCTGTTTTTCGCGATGATGCTGCCGATCAAGGCCGTCACGATGCTGATCGAGTTCCTGGCCGAACGCGGTATGTCCAACTTCTCGGCCGATGCGGTGCAGAGCGCGCAATACGGCCTCTTCAGCCTGAATATCGTCGTTGGCCTCAGCTATATCGCCATCATGTGGATCCGCTTTTACCGCGAGATCTGAGGGGCGTTTCTAATAGCGCTCGTCATCCCCGGACTTGATCCGGGGATCTCCTGTTGCCGAACCGCGTAGCCCGGCCTTTCGAGGGGTAGACGCGGCTTGCCTACACAAGATCCCATGGTCAAGCCATGGGATGACGAAATCTCTTTGAGGCGTTTTCTGGCGACGCCTCACGCTCCTCCTTAAACCTTCACTGCCCGGCCGGTCGCCATCGACTCATTGGCCGCTTCGGCAAGCCTGAGCGCTAACCGGCCATCCTCGCCGGTAGGGGCGGGCGACGTGCCGGTGTCGAGGCATTTCACGAAGGCCGCCAGTTCCAGCCGGAAAGCATCCGCATAGCGGGTGATGAAGTTATAATGCGGCAGCGAACTGGTGACCCCCGCTGCCGTCGAGGCGGAAACCGTGGTGATTGGCGTATTGCCCGCCTGCAGCAGACCCTTTTCCCCGATCACCTCCAGACGCTGATCATAGCCGAAGGTCGAGCGGCGGGAGGTATTGATCACCACATGTTTGCCGCTGGCGGTGGTCATGGTGATGGTGCCGGTATCGATATCGCCCGCCGCGCCGATTTCGGGATCGACGAGGTTCGAGCCCACGGCATAGACGGTCGACGGTTCCTCGCCCAAGAGCCAGCGGGCAGTGTCGAAATCATGGATCGACATATCGCGGAACAGCCCGCCCGAGGTTGGCACAAAGCCCGGAGGCGGCGGGGCGGCATCGCGGTTATAGATCACGATATGCTCGGTCTTGCCGATCACGCCCGCGTCCAGCTGGCGCTTCAAGGCGGCGAACTGCGGGTCGAACCGGCGGTTGAAGCCGATCATCAGCGGGACGTTGCAGGCCTTCACGGTGGCAAGGCAGGTCTCGACCCGCGCCATGGTCAGATCGACCGGCTTTTCGCAGAAGATCGCCTTGCCCGCGCGCGCGGCGGCTTCGATGAAATCGGCATGGGTGTTGGTGGAGGAGGTGATGATGACCGCGGTCACCTCCTTATCGCCCAACGCACCATCGATGTCGGAGGCGGTGGCGCCCAGGGTGGCGGCGAGAGCGGAGGCAGCCTGCGGAACATGGTCGACCACATGTTTGATGCGGACGTTCGGAATGGCGGCGAGGTTGCCTGCATGCATCTTGCCGATGCGCCCGGCGCCGATCTGCGCGAAGACATGTTTGGTCATGGACGTTTCCTTTGGTTTTTTTGTGTTGGCCTATCGCGCTTTGCGCTACTTGAGGCCGTTTTTCTTTTTCTCGTCATCCCGGCCGCAGAGCCGGGATCTCTCTCCAGCGGTGCCGCTCAGGATGGACCCCGCATCAAGTGCGGGGTGACGGTTGGAGTAGATAAGAAAAAGGCCGCCCTCGCTGGGGCGGCCTCCTTAGTGCTAGACGGCGACGGGTTTGCCGCTTGCCATCGATTCGTTCGCGGCATCGGCGAGCCGCAGGGCCTTGCGGCCATCCTCACCCGAGGGGTTGAGGGCACCCTTCTCGTTGATGGCTTTTAGGAAGGTCGCCAGCTCCAGCTTGAAGGCATCGGCATAGCGTTCCAGGAAGAAGGGCATCGGCTTTTCCGAGACAATGCCATCGTGCAGCGAGGCCGAGACGGTGCTGATCGGCTTGTTGCCTGCCTGCAGCATGCCCTTTTCGCCCAGCACTTCGATGCGCTGGTCATAACCATAGGCGGCGCGGCGGGTGTTGGAGATCACGGCCTGCTTGCCGGATGAGGTCGTCATGATCACGGTGGCGGTATCGATATCGCCTTCCTTGCCGATCTCTGGGTCGACCAGGACCGAACCGACGGCGAAGACGCTGACCGGTTCTTCACCCAGCAGCCAGCGGGCCATGTCGAAATCATGGATGGTCATGTCGCGAAACATGCCGCCCGAGGAGCGCGAGTAGGTGGCGGGCGGCGGCGAGGGATCGCGCGAGGTGACGATCACCTGTTCGACCTTGCCGATGACGCCCGCTTCGATCTGACGCTTCACTTCGGCGAAATTCGGGTCGAAGCGGCGGTTGAAGCCGATCATCAGCGGCACGCCCGCTTTCTTGACCGTCTCCAGGCAGGCATTGACGCGGTCCATGGACAGGTCGACCGGCTTTTCGCAGAAGATCGCCTTGCCCGCGTTCGCCGCGCGCTCGATCAGATTTGAGTGCGTGTCGGTCGGCGAGCAGATCAGGACGGCGGTGACTTCCTTATCGGCCAGCGCGGTCTCGATATCGGTGACGCTGGCGCCATAGAGCTTGGCGAGGTCACCGGCGGCTTCTTGATTGACGTCGATGACGTACTTCAGACGTGCGCCGCCAACGGCAGCCAGATTACCGGCATGGATCTTACCGATGCGACCGGCACCGAATTGAGCGAAAACCTGCATCTTCAAAATTCTCCCTGGGACGGCCTGAACAGCCTTGGCAGAAGAATTAACATTCCGCTGTTGCAGGTCAAATGGAATTGTTGTTTCATCGCCTGAAATAAGAAGTCTGATGAGTGGCCCATGGCGGCCACCCTCGCGGGAGAAATGGAACGCCCATGTCAGCCCAAGCCGCTGCAACCCTGGATGTCATTACCATCGGCCGTTCGTCGGTCGATCTCTACGGCGATCAAGTCGGTGGTCCGCTGGAGGATATGCAGTCCTTCGCGAAATACGTCGGCGGTTGCCCAACCAATATCGCCGTCGGCACCTCGCGCCTGGGACTGAAGTCGGCGCTGATCACCCGCGTGGGTGACGAGCATATGGGCCGCTTCATCCGCAACGAGCTGGTGCGTGAAGGCGTCGACCCGACCGGCATCCGCACCGACCCGGATCGGCTGACGGCGCTGGTCATTCTCGGCATCCGGTCCAAAGACAGTTTCCCGCTGATTTTCTATCGCGAAAACTGCGCCGATGCAGCGATGGACGAGGAGGATATCGATCCGGCCTTCATCGCCTCGGCCAAAGCCATCGTAGTGACGGGCACCCATTTCTCGCGCCCGAACCTGGACCGCGCCAGCCGCAAGGCGATCAAGATCGCCAAGATGGCGGATCGCAAGGTGGTACTGGATATCGACTATCGCCCGGTTCTCTGGGGCGTCACCGGCCATGGCGCGGGCGAAGAGCGCTTCGTCGATAATGCCGCTGTCTCCGCGCATCTGCAGACGATCCTGCCGGACTGCGACGTTATCGTCGGCACCGAAGAGGAATTCCACATTGCGGGCGGCACCACCGATACGCTGGCGGCGCTGAAGAAGGCGCGCGCGCTGTCGCCCAAGGCTTTGCTGGTTTGCAAGCGCGGGCCGATGGGCTGTGTCGTCTTCGACGGCCCGGTGCCGGACGATATCGAAAAGGGTATCCGCGGTCCCGGCTTTCCGGTGGAAGTCTATAACGTGCTGGGCGCGGGCGATGCCTTCATGTCGGGTTTCCTGCGCGGTTATCTGCGTGATCTGCCGCTGACCGAATGCTGCCGCTTCGCCAACGCCTGCGGGGCCTTTGCCGTCTCGCGCCACGGCTGTGCGCCTGCCATTCCGTCTTGGATCGAGCTAGATCAGTTCCTGACACAAGGCTCGACACACACCCGACTGCGCGAAGATCCAGCACTGGATCAGGTGCATTGGAGCACGACGCGCAAGGGCAATTGGCCGCGCATCCTGGCCATGGCCTTCGACCATCGCATTCAGCTGGAAGCCATGGCGGATCGCCATAATGTTTCGCGCTCCAAGATCCCGGAGTTCAAGGCGCTGGCGATGGCGGCCTTCAAGAAGGTATCCGCCGGTCGCAATGATTGCGGCCTGCTGCTGGATGGGCGTTACGGCCAGGATCTGCTGGACGAGATCACGTCGGACGATGTCTGGATCGGCCGTCCGGTGGAACGCCCCGGCTCCATCCCGCTGCGGTTCGATGGCACCGAGGATATCGGCAGTTTCCTGAAAGAATGGCCGCGTCACCATGTGGTGAAATGCCTGTTCTTCTATCATCCGGACGACCCGGCCGATCTGAATGCCGACCAGGAACGGCATATGCAGATCCTGAAAGAAGCCACCCGCCGCACGGGGCACGAATTGCTGCTGGAGATCATCCCGTCGCGCTCGGCAAACCCCGTCGACGACACCACGGTGCCGCGTGCGCTGGAGCGTATCTATAGCCTCGGCATCCATCCCGACTGGTGGAAGCTGCCGTCGCCCGCGAACCAGGGCGAATGGGATGCGCTGGCCGCTATTATTGACAAAAACGATCCCCATTGCCGGGGCATCATGCTGCTGGGGTTGGATGCACCGGAGGCTGAGCTGTTCGCCTCCTTCGACCTTGCCGCCCGCCAGCCCATCTGCAAGGGTTTCGCGGTCGGACGCACCATCTTCGGCGAAGCGGCCGATGCCTGGCTGGGCGGAAAGCTCAGCGATGCCGCCGCGATTGACCAGATGGCGACGATCTATCGCCGCCTGATGGACCGCTACCTCAGCGCCGCCTGATCCGTTTCGGAGCAAGAGACCATGAAGACCATTCGTTTGACGGCAGCCCAGGCGCTGGTCCGTTACCTTATCGCCCAGCGCACGGAAGTCGATGGTGTCGAGGTTCCCCTGTTCCCCGGCATCTGGGCCATCTTCGGCCATGGCAATGTCGCGGGTCTGGGCGAGGCGCTGCAGGAAGTGCAGGACCAACTGCCGACCTTGCGCGCCCATAATGAACAGGGCATGGCGCTGGCCGCCGTCTCCTATGCCAAGGCGCGCAACCGCCGCCAGATCATGGCCTGCACCACCTCCATCGGGCCGGGCGCAACCAACATGGTGACCGCCGCCGCACTCGCCCATGTGAACCGCCTGCCGGTGCTGCTGATCCCCGGCGATATCTTCGCCGGTCGCCGCCCCGATCCGGTCTTGCAGCAGATCGAGGATTTTGGCGATGCAACCGTGTCGGCGAACGACTGCTTCCGCGCGGTGTCGCGCTATTTCGATCGCATCATGCGGCCCGAACAGCTGTTGGCTGCCTTGCCGCGTGCCGTCTCAGTGCTGACCGATCCGGCGGAATGCGGCCCAGTGACCCTGGCTTTCCCGCAGGATGTCCAGGCCGAAGCCTTCGATTATCCCGAGGCTTTCTTCGCCAAAAAGCTCCATCGCATCCGCCGTCAGGGCGCCGATGCCTTGGAACTGGGCGATGCCGTCGCGGCGCTGAAGGCTGCGAAAAAGCCGCTGATCGTCGCGGGTGGCGGGGTGCATTATTCCGGCGCTGTGGACCGTCTGCGCAAATTCGCGGCGGCGCGTGGCATCCCGGTTGCGGAAACCCAGGCAGGCAAGGGCGCGCTCAATTGGGATGAGGATATGGCCATGGGCTCGGTCGGGGTGACCGGGGCCAGCTCGTCCAACATCCTGGCGGGTGAGGCCGATGTCGTGCTGGCTGTCGGCACGCGTCTGCAGGATTTCACCACGGCCTCTCGCACCCTGTTCGCCAATCCGGCGGCCAAGCTCATCCAGCTGAATATCACCCAGTTCGACGCTGCCAAGCATGCGGCGATGCCGCTGCTGGGCGATGCCGACCGCACGTTGGCCGAGCTTGACGCCGCGCTTGGCTCCTGGAAGGCGCCTGCTGACTGGAGCGATAAAGCCAAGTCTCTTGCCAAGGAATGGCGCGGCGCGGTGGAGCGGGCGCAGGCGCCTTCGAATGCCGAACGTCCGACCGATGCAGCCGTGATTGGCGCCGTCTGGCGTGCGGCCAAGCCGACCGATACCGTGGTCTGCGCGGCCGGTGGTCTGCCAGGCGAACTGCACAAGCTGTGGCGCTCGCGCGATGCCAAAAGCTACCATCTGGAATATGGCTATTCCTGCATGGGGTACGAGATCGCGGGCGGCTTGGGCGTGAAGCTGGCTCAGCCGGATCGTGATGTCTTCGTCATGGTCGGCGACGGCAGCTATCTCATGATGAATTCCGAGATCGCGACCTCGATCCTGCTGGGTCAGAAGCTGATCATTACCGTGCTGGATAATCGCGGCTATGGCTGCATCAACCGGCTTCAGAATGCGACCGGCGGTGCCTCCTTCAACAATCTGATCGACACCATCAATAACGGTGAGGTGCATCAGGTCGATTTCGCAGGCCATGCCAAGTCGCTCGGCGCCCATGCCGAGATGGTCGACGGTATCTCCGGCCTCGAAGAGGCTTTGCAGCGCGCCCGCGCCCAGGATCGTACCTCCGTCGTCGTCATCAAGACCGATGCGGTTGCGACGACGCAAGAGGGCGGTGCCTGGTGGGATGTCGCCGTTCCCGAAGTTTCGACCCGCGCCGAAGTGCGTGCCGCCCACGCGCGGTATGTCGGTGCCCTTAACAATCAGCGCCTTGCGTGAGGATAAAATGGCTATTCGTCTCGGAACCAACCCGATTGCCTGGTCGAATGACGACCTTCTGGAACTTGGCGGCGAAACCCCGCTGGAGACCTGCCTGACCGAAGCACGCCAGGCAGGCTTCACCGGTATCGAGCTTGGCAACAAGTTCCCGCGTCAGGCCGACAAGCTGCGCCCGATCCTGGACGCCCATGACCTCAAGCTGATTTCCGGCTGGTATTCCTCCCGCCTGCTCGAACGTTCCGTGAAGGACGAGATCGAAGCCATGCAGCCGCATCTGCAGCTGCTCAAAGCCATGGGCTCGACCGTCATGGTCTATGCCGAAGTGACTGGCTGCGTGCATGGCGAACAGGGCACGCCCTTTGCCAATCGCCCGACGATCAGCGAAGCCCAGTGGCCGGAATTCCTGAAGCGTATTTCGGAAGTCGCAGATTATCTCGCCGACCAGGGCGTGGTGATGGGCTACCATCATCACATGGGGACGGTGATCGAGACCGAAGCCGAGATCGACCGGATGATGGATGGTGTGGGCAAGAATTTCGGCCTGCTGCTCGACACCGGCCATCTGACGTTTGCCGGTGCCGATCCCGTTGTCGTCGCCAAGCGCTATGCCGGCCGCATCACCCATGTCCATACCAAGGACGTCCGCCGTCCGTTGATGGAAAAGGCGATCGCCGAGAAGTGGAGCTTCCTCAATGCCGTCATCGCGGGCGTCTATACCGTGCCGGGCGATGGCTGCGTCGATTTCGTCTCCGTCTTGAAGGAAGTCAAGAAAGGCGGCTATGACAATGGATGGTTCGTTGTCGAAGCCGAACAGGACCCGGCCAAGGCCCATCCGCTGACCTATGCGAAACTGGGCCATGCGAACCTTGCAAAATATGCCAGCGAAGCTGGCTTCACAGTGGCCTGAACGGGAGAGACGTTAGATGCAGACCCTTTACAGCCTGATCGGCGGCAAGAGCGTTTCCGATAGCGGCCAGCGTCGCGGCAAGATCTTCAATCCGGCAACCGGCGCCCAGGTGCGCGAAGTTGCCTTGGCTTCGAAGTCCGAAGCGCTTGATGCCGTGGCAGCTGCCGCTGCCGCCCTGCCGGCCTGGGCTTCGACCCCGCCGATGCGCCGCATGCGCATCATGAATGACGCGCTGTCGCTGCTGAACAAGGCCCGCCCTGAACTGGCCAAGATGATCTCCGAGGAGCACGGCAAGGTGCTCTCGGACGCCGATGGCGAAGTGCAGCGCGGCCTGGAAGTCGTCGAATTCTGCCTGGGCATTCCGCATCTGCTGAAGGGCGAGTTTTCGGAAAACGTCGGCACCAGCATCGACGTCTTCTCGATCCGTCAGCCGGTCGGCGTCTGCGTCGGCATCACCCCGTTCAACTTCCCGGTCATGGTGCCGCTCTGGATGTTCCCGGTGGCGATTGCCTGCGGCAATACCTTCGTGCTGAAGCCGTCGGAAAAAGATAGTGGCTCGACCCAGCGCCTCGTCGAAATCTTCCATGAGGCAGGGCTGCCCGCCGGCGTGCTGAACCTCGTCCAGGGTGACCGCGAAGCCGTCGAAACCCTGATCACGGCACCGGAAGTGGGCGCGGTTAGCTTCGTCGGCTCGACCCCCATCGCCAAGTCGATCTATACGACGGCGGCAGCCCACGGCAAGCGTTGCCAGGCCCTGGGCGGTGCGAAGAACCATATGCTGATCATGCCCGATGCCGATCTTGACGCTGCTGTCGACGCCCTGATGGGCGCCGGTTATGGCTCGGCTGGCGAGCGCTGCATGGCAATCTCGGTCGCTGTGGCCGTCGGCGATGTCGGCGACAAGCTCGTTGAAAAGCTGGCTCCGCGCGTCCGTGCTTTGAAGGTTGGTCCGGGCAATGATCCGCAGGCCGAAATGGGCCCGCTGGTCACCCGCGAACATGCTGACAAGGTCTCCTCCTACGTCGATCAGGGCGTCAAAGAAGGCGCCGAACTCGTCGTCGATGGCCGTGGCCTGAAGCTCCAGGGTTATGAGGGCGGCTACTTCATGGGCGGCACCCTGTTCGACAAGGTGAAGCCGGACATGACGATCTATAAGGAAGAGATTTTCGGCCCGGTGCTCTCGGTCGTGCGCGCCAAGGATTTTGGCGAGGGGCTCAACCTCGTCAATTCCCACCAGTTCGGCAATGGCACCGCGATCTTCACCCAGGATGGCCGCGTTGCGCGCTCTTTCCTGAATGCCTGCAACATCGGCATGGTCGGCGTGAATGTGCCGATTCCGGTGCCGGTTGCCTATCACACCTTTGGCGGCTGGAAGCAGTCGGCCTTCGGTGACAACGGCATGCATGGTCCGCAGGGCATTAATTTCTACACCAAGCTCAAGACCGTGACCGCGCGCTGGGCAGGCAATGCCGTTGGTGCCGAATTCACCATGCCGGTCTTGCGGTAACAAGCATACGTCATCCCAGGGCTTGACCCTGGGATCTTTGTCCGACTGGAGGGAGATGCCCGGATCAAGTCCGGGCATGACGATAAAAGATAGAATTGGAAGGACGCCCCTATGTCGAAGCTCCTGCTCCGCAATCACGAACCTGACGCCTCGGGTCTGGTGCATGACGTCACGCCGGAAAGCGCCGGGTGGAAGCATGTCGGCTTCAAGCTTTATCAGCTGAAACCGGGCCAGACGGTGACTGGCGGCGACAAGGACCGCGAGGTCTGCCTCGTCCTGGTTGCCGGTAAGGCAAGCGTGACGGCGGGTAATCAGCGGTTCGAGTCCATCGGCGATCGCATGTCGCCGTTCGAGGATAAGAAGCCTTATTCCGTCTATGCCCCCCAGGGCGTTGATTGGAGTGTGACGGCGGAGACCGATCTGGAATTGGCGGTCTGTTCGGCGCCCGGTGCCAATGGCGGCCTGCCGGTGAAGCTGATCGGGCCGGACGATGTGGCATCCTCCGTGCGCGGCTCCAGCACCAATACCCGCTATATCAACGACATCCTGCCCGACAGCAAACCCGCCGATGGCTTGTTGGTGGTCGAAGTCAAAACCCCCGCCGGGAATTGGTCATCCTATCCGCCGCACAAACACGACATCGATAATATCGATGGCGGGGAGTCGCTGCTGGAGGAGACTTATTACCATCGTATGAACCCGCCCCAGGGCTTTGCGTTCCAGCGTGTCTATACCGATGACCGCTCAATCGATGAAGCGATGGCGGTGGAGAATGGCGATCTGGTGATGGTGCCCCAGGGCTATCACCCGGTTGGCGCTGCCCATGGTTACGATCTCTATTATCTCAACGTCATGGCGGGCCCAACCCGCATCTGGCGCTTCAATACGGCGGTCGAACACCGCTGGCTGCTAAATCCGGCTCCGGCGCAATAGCTAAAGTAAAAGCCGAGGTGGCGACACCTCGGCTTTTTTGTTGTCGCTTCAGACGACCTTTTTGAGTTCGCCCAGGAAGCGTTTCATTTCGGCATCGAAGAAGCGCGATTGTTCGCCGAGCTTGCCTGCCGATTGCAGCACCTGACTGGCGGCGGTGCCAGTTTCCGTGGCGCCATGGCTGACCTGCTGCAGGCGGCGGGAAACGTCGGAGGTGCCGGTGGCAGCCTCATCGACATTGCGGGCGATGTCGCTGGTGGCCGCGCTCTGCTGATCGACGGCGCTGGAGATCGCGACATTCGAATTGCGGACCTGGCCGATCACGTCGGAAATCTCGGTGATCGCCTCGACCGCATTGTCGGTCGCGCTCTGGATCGCCTGGACCTGGGCGCTGATATCCTCGGTCGCCTTCGCAGTCTGGCTGGCGAGGTTCTTCACTTCGTTCGCGACGACCGCGAAACCCTTACCGGCTTCACCGGCGCGGGCGGCCTCGATGGTCGCATTCAGTGCCAGCAGATTGGTCTGGGCGGCGATGTCATTGATGAGTTTGACGACCTCGCCGATCCGCTCGGCAGCTTCGGCTAGGTTCTGCACATCCATAGTGGTGGCGTTGGCCTTGCCGACCGCCTGCTCGGAAATCGAGGTCGAATGAGCGATCTGCTGGGAGATCTGGCCAATGGCGGCCACCAGTTGCTCGGCAGCCGAAGCCACCATCTGCACATTCTCGGATGCACGTTCGGAGGCTTCGGCCACATGGCGGGCCTGCTCGCCGGTGCCCGAAGCAGTGCCACTCATCTGGCTGGCGGCGGCATTGAGCTGTTCGGCTGCGGTGGAGATGTCGTGGGCAACACCGGCCGCGGCGCTTTCGAAGCGGTCGGTGACCGCGCGGAAGCCTGCGACCTTGTCGGCCATGGCGGTGGTCGCGCCATTGATCGCCTTGCCGCCGGTCAGGAAGGCACCGACAAGACCGCGCTCGATCACGCGGCGATGATAAACCTGCCGAGACACCGCCTGCAGCGAAGCGCTGGCTTCACGCACAAAAGCGTCGGTGCGATCGGCAAAACGGTTGATGGCGGTGAAAAGGCTACCGAGCGTGCAAAGCGGACCGACATGTAGATACCGGGCTTCCATGTCGCCCTTCGCCAAACGCTGCAAGACACCGATCGCCTGATCGATCCGGGCGCCCAGACGCACAGTCGCAAGGCAGGACGCCAGGGCGAAACCAACCGTCACCAGGGCGACTACCAGGGCCGAAACGGGTTCAACCAAGGTCAGTGCCGCCGTCAGGACTGCACCGACCAGGGTGATAACGACCGTAAGCCTAAGGGTTTGTAGAGAAGATAAAGCTCTCATAATCGCTCGCTTTTTGACGGACGGTATCGTTGAGGACGGCCATGGAATGCTGGATCGACGCCGGGCCGCCGCCATGGCTCTGTTCGATCTGATAAAGCTGATCGTAGAGTGGCTTAATGAGGCCCGAGATTACCTCGGGTTTGGGCACCCGGCGGTTCGAGTGATAGCCCGTGACGGCGCCCTTGGCGTCGAATGTCGGGGTGACATGAGCTAGCACCCAATAATGGTCGCCCGTAGTTGCCCGATTCAAGACATAGGCGAAAATCTCACGCCCGTCCTTAATGGTCTCCCATAGCAGGCGAAAGACACATTTGGGCATATGCGGATGGCGGATCAGGCTGTGCGGCTGACCCAGCGCCTGTTCCTCGGTCAGGGCCGAAATGGACAGGAAAACATCGTTCGCATAGGTGATGCGGCCGCCAAGATCGGTCTTGGTGACGATGATATCGTCGGGGGCGAAGGTTCGTTCCTTCCCGGTTAGGGACAGGGAAGGTGCCTGGGGCTTTGAAGTCGCGGTCATATCTCGTCGCTCGTGGCTGTCACGAGTTATTTATAAAAGAAATTATTCAGCTTTGTCCTGTCAATAAGACAGAGGTGCGACGATAAGGAAGAAATCCGATATTAAGCGTCAATCGATTTGAACGGGCGAAATGGTTTTGGAATTTTTAATCCGATGATTATATTTTGATATCGTTTTGTATTTTAAAAGATGTGAACGCTATCTTTTCGAAGTGGGATGGAAAATTGAGTTAATGTTCGGTTTATACTAAAGATATGTCGCCTTGCGCCTTAAGTTACGAAGTGTCAGTTTTTTGTCGGGGCAGGAAAAATGCCGCCCCGACATTCTCTCTTCTCTAGGCCCGAGCCGTCGGCGCCGTGTAATCGTCAAGTCCGTCCAACGGAAAATTGACCGTCTGGCCAGTTTCGGCGGATCGGTAAAGCGCCATCAGCATCTGCACGACCGCCAGCCCGTCGTGGAAATTCTCGGACGGCATTTTGCCAGTGCGGAAGCTTTCGACCATATGGCGGTTTTCGGCGGTATAGCCATAGATGCCGGCTTCATCGTCCAGCACCGGCATCAGGCCTTGTTCGGCATTCTGCTTCTCGACCAGATCCTCGCCCTCGCCGCCGGTAACGGCGCGTGACAGGAAAACCTTCAGACCGGCATTGAGCGAGCTGAACTCCATCGAATATTCCGGGCCCAGCATCTCGATATTGATGCGCAGGCCGGCGCCGACATAGGCCCAGGAGGTGGTGGCCTCGATCATCACCTCGTTGCCATCGGGATCTTCGAGCGTCAGCAGGCCGCGGGCGAAATCTTCGACCGGACGGCGGGAGAAATCGACCTCCGGCCCCATGCGCTTCTTGAGGTCGGCCACATATTGGGGGCGCTTCCATTTCAAGGTGGCAATGGTGGCCGAGGCGGATTTCAGCTTGAGGGCACCGCGATCCTCGCCGGGTTTGGAGAGGATGAAGCGGGCGACTTCGACGCTGTGGCACATCATGTCGGAGAGCACGCCGCCGCCCTGGCGCTCGCCCATCCAGAACCAAGGCTCATGCGGGCCGGAATGTTCCTCGGCCGCGCGGGCGAGGTAGGGGCGGCCGGTGGAGGGGACCGCACGGCGCCAGATGATCTCCTTGCCGCGGGCGACGGCGTTGGAGAAAACCTGATTTTCCAGATAGCCGTGCAGCAGCTTCGCATCCTCGACCAGACGGACCATCTCCTTGGCTTCGGCAATGGTGCGGGCCAGAGGCTTTTCGCAGGCGACGCCTTTGAGCTTGGTCTTGCCCGAGGTCACCAGGGCATGGATCTCGCGCATGATCGTCAGCCGGGTGTCGTTGGGCGACAGGATCCAGACGGCATCGATGGTGCCGGAGGTCAGCATGGCTTCCAGGCTGTCAAAGGCCTTAGCCGGGCCAAGACCCAGTTCGTTGGCATAGGCGGCGCAGCTTTCCCGTTTGTCGGCACTGCGGCTGTAGATGCCTGCGACCTCGACATTGCGGACGCCAACCATGGAGGTCAGGTGAAAGCGCGCGATGAAACCGCTGCCGACAAGACCGATGCGAAGAGTCTGGCTCATTTGGTTCCTCGTTTGGCGGTGGAGCCGCGCTCGATCAGCGGCGCGGGCAGAATGGTGGGAGCTGTGGGGGTGCCCTTGCCCTCGATCCGGTCGATGATCAGCCGCATGGCGGCATCGCCCAACTCGGGCCGGGGCTGGCGAATGGTGGTCAGGGCGGGATCGAACAGGGCGGCGAGCGCGATATCGTCGAACCCGACCAGCGAGACGTCGCGCGGTACATCCAGCCCCAGGCGTTGGGCAGCCCGCAGGGCGCCGACCGCGCTTTCATCGTTGGCGGCAAAGACGGCGGTGGGACGGTCGGGCAGGGCCATGAGCTGGCGCATCGCCGCCTCGCCCCCAGGGATGGTGAATTCCCCCGGCACCAGCAGGTCGTCCGTCAGCGGCAGGCCGGCTTCGTCCATCGCCCGGCGCCAGCCCGCCAGACGGTCACGGCTGATGACACGATGCTGCGGGCCGGAGATATGGGCGATACGGCGATGACCCAGGTCGACCAGATGGCGGGTCGCGCGGGCGGCCGCTTCTTCATTGTCGATGGCGACCAGAGGCAGAGTGGCGCCAGCGATCCGTTCCGCCATCAGTACCACGGGTGGCAGGCGTTTCGGATCGGTCCCTTCAGGCAACTGGCCGGTAAACAGCACGACCCCATCGGCGCGTTTGGCCCGCACCAGATCCCAATAACCCTGCTCGCGTTCGTTCGAATGACCGGTATTTCCTAGCAGGACTGTGTAGCCCCGCTGCTGGGCTGCCTCCTCCATCGCGTGGAAGATCTCGGGGTAGAAGGGGTTCGCGATATCCTCGACCAGCACCAGGATCGATTTGGTGCGCTGCTGGCGCAGGTTCCGGGCCAGCAGGTTCGGGGTGTAGTTAATCTCGGCGGCGGCCTTCAGGACCGCCTCGCGCGTGTCGGCGCTGACCAGGGCGGGTTCGGCGATGGCGCGGCTGACGGTGGCGGTGGAAACGCCCGCCAGCTTGGCGACATCGCGAATGGTGGCGCTGCGGGTCACGAGCGCAACGCCTTCTGGCGACCATAGAGGGTCAGGAGGCCCAGCAGGGTCAGGCCGAAGATGACCTGACGGCCATGGGGCGGAATGGCGAGGGTGGTCAGCAGGCTTTGCAGCAGAACCAGCAGCAGCGCGCCGACCATGGTTCCGGCATAACCGCCGATACCGCCTGCCAGCGCCGTCCCGCCGATGACAACGGCAATGACGGTCGGCAGGACATAGGAGGTGCCGATGCCGACAAAGACCGTGCCGGTATAGCCGAGGACCAGGACGCCTGCGAGCCCGGCGAAGAAACCGCTCAAGCCATAGAGCAGGGTGCGGATCAGGGCGACGCGGATGCCCACATGGCGGGCCACATTCTCATTGGCACCAACGGCAAAGAGGCGCAGGCCGAAGCTGGTGCGGTTCAGGACCAGAGCCAGGGCGATACCAAGCGCGGCCCAGATCCACAGGATGCCCGGCAGGCCGAACAGCAGGGGCTGGCTGACGGTTTCCTGGAGCAGCGGTGCCGCCCGGCCGGAAGGAACGCCACGCGTCAGCACGGTCAGCAGACCGGTGACGACGCCGGTGGTGCCCAGGGTCATCACCAGGGGCGGAATGCGCAGCAGGGTGATGCCGATGCCATTGCCGATGCCGATCAGGAAGGTCGCCCCGCAGGTGACCAGCAGCGCATAGGGGATCGAGCCGTTCTGGCCGTCCATGGCATTGCCCGCGACGAAGGCACCCAGCGAAATCAGGCTGCCGACCGACAGGTCGATGCCTTCGCGCCCGCCCAGAATGACCAGGGTCTGCCCGGCTGCCGCGACCCCTAGGATGGCAGCGATGGTCAGTTGCCCGACGATCTGACGCGGGGCGGCGAAGCCCGGCGAGACCAGTTCACCCGCGATCAGAATGCCGATACAGGCAAGCAGACCCAGGACCCAGGGCTGTTTCAGCTTCGCGATCATCGGGCGGCTCCTTCCCGGGCGCGGGCGGCGATGACACCGCCCGCCAGGGCCAGCAGGACGGCGGCTCCCTGGACGAGGCCCTGCATCTCGAACGGCAGTTTGGCGAAGAAGATCACGTTGTTGATCATGCCGAGGATCATCGCACCCAGGATCGAGCCGATAAAACCGCCACTCCCCCCGGCGAGCGCGGTCCCGCCCAGCACGACGGCGGAGATGGCGGCCAAAGTCATGGAAGCCCCCATCAGCGGATCGCCGCTGGAGGTTTCTCCGACGAGGCAAAGGGCGGCGGCAGAGGAGAAGAGACCGGAGAGCACATAAGCCGACAGGCGCATGCGGGCGACCGGCACCTGGCTCTGATAGGCGCCGATGCGATTGCCGCCGGTTGCCAGCAACGCGCGTTGGAAGCGGGTGCGGGCGATCAGCGCCGCAATCACGATGGCGATGATCAGCAGCCAGACGACGACACGCACGCCAAAGAGGTCACCGCCGTAGGTGTCCCAATAAAGCTCCGGCACCGGCAGGCCAGCTTCGGGTAGAACCCAGATGGCGAGGCCGCCGAAGATGACGCCGGTCGCGAAGCTGGCGACGATGGGTTGCAGGCGGCCATAGGCGACGGCGAGGCCGTTTATAACGCCGCAGACAAGTCCGGTCGCAAGGCCAGCGCCAAGACCGGCCATCACGGCGACACCGTTGCCGCCCAGACTGTCGATCACCTGGACACAGACGACGTTGGAGAGGGCGACGATCAATCCGGCGGACAGGTCGATATCGCCGCCCAGCACGACATAGGTCTGGCCGATGGCCACCAGGATCAGCGGCAGGAAGGTCGCGATATTGGATTGCAGCACGTTCCCCGTAACGAAGCTCGGCTGCAGAATGATATTGAGGATGCAGAGCAGCGCCAGAAAGGCGGCGGTCAGTCCCCAGGCAGGGAGGCGGGCCATCATGCGGCTTCTCCCGAGGTAAAGGCGGCGGCGGTTAGATGGCCACGATCCAGGCGTGATCCCGACAGATCGCCGACGACCCGGCCACCATTGAAGACCAGGATCCGGTCGGCGACCGACAGCAATTCGTCGTCTTCGGAGGAATAGAGCAGCACGGCCACATCCTGGTTGCGGCAAAGATCGCGGATCAGATCATAGAAATCGCGCTTGGCGCCCAGATCGATACCCTTGGTGGGGTCGTCGAGCAGCAGCAGGCGGGGCTTTGCGGCGAGCCAGCGGCCGATGGCGACTTTTTGCTGATTGCCGCCGGACAGGCTCGATACCGGAGCGTCGAAACCGCCATAGCGCAGTTTAAGCTGCTCGGTGACGGGCAGGAAACGCGATTTCAGGGCGCTGGGATTATGGCTCCAGGGCTTTTCACGGCCCAGCAAACCCAGGGCGAAATTCTCCAGGATCGAGCGCACCCCCAGCACACCCACCCGGCCACGGTCGCCGGAAACATAGGCAAGACCGGCGGCAATAGCTTCGGCGGGGCTCGATACTTTCAGATCCTCGCCAGACAGGGTGACCTGCCCCTGTCGGGGGAGGAGGCCGAAAAGGCCGCGCAGCAGATCCGACTGGCCCTGCCCATGCAGTCCGCCAAGTCCGATGATCTGACCGGCTGGGATCTCCACCGATACATCGCGGGTGCGCCCGGTGCTGACGCCCTTCAAGGCAAGTCGGGTGGGGCCGCTGGCTTCGATAGGCGCATGATGGACCGCACTCATGGTGATGCCGGTCATGTCGGTCACGATCTTTTCGACCGTCACATCCTTGATCTGATGGGTGGCGATGGTCTTGCCGTCGCGCATGATGGTGACGCGGTCGCCCAGCGCCATGATCTCGTCCATGCGGTGGGAGATGAAGATGATGCCGCGACCTTCCGCCTTCATCCGGCGGACGAGATCAAAGAAGACGGCGACCTGCGCGCGATCCAGCGCCGAGGTGGGTTCGTCGAAAATCACAATGCCGGGGTCGGCGGCCTGAACTTTCAGGATCTCGACGATCTGGCGCTGGTCGGCGGAAAGATGTCCGACGGGCCGGTCGAGATCGAAGCCTTTGCCGGCAACGGGCAGGAAGGGAGCGGCCAGATCGGCGGCACGCGCGGCGAGGGCCTTTTTATCGACAAGGCCGAACTTCGTGCGCGGCTCGCGCCCCAGCAGAATATTGTCGGCGACCGACAGGGTCGGGATCAGGCTCAGTTCCTGGTAGAAGACGCCGACGCCAGCCTCGGATGCCTGCCGGGGATCGGTGAAGCGGCGCTCCTGATCATTGATCTTCAGCGTGCCTTCATCGCCGCTGACCACGCCCGCGATGATCTTGCAGAGCGTACTCTTGCCGCAGCCATTGGCACCGATCAGCACATGGACTTCGCCGTTTTCCAGCGTGAAGTCCGCCGTTTCGATAGCCGTGATGGCGCCATAGCGTTTCGCAAGGCTGCGCGCTTTCAGAAGCATCAGATTGTCTCGTCAATGGTGGGAGATGGGTGCCAAAAACGTCCTTGGGACGTATCTTGGCACCCTCTCGACCTTATTTGAAGAAGCGAGCGGCTTCTTCGCGGGTGACCGTAGCGGTCACCGAGTAGTAGGCGGGCTTGCCCTTAGTCTGTTCGGCAGCCTGCTTCACGTTCGATGCGTCGATGAAGGGGATCGGGATATAGATGGCATTGCCATAGACGCCGCCGAAGATCCCGTCCTTGAACTGCTTACCCTGCAGCTTGTGGACCGCGACGTTGAGGGCCGAAGCCATAACACCCGGCGGGTTCACCGAAGCGCCCGACTTGTAGTTCTTCTCGACCCACTGACCCAGGAAGTCGGCGCGGATTTCACCGGTTGCGGTGATGTCGGCGCGGTTGGCTTCATTGATCGAGCGCCAGGCACCGGCAGCCATGCCGTCCTGCACCATCACGCCGTTGATCTGCGGATAGGTTGCCAGCAGGGTCTTCATGGTCTGCTGACCCTTGGCCTGATCCCAATCGGCGTTGGTTTCGTTCAGAATCTTGATATCCGGATATTTCTTGAAGACTTCCTGATAGCCTTCGATGCGGCGCAGGTTGGCCGGATGACCAGCAAAACCATTGATAGCAACGACATTGCCCTTGCCGTTCAGCGACTTTGCCAGCCATTCGGCGGCCTGGGCCGACCAGGCCTTCTGGTCGATACCGACATAGATCGCGTCCTTGGAGGACACTTCGGCGTCGGTCGAGATGACCAGGATGTTCTTGGCTGCAGCTTGACGGAAGACCGGGTCGAAGGCAGTCGGGCTGTTCGGGTTGATGATGATCGCATCGACGCCCTGATTAACGAAGTTGCGCACCTGGGCGATCTGGCCCTGCACGTCGACGTCCGAGGACTGCACGATAGTTTCGATCGTGACGCCTTCGCCGGCCCATGCCTTGGCAGCGGCGACGGCTTCGTCGATCATCTGGGTGCGCCATTCGGAGCCGACCCAGCCATTGGAAAGACCAATGGTGAATTTCTTGCCCTGCGCCTGCGCGCCGCCTGCAACTGCCAGCGCCATCAAGGACGCAGCACCAACCAGAAGTGACCGTCTCAGCATGGGTTTCCTCCTCCAGGGGAATTAAGCGCAGCGCCGTTCAGTCGGCGTCTAGCTGAGATAGATGTAAACGGTTACATGGCGGTCGACAAGGGCGGAAAACCGACTTTTCCACCCATCATATTGCTGCAATTGCGTTGTTAGCGTTATCAATTCCCTGGTTCCGTCTGTTGCGGTGCAGTGAAGTCATCTGAAATTTTCTTGGAATCCCGACGGAGGGTCCGCCAGACGGAAATTTCGCGCGGCTGGGCCAGCAATTCGGGCAGGGCCGCATGATAGGCTTTGCGGTAGGGGCGGTGGATTTCGACCGCCAGCACGGCGTCATGGTCGGCCCAGCTTTCCAGCAGAAGCAGTCGGTCGGGATTGTCGGGCGATTCGCTCACATGGGCGTCCAGGAAGTCCGTTTCATGGCGCATGGCATCCAGAACAGGATGCAGAAGCGATAGAAACAGGGGCTTGGCGCCGGGATTCAGCGTGAATGTGATGAGGTAAGTGACTGCCATCGAAGCCTCCATTCTTGGAACCTGGCTTCTTTCTGACAGCGGGACGGAGGTCCGTCGATTACGCGGCGGGTAATGCTTCTGCTTAGCGGGCAGCCCAGGCTGCGTTCGTTACCTGATCGAGCAGGGCTGCTACGGTGCCATCCGCCTGCATCGCGCGCGCTGCCTCCAGCACCGCCAAGGTTGCTGGGGCGTTGCGGTTCTCCTCGGCCACGGCCAGCCGGAACGGCATGCTGCCGAGGACCAATCGGTCACCCAATTTATCGGTCAATTGCGCTTCCCGCGCCTGGCCTACCAGAGTCACCTGACTGCCAACCAGAGCGTCCAGCCTGCCGCTGGCCAGCATCCGCAACCCCAACACGCTGTCGGAGACATCGACCCGCGGTAGCCGAGGGTCGGCGAGCATCGGCGAACCATAGTTGGTTCCAAGCAGCATCCCTACCCCTTGGGGGAGGGTGTAAAGATCGTCGAAGCGGCGGATCTGTTGACCCTGTCGCCGCCCGATTGCGAGCAGCGGTACGCTTAAGAGTTCGCCCAGGATGGCGACGCCCGGCTCTGACGGGCGGGATAGCAGCGTGAAATAGGCTTGCCCGCGTCGAAGCCGGTCACCAAGGCGGGGGATGGGAACCGTTTCGTGCTGAAGCATTACGCCAGATCGCTCAGCCAGGGTGGCAATCAGCATGGGCATCAGGCATGGGGCGCCGGTCGTCTGTTTTTCGCAGGACCAGCCGTATTGATCGTAAATATCGAAAATAAGCGGTTGTGCCGCTCCGGCAGTGCCGGTCAGTCCCAGAATTAGGCCGATAGCTCCCCAAAAGCGCATTTTTCCCTCCCTCCAGATCATGAGGTGAATCGCGCCTTAATTATGGGTTTAAGGATACGGCAGATTGCCAAAAAACCGAAATGAAAAGCGAGTTTAATGGTGTTGAGTGTAAATATTCAGGAATGGATTTTTGTTTTATTATTTAAGTATAAAAAGTGGTTTAAATTCCGTAATCACCAATATCATTTATTAAAATTTGAAGATTCGCTTTCGTTGTTTTGTGTGAATTTGGTTGTTTCCCCGAGATTATATTAATTATCCTGGCATGGTTATCGTCAGGGACGGCGCGCGCCGGGAGATTGGTCCCGAAATCGCGTAAATAGGACAATGCACTGAGGGTGAATCTTCAGTTGTATCGTCGGGCGCTGTCACAATCTTGTGACGGGGGCGTTGCTGCCGTAGCAGTTATAAGTAAAGGATGGGTAGTTGCTCTTTTAGCGATGAGGGGGGACAGAAATGGGCGCACGGCAGTCTATTGACCAACCAACTCTCGACGAAATGCTTGCGGATCCGATTGTCGGTCAGGTGATGGCCAGCGACCGGGTGACCGAGGCAGAGCTTCGCAGCTTGCTGCGCCGGGTCGCCGTGCATAGATGGGCTGCCTCTAGACCATCAACGGATCTGCCCGCCGTCGCTTAAAGACGAACGAGCTTGAGCCAAAGGAAAAGCGGTAGCCGCTGCCAGCGAGCCATGTCCGGCGGTAAATTTGGAGCGATTGCTGGTCTGGGTTCGCGCAGCCCGGTGATAGCAAGCCCCGCCTGTGTGAAGGCTTCAGCATAGGCTTCGAGCGGCTGCGACCAGCCGGCGAAATCCATGGTGAGCCCATTGCGTGTTTCCGAGCCTTCGAACCGCTCGCGCCCGAAGTAGCTTCCCTCGACCACGAAGGGAGCATCCACGTCTTTGCCAGCAAAGCGCCCGCGATCCACAAAGGGATGAACCAGGGAGACGATAGCGTGACCGCGTGGTTTGAGAACACGCGCAATTTCCCGCACGGTTCCGGGGACATCCTCCACATCCATCAGCATATTGTAGGCCACGACGAGATCAAACTGATTGTCCGTAACCGGCAGATCGGCAGCATCAGCCAGCAAATAGTTCTTCGCAGACAGGGCCTGCTGAGCTGCTTCCAGCATCGTCGGTACGATATCGCTGGCGGTGACGCGCCAGCCGAGATCTGTTAACTCCCGAGAGATTCGGCCTTCGCCACAGCCAAGGTCCAAGGCATCTCCGCTGCCTGACCCGACAAAGCGTCGAAATCATCGCGATAGGCCCAGAAAGCGTCATGGCCGGGTTTGCGTGCCCACGGCGTCCATTGCTCGGCGACGCGGCTCCAGTGCTGACGATCTGGCTTCTGTTCCATCCCGACTGCCTAGCAAGATCAAGCGGGTGGCTTCAAGTCCCCGAGGATGGTCGGGATCAATTCCGATACCGTGGGGTGAATCGGCACCGCCCATTGCAGGGTGGGGTATGGCGTACCCGCATGCATCGCGCCGATGATGCCGTGGATGGCCTCATCCCCTTCAATGCCGAGGAAGGCGGCGCCCAGGAGCTGTTGGGTTTCCGCATCGGCGACGATCTTGATGAACCCCTTGGTTTCGCCCCGTTCGATGGCGCGGCCGACCCGGCTCATGGGACGTTTGGAGACCAGAACCGGACGCCCGGAGGCAATGGCCTCGCGTTCGCTCAAACCGACGCGTCCCAGGGGAGGGTCGATATAGAGGGCATAGGCCGGGATACGCTGACTGACTTTTCGGTCGTCTCCGTCCAGCAGATTGGCGGCCACAATCTCGAAATCATTATAGGCGGTATGGGTGAAGGCGCCGCGCCCATTGCAGTCGCCCAGGGCATAGACGCCTGGAACAGTGGTCTCCAGGCGATCATCGACGGTGATATAGCCGCGGGCATCGGTCGCAATACCAGCGGCCTCCAATCCCAGATCGTCGGTATTGGGCCTGCGCCCGACGGCCAACAGCAGGTGGGAGCCGGTAATCCTACCCTGCGCCGTTGTGACCGCGACCCCGCTGTCGGCCTTGGCGAAACTCAAATCACCGGCGGTCGTCAGCACCGTGATGCCTTCGGCTTGCAGGATGTCGGAAATGGCGTCGGAGATATCCTCATCCTCACGCCCGACGAGACGGGGGCCGCGTTCGATCACCGTCACCTCGGCCCCGAAACGCCGATACATCTGGGCAAACTCCAGGCCGATATAGCTGCCGCCGATGATCACCAGATGGGACGGAAGTTCGTCGAGTTGGAGGATGGTCGAGGATGTGAGATAGGGGATCTCAGACAGGCCCGGCATATCGGGGATGGACGTGCGGCCGCCGACATTGATGAAGATGTGATCGGCTTCCAGCTTTTCCCCATTTACCAGCAGGCTATGGGCTGAGGTGAAGCGCGCGTGGCCTTCGATCAGGCGCAACCCCTCCATCCCACCGAGCCAGCCTGCGACATTGCCGCGCGCGGTCTGGATTATCTGATCGGCACGGGCTTTGACAGTCGGCATGTCGATGCTGATCGGGCCGGGCAAGGTGACGCCATAGGCGCCGCCGGTGCGGGCCACATGGGCGGCCCGGGCGCTGGCGACCAGGGCCTTGGTCGGCATGCAGCCGACATTGACGCAGGTGCCGCCGAGAAATTTCCGTTCGATCAGCGCAACCTTCCGTCCGGCAGCGGTCAGCCGCCCGGCAAGCGACGGACCGGCTTGGCCGCCGCCGATGATGATGGCGTCGAAGCGGCTCATCGCACGGCCAGGATCAAAAGCAGAGCGCCGCCGACGGCGATCAGATCCTCGGTGAGGGCGGCGGGAAGATCGCGCCCGAAGGCGGCGGCCAATTTCGCCCGCCCGGCAGCGCCTGCAAATGTTCCGATCGCAGCGCCGAGCACGCCAGCCATGATCCCGAAGACCAGGGGTAGGCCGCCGCCGGTAGCAAAAGCAGCGCCCGCCAGACCCCCCAGCACGATCCGGGTGCCGAACTGCACCGGCACTTTGCGGCTGGGGGTCGATGGCAACTGATCGCCAATCAATTCCAGCACGGCAAGGCCGGTGAATATATAAGGCGTCCATTTATAACCGAGGAAAGCGAGCCAACTGCCGCTCAAGTCGAGCCAACCGAGCGCTGCAGCCCAACTGACGGCGGCGGGGGCGGTAAAGGCGCGCAAACCGGCGATGACCCCGATAAGCAGCGCAGACGCGAGCGGGATGAACATTCTTCAAAGCCTCGAGCGGTGGAGTTCCTGGAGTGGTGAGATGACTCTATCGGAGGCGGCGTGGGATTTCTTGAAGGATACGCCCCTCTCGTCACGCTTCAGGCTAGGCGGTTCGCCTAGGCCAATGACTAGCCGTCAAGCCGAATAGATCGAATCCGACCCTGGCGGCATGATGTCCTTGCGAACATGATCCTCCCAAACTCGAGGCCCGCTTCTGGCGGGCCTTTTTTCATGCGGACGGATACCAACCTGATTGCCCGTGCCAGCTGCGGCAAAAGCGCCGAAGCCGGAAAAGAAGCGCCTTTCCAAAGGCAAAGGCGACTAAGATGATGGCCCTTCGATTCGTCGAGGGGCTGTTGCTTTCACGTGGTCCAAAAACTTATCTTTGCGTCGATGGGAACCTTGGGCTTTGTCTTGAGTATATCTCTACGACGGGCTGCATCGCCCCTTTGGGGAGGTGCGGCACATCTGCAACAGAGTGGGGAAACTGGCGCGTATGACGGGTTTGAACGGGGTAAACACCGATTCACGCCTTGCCGTTGCCTCATTTGAACGAGTAGATAAGCCACGGATTAGCTTCTCACACGATCACTTCGAAGGCGCCCTGACGGTGCCGTATGAAGAAAGAAGGGGGAATCAAGAATGAAGACTACAAAGCTGCTCGGGGCCCTTGCCGGTCTCGCTCTTCTTTCGGGTTGTGGTGCGCTGGATGTTCAGGAACTGCGCGGCACGACCGCACCGGCTGCCGGCACGCCCTTCACGAAGGCGCTGAGCCAGGAATATCGTTCGGTCACGCTTTTCGAAGCTGACAAGATGAATGACTGGATCGACGCTTACACGTTTGCGGCCAAGGGCCTTGCTGCTGCTCGCGGCGAGAACGTCCTGCCGGAAACCACGGACCGCTGGAACCTTCCGGCTGCCAAGAAGACTGAGCTGGACGGCGCCCGCGCTGACCTGCTGAAGGCTCTTGATGGTTCGAGCCGCACCTCGAAGCCCGCTGTCGCCGCTAAGGCGCAGGTGGCGTTCGACTGCTGGGTCGAGCAGGAAGAGGAAGGCTGGCAGCTGAACGACATCGCTGCTTGTAAGGGTATCTTCAAGAACGCGATGGCCGAACTGACCGGTCCGGTTGCTCAGCCGGGTCCGGCGCCGGTGACTGCACCGATCGCCGCCAAGAACTACATCATCTACTTCGCCTGGGACAGCGCCCGTATGGACGCCGCCGGCATGCGCGTTGTTGATGAAGCGGCTGCTGAAGCCAAGACCACCGGCACCTCGCGCCTGACCATCGTCGGCCATGCCGACCGTTCGGGTACTCCGGAATACAATACCCGCCTGTCGCTCCGCCGCGCTGACGCTGTCCGCGCTGCTCTGGCAGCCAAGGGTATCGCTTCCGAGCGTCTGTCGGTCACCGCACTTGGTGAAACCGAACCGGCAGTCCCGACCGCCGACGGTGTCCGCGAAGCGCGTAACCGCCGTGTCGAACTGACGATCCGCTAATCCCGGGTCAGATCGACTAAGCCTTGAACCGGCGTCTTCCGAAAGGAAGGCGCCGGTTTCATTTTGGGGGAGCCAGCTAGCGAGAGCCAGCTAGCGAGAGATCGTCCGTCGCGCCGCGATCTTCGGAGCAATCAGACGATAGGCGCCGAAGCCACCCGCCAGGATCAGCAGGCTTAAGACCAGGCTGCCTTCGTTGAAGACCGCATAGGCCAGTCCGCAGAGGACGATGGCACAGATCAGCAGAGGCGCCGACAGGCTGCGCCAGGACCAGGCGAAGGCAAGGCAGACAAGACTGTTGCCGATCAGCCACCAGCGCGACGCGCCTCCGATGGAAAAATCGAGCGGCCAGGGGAAATAGATCAGCGCATAGCCCCGCATGACTGACAAAGCGTCCGCGCCCATATGCAGGGCAAAGCCCGCTGCAAGGCCCGCAATGGCATCGCCGCGCCAGGTCCCACGGGAGGCTGGGGTCAGCAGCAGTGCCGGGATCAGGGCCGAATGGGTCAGGATCGAGCGGTGATTGAGGATCGAGCGCAGGGACTGGTCGACATCGGGCAGATATAGCCCCAGCGCCAGGGCGGGTAGGAAAGCGAAGATGCGGATCATTGAGCCTGGGTCACGAGAGGGATAAGGTGCGCCTATGTATAGCGCGACCACTGAACACATCACCGTTACCGTGCAGCCGATCTATTTGGCAGAGCAATCTTCGCCGGACGAGGGCCGTTACGTCTGGGCCTATCACGTGCGCATCCATAACGAAGGGACGCAGACGGTCCAGTTGCGCTCGCGCTATTGGCAGATCACGGACGCTTTGGGGCGCGTGCAGGAAGTGCGCGGGCCGGGTGTTGTCGGCGAACAGCCGGTGCTGAAGCCCGGCGAGGAATTCGAATATACCTCCGGCACGCCGCTGCCGACGCCGAGCGGCATCATGGTCGGCAGCTATACGATGGAACGGATAAACGGTACGGAAGCCGAGGCGTTCGAGATCGCGATCCCGGCCTTTTCCCTCGATAGCCCCCACGGCGCGGTGCGTCTCAATTAAAAGACGGGCAACGTGCCTTAACTGAGGCCAAGGGCAGGACAAAGCTTGACAGTGAGCTCTCGCGGGCCAATTGAAAGAGGACCAGCGCGGTCCGATAAGCGAGATCGCCGTTAACGACACCCGTGTGAAACGGGCTGTCATTGCCAGGATGTCGCCAAGTGAGCAACCCAACCGCCAAGCCTACCCGCGCCGAAGCCGAAGCTGCGGTGCGCACCCTTCTGCAATGGGCGGGCGATGACCCCTCGCGCGAAGGGTTGCAGGATACCCCCTCGCGCGTCGTGCGCGCTTACGAGGAATGGTTCGGCGGCTACGACACCGACCCCTATGAAATGCTGAGCCGAACCTTCGAGGAAACCGAAGGCTACGACGAGATTGTGTTGCTGCGTGATATTCAGTTCGAAAGCTATTGCGAGCACCATGTGGCGCCGATCATCGGCCGCGCCCATGTCGCCTATCTGCCACGTAACCGCGTCGTCGGTATTTCCAAGCTGGCGCGCGTGGTCGAAGCTTATGCCAAACGGCTGCAGATCCAGGAAAAAATGACCGCGCAGATCGCCAATGTCATTCAGGAAGTCCTTAATCCGCGCGGCGTCGCGGTCATCATCGATGCCCAGCACCAGTGCATGACGACGCGCGGCATTCATAAGTCTGGCGTTGGCATGGTGACCTCGCGCATGCTGGGGTCGTTCCGCGACGACGCGAATACGCGCCGCGAACTTCTGGCGCTGATCGGCAATCCCTCCTCCTGATCGGTGGTCCTGGCTTCCAAGCGGGGAGGGCGAGGTTTTACCGGTGGCTGAAACTTACTCTTCCCGCGCCCTGATCGACCGTCTGATCGGTTTTCCGACCGTTTCGGCGGATAGCAACCTCGATCTCATCGATTTTGCCCGCACCTATCTGGAAAGCTGGGGCGCAGAGATCCGGCTGACCCGGGATGCGAGTGGCAAGAAAGCCAATCTGTTCGCGACCCTGCCGGGGCATGCCAGCGGCATGAACGGCGGGCTCGTGCTCTCCGGCCATACCGACGTGGTGCCGGTGGTTGGGCAGGCCTGGACCAGCGATCCCTTCAAGGTGACCGAAAAGAACGGTCGTCTCTATGGGCGCGGCGCCTGTGACATGAAGAGTTTCTGCGCCATCGCCCTCGCCATGGTGCCGGAAATCATCGCCCAGAAGCTGCCCTATCCGGTGCATCTGGCTTTTTCCTATGACGAGGAAGTCGGCTGCCTGGGCGCCGCCGACATGATCGCCGATATCGTGAAGGTCGGGATCAAGCCGCGGTTTGCGGTCATTGGCGAGCCGACCTTGATGCAGGTCGTGAACGCCCATAAGGGCTGCGCCTGCTATCAGACCCATGTGCGCGGCGTGCCGGTGCATTCTTCCCAGCCCCATCGCGGGGCCTCGGCCATCTTCACCGCCGCCCGTATCGTCGGCGCGATCGAGGAAGAAGCCAAGCGGGCCAAGGAACGGGCGCGGGAGGGCTATGACTTCGATCCGCCCTATACCACGATCAACTGCAATATGATCGAGGGCGGCACCGCCTTTAACATCATCCCCCAGGACGCCGTCCTGTCGTGGGAATTCCGTCTCGCGCCCTGGGACGATGCCTCCAGCATCACCGGGCCGATCCAGCGCTATATCGAAACCGAGGCGATGCCGCGTCTGCGCGCCGAACATCCCGACGCCGATATCTGGACCGAAGCCATCTGCGCCATCCCGCCGCTGCGCCCCGATGCTGCCTCGACCCTGGAGCCGCTGGCCCTGGCGGTCTCGGGCAACAACCGCGCCCTCCAGGTTGCCTATGGCGCCGAAGCGGGTCTGTTCCAGCAGGCCGGGATCGATTCGATCATCTGCGGTCCTGGCTCCATCGATCAGGCCCATCAGGCCGATGAATGGATCGATATCGATCAGATCGGCCAATGCGAGGTTTTCCTGCGCAATCTGACCGCTCGCCTTGCTGCGTGAAGACGACAAGCCCTGGCAGCCCCTGATACCGGCGGAAGTGGATGCGCTCTTCGCGGGCGCCTCCTTCCCCTGGTGGCTGGCGGGTGGTTACGCCATCGAGCGGGCGGTGGGCCGGGCTTTCCGGGCGCATGAGGATATCGACGTCATGGTCCTGCACCGGGATCATGCGGCGTTGCGCCTGATGCTCGCCGATTGGGACTGCTGGATGGCCGATCCGCCCGGTACCTTGCGCCCCTGGGCCGTGGGCGAGGCGGTGCCGCCCGATGTCCATGACGTCTGGTGCCGCCGCACGCCGAGCGATCCCTGGGCCTTGCAGGTGATGTTCGACGGCGCCGAGGGCGATACGCTGGTGACGCGGCGCGATCCGAGAGTACGGCTGCCTCTGTCAGCTCTGGGTAGCGACCATTGCCTACCGCCCGAGGTGCAGCTTTTCTACAAGGCAAAGGGAGTGCGGGAGAAGGATCAGGCTGATTTCGAGGCGGCGTTGCCGGTGCTCGGCGAGGAGCAGCGGAAATGGCTGAGCGAGGTTATCATTACTGCCCATGGCGACGGGCATGTGTGGCTTGGTGCTCTAAATCGCCGTCATCCCGGACTTGATCCGGGATCTCGTGTAGGCGGACCGCGTCGAAAGGATGGACGGAGGTTTGCCACACAAGATCCCGGATCAGGTCCGGGATGACGAGAGTCTTTTGAGCCGCTCTAGAGGAGCCTTCGTGTCAAGTTTGGGGCCACAGCCTCATTTGAAGGGGGCTAAACTCCTAAGCGTGCCCGACTTCAGCCGACAGCATGCCGACGTCGATGCCGAGTTTGGCGATGGCGCGGTGCCATTTTGTGTCCATATCGGCGTCGAACAGCAGCGTGTCGTCGCTCTCGACCGATAGCCAGGCGTTCTGCTGGATCTCGTCATCCAGCTGCCCTGGCGCCCATCCGGCATAGCCGAGGGCCAGCAGGCAGTTCTTCGGCCCCTTGCCTTCGGCGACCGCGCGCAGGATATCGACGGTCGAGGTGAGGGCGATCTCTTCGGACACCAGGAGCGAGCTTTCCTCGGTGCGGTCGGTGGAATGCAGCACGAAGCCCCGGCGCGGCTCGACCGGGCCGCCGTAGTTCACCCGGCGGTCGTCGATCTTGACGGCGGTCGGGATCTCCAGCTGCGTCAATAATTCGCCGTAGGTCATCTTTCCGGCGTATTGATTGACGATCAACCCCATCGCACCTTCGTCGGTATGCGCGCAGATATAGACGAGGGACCGGGCAAAGGGCTTTGCCGACATGCGGGGCATGGCGATCAGAAACTGGCCGGTGAGATAGGGGCTGGTGGAGGTCTTCATTCCGCGCTAAGTCGCCTTTATCTAAGGGCTGGTGAGTTCATAGTGGAAGATGGGGATGGGCGTGGCAATCGTGAAGCGGCTTCGGGCAATACTTGTGACGTTTATGTCGCTGGTCACGCTTCCGGTTTTTGCAGCCTCCTCCCCCTGGGTCGGTGACAATAATGCCGCTGTCCGGCTGATTTCCGCCGTCGATGCGGTGGGGAGCGCCGGGCGTATCGACCTGGGGCTCGAATTCCGCTTCGCCCCCGGTTGGCACGGCTATTGGCGCTCGCCGGGTGAAGCCGGATTGCCGCCGACCGCCGATTGGAGTGCCTCGCGCAATCTCACGTCGGCCTTTCTGGCCTTTCCGGCGCCCGAGCGGGCAAGTCTCTTAGGCATCGAAACCTTTGCCTACAGCAAAGCGGTTGTCATGCCGGTAACGGCAACGCTGGAGACGCCCGGCGTGGCAGTCGAGGCGGTGGTGACCGTCGATTACCTCGCCTGCGCTGAAATCTGTGTGCCTTATCAGGCGGAATTGCGGCTTGCTCTTTCCGATGGGGTGGTGGGGCCGTCGAAAGAAGCGGCTCGTCTGGGGGAATTCACCCGCTTGGTGCCGGGGCCGCTGGAGGCCTATGGCCTGGGGTTGCAGTCGGTTGTCGTCGGTCGCGATGGTGGGGTCGACAAGCTTGAAGTGCGGATCGCAGGGGGGCGTCTATCGAACCCGGATCTGATCCTGGAAGCACCCAGCAACATTGGCGGCACGGTGCCGGTGATGCGGCGCGATGGTGAGGACACCGTGCTGACTTTGGCACTCAAAGGTGGGACGGCGGCCGATCTTGTGGGCAAGCCCATCACTCTGACGCTAATCGATGGCGAGACGCTTGCCGAGATCAGCGCCCTGCCGGTGGAAGGGCCAGTCGGCAGTCCGCCCGATTGGACGGGCCTGATCGCGATAGCGCTGCTGGGCGGGCTGATCCTCAATCTGATGCCCTGCGTGCTGCCGGTGCTGTCCCTGAAACTGCTGTCGGTGGTCGGCGCGGCATCCGAGGGCGCGGGGGCAGTCCGGCGCGGGTTCCTCGCCACATCGGCGGGCATCTTGGTGAGTTTTCTGGCGCTGGCGGGGGCCGTCATCGGCCTTAAAGCGGCGGGCTTGAGCGTCGGATGGGGCATCCAGTTCCAGCAGCCGGTTTTCCTGGCCGGAATGGCGGCGCTGGTGACCCTGTTCACGGCATCCCTGTTCGGCTGGGTCGAGATCCTGCTGCCCGCCCGCCTTGCCGGGCTTGGCGGCGCGCGGGCGAAGAACCCGCTGCTGGACCAGTTCCTGACCGGCGTGGTAGCGACGCTGCTCGCAACACCCTGCAGTGCGCCTTTCGTCGGTACCGCTGTCGGCTTTGCGATGGCGGGCAGTTCGGGCGAGACCTTGACGATCTTTACCGCGCTGGCGGTCGGTTTCGCCGCGCCCTATCTGCTGGTGGCGGCTGTTCCGGCCTTGGCTCGACTGATGCCACGTCCTGGCCGTTGGATGCTGACCTTGCGTGTGATCCTCGGGTTTGGGTTGCTGGGCACGGCGGTGTGGCTGGTGAGCGTGCTGTTCGCGACGGCAGGCGGCCCGGCGGCTTTGGCCGTGGCCGGTGCGCTGGTCGTGGCCGGATTTGCCCTGAAGTTCCGCCTTCATCTGGCGGCGGTGCTGGCTTTGGTCTTTGCCTTCTTAGGGCCGCTGGCTCTGCCCCCGGTTGCGGTGACCACCCGCCCTGATGCCCTCTGGCAGCCCTGGAGTGCGGCTGCAGTGGCGCCGCTGGTCGCCGAGGGCCGCGTGGTGCTGGTCGATGTCACCGCCGACTGGTGCCTGACCTGCAAGGTCAATAAGGCGGCGGTGCTGGACCGCGGCGCGGTTGCCGCCAAGCTGGCGAGCGGCGAGATCCTGGGCCTCAAGGCTGACTGGACCCGACCCGATCCGGCCATCTCGGCCTTCCTGGCCCAGCACGGGCGTTATGGTATTCCCTTCAATATCGTCTATGGCCCTGGGGCACCAGGCGGTATCACGCTGCCGGAGCTGCTGACCGAGGGGGCGGTCATCGATGCCCTTTCGCGCGCAGCGGCACCTCGCTAAAGTCACGCCACCTAAACTCGGGAGAATCGAAAAATGACCATCGCTAAGGGCGACAAGATCCCCGCAGGCAAACTGCGCACCCTCACCGCTGACGGCCCCAAGGACATCACGACCGATGAGATTTTCGCGGGCAAGACCGTGGTTCTGTTCGGCCTGCCGGGCGCTTTCACGCCGACCTGCTCCGCCAAGCATCTGCCGGGCTTCATCGAGAAATTCGACGCGTTGAAGGCCAAGGGCGTCGATACCATCGCTTGTGTTTCAGTCAATGATGCCTTTGTCATGGGCGCTTGGGGTAAGTCGCAGGACGCTGGGGACAAGGTTCTGATGCTGGCGGACGGCAATGCAGACTTCGCCAAGTCCCTTGGACTCGATGCCGATTTCTCGGCCTATGGCATGGGAACCCGTTCCAAGCGCTTCTCGCTGGTCGCCAAGGATGGCGTCGTGACGGAAGTGAATGTGGAAGCCCAGGGCGCCTTTGAAGTTTCCACGGCAGACCACGTGCTGGGGCAGCTTTAAGCCTTTCTTGCGACAAGGGGGCCCAAAAGCCCCCTTGTAATACGAAAAATCCGAACGGATATAAGGGCTTGCCCCTTGACTGTGGGCTCACTCATCGTCACGCTCTAGGCCAGTTGGAGCGTATGCTCTGGGGCCGGGGAGGCAATCTGTGACCAAGTCCGAATTGATCATGCGTCTGGCATCGATGAATCCGCACCTGTACCAACGGGACGTGGAGCGCATCGTGTCGACGATTTTCGACGAGATTGCCGGTGCTCTGTCGCGCGGTGACCGTGTCGAGCTGCGCGGTTTTGGTGCTTTTTCGGTCAAGCGCCGGGAATCGCGTGTCGGGCGTAACCCGCGCACCGGTGCAGCCGTCTCGGTCGATGAAAAGGCCGTGCCTTTCTTCAAGACAGGTAAGCAGTTGCGCGACCGGCTCAACGGCGGCGTCGATACCGGCGACGACGATTAAGCGGCCGCCATGCGCCGCCTTTCGCTTCTCATCACCCTGCCGCTGACCCTGGTCTGCATTATCTTTGCAGTGGCCAACCGTCAGCCTGTGACCATCGACCTTTGGCCCTTTGCGCTGGCAGTGGAGACTCCCGCTTTTGTATTGGTGCTGGGGACGCTGTTCCTGGGGTTGCTGTGCGGTGCCGGACTTAGCTGGATCCCGCTGTTGAACTGGCGCACCCGTGCCAAAGCGCGCGAAAAGAAGATTTCCAAGCTGGAGCAGGAGCTGGCGGTCGCCAAGCCCACCGTTCCAGCGACCAAGCCCTAAAGGCGTTCTTCCATGAAGATGATTGACGCGGCCACCCTGCGCCGCCAGTTGACCTATCCGGCTCTTATTGATGCGCTCGATGCAGCCTTCTGTGCCGATGTGACGGTGCCGGTACGCCATCATCATACCGTCCCGGTGCCGGGCGGGTCTGATGCGACGCTGCTGCTGATGCCCGCCTGGACCAGCGGGCGCCATATCGGCGTGAAGATGGTCAATGTCTTCCCCGATAATGGCGCACGCTCGCTGCCGTCGGTCATGGGGGTCTACCTGCTGTTCTCCGGGGAAACCGGGGCGCCGCTCGCGCTGATGGATGGGCCGATGCTGACCGTTCGGCGTACGGCTGCCGCTTCAGCCCTGGCCTCGCGGTATCTTTCGCGCCCCGATGCCGCCACGCTGGCGATGGTGGGGACGGGCGCGCTGGCGCCGCATCTGATCGAAGCCCATGCCGCCGTGCGCCCTTTGAAAAAGATCATTCTGGTCGGTCGCAGTGAAGATAAAGCCTGCGCCCTGCGCGACAGTCTGCCCAAGATGCCGGGCGTCTCGTTTGAGGTGACGACGGATGGCGAAGCGGCAGTTGCGGCGGCGGATATCGTCAGCTGCGCCACGCTGTCGCGCGATCCGGTGGTGAAGGGCGATTGGCTGAAGCCGGGCGCGCATCTGGATCTTGTGGGCGGCTTTACCCCGGAGATGCGCGAGACGGATGATGCCGCGATCCGGCGGGCGTCGGTCTTCTGCGACACGCGGGCTGGCGCGACCAAGGAGGCAGGCGATCTGGTGCAGCCGCTGGCAAGCGGCGTGCTGACACAGGAGGCGATCCGGGGCGATCTGTTCGATCTGGCACGCAAGAAGGTCGGCGGGCGTCGGTCGGCGGACGAGATTACGCTGTTCAAATCGGTCGGCACGGCGCTGGAAGATCTGGCTGCGGCCGAACTGGCGGTCCAGGTGAGCCGATGAGCAAACCCAAGGTCATCGTTATCGGGGCAGGCATCATGGGCCTCGCGACCGCTTGGCAGCTTGCCAAGAAGGGCGCGAATGTCACGGTGCTCGAGCAGAGCGCTGTTCCCAATCCCGTTGGCTCTTCGGTCGATGATCACCGGCTGATCCGTTACCCCTATGGCGATAAGCCCGGCTTTGTCGCCATGGTCCGGCAGGCTTTTGGCGCCTGGGACGAGATGTGGGCGGACCTGGGCGAGCGACACTACCACGAGAGCGGCACCTTGGTTTTTGGCGGCCCGAATACGCCGCGTGCCAAGGTACAGGCCGATGTGCTGGCGACCCAGGGCATCGATGTCGAATGGTTGTCGCCCGCGCAGTTGGTTCGGGACTATCCGCTGCTGATGCTGGATGATCTCGACGGCGGGTTCCGGTTGCCGACCGGCGGTACCCTGCGTTGTGGACGCATCGTGGCGGCTCTGTATCGTCACCTGACTTTCCAGGGCATGGATATCCGCCCATTTACCCAGGTGAAGGATGTCGATCCGGTAACGGCGAGCGTGACGCTGGCCGATGGCAGCAAGCTCACGGCCGATAAGATCGTCATTGCCGCCGGGGCCTGGTTGACCAAGCTGCTGCCGGATATGGCCAGCCGGGTGACGCCATCGCGCCAGATCGTGATTTATGTGCGCCCGCCTGCCGGAACGGCCGATGCCTGGCGCAAGATGCCCTGCCTGCTGGATATCGATGGCGGCAACAACGGCTTCTATCTGGTGCCGCCCACGCCGGGGACGGGCCTGAAGATCGGTGATCATATCTTCTCGCGCCAGGGTGACCCCAGCGCGGAGCGAATTGTGGCTAAGGCCGAAGCCCAGGCGATCCTGGATAAATGCGCCGGGCGTTTCCGCAATCACGGCGATTATCGGATCATCGAAGGCAAGGCTTGCTTCTATACGGTGGAGCCTGACGAGAAGCTGCTGATCGAGGCGCGGGACAAGGCGCTGATCCTGTCGCCTTGCTCCGGCCACGGCTTCAAGTTCGGCTCGATCGTCGGTACGCGCGCTGCCGATGTGGTGATGGGCGCAGCGGATGCAGAGCAGGTACGCCGTTGGGCGACCGGCGAAGCCCCCTGACAGCCGTGTTACGATCTGCTATAGCAGCGGCATGATCCGAACCCCGCACCTCTATTGCGCCCTCGACACTGTCGATCTGGCGCAGGCGACCGACTGGGCTAAGAGCCTTGCCGGGACCATCGACGGCGTAAAGCTGGGCCTGGAATTCTTCTGTGCCCACGGCCCCGCCGGGGTGAAGGCGATCCAGGCTTTTGGCCTGCCGATCTTCCTGGACCTGAAGCTGCACGATATCCCGAACACGGTGGCGGGTGCCCTGCGGGCCGTGGCGCCGCTGGGCGCGCGGGTCATCACGATCCAGGCCTCGGGTGGCGAAGCCATGATGCGGGCTGCCGCCGATGCGATCCAGATCGGCGCCCAGTCTGCCGGTGTGGCTCCCGCCTCCATCGTCGGCGTTACGGTCCTGACCTCTCTTGGTGATGAGGATCTTGTCGCGACCGGACAGCAGGGACCGGCGGCTGCCCAGGTGCAGCGTCTGGCCCAACTGGCGATGGCCTCCAGCCTCGATGGCATCGTCTGTTCTCCCCATGAAGCTGCCGCGATGCGGGCGCTGCTTGGGGAGCGTGCGCTCTTGATTACGCCGGGCATCCGCCCCAGCTTTGCGTCGGCAGGCGATCAAAAGCGCATCATGACTCCCGCCCAGGCCGTCGCGGCCGGGGCCGATATTCTGGTGATCGGACGGCCGATCACTGAAGCTTCCGATCCGCAGGCAGCGGCGGCGGCTTGCCGGGCAGAAATGCTCGGTGCCGCTCGAGCCGCCTGATTCTGACCGTTACAGTAGTTAAGGTGCCGTTGCGATGAACTGGCTCACCAATTTCGTTCGCCCGAAGATCCGTGCCTGGGTTGGCCAGCCTGCCGAAGTGCCGGATAACCTGTGGGTCAAATGCCCCTCCTGCCAGTCGATGATCTTCCATCGCGAGCTGGAAGCCAATCTGCAGGTCTGCACCCACTGCAATTTCCATATGAAGTTCGATGCCCAGAAGCGCCTCGACCTGCTGCTGGACAACGGCTGGGCCCTGGTCGATATGCCCAAGCCTATCGTGGATCCGCTGAAGTTCCGCGATATGAAGCGCTATTCGGATCGCCTTAAGGAAGCCCAGACCAAGACAGGCGAACAGGACGTGCTGAAGGTCGGCAGCGGCACGATCAGCGGCATTCCGGCCGTGGTCGCCGTTTTCAACTTCTCCTTCATGGGCGGATCCATGGGAACGGCCGTGGGCGATGGCCTGCTGGCTGCTGCCCGTGAAGCGGTCAAGAACGAAGCCGCTTTCATCGTCATTCCGGCTTCAGGCGGCGCGCGCATGCAGGAGGGTATCCTGTCCCTGATGCAGATGCCGCGCACGACCATTGCCGTCGATATGGTGAAGGAAGCGGGCCTGCCGTACATCGTGCTGCTCACCGACCCGACCTCCGGCGGTGTCACGGCCAGCTTTGCCATGCTGGGCGATATTCATATTGCCGAACCCGGTGCCCTCATCGCTTTCGCTGGTGCCCGCGTGGTGGAGAACACGATCCGCGAGAAGTTGCCCGAAGGTTTCCAGCGCGCAGAGTTCCTGCTGCAGCACGGCATCCTCGATCTCGTAGTCCCGCGTGCCGAACTGAAGGCCGCGTTGAGCAAGATGTTGCGGGTCCTGATGCGCGGCAAGCCGTCGCCGTCGCTTGAAGCACCGCGCGGCGCGGCAGCCGAGTAGCCAGCCCCATGGCGCTGACAGCGGCAGAACGCTGCGCCGAACTGCTGGAGCGCATGAAGGCGCTCCATCCGCGGGTGATCGACCTGTCGCTGGACCGCATGTATCGCGTGCTGGCGGCGCTCGATAACCCGCAGAAGCGCCTGCCGCCGGTCGTCCATGTCGCCGGGACCAATGGCAAGGGCAGCTTTGTCGCCTATACCCGCGCGATTTTCGAGGCGGCGGGTTACAAGGTTCATGCCTACACCTCGCCCCATCTGGTGCGCTTCAACGAGCGTATCGTGCTGGGCGGCAAGACCATTTCCGACGATGCACTGGCCGATGCGCTGGAGCGGGTGGAGCTGGCGAATGGGGCGGAGCCGATCACCTTCTTTGAAGTGACGACGGCGGCCGCTTTCCTAGCCTTCTCGCAATATCCAGCCGATGTCCTGCTGCTCGAAGTCGGGCTCGGTGGGCGGTTGGATGCGACCAACGTCATTGATGCCCCGCTCATGACGGCGATCACCTCGGTTTCCCTCGATCATCAGCATTATCTGGGCGATGTGCTGGCGGCGATTGCGGGCGAAAAGGCGGGTATCCTGAAGCAGGGCGTGCCGTCCGTCGTCGGTCGCCAGGAATCCGAAGCCCAGTCGGTGATCGATCTTAAGGCGGCGTCTGTCGGGTCGGAACTTGCGACTCTCGGGCGCCAATGGTCTGTCAGCCCCTGTACCGAGGGACTGAAGTACCAGGACGAAAACGGCTGTCTGCTGCTGCCTGTCCCGGCTTTGCCTGGGCCTTACCAGTACGATAATGCCGGGATGGCGGTGGCGGCGGCCCTGCGCCTGCGTAAGAAGTTCCAGCGCCTGTCGGCCCTGTCGATTGCCGAAGGGATGAAGTCCGCTCGTTGGCCCGCTCGCATGCAGCGCCTCAAAAGCGGACCTCTGGTCTCCCTGCTACCCGCCTCGGCCGAACTATGGCTGGACGGTGCGCATAACGCGGGTGCGGGCGAGGCCTTGGCGCCGATGCTGGCGGAGTGGGCGGGGAAAAAGCCGCTGCATGTGGTGCTGGGCATGATCGACAGCAAGGATCCGGCAGGCTTCCTGCGCCCCATCGCGCCCTATATCAGCGAGCTGCGGACAATCGATGTGCCCGGCGAACATGCGGCGATCCCGGCAGAGAAACTGGCGGAGATTGCCCGCGATCTCGATATCAAGAAGACCGCCCGCTCAGGCTCGGTCGCTGAGGCGCTGCGCGAGTTGGCCGATCGGGCCGATGGCAGCCGCATCCTGATCTGCGGTTCGCTGTACCTGGCAGGCCACGTCCTCGCCGAATGTCATCTCTCCACCTGCGATGACGACCCCGTCGAATAACGCTCGCCCGGGGGCACGACCTACGTCGTTGTCTAGAATGCTCGGATCCTCACGTACAGGAAGTACGCTCCGGTCCTGCGCTTCTTGACGCCTAGTATCTCATGCCCCCGGCCTTCGCTTTTAAAGCAGGACACAAAAGAGGTCGTCATCCCGTGGCCCGACCACGGGATCTCCTCCGGGTGCCTATCCAGCGCGGCCTCCCAGTAAGCGGGTCACGGGGCGGCGCGCCCCGTGCCTTTAAGCCTTACGCGTAGACCTTGCCGAAGCGGTTTTCGAGGAAGTCGGCGAGGCTGACGTCTTCCTGGCGCACGAAGCCCGATTGCGGCAGCTTACCCTGGTATTTCAGGTCGATCATGGCGGCGGCGGCGCCAGCGGTGGTGATCTCGATTCCGCTGAAGGCATGACCATCGAGCTCTGCCCCATGGATCGCGCGGGCAAAGCTGATCTGGTTCAAGCGGCCGTCCTGCATGCCGGTGGCGGTCACGAAGACGATGATGACGTCCTGGCGGGTTTCCGGGATCGCGCCTTCCAGAATTTCTTTGAGCAGCGGGCGGCGCGACTTCAGGTGCAGATCCTCGAGGATCAGGCGCATAGCCTCGCAATGGCCCGGATAACGGATGGTCTTGTAGGTCAGGGTCTCGACCTTGCCGTCATAGGTCTCGCATAGGCTGCCGACACCGCCCGAGGTGGTGAAGGCTTCATATTCGACGCCATTGATCGCGAAGCGCTCCTCGCCTTCCATGGGCGGCACCAGGACGCGGCGACCATCGTGAATGACCTCGCAGGGGTTGAGGTATTCATTGATCAGGCCGTCTGTGCTCCAGGTCAGGTTATAGCCCAGGCGATTGGCCGGGAAGCGGGGCAGGGCGCCGACGCGCAGGCGCAGTTCGCGCAGGGTTTCGAACTGCTTGGCAAGATCGTTGGCGACAATGGAGATGAAGCCCGGGGCAAGACCGCACTGCGGCACAAAGGCCGACTTGGCACCCTTGGCGAACTTGCGGACCTGGTTCGTGACCTCGACATCCTCGGTCACGTCGAAATAATCGACGCCGCAGGCGGCCGCCGCTTCGGCGATGAAGACATTGACGGCATAGGGACCGGCGCCGACGACGGCGTGTTTGCCTGCCATCGCGGCTTTCAGCGCGTTCATGTCGGTGCTGTCGATGCCCAGGGTCTGGGCACCCTTGGTGGTGCATTTAGCCAGTGTGGCGGGATCGCGATCGCCCAGCGTCACCTGATACTCGCCGGTCCCCTGCAGCAGGGCGGTCATCGAGCGACCGATACGACCGGCACCCAGGATCAGAACGTGACGCATGTGAAAGTCTCCCAAGAGATTGAATTATCGTTATTTCCAGACTGCACTGGACAAGTGTCGGCAAGCGACCCATCGATTCGTCTGTTTAAGTGCCTATTGCCAACGTTTCATCGGTATGGCAGACGTTTCGCCTATGGCTGAACTCGACGCGATAGACCGCACGCTGCTCTCGTTGCTGCAAGCGAACGCCCGCACCCCGACGGCGGTGCTGGCGCGCAAGGTGGATCTGTCGCGTTCGGCAACTCAGGAACGACTGGCCCGACTAGAGCGCCTGGGCGTCATCGCCGGCTATACGGTGCGGTTCGCCACTACGCCGGAAGACGGGTTCCGCGCCCATGTCTTCATCAGCCTGGATGCCCGCCATGCCCCGCAGCTTCAGCAGGCCATGCGGGTGCGTCCGGAAGTAAAGCGCTGCCACACCGTCAGCGGGGAATTCGACGTGGCGATCCTGGTTGAAACTGAAGGACCCAAGGCATTGGATCGCCTGCTCGACGATATCGGCCGTTTGCCGGGGGTGCGCCGCACTCAGTCGGCCGTTGTGCTTGATGTCAAATTTGAGCGCGGCTGACTTTCAGAATTTTCATTCTAATTTTCGATTATGGGAACTAAACTGATCAATCGCGCATTTTTACGCGATTGGTGAGGAGGTTCCATGAGCGCTTGGCAGATTCTGCTGCATCTGATCGGCAATGTCGTGTTGCTGCTCTGGGGGCTCTATATGGTCAAAAGCGGCGTGATCCGGGCTTTTGGCGCCGATCTGCGCCGGTTCCTGGGCATGGGAATGCGCAACCGTTGGACGGCGCTGTTGAGCGGTGCGGCGGTGACGACGATGCTGCAAAGCTCGACCGCGACCGGCTTGATGGCAGCCAGTTTCGCGGCCAGCGGCACCATCGCTCTCATGCCCGCCCTGGCCCTGATGCTGGGCGCCAATATCGGCACCACGGTGATCGTGCAACTGGTGCATTTCGACATCTCGCTGCTGGCGCCTGTCTTCCTGCTGGCGGGTTACATGGCCTTTCGCCAGGGCGGAAAGACGCGCACCCATGATCTCGGCCGGGTCGGTATCGGCCTGGGCCTGATGTTGCTGGCGCTTTATCTGCTGCTCGAAACTCTGAAGCCCGTGGAAAGCGCGCCGGTGTTGCGCCATCTGCTGGGCGCCCTGGCCGCCGATCCCTTCATGGGCATGGCGCTAGCGGCGGTCTTTACCTGGGCGGCCCATTCCAGCGTCGCCGTGGTACTGCTGATCTCCTCGCTTGCAGGCGCCGGGGTGGTGGAGCCCCAGGCAGCCCTGGCGATGGTGGCGGGCGCGAATCTGGGTAGCGCCGTCAATCCGATCATTGAAGGCCCGCGCGACAGTGCCGTGGCACGCCGCCTGCCGATGGGTAACCTGATCAACCGTCTGGTCGGCTGCGTGCTGGTACTGGCTTTCCTGCCGAGCCTGACCGACCTGATGCTGCGTCTGGGCGGTCCGGTCACTCTGGCTGCGAACTTCCATGTCGCCTTCAACCTGGCGCTGGCGGCTCTCTTCATCCTGCCGCTTGCGCCTTTTGCCAAGGCGCTGGAGCGCTACATGCCCGAGCGCGGGACGGGGGAAGAAGATCTCGCCGCCCCAAAATACCTCGACCCCGCCGCCCTCGATATGCCGGAATTGGCCGTCGCGAATGCGGGGCGCGAGGTCATGCGCATGTCCGATACGCTCCAGGAGATGATGGTCGGCGCCATGGAGGCAGTGCGCACGGACGACCGCAAGCGGGTGGCCCTGGTACGCAAGCTCGACGACCGTTTGGATCAGCAGCAGGAAGCGATCAAGCGCTATCTTGCCCAGCTGCGCCCCGACGACCTCGACGAGGCGACCAATAAGCGCGTTTCCGAAGTGCTGGCCATGTCGATGAATATCGAGCATGCGGGCGATATCCTCGACCATAGCCTGCTGGAACTGGTGGCGAAGAAGATCAAGCGGCACCTGTCATTTTCGGCCGAGGGGCGCGAGGAGATCCTGGGGCTGATGGCACGGCTGGTGGATAACGGCAGGCTCGCGACCTCGGTCTTCCTGTCGGGCGACAAGACAGCGGCGCGCCAGTTGATCGGCGAGAAGGAAACCGTGCGGCGCCTGGAAACCAAGGCGACGGAGGCCCATTTCGACCGTCTGCGCGCGGGTCGCAAGGAGACGCTGGAGACAAGCGCCCTGCATCTCGACTTCCTGCGCGATCTGCGCCGCATCAATGCCCATCTGACCGCCGGGGCGGGGGCTATTCTGGAAGAAGCTGGGGAACTGCGCGCTTCCCGGCTACGGTCAAAGCCCAAGCCCGAAACAGCGATGGCCGAGAAACATTCATGATCAAGATCAAACGCATCGATCCCAACGCCGAAGCCGAAGCGGGCACGCCCAAGGGCATTCTGTCCGGAAATCCCGTGACCGCGACGGCGAACCAATATACCGGCGGGGACGAGCGTTTCTTCTGCGGCGTCTGGACCTCGACGCCGGGCTGCTGGAAGATCTCCTATACCGAGGAGGAATTCTGCGTGTTGCTCTCGGGCCGCGCGCGTCTGACCGATGCCGACGGGACGGTGACGGAGTTCGGGCCGGGTGACGCCTTCGTCATCCCCTCCGGCTTCGAGGGCCAGTGGGAAACACTGGAGCCGCTGAAGAAGCTCTACGCGATCCTGGAGCGGTAAAGACTCTCAAACAAAACTGTCATCCCGGACTTTGATCCGGGATCTTGTGTAGACGGACCGCGTCGAAAAAACAGGTCAGAGTTCGGCCACGCCAGATCCCGGATCAAAGTCCGGGATGACGAGGTTATTTTTCCTCTTCGCGTGGGGCACGTACTGATTCGAGGAATCGCTCTTCGCTGGCCCCAAAACTCTTAAAATTCAACCGTGCCTGAGTTAGGGAGAGGTCACTATTGGGGCCGCCTCTAATTAGGTCGGCGTCGTGATCGTCCTGCCCGTCATCTTCCCAAAAAGCAAACACCGCAAAGTTCGAAAATGCCTCGCTGTTCCAGAGTACGGTATTGGCAGCAAGGACAGCGGTGCATATAGCCTTCAAAAGACGGCTGAGAGTTATTTCGGAAAAAGAATCTGCCCATTACTCCACCACATCGATCCTGCCGCGCGCCTCGCTGGCGGCGGTGGGGAGGGCGGCGTAGTCGGCGGACTGCATTTCCATCAGGCGGCTGGCGGTGCGCTGGAACTCGAAAGCGCCGGTGCCCTTGGGATAAAGTTGATCTGGCATGGCGGCTGCGGCCATGATCAGCTTGGTCTTCGCCTCATAGAGCGAATCGATCAGCGTGATAAAGCGGCGCGCCTCGTTATGATTATCCGCCGACAGCTCCGGTACATGGTCGATGAGGAGCGTGTGATAGCGGCGGGCGAGCGCGAGATAGTCCGAGGCCCCCAGCGGCTTGGCGCAGAGGTCGGGGAACTCGAACCAGGCGACGCCCTTGGCGGCCTTGGCGACCTGGATCATACGACCATAGACTTCGACTGCGTCCGGCGCGCCCTCGGCATCGTCCGTCAGGTCGGCGAAGGCGGCATGCAGATGGGCAGTCGCCTCTTCTCCGAGCGGCGCATAGAAAACCGGCTGTCCGGCGCGGCGCAGGCGGCGATAATCCTTCGGCCCGTCGAGCGTCAGCACCTCCATGCGCGATTCCATGATCGCGATGAACGGCTCGAACCGATCGCGCTGCAACCCGTCCTTATAGAGGTCCTTTGGTGCGAAGTTCGAGGTCGCGACGATCACCACGCCCTTGTCGAACAGAGCCTGGAACAGACGGCCCAGGATCATGGCATCGACGATATTATTGACGACGAACTCGTCGAAACACAAAAGCCAGGAGGCTTCCGCGACTTCGGCGGCGACTGTCGCCAGCAGATCGTCGTCATGGCCCTTCTTGGAGCGCAGGGCGTGCAGCCGGTCGTGGATCTCGGCCATGAAGGCGTGAAAATGCACACGGCGGCGCTGCTTGACAGGGGCGGCGGCAAAGAAGAGGTCCATGCACATGGATTTGCCGCGCCCGACCGAGCCATGGATATAGAGGCCGCGCGGGGCAGGCCTGCGGGCCTTCTCGCGCTTCAGCCAGCCCATCCAGCGCGGGGCCTCGGTGCCGAGCGGCTGATAGCCGGACAGTTCTGAACACAGCTTCTCCAGCCGCGCCATGATGTCGAGCTGGAGCGGGTCCTCCTGGATCTCGCCCGCCTTTACGCCTGCCTTGTAGCGGGCAAGCGGTCCTGCGGCGGTGATGCTGTCGTTGGGCTCGAAATCTTCGGTGCTGCTCATGACTGATAGCTTTACCGAAAGAAGAAAGCCCCCGGCAAGGCCGAGGGCTTCATTCCACCTATGACGCGTTAAGTGGCCTCAAGTAGGGCAAAGCCCGGTAGGCCAACGCAACTACCGCCGCGCCACCATCATCTTCTTGATCTCGGCAATCGCCTTGGCGGGGTTCAGACCCTTTGGGCAGGTGCGCGAGCAGTTCATGATGGTGTGGCAGCGATAGAGACGGAACGGATCCTCGAGGTTATCGAGGCGTTCGCCCTGCATCTCGTCGCGGCTGTCGGCCAGCCAGCGGTAGGCCTGGAGCAGGATCGCCGGACCGAGGTAACGGTCGCCGTTCCACCAGTAGCTGGGGCAGGAGGTCGAGCAGCAGAAGCACAGGATGCATTCCCACAGACCGTCGAGCTTGGCGCGTTCTTCGACCGACTGGGTGCGTTCCTTGTCGGGCGGCGCCACGGTTTCGGACTGCAGCCATGGCTTGATCGAGGTGTATTGGGCATAGGGGACCGAGAGGTCCGGCACCAGATCCTTGATCACCGGCATGTGCGGCAACGGGTAGATCTTGACGTCGCCCTTCACCTCATCGATCGGCTTCAGGCACGCAAGCGTGTTGGCGCCGTCGATGTTCATCGCGCACGAGCCGCAGATGCCTTCACGGCAGGAGCGGCGGAAGGTGACGGTGGTATCGACCTCGTTCTTGATCTTGATCAGGGCGTCCAGGACCATCGGGCCGCAGGCGTCGAGATCGATCTCATAGGTGTCGAGGCTCGGGTTTTCGCCCGATTCCGGGTTCCAGCGATAGATCTTGAAAGCTTTGACGTTCTTGGCACCGGCGGGCGCCTTGAAAGTCTGGCCTTCCTTGACCTTGGAATTGGCGGGCAGCGAGAAAGTAGCCATCTGATATATCCCTTCCGCCTAATAGACGCGCGCTTTGGGCGGGAACACTTCGATCTCGTCCGTCATGGTGAAATAGTGCACCGGACGATAATCGAGGGTCACCTTGCCGGTCGCGGCGTCATGCCAGGCGACGGTGTGCTTCATCCAGCTTTCGTCGTCGCGGTTCGGGAAGTCGTCGTGCGCATGGGCGCCACGGCTCTCCGGACGGGCTTCGCCGGAAACCAGCGTGACCTGGGCCTGACCCATGAGGTTGTCGAGTTCCAGCGCTTCGATCAGATCGCTGTTCCAGATCAGCGAGCGGTCGGCGATGGTGATGTCCGAGAGGGTCTTGGCGATCTCGTTGATCTTCTCGACGCCTTCCTTCAGCAGCGCCGAATTGCGGAACACGGCGGCGTGCTTCTGCATGGTGCGCTGCATCTGGTCGCGGACTTCAGCAACCTTGGTCTTGCCGTTGGCATTGCGGATGCGGTCCAGGCGCGCCAGGGCCTCTTCACCGGCATTAGCGGGCAGGGGCTTGTGGGTTGCGCCCGGCTTCACCACTTCGGCGGCGCGATGGGCAGCCGCACGGCCGAACACCACGAGATCGAGCAGCGAGTTGGTGCCGAGGCGGTTGGCGCCATGGACCGACACGCAAGCCGCTTCGCCGATCGCCATCAGGCCCGGAACCGTCTGATCCGGGTTTTCCTTGGTCGGACGGATCACTTCGGCGTGATAGTTGGTCGGGATGCCGCCCATGTTGTAATGCACGGTCGGCAGAACCGGGATCGGCTCCTTGGTCACATCGACACCCGCGAAGATCTTCGCGGTTTCCGAGATACCCGGCAGACGTTCATGCAGGGTCTCGGCGGGCAGATGCTCCAGATGCAGCATGATGTGGTCGGCATTGGGGCCGACACCGCGACCCTCATTGATTTCGACCGTCATGGCACGGGAGACGACGTCGCGCGACGCCAGATCCTTGGCCGAGGGAGCATAACGCTCCATGAAGCGCTCGCCCTTGGAGTTAGTGAGATACCCACCTTCGCCGCGGGCGCCTTCGGTGATCAGGCAGCCCGAACCGAAGATGCCGGTCGGATGGAACTGCACGAATTCCATGTCCTGGAGCGGCAGACCGGCGCGCAGCGCCATGGCATTGCCGTCGCCAGTGCAGGTATGGGCCGAGGTGCAGGACAGGTAGGCGCGACCGTAACCGCCGGTTGCCAGCACCACCATATGGGCGCGGAAACGGTGGATGGTGCCATCTTCCATACACAGAGCCATCACGCCCCGGCAGGCGCCGTCTTCGTCCATGATCAGGTCGAGGGCGAAATATTCGACGTAGAATTCAGCCTTATGCTTCAGGCACTGCTGATACAGCGTGTGCAGCATGGCATGGCCGGTACGGTCGGCAGCGGCGCAGGCGCGCTTGGCCATCGCTTCGCCGTAGCGCTGCGTGTGGCCGCCGAAGGGGCGCTGATAGATGCGGCCGTCTTCGGTGCGCGAGAAGGGCATGCCGTAATGTTCCAGCTCGTAGATCGCGGGAACGGCGTTGCGCACCATATATTCGATGGCGTCCTGGTCGCCAAGCCAGTCCGACCCCTTGACGGTGTCGTACATATGGTAGCGCCAGTTGTCGTCGCCCATGTTGGCGAGCGAGGCAGAGATACCGCCCTGGGCTGCCACGGTGTGCGAGCGGGTCGGGAAGACCTTGGTGACGCAGGCGGTCTTGAGACCGGCTGCCGTCATGCCCAGCGTCGCGCGCAGACCCGCGCCGCCGGCACCCACGACGACGACGTCGTAGGTATGGTCGATGATCTTATATTCGGTGGCCATGATGTCCGGGCCCCTCCTTAACGCAGCATCAGCTTGAGGACCGAGACGACCCCGATCCCGCCCAGCAGCAGGGCGGCGCCCTTCACTGCCAGCAGGCAGGCGATCTTGGCGCCCTCGTTATGGACGTAATCCTCCAGCACCACCTGGATCCCCAGCTGCGCGTGGTGGAAGACCGCCACGATCAGCAGGATCAACAGAAGGCCGCTGACCGGATGGCCCATCCAGGAGACGACAGCCTCGTAAGGTGCGCCCACCAGACCGATCACGCTGATAACGAACCACAGGAGCAGCGGAACGAGTGCAACCGCGGTTACGCGTTGCATCCACCAATGCTCGACCCCTTCCTTTGCCGAACCCAGGCCGCGAACGCGGCCCAGCATCGTGCGCATTCCTTGCGTCTTCATCGGCTTACCTCAACGTGATGCCGGCGACCCACGCCAGCACGGTCAGGACGGTGGCGACACCCAGAACCACCCGGCCCGACAGATAGGCCTGGGGAATGGCGAAGCCGCGACCGCTGTCCCAGATCAGATGCCGGATGCCGTTTGCCAGGTGATAGAACAGGGCAAAGCTCCAGCCGAATAGGGCCAGCAGGCCGATCCACGATCCGATGATCGCAGACGCGGTGGCGAAAGCAGCAGGACCGCTGGCAGCAGCTACGATCCAATAAGTGAGAAGCAGAGTTCCGACAGCCAGCGCGCATCCGGTGACGCGGTGGAAAATCGACATCGCCATAAGCAGATGCCAACGGTAAATCTGCAGGTGCGGAGACAGGGGACGGTTACGGGCGTCCATTTTTTGGCGGTCCTTTCCGAGCCTGGAATCTTTTTAAGAAGACAGGGCTTAGGAGGGATTTATCCCCCTAAAGCGCCCAAGTCAACGAATCGGCCTAGAATGTGGCAATACGCACAGGGCATGGCTCGGATTGCGACAGTTATCGCAATTGCGATTTATACTCAATTGCTCTTTTTAAAGATGAAAAGATTCAGGTGAAACGTTTTCTCAATCAGAATTATTTGTAAAATTTTATGTTTCGGCGTCAACCGCATAGGGCTATGCATTTTCTGTAGAACTTAACAATGTAATTTTGATGATTTGGCGATTCGGACAGTAGATGAGCGTCTGCTATGCGAATCGTGATTGCAGGTTTAGTATTTTGTTTACACTGATACCTCACATTCCGGCTCAAGTTTCAATTATGCCTGAACTGGGGGTTCTTTAGAGATGAAGACGCTTACGATTCGCGCCAAACTGGTCGGCGCCATTGCAATGCTGGTGGCCTGTGCAGCCTTGGTTGCGGTCGTCGGTGCTTGGCAGATGTTTGCCGTGCGCGCTTCGCTTGAGGACATCGCCCAGTCCCGCATGCCGCGGGCCATTATCATCCAGCAGCTCAATACCCTGACGTCAGACTATCGCGTCGCCGAAGCGACTCACATTCAGGCGACGACGACGGCTGCCGAGCGCGCTGCCGAAGCCCGCATCGAAGCGGTGACCAAGGAGCTGGCTGATAAGTCCAAAGAATACGACAGTTACCCGCAGACCGAAGCCGCCCAGAAGCGGATGGTCGAAATCCGAGCGATGTGGGCGAAGTATATCGAAGGTCACAACCGGGTGATGGCCTATTCCGAACAGCGCGAGACAGAGGCTGCTCTGGCGTTGTTCAACGGCCAAAATGCGCGCGCCTTCAATGAAGTCTCTGAAGCTCTGGATGGATTGGGCGCCGCCATCGTGAAGGTCGCTGAAGAAGCGGCGACCGATGCCGGTCAGCAGGCGACCGTGGGTCTGATGGTATCGGCGGGATTGGCGGCGGGCGCTGGTGTGATCGCTGTCTTCGTTATTCTCTTCGTCCTGCGGGGCGTTACCCGCCCGTTGTCGCTGATCACCGATGCGATGCAGGGGCTGTCGCGCCGCGACTATGACACCAAGATCGTCGGGACCGAGCGCAAGGATGAAGTGGGTCAGATGGCCCAAGCCCTGGACATCTTCCGCTCCGGCCTGATCGAAGCCGAGCGTCTGGCACTGGCCCAGAAGGCCGAACAGGAACAGAAGGCCGCCCGTCAGCAGCGTATCGAAGCCTATATCGCGACCTTCGACCAGACGACAAATCAGGCTCTGGGGACCCTGTCGTCGGCGGCGACCGAGTTGCAGGCGACAGCCCAACTCATGACTGAAACGGCGAGCGCGACCAACAATCAGGCGGCAACGGTTGCTGCTGCGTCCGAACAAATGACGGCCAACGTGCAGACCGTAGCCGCCGCTTCGGAGGAACTGGCAAGCTCGATCGGTGAAATCGGTCGTCAGGTTCTCGAATCTGCCGAGATCGCAAGCCGCGCCGGTAGCGATGCCCAGGAAACTGTGGGTCAGGTCCGCAAGCTCAACGACTCCGCCCAGCGGATCGGCGATGTGGTGAAGATGATCAGCGATGTGGCGGCCCAAACGAACCTCCTGGCGCTGAATGCCACCATCGAGGCCGCGCGCGCCGGTGAAGCGGGCAAAGGCTTTGCCGTGGTTGCTGCGGAGGTGAAGAACCTCGCTCAGCAGACCGCTAAAGCCACCGAGGAAATCTCGGCCCAGGTGGCCGCTGTGCAGGGTGAAACGGCGGGTGTCGTCGTCGCCATCGAAGGCATCGGCCGTACCATTCAGCGCATGAACGAGATTGCCTCGACCGTTGCTTCGGCTGTGGAAGAGCAGGGCGCTGCGACCCAGGAAATCACCCGCAATGTCCAGCAGGCCGCGACCGGTACCCAGCAGGTTTCGGAGAATATCGTCGATGTGACGCGCGGGGCTGGCCAGACGGGCTCGGCCGCCACTCAGGTGCTGGGCGCTGCCGACGAGTTGGCCCAGCAAGGCGAACGTCTGAAGCAGGATGTCGAAACCTTCCTGCATAATATCCGCGTGGCCTGATACGGCTCCGTTGAAAGAGGAAGCGGGGACCATTTGGTCCCCACTTTTCTATTCGCTACGGGCCAGAATGTCGCTGCGGCGCTCTTCATATTCAGTCTGGGTGATGAGTCCCTGTTCGTAGGCGCGGCGCAGGTCGATCAGGGATTGACCCGTAGTGGTGCCGCGGACGGCAGTGGTGGTTTCCGCATCGCCGCCACAGGCAGCCAGCGGAATGCCCATGAGCAGAGTCAAAGCAAGTGTCGCGTGAGATAGGCGCATGGCGTTTCTCCCTCGGTTCTCAAGTGGGTTAACGGCAGAAGGCCTTAACGACCTGTCCATTATCACTCAGAACCAGGGTCAATCGTTCCGGGACGACCTCAAAATTCACAGGCTGCCGCCAATGAAGAACGCGCACCATCATCAGTTTCATCTCGCCGACCTTCTTGAAGGCGGCTTCGCGCGGCAGGCCGACCAGTGTCTGCATCGTCTTGTCACGGCAGGCTTGGAACTGATGGGCAAAGGGACGCATGCTCGATCCGACCTTTGTGGGCGGTGGATGTTGCACATTGGGGTCCAGCCACTGGGCTTTCGGCGCAGGCTTGGCAGGTGCGGCCTTGCGTGGCGGCGGCTTAGGCGCATCCTGGGCGGACAGGTCCTGAATGGGAGCCGTCAGCAGGATCGCCAGGGCAAGGAAACGCAGATGCATGAGCCCGAGCCTACCAGTTATCGACCGTTTGGCCTATCGCAATGCTGTATGAGGCTTGCCTCCAGCTTAAAGCCGGTTAATCTTAAACGGAACGTCACGCTCTTGACTGATGCCTTCTGTGCTTTTGTTTTCTTTTTTCTTGTTCGGACCTCAATGACCGTACCCGCACTACCGCGCGTGAGCGACGGTTCGACACTATTCCCATCATGACGGAAACCAAGGGAAGCTTCCTGGTTCTGTTGGAAGCGCTGGGGCGCGGCGAGGGGCTGAACGATCTGCTGCAGATGGTTGCGCGGACGATTGAGGCAGAACTTGCCAACGCGCGCGTCAGTGTCCTGTTGCTCGATTCTGCAGGTAAAAGCCTACGTCTCGCCGCGGCCCCCTCTCTGCCTGCCGAACTGATCGAAGCGTCGGACGGCATCATGGTGCATACGGGCGAGGGCGCCATGGGGGCGGTCGATATCGCCCGCGACCCATCCTGGGCTCGATTTCGGGAGCGTGCCCGGCATCATGGCATTAAGGCTTGCTGGTCCGAGGCGATCACCTTGCCGGGCGGTGCCATTGCCGGCACTTTGGCTGCCTATGTGGGCGAAGCGCGGGGGCCGGTTCCGGCCGAATGGGCGCGGCTGAAAGAAGGCGCGCAGATCGTTGCGCTGGCTCTGCAGCGGGACAGTGCCGAACGTCAGCAGCGGGCGGCTGAGCGGCGTTTCCGCGATTTTACGAGCGCTGCGGGCGATTGGCTGTGGGAAGCCGATGCCGAGGGGCGCCTGACTTATATCTCGCAGCGTTTCACCGATGTGACTGGTATTCCGCTGGAGCGGGTGATCCGGCGGACGGTTTTCGAGCCTGAACTGATCCGCCCCGACGCGCATTATACCGAGATCCTGCGCCGTCTGCGTCTGCGTCTGCCCTTCCGCAATATGATGCTCGAGATGCGGCGTCCGGACGGCGGCGCGACCTTTGCCTCCATTTCCGGTGTTCCGGTCTATGAGGATGATGGTGGCTTTGCCGGATATCGCGGCACCGGGTCGGATCTGACGGCCCGGATCGAAGCGGAAAACCGCGCCAATATCGCTAATTCCGTGCTGCGGATGGCGATGGAAGTGGTGCCCGACGGCTTCCTGCTGCTGGACGAAAACGAATGCCTTGTGCTGGCTAACCGGACCGCGCTGGAGATGTATCCGTCCACTCGGCGCCTGATGGTGCCCGGTGCGCGCCTGGAAGACATGACAACGGCGGCGGTGACGAGCGGCGATGTCGCCGTCGATGGGGTCGATGATAAAGACCAGGTCATCCAGATCATTCTGCAGCGTATCCGCGCTGGCACAGGTGATCCGCGATATCTGAAGGTTGCCGGCGGGCGCTGGGTGCGTGCCAGCGAACATCGCATCAAGGGCGGCGGTCGCGTCCTGATCCGCACGGACATAACCGCCTTGCTGCTGCATGAAGAAGAATTGCGCCGCGCCCGCGACCGGGCCGAGGATGCCAATCGCGCCAAATCGATTTTCCTGGCGAATATCAGCCACGAACTGCGCACGCCGCTCAATGCTATCAACGGGTTCTCGGAAATCATCTCCGAAAAGCTTTTTGGCGAAAACGTAGATGCGCTGGAGCGTTATGCGGATTACGCCCGCGACATCAATCTGTCGGGGCAGCATCTGTTGGCGCTGATCAACGATCTGCTGGATCTCACCAAGATCGAAGCGGGCGAAGTACGGCTGCAGGAAGAGGTCATCGACCTCGAACGGTTGCTCTCGACCTGCACCAAGCTCGTGCGCGAACAGGCCGATAAAGCTGGCGTGACCCTACTGGCCGAATGTCTGGCCGAAGGGGTGGCGTTGCGCGCCGATACCCGGATGATCCGGCAGATCCTGCTGAACCTTGTCACCAACGCCATCAAGTTCAGCGGGGCCGGCAAAAAAGTCGCCTTGAGCTTCACGCGGGGCAAGGATGGCGGCATGGTGCTGATCGTCAAGGATGAAGGCATCGGCATGAATCCAGCCGATATTCCGACGGTGATGCTGCCGTTCGGGAAGCTTGATAATCCTATGCAGGCCAATCACAACGGCGTCGGTCTGGGGCTTCCGTTGGTCAAATCGCTGGCGGAACTGCACGGTGCGCGACTGGAGTTGATCTCTGCCGAAGGGGAAGGAACGACGGCAACGGTCTATTTTCCGACCCATCGATGTGTGGCTGTCCGCGAGTAAGCCCCCAGCTCTTGCGTCTTTATCGTGTTCAAAGCCTTGGCAGGGCGGATTCTCGCGGCTAGGATGCCGCGCTTAAAAAAAATGCCTGTTCGGGAGAGTTTCATTCATGACCAATCTTGCGCCGCTGATGGCTGGCAAGCGCGGCCTCATTATGGGTGTCGCCAACGATAAGTCGATCGCCTGGGGTATTGCCCAGGCCGTGGCCGCCCAAGGTGCAGAATTGGCCTTCACCTATCAGGGTGAAGCCCTGGAAAAGCGCGTCCGTCCGCTGGCAAGTTCGCTCGGTACCCCCGAGGATCTGGTACTGCCCTGCGATGTGACCGATATGGATTCGGTTGATGCCGTCTTCGCCACGCTGGAAAAGAAGTGGGGCAAGCTCGACTTCCTGCTGCACGCCATCGGCTTCTCGGACAAGAACGAGCTGAAGGGCAAGTATGTCGACACCAGCCGCGACAACTTCCTGCGCACCATGGATATCTCCTGCTATTCCTTCACGGCCGTCGCTAAGCGCGCTTCGACGCTGATGACCGACGGCGGTAGCCTCGTGACCATGACCTATTACGGCGCCGAACGTGTGATGCCGCATTATAATGTCATGGGTGTTGCAAAGGCCGCCCTGGAAGCATCGGTGCGATATCTGGCAGCTGATCTGGGCGCGCAGAACATCCGCGTCAATGCGATCTCGGCCGGCCCCATCAAGACCCTGGCCGCCAGCGGTATTGGCGACTTCCGCTATATCCTGAAGTGGAACCAGTATAATTCGCCTCTGCGTCGGAATACGACGCTGGAAGATTGCGGCGGTGCTGGTCTCTATCTGCTGTCCAACCTCTCGTCCGGCGTCACCGGCGAAACCCACCATGTGGACAGCGGCTATCACGTCGTCGGCATGAAGGCCGTGGACGCGCCCGACATCTCCGTCGCCAAAGACGACTAGCGGTCTTGCTGCCTATCGGCCTTTGGCCTACTTGAGGCTTTTGCTCTAAGGATCACTCCCATGGCCGGGAATAGTTTTGGAAGCGTCTTCCGCTTCACCACCTGGGGCGAAAGCCACGGGCCGGCCTTGGGGGTCGTCGTCGATGGGGTGCCGCCGCGCTTGGCCATGAGCGAGGAGTGGATCCAACCCTTCCTCGACAAGCGCAAGCCCGGCCAGTCGCGCTATACGACCCAGCGGCAGGAAGCCGATCAGGTGAAGATCCTCTCGGGCGTTTTCGAGGGGATGACCACCGGCACGCCGATTTCCCTGATGATCGAAAACACCGATCAGCGATCGAAGGACTATGGCGATATCGCCCAGCGTTATCGACCGGGCCATGCCGATTATGCCTATGACGCCAAATACGGCATTCGCGATTATCGCGGCGGGGGGCGCTCCAGTGCCCGCGAAACCGCAGCTCGTGTGGCAGCGGGTGCCATCGCCCGGCGGATTTTGGGGGAAGATGTCGTTATCCGGGGCGCCTTGGTTCAGATGGGTCCCCATAAGATCGATCGCTCCCGCTGGGATTGGGATCAGGTTGGCAACAACCCCTTCTTCTGTCCCGATCCGGTCGCGGCGGAAGAATGGGCAAACTACCTGGATGGTGTGCGCAAGGCGGGCTCATCCTGCGGCGCAGTGATCGAGGTGATTGTCTCCGGCGTTCCGGCAGGCTGGGGCGATCCGATCTATGACAAGCTCGACAGCGATATCGCTTGCGCGATGATGACCATCAACGCGGTGAAGGGCGTTGAGATCGGCGATGGGTTTGCCGCTGCTGCGTTGAGCGGTGAAGAGAATGCCGATGAAATGCGCGCGGGTAATGACGGCAAGCCGCGGTTCCTCTCGAACCATGCTGGTGGCATTCTGGGCGGCATTTCGACCGGTCAGGATATCGTCGTCCGCTTTGCAGTGAAGCCGACTTCGTCAATCCTCACCCCCCGTCAGACGATCACGGCGACGGGTGAGGAAGTCGATCTCATCACCAAAGGGCGCCATGACCCCTGTGTCGGCATCCGCGCGGTGCCGGTGGGAGAGGCGATGCTGGCGGTAGTACTGGCAGATCAGATGATGCGGCATCGCGCTCAGGTCGGCTAACTTCCGTTCTGCGTATTCGGCATCCCAATACCGCATTTTGAACGAATCCTCCCCCGGACCAGGGCGCTATGTGTTACATAGATCCTGTTGCGGCAAAGCTTGGGCATGCCGTGATATGGCGCAGCGAGCTGGCGAGGGGTCATGAGCTCATTTGATGCCAAAGCCCATTATTTTTTCAAGAAATCCACCTTGCTGGAACTTGAAGACGCGCCCGAACCTTTGGCGGCGGCGCTGAACCTCTGGCGGGATCGTCGGGGCTTGGGGGCTTTGCCCGTCCGTCGCAGCATCCTGGTGACCGACCTGCCGTTGAAGCTGGTCGGGATGACCCATCTCATCGATGTGGAATATGAACCGGACGACCAGTTGCAGTTCCGGGTACGCCTCTATGGCACTGCTATCCCCGTGCAAACGCCCGAGCGTCCCGAAGGGCGGCTGATGACCGAGATGGGATTCGGCGACGGCTACGAAGAGATCATTCTGTCCGATTATTCGGATGTCGTTCGCTCAAAAAGTCCCTGTCTTCATCTTTATGAAGGGATGTTGGATCATCCTGATACGGGGCGACCGTATGTTTATAATCGCCTGATCTTGCCATTGGGGGACGAGGAGGGGCGAGTGGTGGTCTTGATGGTGATGTCCCGCACATTGGCGGGCTAGTTCCATGACGGGGTTCCAACGTCAGAGCCGCAGCTATCGCTTTCTCAAAAGCCAGCCGTTACGCCTGCCCGATGATTTCGAGCCTGATTTTGCCGCGCTTTACGACGTTTGGCGTAGCCATGCGGCCGCTGGCAAAATCCCTGGCCGCCGGTCAATCGACCTGCCAGACCTGCCGCCCGGTTTGCGCGGGGTGACCAATCTGATCACGGTCGAGCCTGCGGACGATGGCTATGATTTCCGCTATCGGCTTTTTGGCAGTCTGCATCGGATGGCGACACTGGCGCCGCCTACGGGGCGACTGATCGGCGAGGTTATTCCGAACGATGGTTTTCTCGCCATGATGCGGGAGCATTATACGGCGGTGGTGACGTCGGGCCTACCTCGGCTCGACCGCATCTCCAGTTCGATCGGTTTTGAGGGGAATCGGGAGATCTATTCCTATGATCGCCTGATCTTGCCCTTGTCTCTCGATGGTAAGACCGTGAGCGACCTCATGACCTGCTCAATCCACACGCCCGATCTATCTCTGTGATGGGGGCGGATCAACTGGTGCTGCCTAACCCGATATGTATAATCCTCACATCCAGAAGACAGGAAATTAGGAAGGGCATGTGGTCGTGCTGATGATTGTGTTCCGCGCGGTGTTCGGCTGATCCAGATATGTCGAGCCTGCAACGGGAAAGTCACCGTTTCCGGTTCCAGGAAAGCCGGTCGATGCGCGTTCCCGAGGATCTGAATCGTCATTTTGCCGAGCTTTACGGTCTTTGGAGTGCCCGCTCCGAGGAGGGGCGACTGCCTGCGCGCCGTTCGCTAGGCCTACCCGACCTGCCGCTGATCCTGCGGGGATCTACCAATCTTCTGGCGGTCGAGGTGCAGCCGGACGGATCGCTCGATTTCCGCTTCCGGCTTTTTGGCAGCCTGCAACGGATGGCGACACTGGCGCCGCCGACCGGACGGCTGATCGGCGAGGTTATTCCAGAGGCAGGTTACCTCGATATGATGCGCCGCCACTATCAGGAAGTGGTGGAGTCGCGGGCGCCGAGACTTGACCAGATATCCAATTCCATCGGTGAGGAAGGTCAGCAGGAGGCTTATGCCTATGACCGGCTGATCCTTCCCCTCTCCTCCGATGGCGAGACCGTGACAGATCTCATGACCTGCGCCGCAAAGGCGAACAGGACTTAGGCTGCAACCGCGAGTTTCTGCGCGTCGGCACCGGCTTTGGCGATAGCCTTTTCGCGGGCGTCTGGAGCTAGGGCAATGCCCTCGGCACGTACAATTTCGACGCTGGAGACGCCGAGGAAGGCGAACACGGCCTTCAGATAGGCTTCCTGATGGTCCATCGCAGCTGCCGGGCCTTCCGAATAGATGCCGCCGCGCGAGGAAGCGACGATCACCCGTTTACCCTTGGCGAGGCCTTCCGGGCCGTTCTCCGTATAGCGGAAGGTGCGACCGGCCTTGGCGATGCGGTCGATCCAGGCCTTGAGCTGGCTCGGGACGCTGAAATTATACATCGGCGCGCCCACCACGATGATGTCGGCGGCCAGAAACTCATCGATCAGTTCGTCGCTGAAAGCCAGTTCGGCTTTGAGTTCTGGCGCCAGATCCTGATCGGCAGCGGCAAAGAGCATCTCGCCCGTCAGATGATTGGGCGTTGTGACGGCGAGATCGCGGGGGGAGACTTTGGCGCCCTGATGGGCTGCTTGCAGCTCCGCGACGATCTTGGCGGAAACGACGCGGCTGACGGAGTTCTGACCGAGCGGGCTCGAGTCCACATGCAGGATATTCATGATTCTGATCCTCGAAGGGGTTGGGCGGATCGCCCTGTCCCGATCAAGTTAATTTCGCGACAATCGATGCGGTAGGCGGCATAATTCGGACTATTCGTTCTATGGCTGGGACAATGGTTATGAGTGTGCCGCAGGATCTCAATGACCTTTTCTATTTCGCCCAGGTGGTGGAATGCGGCGGGTTTGCTGCGGCGGGACGCCGCCTCAATCTGCCCAAATCGAAGCTGAGCCGCCGTGTAGCCTTGCTGGAAGAACGGCTTGGGGTGCGGCTGCTGCAGCGTTCGACCCGCAAATTCTCCATCACCGATATCGGCCGCGATTTCTACCGGCACTGCGTCGCCATGCAGATGGAGGCTCAGGCGGCGCAGGATGTTGTCGATAACGCCAGATCCGAACCCCAGGGTGTACTGAGGGTCAGCGCGCCGATCTCGCTGCTGCATATGCGGGTCAGTTTGATGATCCGCGACTTTCTGCTGCGCTATCCCAAGGTTCGTATTGATGTCGAAGCGGTCAATCGCCGGGTGGATGTGATTGCCGAGGGGATTGATGTGGCTTTGCGGGTCCGCATCCCGCCTTTTGAAGAGGAGGACCTCATTGTCCGCAATCTGGGGGAGGGTGGGGGGGTGCTCGTTGCAAGTCCCGCGCTTCTGAACCGCCAGGGTAGGCCGGCCCGGCCCGCCGACCTTCAGGCTCTCGATGCCTTGGCCATGACCAAGGCGACTGGAAACTTCGCCTGGGATCTTGTGGCCCAGGATGGCGAGAGATTATCGCTGCCGTATCAACCCCGCCTAGTGACAGACGACATGGTTACCTTGCGTGATTGTGCGCTGGCGGGGATTGGGGCTGCCTCGCTGCCGATGTTCATGGTTGCCGAAGATATCGCTGCCGGACGGCTGGAGACCATCCTGCCGGGTTGGTCGCCGCCCAAAGCGATGCTTCAGGCGGCTTTTCCGTCCCGGCGTGGACAGGCGCCGGCTGTACGGCTGTTCATCGACTATTTGGCGGAGGAATTCGGTCGGCCGGAATCCACGGGCAAGTACTGACCGTCAGTCGGCCTGATTCATGATACCGCTCTGGCGAAACGGATTGGCCGGATAGACGCCCAGCACCTTGACCTCGCGGGAGAAGAATCGCAGTTCCTCAAGCGCCAGACGCATCGGCCGCTGATCGGGATGGCCTTCGGCATCGGCATAGAACTGGGCGGCGACGAAGGTGCCGCCGACCATGTAGCTTTCGAGCTTGGTGAGGTTGATGCCGTTGGTCGCAAAACCGCCCATGGCCTTATAGAGCGCTGCGGGGGTGGAGCGGACACGGAACACGAAAGTGGTGATGCAATCGCCCTCATCGACATCCGGCACTTCAGCCACACGGGACAGGACGAGGAAGCGGGTCGTGTTGTTGTGTTCGTCCTCGATATCCGCCTTCAGGATCTCCAGGCCATAGAGGTCCGCCGCGCGGGTGGAGGCAATGGCAGCACTCGATTTGTCGCCGCGTTCAGCTACCAATTTAGCGGCACCGGCGGTGTCATTCTCGGTCGCGGCCTCGAAGGAATGGCTGCGGATGAAATTGCGGCACTGACCTAGGGCCTGGGCGTGGCTATGCACACGCTTGATATCCGACAGCTTGGTGCCCGGAACCACCAGCAGATTGTGGCTGATGCGCTCGAAATGCTCGCCTACGATATGCAGGCCCGACTTCGGCATCAGGTGATGGACGTCTGCAACGCGCCCGGCAATCGAGTTTTCGATAGGGATCAGGGCTCGGTCGGCTTCGCCTTCCAAAACGGCAGAGATGGCTTCTTCAAAGCTTTTGCAGGGCAGCCCGCTTGCGCCGGGAAATACGCTCTGTGCCGCAAGATCCGAATTGGTCCCAGCCGGGCCTAGGAAGGATACGCGACGGATAAGCTCAAGCGATGCCATTTGAAGATCAGTCTCAGGTCAGTTGGTTTTATGGATGAGGGTGCGGGCTTTTTCGAGGTCGGCGGGCGTATCGACGCCAAACGGCGTGGTATGCACGACGGCACAGTCGATGCGCATATCGTCGGCCAGCGCGCGCAGCTGTTCGAGGCTTTCGGATTTTTCCAGCGGATGCACGGGCAGGCCGACGAACCGCTCCAGGCTGGCGCGGCGATAGGCATAGATCCCGATATGGTGCCAACGCTGGATATCGCCTGTCGGAATCGCGGCGCGGCTGAAATAGAGCGCACGGCCGATGGTCTCGCCGTCTTTCAGGGCCAGGGCAATCTTCACGACCGACTTTTCCTGAGCTTCCTGTTCGTCATGAATGGCATTGGCCAGGGTCGCAATGTCGACTGCGGGGTTTTCCAGCGGCGCCAGCACCTTTTGAAGAACCGTCGGCTCCAGGGTCGGAAGGTCGCCCTGCACGTTGACGATGACGTCGAAATCCCGGTCAGGGTCGACGGTGGTCACGGCGGCATAGACACGATCGGAACCCGAGGGCAGGTCGGGGTCCGTCATGACGGCGCTGCCACCGCTGGCGGTGATGACGTCGAAAATCTCCTGATCGCCGCAAGCGACAACCACTGGCCCGACACCCGCTGCGACGGCGCGACGCCAGACATGCAGGATCATCGGCTCGCCGGCGATCAAGGCCAGCGGCTTGTTGGGGAGGCGGGTCGCTTTCATACGGGACGGAATGACGATCAGCGGATTCATGGCGACGGGCGTTCCCTTGACGGACCTTCTTGGTGTTTATGCGTGAGACCTTCACCGGCGCGACATTCGGCCGCAAAGGGCCGAATCCAGCGGCCCGGCAGGCTTAGGAGAGCGAACTTTAGGCATCTTAAGGGCTTACTGCCTATCTAAAAATCCTAAAGATCAGTCGCTTTTTGGTGCAACGATGTCCGGCGATATTGGACAGCGGCCCCTGAACTCGGTATTTTGTCGCCGCACCTGCTGCGGCCACAGGCTCGGCGGGGCGTCGGAAGGGTGCGTACGGACGAAGGAATAACATGTCTGCCAGCTTCGAGTTTAATAAGGTCGCCGCCGCGGTTCTGACCGCTGGTATCGTTGCGATGGGTGCCGGTTTCGTCGGCCGTGGGCTCGTGAAGCCGCACACGCCCGAAAAGAACGTCATCGGCATCGAAGCCGCTGAGGGCACGCAGACTGCCGCCGCTGCCGCTGAACCGGCCGCCGCCGCTATCGAACCCATCGGCCCGCTGCTGGCGTCCGCCGACCCCAAGGCCGGCGAAGCAATCGCCAAGCGCTGCACCGCCTGCCATACGTTTGACAAGGGCGGCGCAAACCGCGTTGGTCCGAACCTCTGGGGCATCGTTGGCGCGAAGCATGGCCATGCTGAGGGTTTTGCTTATTCGGATGCCCTCAAAGGCATGAGCGCCAAGCCGTGGGATTACGAAGAGATCAGCCACTTCATCGCCAACCCCAAGGCCTATGCACCGGGCACCAAGATGGCGTTTGCTGGTCTGCGCAAGGCCGAGGAGCGCGCCAATCTGATCGCTTATCTGCGCAGCCTGGCGGACAGCCCGGTTCCGCTGCCGTAAAAATCCGAATTATTCGGAGCTTGAAGGGCCGGAAGGAGTGTTCTCCTTCCGGCCCTTCTCGTTTTGCGATCCCTCGCCTATAGTACCGACATAAGATCGGTGTTAAGCCGGGTTCTGGGGGGAAGGCATTTCGGGAATGGCGATGATCGAAGCGGGTGCGACTCAAAAAGGGAACGATCGCCGGACAGAAATTCTGAACGTTGCCCGCGACTTGTTGTTAACTCAGGGTTATGACAAGACCTCGATGCGGAACATTGCATCTCGTCTGAATGTCACCCCGACCACGCTCTATCTTTATTTCAAGAATAAGGACGAACTGGTTTTCCATCTCATGGAGGAGACCTTCTCGATCCTCTGGGCCGATCTGGCTGAGGTCGCCGAACCGGTTGGCGATCCGGTGGAGCGGCTACGGCGCGGCCTTGAAATCTATGTGCGGTTTGGCCTCGATCATCCTGATCATTATCGTGTCGTGTTTATGCGCCTGCCGCCCGACACGCGCGTCACGGCCAGTCAGCATGCGCCGGAACCAGGCGATACGAACATCCTGTCCGAACAGGCTTTCCGGCTTCTGCGGGGCGCGGTGGATGCCTGTATTGAAGCGGGGCGTTTTCGTCCTGTCGACGCGATTGCTGCTGCCGAAATGCTCTGGGCGTCGGTGCATGGGTTGACCGCGATGGTTATCCGATCCTCTCGCGCCTTGCATTCGCAGCATGACGTCTTGATCCGCCTGCAACTCGACACCCTTATTCGCGGATTACTAGCCTAGACAAGGTGTGGCTCTTCTTGCAGATTGTAACGACTGCGAAACGAAGGGCGGTGTTTCGATGGTAGATCTTAAGACAGGCTCCGCGCTCGATCTTTGGCGGCGTGCAACCATCGAGGCGGTTCGACGCGAGGCGCCGGATCTGACGGCACGGCAATTGGCAGTTCTCCTGATCGTCTACACCACGCCGCCTCCCCACACCGTCCGTGGTCTTGCCTTGCAGCTCAATATCTCCAAGCCTGCGATTACCCGCGCGGTCGACCGCTTGTCGGAATTTGGACTGGCCAAACGCAAAACGGACCCCGATGATCGGCGGTCGGTCCTGATCCAGCGTACGGTGCGCGGATCTGTCTATCTGTCGGAATTTGCCGATATTGTGACGGCCGCAGCGGCGGAACTGGCAAAGGCCCCGGCTGCTGCATCGTGACCTCTCCCCCGCTATTCCGCTGCCTTTCGTACGGGCCTCTTGCCTCCCTTTGGATCGCCCATGTCTTCTCGGCTCTTGGCTCGGAGGCGTTGCAACTGGCGCTGACCTGGATGGCCGCGCAGGCCGGGGGGCACGATGTGGCGGCGCTGGCGACAGCGCGTTTCGTGGCCGCCATGCTGGTCAGTTTCCTAGCCGCAGGTTGGCTCGACAGCCAGACGCCTCTTCGGATACTTGTCGGATCCGGCGTCATTCGGGCGGCTGCGGCCCTGATCCCGCTGACCGTCATTCTAAGCGGCATATACAGTTTCTGGCCCCTGGCGATATCGACCGTACTGGTGGCTGTGGCCTACGCCGCCTTCATTCCCACTCTCCAGACCCTGGTGACGCGCCTTTCCCGCGATCCGATGGAACTCACCAGCGCCAATGCCCTGTTTGACGGTGTGCCGCGTCTTGGCCGTCTGGTCGGCCCTCCCCTGACAGGGGTTATGCTGTCGCTGATGCCCATGGCTGCAGTCCTGATCGTCAGCCCGGCATTTTATCTCGCCTCCAGCCTTGGAATTCTGGCGGTGGCGGGGTCGGTCCGGCAGGTGTCGCAGAACCGGCCGCCAGCTCCGCGTGGCTGGGCGGCTGTTATCGGCGGCGGTAAGGCGGTTCTGCGCCATCGCCCGCTTGCTCTGCTGATGTTTCTCGAGGTGATGATCAATATCACCTGGGTGACCGGCTTATCGGTCGGCGCTCCTATCGTGATTGCCGAGCAGCGCCCGGACTGGTTGGGGATCCATGGTGCCGGGGCTCTGGGCGCTATCATGGGCGCTTATGGGGTGGGAAATGTGCTGGGGACGCTGGTGCTCGGCAATATGACGATCAAGCGGCCTGTGCTCATCAATCGGTATGGCTCAATTGTGCTTGGCACCGGCTTCACCCTGATCGGGATCGCGGGATGGCTGCCTAATGACTGGATTATCCCGGTGATGCTAGTGGGGGCCTGTATTGCAGCTCCTGGCGGTCCGATGAAGGATTTACCCACGATCACTGCCTTGCAGTCGGTTCTGAAGCCCGACGATATCGGCCCCGCGTTCCGCTTTAAGAACGGGGTGATGTGGGGTTCCCTCTTGCTCGGGTCCCTGCTCGTCGGCCCGCTGAATTATTGGCTGGGCGTCACTGGAGGAATGGTTGCCGCAGCGGTTGCACTGATATTGGCGGGCGCTTTGAGCTGGCGCGTGCAGGAGATCAGGCTCTAGCTGCTGTCACCAGTTCACGGGTGTAGTCGGCTTCTGGCGCATCGAAAACCTTTGCTGCGGGGCCTTCCTCGACAATTCTGCCATGCCGCATCACGAGGATGCGGTGACTCATGGCCCGCACCACGGCCAGATCGTGGCTGATGAAGATGTAAGCAATGCCATGCCGACGCTGGAGGTCGCGCAACAGATCAATCACCTGGGCCTGAACGGTCCGGTCCAAGGCCGATGTCGGCTCGTCCAGGACAATCACCTTCGGCTGCAGGATCAGGGCGCGGGCGATGGCGATGCGCTGGCGCTGCCCACCTGAGAATTCATGCGGATAGCGGTGGCGCAACTCGGGATCGAGATCGACTTCGCGTAAAGCCGCGACAATGCGGGCATCGCGCCCCTCTTGCGTTGGCTCCAACTTATGCAGATCCAGGCCTTCGCCGATCAGGTCGCCGACCGTCAGGCGGGGGTTGAGGGCGCCGAAGGGATCTTGGAAAACGATCTGGAAGTTGCGTCGATGAGGGCGCAGGGCGCGGCCGGATAGCTTGCCAAGATCAGCGCCCGCCATCTGGATTGATCCACCGGCTGCCAGCAAGCCGACCAGGGCATAACCGAGCGAGCTTTTCCCCGATCCACTTTCGCCAACGACGCCCAGCGTTTCGCCGGCCTTCAGGGTCAGCGAAACGCCGTCGACGCCTTTGACGTGGCCAACGGTTCGGCGCAGCACGCCAGCCTTGATCGGAAACCAGACTTTGACCTCCTTGGCTTCGACCAAAGTCACCGCATCGGGCGCGAGAGGGGCCGGCTCGCCGTTGGGCTCGGCATCGATAAGGCCGCGGGTATAGGCGTGCTGCGGGTTGCTTAGGATAGCGTCCGTAGCGCCCTGTTCGACCATCTGTCCGCGCTGCATTACGATCACACGGTCGGCCATGCGTCGTACGACGGACAGATCATGGGTGATCAGCAGCAGCCCCATTCCCCGACGGGCCTGAAGGGTCTTGAGCAAGGCCAAGATCTGAACCTGCAAGGTGACATCGATAGCCGTGGTGGGTTCGTCCGCGATCAGCAGATCCGGATCGCCCGCCAAGGCTGCCGCGATCATCACGCGCTGGCGCTGGCCGCCTGACAGTTGATGGGGATAGGAGGGTAGGCGCGTTTCTGGATTATCGATCCCGACCTCTGTCAGCAGTTCGATAATTCTGGCCTTCAGGGCGGCTCCGGTCAGGCGATACTTCAGGGTCAGGGTTTCACCGATCTGCTGCTCGACCGTATGGAGCGGGTTCAGGGCGGTCATCGGCTCCTGAAAAATGATCGCTGCCTTGGTGCCGCGCACTTTACGCCGTTCGGAATCTGGGGCGTCGCGCATATTGACCCCCGCCAGGGTGATCGCGCCTTCGATGCTGGCGGTGGGAGGCAGCAGAGCCAGGGCAGCCAACGCGGTGACCGATTTGCCGGACCCGCTTTCCCCAACGATGGCCAGGGTTTCGCCTGCTGAAATCTGCAGATCCAGCCCCTGGACTGCGGGGTTGGTTGCTCCGGCGAACTGGATTCCGAGACCGCGAATATCGAGCAGCGGCGCGTTCATCGCAGACCTCGCCTGGGGTCGAAGGCGTCGCGTACAGCCTCGCCGACAAAAACCAGCAGCGTCAGCATGCTCGCTAGGACAGCGAACCCGGTGATACCCAGCCAGGGGGCTTGAACGTTATTCTTGCCCTGGGCCAGCAGCTCGCCAAGGGACGGAGAACCGGGGGGGAGCCCAAAGCCCAGGAAATCGAGGCTGGTCAAAACGCTGATCGAGGAATTCATGATGAAGGGCACAAAGGTGATGGTGGCGACCATGGCGTTCGGCAGCACATGGCGCAGCAGGATGGTCAGATCGCCCGCCCCCAGTGCGCGGGCAGCCCGCACATAGTCAAAATTACGCACCCGCAGCACCTCGGCCCGGACAACCCCTTCAAGCGCCATCCAGGAGAACAGGACCATCAGGCCCAGTAGCCACCAGAAGTTTGGCGTCACGATACTCGCGAGGATGATGAGGAGGTAGAGCACAGGCAACCCGCCCCAGACCTCGATGAACCGCTGCATGCCAAGATCGACCCAGCCGCCGTAGTAACCCTGTAGAGCGCCAACCGTTACGCCGATCACAGAACTGATCAAAGTCAGGCACAAGCCGAACAGCACAGAGATTCGAAAGCCATAGATAAGGCGGGCGAGAACGTCCCGCGCCTGATCGTCGGTGCCGAGCAAATGCTGGCTGTCGGGGCGCGAGGGGGCTTGCCCGCCCAGATCTTTGGAAACCGTATCGAAGGCAAAGGGAATGAGCGGCCAGAGCATCCAGCCGTTTTTCTCCTTCACCAGATCGCCGAAATAAGCGTCGCGATAGTCTGGTTCAGTCGGGAAGTCGCCGCCGAAATCAGTTTCGACGTAGGAGATGAAGACGGGTGAAAACAGCCCGTCGTCGGTCTTGACCAGCAGAGGGCGGTCGTTGGCGATCAGTTCGGCGAACAGGGTCAGGATGAAAATCGTCGTGAACAGGATTGCCGACCAATAGCCGCGACGATTGGCGATGAAAGCTTGTAGGCGTCTATGGGCCAAGGGCGAGAGCTTAACCATGGCGCTTCTCGAAATCGATGCGCGGGTCGACGACCGTATACATGATATCGCCCAGAAGATGCAGAAGCAGACCGATGAGCGTGAAGACATAAAGTGTGCCGAACATCACCGGATAATCGCGGCTGACCGCTGCCTCGAACCCCAGCAATCCGATACCGTCCAGGGAGAAGATCGTCTCGATCAGCACAGATCCCGTGAACATCAGGGCGATGAAGCTGGCTGGGAAACCTGCGATCACCAGCAGCATGGCGTTGCGGAAGATATGGCGGTAGAGCACGCGGTTTTCGGTCAAACCCTTGGCACGCGCCGTCAGTACGTATTGTTTGCCGATTTCCTCGATGAAACTGTTCTTCGTCAGCAGCGTCAGGGTGGCAAAGCTGCCCAGCACCATTGCGGTGATCGGCAGCGCCATGTGCCAGAAATAATCGATGATTTTGCCGCCCAGGCTCAAGCTTGCGAAATCACTTGAAACCAGCCCCCTCAATGGGAACCACTGAAAGTAGGATCCGCCCGCGAACAGGATGATCAACAGCACGGCGAACAGGAACGAGGGGATGGAGTAGCCGATAACGATGGCGGTCGAACTCCAGACATCGAAGCGACTGCCATCGCGTACGGCCTTCATGATGCCCAGCGGAATGGAGATCCCGTAGCTGATCAGCAGCGTCCAGAGGCCCAGCGAGATCGAGACCGGTAGCTTGTCGATCACCAGATCCACGACTTTACGATCCCGGAAGAAGCTCTTGCCGAAATCGAAGGTCGCATAGTTCTTCATCATCCGGACAAACCGCTCCACCGGCGGCCTGTCAAAGCCATACATCCGTTTGATCTCTTCGATCAGCTCAGGCCGCAGACCGCGTGCGCCTTTGCCGACCTCGGCACTTGTATTGCCGATCAGTTCGCCGCCGCCGGTGATGCGCGCCAGGGTGCCGCCATCACGACCCTTGAAGGCGGCAATCGTCTGTTCGACCGGCCCGCCGGGAGCGGCCTGCACGACCAGAAAATTGATCACCATGATCCCGAACAGGGTCGGGATCATCAGCAACAGGCGTCGGATGATATAGGCGAGCATCAGTTGGCTTTACGGCCTATGGCAGCTGCTTTCTTGGGATCAATCCACCAGGTGTTGATATCGACCCCTGCTTTGATGCGTTTGTCCGTTCGGCCGAACATGTCCCAATGGGCAACCCAGACCTTACCGAGGTTCCAGTGCGGCACGGTGTAGTAACCCCACTGCAAGACTCGGTCGAGCGCCTTGGTGGCCGTCTGCAGATCTTCACGCGATTTGGCGGTGATAACCTGTTCGATCAGCGCATCGATGGCAGGAGATTTGATGCCCAATGTATTGCGCCCACCCGGTTCATCGGCAGCTGCCGATCCAAAGAAATCACGTTGCTCGTTGCCCGGCGAATCCGACTGCGCGAATAGTTCGACGGTCATGTCGAAATCGAAGCGCTTCATCCGCTCTTCATATTGTGCGGGATCAACCACGCGAACGTTTGCTTTGATCCCGAGCAATTCGAGGTTTTTGGTGAAAGGCAGGGCGATCCGCTCATATGCCGGGTTTTCCAGGAGAATTTCGAACACGAATTCTTGGCCCTGCGCATTGGTCAGCTTGCCGTTTTTCGGCTCCCAGCCAGCTTTCTTGAGAAGGGCAAGTGCTTCGCGCAGTTGCGGGCGGATATTGCCGCTGCCGTCCGTGACCGGTGGTTTATATTCCGTCGTGAAAACTTCGTCCGGGATTTTGCCGCGCCAGGGCTCCAACAGTTTGAGTTCGGCGGGAGATGGCAGGCCGGTCGCGCCCAAGTCCGAATTGTCGAAGAAGCTGCGGGTGCGCTTATAGAGCCCGAAGAACAGCGTCTTATTGGACCATTCGAAGTCGAGGGCGAGGATGATGGCACGTCGGACATCGCGATCCTGGAACTGCGGGCGGCGCAGATTCATGCCGAAGCCCTGCATGCCTGCAGTCTGCTCGGTTTCAAACGCCTCCTTCTTGATTCGCCCATCGGCAACCGGTGGCTTGTCGTAGCGCTGGGCCCAGCTGAGCGCGCTGGTCTCCCGGCGCCAGTCGATTTGGCCTGCGAAGAAAGCTTCCAGCGCGATGGTGTCGTCGCGGAAATATTCGTAGCGGAGGGTGCCGAAATTCGCATGCCCACGGCTGACCGGCAGATCCTTGCCCCAATAGTCCGGCACGCGGGACAGCACGATGCTTTTGCCTGCGTCGACACTGGCGATCTTGTAGGGACCGCTGCCGAGCGGTGGTTCAAGAGAGGTCTTATCGAAGGCATTCTTCGAGTAATAGGCCTTCGAGAGAATGGGCATCTGCATCAGAATCAGCGGCAGTTCACCGTTGTTGCCGTCCTTGAAACGGAAGGTGACCTTATGCGGCCCTTCGATATCCACCTTCACCACATCGCCATAGTAGCTGCGAAAAAAAGGCAGTCCCTTTTCGCGCAGGATCTGAAAGGTGAATTCGACATCTTCGGCTGTGATCGGCGACCCATCATGGAAACGCGCCTCGGGCCGGAGTGCGAAGGTGACCGACGTCCGGTCGGGTGCGATGTCGATGGTCTGGGCGATCAACCCGTAATAGCTGAAAGGCTCATCGGCAGAGGGGCGACCCAGGGTGTCGAAAGTCAGCCCCGCTCCGACTGCCTTTTTCCCAGCCAGGATGAAAGGATTGAGACTGTCGAAGGTCCCGGAAACACCCAGACGAACCTCCCCCCCTTTGGGAGCGTCTGGATTGACGTAATCGAAATGCGTAAAGCCTGCCTGATATTTCGGGGTGCCGTGCATGGCGATGCCATGGACCGGTTCGGCGGTGGCGGGAAGCGCCAGGACTGCGGTCGCGAACAGGGCAAGGGCGGGCAATCGCATTGGGTCGGGTGCTCCTTTGAGCCTGGGGTGCCTTCCCGCATGTTACGGGGCGGTGATGAAAGTGCCACACAAAAAGCCGACATCTTTCCGGCATGTTTGTGGTCAAACCCGCATTATCTCCAACTTCTGCAACGTGATTGATGCAAATGGTTATCTTGCCAGTTGCTTCGCAATCGATATAAATGCCGTGATTTTGTCATAACTTTATACCGACAGCAGGGGTTGGCGATGTCCGATCAGAAGTACCGCCTAGTTACGCGTTCCGATTTCGACGGCCTCGTCTGCGCCATGGTTCTTAAAGAACTGGACATGATCAATGAGATCAAGTTCGTGCATCCCAAGGACATGCAGGACGGCAAGGTCGAGATCACCAAAAACGATATCACGACCAACCTGCCTTACGTTGAAGGCGTTCATCTCGCCTTTGATCATCATGCCTCGGAAACCATCCGCGTCGGCAAGAAAGACAATCACATCATCCTTCCGGATGCGCCGTCGGCAGCCCGCGTCGTCTATGAATATTACGGCGGCAAGGCCAAGCTGCCCCGCATCTCCGAAGAAATGATGCTCGCCGTCGACAAGGGCGACTCGGCCCAGTTCAGCCTGGACGAAGTGCTGAACCCGACCGGCTGGAACCTGATGAATTTCATCATGGACAGCCGCACCGGCCTCGGTCGTTTCCGCGATTTCCGCATCTCGAACTATCAGCTGATGATGGAGCTGATCGACTATTGTCTCGATCACACCATCGAAGAAGTCCTGGCTCTGCAGGACGTCAAAGAGCGTACCGATCTCTATTTCGAACAGGAAGCCAAGTTCAAGGAACAGGTGAAGCGCTGCGCCACCGTCCATCAGAACGTCATTGCGCTGGACCTGCGCGGCGAAGACCCGATCTGGGCGGGTAACCGCTTCATGATCTATGCGCTCTTCCCGGCAACCAATATCTCAATCCACATCATGCGCGGGTTCCAGAACCTCAACACGGTGTTTGCCTGCGGCAAGTCGATCTTCGACCGTGGCTCCAAGACAGACGTTGGCGCGCTGATGCTGGAATTCGGCGGCGGCGGGCATCATGCCGCCGGTACCTGTCAGGTCGATAACGACAAGGCCGAAGCGACGTTGCAGACGCTGATCAAGCGTATGAACGCCGACGGCTGATCCATCCCGCAAGGGAAACTGACCCGCAAGGGAAGTGCGAACTGGCGCGCGGCTGTCCACCGCGCGCCTTTTTCTTTTGTTTGTCCCTCGCCGGGCGGGTGCTCCGCACCCTTGGCCGCGGCCTCAATGGCCGCTGGGGGAAAACAAGCCTAATGCACAACGGCCTCAAGTAGCGCGAAGCGCGGTAGGCCAATGCAAACTGCTTTAGAGTTCCAAGAGGAACTCTAAAGCACGTTATCGCAGCAGTCGCCGCCCGAGATCAGGCGGCCGACGATGCGGGCGCCACGCGTCACTTCCTCGATGGTGGAGGGGGTGCCCAGGGATAGGCGGATGCCTTCAGCCAGTACGCGGCCAGTGGCAAAGCTGGTGGTCCCAGCGATTAGCACCCCTTCGCGACGGGCGGCTGCGACTAGCTCCATATCGTGCCGGGGTTCGGGCAGCGGGATCCAGAGATGGAAGCTCGACGGGTGGGTCGGGGCGGCTTCGACGCCATATTCCCACAAAGCGGCGCGGGCGGCCGTCTGACGGCGGGCGCCTTCCACTCGCTTGTCCGCCATCAAGCGATCGGCCGTTCCGTCGGAGACCCAGCGGCGCACGACTTCGGCCATCAGCGGCGGTGCCATCCAGATCGTGGTCCGGATACCAGTGGCAAGGCGTGCAGCAGCCTCGCGCGGTGCCAGCAGGCAGCCGATGCGCAGGCCTGGCGCCAGGCTTTTCGAAGTCGAGGTCAGGTGGAAAACCTGGTTGGGCAGCCGCGACACCAGCGGCAACGGTGCCTCGGGCACCAGGAAGCCATAGACATCATCTTCAAGAATGCTGACGCCATAGCGTTCGGCAATCGCGCAGATCGCGTCGCGCCGTTCGTCCGACCAGATGATGCCGGTGGGATTCTGCAAGGTTGGCACGGCATAGAGCGCCTTGATCGTGCCTTCCCGGCAGGCCGCTTCGAAAGCATCGGGATTGAGGCCACCTTCGTCCATGGCGATGCCTTTGACCCGCAGGTGCATAAGACGGGCCGCTGCTTTCAGGCCGCCGAAAGTGACGCTTTCGCAGGCAATCGTATCGCCGGGTGCGACGATGGCCGACAACGCCGTCATGATCGCGTGCTGGGCACCTGCGGTCAGAACGATCCGGTCGGCGGGTGCCTCCACCCCAGGGCGGGCGATCAGGGCTGCCAGGGCGACCCGATGTTCCGGCATGCCGAGATGGGGTTGGTATCCCGTTAGGGCCTCCAGATCTGCATCCTGGGCGATCTGCATTAGTGTCTCGGCAAGGGCGCCAGCCTCCCGGCCGCCGCTACCGCGGGGGACATTGACAGACAGATCGATGATACCGTCGGGCAACTGGCCCAGCGGGGCCGGATCCGGGCGTTCTCGTACAAAGGTGCCGCGTCCGACTTCGCCGCCTATCAGGCCGCGTTTTTCAGCCTCCGCATAGGCGCGGGTGATCGTTCCGACTGTCATCCGAAGTTGATAGGCCAGCTCGCGATGAGTCGGCAGCCGCGCCCCCCGGGGCAGACGGCCGGTTTCGATATCCGTGGCCAGTGCATCGGCAATCGCGCGATAGCGGGGGCCGCCGTGGCGGGACAGATCAGGTTTCCAGGTCGACATAGGGTACAATTCTAGGGCCTCCGATCCAGATTGTCACCTTTGTTACACCGCGACACTTCGCAGCAGAATGGCATTTTTGTCTTGGTGACAAGATTGTCCTATGGGTTGAGGGGTTTTCAGCACACATTGTATCTACGAAACAACGGTGACAATCCTGTTTAGGGAGAGAGACAATGTCGAACAACGCTTCTTGCTGCCCGCCGTCGCAGACTGCCGTTTGCGCTACGCCCTCACCCGTTCGGGCAACCCACGCCAAAAGGCTGGAGCAGTTTTTTATGCCGCTCATCCTCTGGTTGGTCGACCGCCAGCAGGCTTATCGTCATCATATCGAACTGAGCCAATTGGATGACGCTGCCCGGCGTGATCTCGGCCTTCCGGCCGGGGGTGACAAATGGAGCGATTTCAACCAAGGGAAATTCTAAAAAAGGGGCGGATGGGATAGATGTCGACGCAGGAATTGTTTCGCGAGGATGGATACAAGGCTGTCTGTACAGCCATTGTTACGGCGGTGGATGAGGCAGGAGTCCGTCTCGACCGGACTGTCTTCTATCCCAACGGCGGTGGGCAGCCGGGGGACACCGGTCGCCTGACCTTCGGCGGAACAAGCGTCGATATCGCGGATACCCGTAAAGGCGCGGCTCCTGGCGAGATCTTGCATGTTCTTGCCCCTGGTAGCGTCGCGCCTGCCGTTGGAGATGAGGTGACGGTGGAGATCGACTGGGCCCGCCGTCACCGCTTCATGCGCATGCACACCTGCCTGCATCTGCTCACCGCCTGTATTCCGGCAGGCGTTACGGGCGGGCAGGTGAGTGACGGCAAGGGGCGCCTGGATTTCGACATGGGTGAATTGGAGATCGACCGCGAAGCGGTGGAGACTAACCTCAACGCCCTGATCAAGGCCGATCACCCGGTATCGGCCACCTGGATCTCGGATGAAGAGATGGCTGCCCGCCCGGATCTGGTGAAGACCATGTCGGTCAAGCCGCCCAGTGGCTTTGGCAAGGTTCGCCTGATCGATATTCCCGGTGTCGATCTGCAGCCCTGCGGCGGAACTCATGTTGCCCGCACAGGGGAAATCGGACCCGTGCGGATCGAGAAGATCGAGAATAAGGGCAAGCGCAATCGCCGTGTCGCCCTGGCTTTTGTCGAATAGGAGACTTCCCTTGGCTTTCGAAACTGCCGTCCTCTCCGGTCGTATCGTCCGGCTGGAGCCGCTGACTGCTGCCCATGTCGATGGGCTGCTTGCCGCTGCTGCGGCGAGTCCGGGGGCTTTTCCCTGGATCATCGGCATGGATACGCCCGAGCGTCAGCGCGCCTGGATCGAGAACGGCATTGCAGAGGGGGCGCGCGGCGTCTCCGTTCCCTTCGCGACTATTTTCCAGAAGACGGGCGAGGTCATCGGCACCAGCCGTTTCAGTATGCTTTCGCCGGAAAACAAGCGGGCAGAGATTGGCTGGACGTGGCTGGGGCGTCCCTGGCAGCGCACCGGGGCGAATCGCGAGGCAAAGCTGCTGATGCTGCGTCAGGCCTTTGAGATTTGGAAACTCCTGCGGGTGGAGTTCAAGACGGACTCCCTTAACGTCCAATCCCGTACGGCTCTAGCGGCCTTGGGGGCGACCGAGGAGGGCATCTTCCGCAATCACATGCTGCGCCCGGACGGCAGCAACCGTCACAGCGCCTATTTCTCGATCCTGCCCGACGAATTCCCGGCCATCGCCGCGCGGATCGAAGCAGCCTTGCCGACAGGTGAACCATGAGCATCCCATTTTTCCAGGTCGACGCTTTTACCGACAAGGCTTTCAGCGGCAATCCGGCGGCGGTCTGCCCGCTGGAAAGCTGGCTGCATGACAGCCAGCTTCAGGCGATCGCGGCAGAAAACAACCTCGCCGAAACAGCTTTCTTCGTGCCCAAGGACGGCGAATACCATATCCGCTGGTTCACCCCGACGGTGGAGGTCGATCTCTGCGGACATGCGACCTTGGCGAGCGCGGCCATTGTGCTGCGCCATCTGGAACCCCATCGGCAGAAAGTCATCTTCCAGTCGCAGTCCGGGCCGCTGATCGTCAGCCGCGCCGGTGATCGCCTTGCCTTGGATTTTCCGACCCGGCCGGTGGAAGAAGTCACGTTGACCCCGGCGATGATCGCGGCCCTGGGTGGCAAGCCAATCAAAGCCTTCAAGGGCGTGCGCGACTATGTCGTCACCTATAAAAGTGCCGAAGAAATCCGTGCCCTGACCCCAGATATGGACAAGATCGCCGCCATCGGTCCCTTTGCGGTGACGGCGCCGGGTACCAAAGCCGATGGTGATGTGGATTTTGTCTCGCGCTACTTCGCCCCGGCAGAAGGCATCCCGGAAGACCCCGTGACCGGGTCTGCCCACTGTAGTCTTGCCCCCTACTGGTCCCAGGTGCTGGGCAAGACCGAGATGCGCGCGCGCCAGGTCAGTGCACGGGGTGGCGATCTCTGGCTGCGTCTGCGCGGCGACCGGATCGATATCGAAGGTCAGGCGGTGCTTGTCATCCAGGGGGAGCTTTTCCTGTGATGCAGCTTCCGATCTATAAACTCGACGCCTTCGCCAATACGGCCTTTTCCGGTAATCCGGCGGCTGTCTGTCCGCTGGAAAGCTGGTTGCCGCCGTCCGCCATGCAGGCGATTGCCGCCGAGAATAATCTCTCCGAAACAGCCTTTATCCACAGACGACCGGATCGCGACTACGATATCCGCTGGTTCCGCCCGTCGAGCGAGGTGGATCTCTGCGGTCATGCAACGCTGGCTAGTGGCAAGTTAGTGCTGGATGTATTGGAACGAGGACGCTGTACGGTCGTTTTTCACTCCAAATCAGGCCCCTTGACCGTTGAGCGGACGAAGGACGGTTTTGCGCTGAATTTCCCGATCCGCAAGCCGCGCCAGATCCCGATCACCAATGAGATCGTGGCGGCTTTGGGCGCTGAGCCGATGGAGTTGCTGGAAGCCGACCGCTGGCTCGCCGTCTATCCGGATGCCGACGCGGTGCGCCGCCTGAAACCCGATATGGCAGCCGTCGCACGGTTTCCCGTGCGTGGCATCGGTGTCACGGCGCCGGGCGATTGCGGCAAGGTCGATTTCGTCTCGCGCTATTTTGCACCGCGTGTCGCCGTGCCGGAAGATCCGGTGACCGGCGCGCTCCATTGCGTCCTAGCCCCCTATTGGGGCGCGCGCCTTTATCCCCGCACGGCCTTTACCGCCCGGCAGGTCAGCCGCCGGGGTGGGGACCTCAAGGTTGCACTCCAGGGCGAAAGGGTGCGGCTCGAAGGGCAGGCGGTTCTGACCATGGCGGGATCGCTTTCCCTTTGACGGCAAGTTCCGGGTGGGTTTGCCCGGAACAATGGAGGACACTCGTCTCAACAGAAGACGAGGACTTGCCATGACCAGCTATCCTGAAGCCGAAGCCGCTATTGCCCGCGCCATCCGCTATCTCGACGATACCGTCGAAGATCAGCCGGAGCTGGAGGATGTCGCCCGGGTGGCTGGCCTTAATCCCTTTGCGACCCAGCGTCTCTTTTCAGCCCTGGTGGGGGTCAGCCCCAAGAAATTCCTGCAGTGCCTGACATTGGAGCGCGCCAAGGAAGCACTCGCCAGTGGGCAAAGTGTGCTCGATGCCGCTTACGAGGCGGGGCTTTCCGGCCCTGGGCGCCTGCATGATTTGTTCTTGACCCTCGATGCCGTCAGCCCTGGCGAGTTCAAGGCGGCGGGCGATGGCATGGAACTGCGCCACGGTCTGGCCCCCAGCCCCTTTGGCGACTGCCTGTTTCTGTGGGGGGATCGCGGTCTTATGGGCCTCGGGTTCCTGGCGGGTTTTCCCTCTTATGAAGCAGCCCTTGCCGATCATTCAGTTGCTTATACATCTGCCCGCCTTGTCCGCGACGATGCAGGGGCAAGCGAGCTGGCGGCCAAGGTCTTCACCTTGTCCAAGCCCAGCGAAAGCCGGGGTTCGCCCTTGCGGCTCTTCGTGGCGGGAACTGGTTTCCAAGCCCAGGTCTGGCGCGCGTTGCTGCGCATCCCGGCGGGGACGCTCGTCTCCTATGAGCAGCTTGCCAAGGCCATCGGTAAACCAGGGGCGGCGCGGGCGGTCGGGAATGCCGTCGGGGCTAATCCCGTTGCGTTTCTGGTGCCGTGCCATCGCGTGGTTCGCCAGACGGGCGTGATTGGGAATTATCGCTGGGGCGGTGAGACCAAGCGGCTTATCCTGGGGGCCGAAGCGGCTTTGACCGGGAGAGACTGATGCAGATCGATACGGGCGCGCGGCATTTCGACGATCTGTCGGAGGGGCAGGAGTTCTGGACCGGCGGCATCACGCTGACAGAAGGCATGATCACGGATTTTGCCTTCCTCTATGACCCTCAGCCTTTCCATATCGACCGGCTGGCAGCCGAAGCGTCGGTCTTCAAGGGGCTGGCGGCCAGCGGCTTCCAGACCCTCTGCCTCAGTTTTCGACTAATTGTGCAGACGGGACTTTTGCTGGGCACCAATCTGGCCGGAACAGGAATGGACGAGATCCGGTGGCACAAGCCGGTGCGGCCGGGGGATACAATCCGCGTGCGCTCCACGGTCAAAGAACTGAAGCCGTCGCGCTCCAAATCCGACCGTGGCAGCGTCACCTGGTTCTTCGAGACCTTCAATCAGGCCGACGAGTTGGTATTTTCGGCCTATTGTACGTCCATCGTTCTGAAGCGCGCCATCAAGTAGGGCAAAGCCCGGTAGGGCCGCTTAAGCAAACATATACGTATCCATCGGTACGCCGAACATGTCGTGCGACTGATGGATGCGCTTGCCAGCAACACCCGGCGTAGCTGCCCCCAGCGCCACATGGAGGGGCTGGAAATGTTCGTCGCGGGGGTGATTCTGGGCGGCGTGGGGCGCGCGCTGGCGATAGTCGATGACGGCCTCGTCATCCCGCGTTTCCAGATGCTCGGCCATCCATTCGGTGAATTCGCTCATCCAGGGACGCGGTCCGGAACCCGGCGCGCCGCGGAACCATTCGCGCAGATTATGGCTGATACCGCCGGAGGCGACGATCAGCACGCCCTCATCGCGCAAGGGGCGCAATGCCTCGCCCAGGGCATATTGATGGGCAGGACCCGCGTGGGGTTGGATCGACACTTGGGTCACCGGCACATCCGCATCGGGATAGGCCAGCAGCAGCGGCGTCCAGGCCCCGTGATCGAGGCCACGGATCGGATCAATGGCGGCGCCGGTCAGTTCGGCCACGCGCTGGGCCAAGGCCGGGGCGCCCGGGGCCGGATATTGCAAGGCATAAAGCGCGGGCGGAAAGCCGTAGAAATCGTGGATCGTCTCGGGCTGCGCCACGGCGCTGACTTCCGGAGTCTCGGTCTCCCAATGGGCGGAAACCGAGAGGATGGCAGTCGGGCGGGGCAGGGTAGTCGCGAGCCCGGCCAGGAAGCGTTTCGCTGGAATATCTTCCAGCGGCATCATGGGTGAGCCGTGCGAAACGAACAGGGTGGGCATCGCGACCATGGGACTGCTCCTTAAGCCTTAAGGGCTTTACGCGAGAACGGGCTTACCGAAGGTCGGCAGTTTGAGGGCATAGGCACCGCTGCCGAGGCCTGCCTGGACGAACAGTAGGGCGGTCCAGAGCACCGGGAATTCCCAGCCGCCGCCCTGATTACCAAAGCCCCAGCCGTTGCCGATATGCTGCATCGTGGCACCGATCATGATCGGGACGAACAGCAGCGACACCAGACGGGTATAGGCGCCCAGGATCAGGGCGATACCGCCGCCGACTTCGGCAATGATGACGATATAGGCAAAGAAAGCCGGATAGCCGAGGCTTTCGAAAAACTTTGCGGTGCCAGCCGGGGTGAAGGTCATGACCTTCAACAGAAAGCCGTGAGCGAGGAAGAGAATGCCAAGGCTGACGCGCAGCAGCAGGGCGGAATAGGGGACAAAACGCTGGTCGGTCATCATGGTCTCCGGATGAAGGGGTATTGAGGAGACTGTAGCGTTGTTTGATATATTCTCAAAATTGATGAGATAAATAATCGCAATAGATTCCGGGAATGATTCACCATCTAATGGTTTAGTCTGGGGGTGTAGACCCGGAGTAGAGCGCCCTCATCCGGTCAGCGTAAGCGTCGCGCCGAATTGAGGGAATGGCCAAGTTGACGGAAATTCCTGCCATCGAACGACACACAAAACTAAACACGATGGAGGACAAGATGGCCAAAATTTCCCAGAAGTTGCGTGCCCTGACCCTGGTCGCTGCCGTTGCTGGCGCTGCCTTCTTGCCCGCGACCAGCGCCCAGGCGGCCACCGCAAGCACCTCGATCCTTGTGACCGCTGCCGTTGCCCAGGCCTGCATCGTTGTCGCCACCCCCCTGGCCTTCGGTGTCTACGATCCGACCTCCGCCTCGCCGACCGATGGCACCGCGACGGTCGCCGTGACCTGCACCACCGGCACTGCCTATACGGTCGGCCTGTCGGCTGGCGGCGGCACCGGCGCCACCACCACGGTCCGCAAGATGACCTTTGGCGCCAACACGCTGGACTACGCTCTCTATCAGAACGCTGGCCGCACCACGAACTGGGGCAATGCTGTCGGCACCGACACCGTCGCCGGGACCGCAACCGGCCTGCTGATGAACCACACCGTCTACGGCCGCATCACGGCTGGTCAGACCGTCCCGATGGGTGCCTACGCCGACACCGTCGCAGTCACCGTCACCTACTAAGCTACTCGGCCGCTTCGACGAATAACGTATCGAACAACTCACCCGTCGATCCGTCTGTCAGACCTTGGTCGGTCAGATGGGGGCTGGGAACGCAGGCCAGTGCCATGCCGACCACAGCCTTGAAGGTGCGCAAGGGCGGTGCCCAATCGGCAACCTTGGTCGACGCATCGCGGACAGCAGCAAGGCTGGCCGCGACCTCGGCAGCAGGGGCTTCCGACAGCAGACCGCAGACCGGCAAGGCGTGATGGGCGACAAGTTTGCCGCCACTCGCGACGGCCATGCCGCCCTGGCTGGCGATCACTGCATTGGCGGCGGCGGCCATATCCTCGGGGTTCCGACCATAGACGACGAGATTGTGACTATCGTGAGCAACGGTGGTCGCGACGGCTCCCGTCCAAAGTCCCCAATCTTCCAACAGGGCGAGACGCGGCACCGGTGAGGCACGCCCGTGGCGGTGGATGACGGCCATCACCAACACGTCGTCCGGCAGATCGATGTAACCGTCCTTGATCTCGAAAGTACGGGTGCGCCATTCGGTGAAGCGGGGCCGGAAGATGGTGCGTAAGGTGGCCCGGCCGCTTTCCATCTCGCTGACCTTGGGGCGGAAGACCTCCGGTGACTGCAAAGGCAGCCTCACGGTTTCGCGCGGGGCGCCGACAGGATCGGGGCGGATTTCCTCGATCATCTTATTGTTGGACGCGACATGACGCCCAGAGACAAAAACCTCCGCGATGGTCATGGTACGCAGATCGTCGATCACGATGATATCGGCGCGGCGACCGGGGGCCACCAGGCCCAGATCCCGGCGCCCCAGCCGCATGGCAGCATTCAAGGTGGCAGCGCGCAGGCCCGCGACCGGGTCCATGCCATAGGCGAACAGGCGGCGCAGCACGTCATTGACACCGCCCTTTGCCAGTAGATCGTCCGGGAAAACATCATCGGTGCAGATAGTGACCGTCTGCGGTACGTGCGGCAGGGCGTTCAGCACCTCGACCGCTTCGGGCAGTACGTAGTCATGGCTGCCGCGCAGCTCTATGGTATAGCCCGTGCGAAGCTTTGCCAGCAGATCGGTGCCGCTGGTGACCTCATGGTCGCTTTCGATCCCGGCGGCGGCAAAGGCGCGCAGACCCGCGCCCTTCAGGTTGCGGCAGTGACCACAAACGAACTTGCCGCTTCTAAGGCCGCTCTGGACGATATCCACCCGGCGCTCGTCCCCGCCCAGCACGCCGCGCATATCCATGACTTCAGCAACCCCGGCAACTTCCGGCCAGGACAGCATTTCCTCCATCTCCGCCCCATGGAAATCGGCGCCGGAAACTTCGAGGCCGGGTGCCGATGGCACGCAGGAGGGGGCGAAAATCAAGGTACGTAGCGGCAGCCCCCGGCTCGCTTCAACGGCCCATTTCACACCGGGAATGCCCGCGACATTCGCAATTTCATGCGGATCCCAGCAGATGGTGGTGGTGCCCTGTGGCACGACCATCTCGGCATAACGCCGGGGCGTCATCATCGAGCTTTCGACATGGATGTGGGTATCGATAAGGCCGGGCGCGATGAATTTTCCGGTCAGATCCAGGGTGCGCTTAGCATCTTTGAACTCGCCCGCATCATGGACGCTGGCGATCAGTGGGCCGATCAGGCCGATGTCTGCGCGGCGCAGCTCGGATGTCGCCACGTCCACGAGGGTGGCGCCGGTCAGCAGGATATCGAACGGCTCAAGCCCCTGGGCGGCGCGCACCGCACGGCGGCGCAACCTTTCGTCATGCAGATCGAAAGGTTCAGCGGTCAGCATGATGCCTCCAGTGCCCGGGCGATGAGGGTGCGGACCTTTTGTGCCTCGACGGTTCCTGCCACCTGGGCGTTGACTTGTTTTCGAGGAGAGGCGTGGGGAGGGACGCGGGTTTCAACAACCGTCATGCCACGTGCCGGCCCCTCGCCTGTCTCCATGGTGATGTGGGCAGGGCGCCACTCGATACAAGCTGGATCCAGGACGGCTGCCGCTGCCGTCGGATCGTACCAGGACATCGGTTTGCTGAGGTCGGCGCTGGCGATGGCAAGATACCCTTGTGTCAGATCGGCCAGCATCTGTGCCTTCTCCCCCGCTTTGCCCCGCAAGACGGCAAGGTCGGCGGCGATCAGGGACACCTGTCGGCAGGCGTCCAGCCCGACCATGGCAAAGGCAACCCCGCTTTCCAGCACCATCTGGACGGCAACCGGATCGGCGGCGGCGTTATATTCGGCGGCGGCGGAATGATTGCCGGGACCCAGGCTGCCGCCCATCCAGACCAGACGGCCGATCTGTTCGGCCAGATCCGGGCGCACCAGCAACAGGCCCGCAAGGTTGCTCAAGGGGCCGAGCGCCAGGATCGTGGCGCCGGGGTTCTCCTCGATGAAATCCACCATCCCATTCACCGCATGACCCATCGGGCGACGCGTCGTGGCGGGCAGGGAGCGACCGGACGTCCGGATGCCGGTGTCGCCCAGCACATAGCCAGCAGTTTCGAGCGGACCTAGAACCGGCCGGTCACGCCCGGCAAAGAGGGGAAAGTCCCAACTGAAAAAAGCTGCCGCATTCTGCGTATTCTCGATCACCTGGGGCAGGGGGGCGTTCCCTGCGACCAGCGACAGGCCTGCAATCTCGATCTCCGGGGCGCTGGCCAGCATCAGCACAGCCACCAGATCGTCGTACCCCATATCGCAGTCGATCCAGACCTTGACCATCGGCTCAATCCACGTTTGTCAGAGGAGCAGCGGAGGAGAGCGGAAGGTCGAACGAGACCTCGCTGCCGACCGCAAAACGTGGCGCTTCGGCCGGGGCTTCCGCCTTGATCGGCCCCAGGGGGCAATTCAGCAGATACTCCACCGTTTGCCCCTGATAGGAGGCGCCGAGCACCTCGCCCCGATAAGGACCGCTGCCCAGCACGACCCCGCTTGGGCGCCAGGCAAGACCTGTGGAAGAGGTGCCGGTGGGCGCGGGCAGCGTGGCGCCCGCACCGACCAATTGTCCGGCCTGCACGGCAAAACAATTCTCGAACCCCATGAAACGGGCGACGAAGGCGCTGTGCGGCCGCTCGAAGATCTCTTCCGGAGTGCCTTGCTGCTCGATCTTTCCGGCCCGCATGACGACGATCCGGTCGGCCAGCGCCAGGGCTTCGGCCTGATCATGGGTCACATAGATCATGGTTATCCCCAGCTCCCGCTGCAGCCGTGCGAGTTCGGAGCGCATCTCAAGCCGCAGGCGGGCATCGAGGTTTGACAGCGGCTCGTCCAGCAGCAGGAGGCCGGGTTCGACGACGATGGATCGCGCCAGTGCCACCCGCTGTTGCTGCCCGCCGGACAGGGCCTTGGGCAATCGGTCGGCCAGATGGGCGAGGTCGACACGGGCCAGAGCTTTTTTCACCCGTTCCGTTCGCTCTGCTGCCGGAACCCGGCGGAGTTTCAGACCGAAGGCCACATTGTCTGCGACCGACAGATGCGGGAACAGGGCATAGGACTGGAAGACAAGACCGATGCCGCGTTTGTTCGGGGCCAGATGGGTCAAGTCGCGCCCATCCAGCGTCACGCTGCCCGAAGCGACCGGCATCAGACCGGCGATAGCCCGCATCGTCGTTGTCTTGCCGCAGCCCGATGGCCCCAGCAGCGCGATCAACTCGCCCCTGCCGACGGTCAGCGACAGATCCTGTACGGCGACGGATCCGCCATAGGACAGGGTCAGTTTGTCGAGGGTCAGGTAGCGCGGATCAGACATAGCGCGAAAATCCCAAGAGTCGTTCGGCCACCAGAACCACCAGCATTGACATCAGCGCCAGCAGAGCCGACAGGGCAGCGACCGACGGGTCGTAGGTGAATTCCATGAACCACAGCATATCGATAGGCAGGGTGCTGACGCCGGGACCCGCCAGGAACAGCGAGATCGGCACCTGATTGAAGGAGGTGACGAAGCCCAGGATGAAGGCAGCGAAGATGCCGCTTTTGATGTTGGGCAAGGTCACGCGCAGGAAGGCCCCGATGCGCGAACAGCCCAAAAGAACAGCCGCTTCTTCGATGTCGACGCGCAGATTGGCAAGGCTCGCCGATACTACCCGCACGGCATAGGGGATCAGCAGGGCGGTATGGGCAACGAACAGCGCCAGGGTCATCGGCATATCGACCGGGATGACGAGGTACCGCAGCAGGGCAAGGCCAACGATAATGCCCGGCACGATGATCGGCGCCGTCACCATCAGTCGGATGGCTTCCGATCCTTTGGGCCGATAGCGGTCGAGCGCATAGGCGGCCGGGACACCCAAGGCGAGGGCGAGCGCCGTGCTGCCGATGGCCAGTAGGATCGAAAGACCGAAGCTGGCGCGGAAGCTCTCCACCTCGAAAACCTTGGCGATCCATTTGAAACTCAGATCGCGGGGCGGAAAGGCCAGCGTCTCGCCACCGTGCAAGGCGGCGGCAGCAATCACGAAGAAAGGGCCGATCAGGAAGACCATGACCAGCGTCAGGATCGACCAGCGGAGAGCACGCGGCATCATGCGCTGCGCCCTCCGGCAATCCGCTTCAGCAGAACATTGGCGGTGATCGACAGGACGACGAGAATGATGGCGATCACACCAGCGGCTGCGATGTCATTGGTGACCCGGATGCGCTGATACAGCAGCGTTTCCAGCATCAAGACCTTCGATCCACCCAGAATCGCAGGCGTGATATAGGCGGTCAGCGCGCCGGTGAAGACCAGGGTTCCGCCGACCACCAGCCCTTCGCGGGTCAGCGGCAAAGTCACCTTGAAGAAAGTGGTGAACCAACCTGCGCCCAGCACCCGGGCGGCAGGAACCACATCGGCGGGAATATTCTCCAGCGCACTCACCAGAGACAGCACCATCAGTGGCAGCAGCAGCTGCACAAGGCCGATGAAAACCGCCGTCTCCGTAAAGAGCAGGCGTAGGGGCTCTGGTGACAGACCCAGGCCGACGACAACGATATTGACGAGGCCGGTTCGCCCCAACACGACCACCCAGGCGTAAGTTCGTGCGACCGGCGAAACCATCAGCGGCAGAATGAGCGTTCCGATCAGCCGCCCACGCGCGCTGGGGCTGCTATCCACAATGGCGATTGCTGTGGCATAGCCGATGACGGCCGAGGTCAAGGTGACGAGGCCCGCTAGGCGGATAGTACGCCAGAAGACCTCAACCGATCCGGGGTCGCGGAAAAAGCCGATGATCGGCGCAAGGCTGAAAGCCCCTTGCACCGTCACGGCTTCCGACAGCAGGATCAGGACCGGCAGCACAAAACCGACGGCGATGAAGGTCACCGCCGGAAGTGTAAGAGCCGGGCCGAGCAGACGGTTCATGGGTTAGCGGGCGATCTTCGCGTTCCAGCCGTCGACCCAGGCCTTGCGCTGTTCCAGCAACTGGGCGGGCGGGATGAGAGCAAGGCTCTTGGCGGTATCCGAACCATAGGTCAGGTTTTCGGCGACCGCGTCGTCCAGCTTCACTTCGGCATTGACCGGGCTGTCGACCAGATCCTGGGCCAGCTTGGTCTGCACCTCGGTGGAGAGCCAGAAGTCGATGAACTTATAGGCCAGATCGGCGTTCTTCGATCCCTTGACCAACTGCAGCACATTCATGCCGCCGCTCTGGCCTTCCTTGGGCGTGGCCCAGGCGATCGGCATGCCGAGCTTCTTGATCCCGGCCCAGCCGAAACGGCCCAGGACGGCGGCATAGATCTCTTCCTGCTGCAGCAGTTGCGGCAATTGCGAGCCGCGTTCGTAGAAGGTCGTTACATCGCCCTTCATCTTGGCGACGAAATCGATGCCGGCAGCCAGATCCGGCGTCTTGCCGCCCACGGCCTTATCGACCATGAACAGGGTCAGCGGACCTTGCGAGGTCGTGATGTTCGGCAGGGCGACACGGCCTTTGAGTTCCGGCTTGGCCAGATCGGCCCAGCTTTCGATCTTCACCTTGTCGCTGCGATAGGCGATGGAGGTCGAATAATAGGTGTAGCCGACGCCCTTGTTGCCCCCCAGCGGGTCGCGGGCGAATTCATAAAGCTTGCTGTAGTTGGTCAGTTTCTTGGGGTCGAGCGTCTCGGTCAGCCCTTTGTTGGAGGCGTCCAGCGCGTCGAAATCGGTCAGTGCGATGACATCGACTTCCGGGTTCGCCTTGCGGGCGTCGAGCTTGGCGACACGCTCGCCGCTATTGCCGACCTCAACCACTACCTTGCAGCCGCAGGCGGCCTCGAAGGGAGCGTAGAGATGCTTCTTGAAGCCATCCTGCGCGATGCCATAGGTCGAAACCGTAACGGTCTGGGCGGAAACCGCCGTCGAGGTCAGCAGCAGAGCGACTGCTCCGGTAAAGGCGAGACGCATCAGACGGCTCCTTGCAGATGGGAAGTGGACGCAGCTTTTTTGACGGGTGCGGCGGTGGAGGCGCGTGTCACCATCTCGACCGGCACCAATTGGCCGCGGTCGATCTCGCCGGTGACGAAGCCGATAGCGATTTCCGCGATCTCGCCGAAGTTCTGGCGCACGGTGGTCAGGGGCGGGTGCGATATTTCGCTCCAGATCAGATCATCGAAGCCGGTGACCGAAACATCCTCAGGAACTCTGATCCCGCGTTGTGCCAGGGCCGACAAAACGCCCAAAGCCAGGGTATCATAGGCGCAGGCGATGGCCGTGGCTGAGCCGGGAACGAAGGCGCGCCCTTGTTCAAGCCCTGCCTGGAGGCTCGCTGGCGATGAGACCAAGGTCACCTTGGCGTCTTGTCCCAGACCCTCCCGCATCCCCGCCATCCGTTCCTTGGCAACGGTGGAGCTTTCGGTGCCCGCCAGGATCAGAACATCTCGATGTCCAAGCTCGCGCAGATGGCGGCCGATCAGCAGACCACCACCCCGATGATCGCTGGCGACCGTATTGCCTGCAGTTGCGAGGCTGTCGAGCAGCGCCAGCGGGACCGGAATATGATCGATCTGTGTTCCGCGACGCGGAATGATGATCAGCGCATCGGCACCGCGCGCCAGAAGGGTGCTGATCTCCTTTGCCTGCTGGGCAGCATCGTCGAGGCTGTCGGCCAGCAGAACCGCATAACCGCGCCGCTTTGCCGCCCGCTCGATCGCCTGGGCAAAGGTTGGGAACAGCGGGTTGGAAAGATCGGGGACGATCAAGCCAATAGTGCCGGTTTTACCGGTGCGCAGCGCGCGCCCGGCGTGGCTTGGGACATATCCTGCCCGCTCTGCCGTCCGACGAATCGTCTCGGCCAGTTCGGGGGATACTCGTCCCTTGCCGGACAAAGCATTGGAAACCGTGGCGACGGAGACGCCCAATCGCCGGGCAAGATCGGACATGGTAATAGGTGTACGCATCAGCTTAGACAACCAGAGATGATTGATCGTTTAAGCTACGCTATGTCCCTTGCTGCACTGCCGCAAGCTGTTTTTACACTTCTGGGTCGAAGGGATTATTTCCAGAGGGAAATGCCCTCCTGCGTCAGGGCGCGTTGCACGGCGTCCCGGCCTTCCATCCGGCGGGCATGGGCGGTCCAGGCGGGGTAGCGCTGCTGCATATCGATCTGCATGCGATTCCCCCATCGGAAGAAGACGAGGAGATAGGCGTCGACCACCGAGTATTGGTCTCCGACAGCCCAGGTTCGACCCTCCAGCTTCTCCTCGATCATGGCGTGGGCCGCCGCCAGATGCTCTTTGCCTTTCTGCACCAGCGGTGGGTACATCGCCTCTTCTGGCAGGAAGAAATCCGGGCGCCAGATCATGCGGACGGCGACGGCATGGACGGCGCTGGACAGCCAGTTGAACCATTCGACGGACCGGGCAATGCTGTCGGCGTCACCGCCGATCAGGTTGGCCCGCGGATTGGTCAGCCCAAGGTGCAGCAGGATTGCCGCCGCCTCGGTCAGGATAAAATTGTCGGCGGTCAGAACCGGGATACGACCCTTTGGGTTGATGCGCCGGAATTCTTCGGTCTTGGCTTCCGGGTGGCCGTTCGACATCAGGGCGAGCGTATAGGGCTGGCCCAATTCTTCCAGAATGATATGGGGCGCGAAGGAACAGGCGCCCGGCGCGGCGTGGAGCGTGTAGTGCATGATGTTCGTCCCGTGTAGGGAGAGGGGGCTATCGACGCAGTCGCTTCCGGTCGTTGATGGCCGGTTTTCGCGCGAGCGAGGGCACCACGCCCCGGCCCTCACAGGCCAGGGCCCCGGCAGCGACGCCGTCTTCCATTGCTTGCGCCAGGGAGGCACCCGCGACCAGTGCGGCGGCAACCGCGCCGATGAAGGCATCGCCCGCGCCGGTGGTGTCGATGACCTTGGCGGGCAGAGCAGGCTGGCGCAGCAAGTTGCCAGTCTGGTCGATGGCGATCGCCCCTTCCGCCCCCGCCGTCAGCAGAGCCGCACGCCCGACCTTGGTCTTGAGGGCGCGGGCAAGCTCTTCAAGAGCCGTTTCCTCAGGCAGGCCCGTCAGTTGGCTCGCCTCGATGCGGTTGGAGACGACGTAATCGGTCAATTGCCATAGGCTGTCCGGCAGGCTGTCAGGTGCCGGGGCGGTATTGATCAATGTCGGCACACCCGCCGCCCGGGCGATGGCAAAGGCGCGCTCCACGGTTTCAAGTGGGCTTTCCAGCTGGGCAATGACGAGACCGCTGGTGGCGATGATATCGGCGGCGGCATCGGCATGTTTGGGGTGCAGGCTGCTATTTGCCCCTGCCGCCAGGATGATACGGTTTTCGCCCGAGGGTTCGACCAGGATGATTGCGGTCCCGGTTGCCACCCCGTCGATGCGGGTGACGTGCTGCGTATCGATCCCTTCTTTCTGCCAGACCTGAAGCGCCCCATCGCCGCCGCCATCCTGACCGACTGCGGCGACAACCGCGACTTCCGCTCCGCAGCGGGCGGCCTGAACTGCCTGATTGCTGCCCTTACCGCCTGCGCTCAGCGTCAGATCGCCCGCGAACATCGTCTCCCCCGCCAGCGGTGAGCGCGGGATGGCAAGGCTGACATCCTGCATGAAGCTGGCGATAACGGTCAGGCGGCCGGGCATAGTCGTTCCTTCAGAAGGCTCCATTCGGCCAGCACCGTATCATCGCTTTCATAAGCCGCAAGGCTTTGACGACGGGCCAGGTCATCGGGCGCCAGGCAGGACAGCGCCCAGACGGCAGCTCCCCGGACCAGAGGGTCGGCGTCGCTCAGCAGCCGGATGACGGCTGGAACCGCTTTTTCGCTGCCGCTATTGCCCAAAGCGATCAAGACATTGCGCACAAAGCGCCCCCGCCCGATCCGCTTGATGGGGGAGCCTGCAAAAAGCGCGCGAAAATCTGTATCGTCCAACGCCGACAGATCGGCCAGGCGGGGCGCCGTCAGTTCGATGCGTGGCAGGAAATCCGGCTCGTGGGTAGGGCGGGCGAACTTGTTCCAGGGGCACACCGCAAGACAGTCGTCGCAACCGTAAATGCGGTTGCCGATGGCCGCGCGGAAGTGGTGAGGGATCGGCCCTTTATTCTCAATGGTCAGGTAGCTGATGCATTTGCGTCCGTCGAGTTTGTAGGGGCCGTCGAAAGCATCGGTCGGGCAGGCGGACAGGCAGCGGGTGCAGCGGCCACAATGATCCTCCTCTTCCCCGTCGGGGGCGAGGTCCAGCGAGGTGAAAAGCTCGCCCAGGAACAGCCAGGATCCGAAATCCCGGCTGACGAGATTGGTGTGCTTGCCCTGCCAGCCCAGCCCCGCCTGCATCGCTAGAGGCTTTTCCATCACCGGCGCGGTATCGACGAACATGCGGGCATCACCGCCGAACTGCCTGCCGATCCATTCGCCCAACTGGCGCAGGCGCTTTTTCAGGGTGTCGTGATAGTCCTTGTTGCGGGCATAGACCGAGATCGCGCCGCGTTCGGGCTGATCGGCCAGCGCCAGCGGATCGTGGCCGGGGGCATAATTGGCGCCGACGACGATGATGCTGCGGGCGTCGGGCCAGAGTTGATCGGGGTTGCCACGGCGATCCTGGTGACCCGCCAGCCACCCCATATCGCCATGTTTGCCGGCGGCCAGGAATTCGGCCAGCCGTTCGCGTGCCACCTCCGGCAGGCTGGCCGGTGCATAGCCGACAACATCGAAGCCGAGGCGCAGGGCCTCGGCTCTGATCTGGGCTTTGATGTCGGTGGTCGCGGTCATCGGCGCACCATACGCCGATGACCGCAGTTCCTCAAAGATCGAGCTTGGCGATGAAATCGTCCAGCGCAGCCTTTGCGGTGGTATGCGCCTTCTGGGCGTTTTCTTCCGCCGCGACCTGCTTGCCGATCTGGTCTTCGCTATCGGACAGCTGCTTCAGGTATCGCTTGGCGAGATCGCTGTTCGCCGGGACGGCCCCTAAGTTTTCACGCAGGCGCTCCTGATCGTTGGCCAGACTTTCCTGGCGGGTCTGAGCTTGGGTCGCGGCGGTTGCAGCATCCGTGACCGCGCGGCGCAACTCGGCGAGCTTGACCAGCGAGGCGCGGCTCTTCTCCGGCAGCTTGCCGCCTTCGGCGCTGGCAAGCAGCGTGGAGGGGTCAAAGTCGCTGGCAATTACCCGTTGGGAAAGCACGCGGCTGGTGGTCAGCGGTAGCGTGACGGTCTCGCCCGGCTTCAGGGTGACAGGAACGCGCCATGCGGTCGGAGTTTCAGTCGAGCCGCTGGGCGGCGTGTCGAGCGTACCGCCGGATTTGGGCAGTTCGATCAGCAAGGGTCGGGTTTCGCCTGCTGGGGCCTTGATCTTCACGGTCAGGCTGGTCTCGGCTCGGCGCTCCAGCGTCAGGACGCCCCGGCTGGCTTTGATATTCGTTAGCTGTACTGTGTCGGCCCGGTCGGACTGGATCTGCAGGCGCCCGTCCTGGGCATAGGCGATGAAGCGGGTGTCGCCTTTCGGTAGTAAGGCCAGACGCCCGTCACCGACATAGGCGCCACCGCGATAAAGGGTCAGGGCGCCGGGCGGCAGGCTGGTGTCGCTGCTGTTGGTCAGATCGACGGCGGCCGTCGCCGCCTGTTCGCCGGGGCGATAGACCAGCGTGCTTTTGGCAGGAAGTGTGCGGTCGGTAATCGGCACCATCAGGCTCTGACCAGCCGGAACGCTGACGTTGGTCGGCAGGGTCAGATCAATCTGGGTCTCGCCATCGGCAGCGGCAGCGGTCGCCACATTGCCAAGGCCGCCATAGCCCGCCGACATATCGGCGGACTGGCTGCGATCGCGCGAGGCGCCCGCCATGCTGGGGGCCATCGCAGGTGCCGGGGCGGCCATGGCGAGCGGCGCCTCGGATTTTGTCATCATCTCCATCTGCACCGACCCCTCATCGACCGGCGGCAGAATGCGGTTCGGCAAGTCAATGGCAACCACAGGGCGGTCTGCGAGATAGGAGCGATAGAGTTCCTGGCGGAAGGCGACGGGATTGCCAGCTGACAGGGTCAGCTTCACGTCCTTCCAGTCCTGGCCGCTCTTGTTTTCCAGGATCGCCCAGCCCTGCAGGCGACCTTCGGTGCCATTCCCGGCAAGGTCCAGGCGATAGCTGCTTTTCCACAAGGGCGCGGCGGCAACATAGCCGAATTTCACGGCCCGCTTGCCCTTGCCTGCGACGGTAATCGACAGTTCGCGGCTGCCCTTTTCCTTGGCCAGAGCAATGAGTCGCATGGCCTCATTGATCCGCCCGGCCAGCGCAGGATCAGCGGGTTGGACAGACAAGCCTTCGGTCAGTGGGATCTCGAGCAACCCATCGCCGGTCATCAGCGCCAGGGTCCGGCGGGCGACCGACGGTTTTCCTTCAGCTTGCGGCTCCATGCGTTCCTGCAGCGACACCACCCGGCCGCGCGCCGTACGGTTGCCCGTGATCATGACTTCCTGGCCGTTCAGCGCCATCAGCAGACTGTCGATGCTGCCCAGGGCTTCAGCTGGAACCGGCAGGTCGGCGATGGCGGAAAGATCGGGTTCGCGTCCCGGCAGGGTCACGCGCAACACCTGGCCGGTCGGGTCGGACACGATCAGGCTTTTCAGAATATCGTCGACCTGTTCGAACGGGACCGACAGGCGGATGGTGCCGTCGTCTTCCACCTCGGCGGTGTGTTCGAAGTATCCGAGGCCGGCGGTGGAGATCGTAACTTTCTCCAGAACCGGGGCCTGCGCCGCCGCAAATGCCGTCGAGGCCAAGGTTGTGGTGCCAAGCAACAGGGGGAGCAGCAACAGACGGCGCATTAAAGCCTCCAAGGGGCGTGGGTCAATTTCCGTAAGTGACCCTCTAGCCGAAAAACGGCCAATTTGCGACCGTGCTGTGGTGCGTGCGAAAACAGTATTACTAACTTGTGGTTGTATTATTGATTGTGAAGTTTATTTGATTGTGATTTTCTTATTTAAGTAATGATGGAGAGATATTGTGTTACGCATTCTTGGTGGAGGGGAGGTTTCAGAAGAATTCCGGAAGATGATTTTCTCCGGATCTGATATTTATTGCGCCGTGGCCTTCTGGGGGAAGGGCGTTGCTAATTTATTAGGATTGGATGCGTTACGCCCTGGTCAAAGCGCTACGATCATTTGCGACCTATTGAGCGGTGGATGCAATCCGCGCGAGATTCTTTTCTTGATGAATTGCCCTGGCGTGAAAGTGCTGCATCTGCCGGGTCTGCACGCCAAGGTATATATGACCCAGCATCAAGCGATTCTCGGATCGTCAAATGCATCGGCGAATGGGCTGAGCTTAGTGGCCGGTCCGCAGATTGAGGCAAATATCCTCTCTGTCGATAAGGCATTTCTACGCGACGCACGCCGCTGGTTTGATCGGGTGAAGCAATTTGCCCAGGAGGTGTCTGAGGCGGATATCGCACAGGCATGCAGTCTGTGGCGCCGTAGGGCAGCAACGCCAAAGGGCCTGTATAACCGAGCTTTGCCCACTTCTGGCGGCTTCTGCAGCCTCACCCGATTGCCCGTCAGGACGGAAAGTTTGTTCCGCGATCAGGCCACGCCTTCCCGCAGGGGCAGGGGATGGCCCAATGCGCCTCCTGGTGATTTCCTTCAGACACTATCGCGTGGCTTAAGGGCGTGTCAGGCAGATACGGCCAGGATTTCGGCTGCCTGCGTGCGCCCTTAGTCGCCGTGTCCGACGTCTGTTCCTGCTCGCCGATCTGTCTGCTCCTGGGCTTCCGATAGCAGCCAGTCGCGAAAGACGGTCAGGCGGGGCGATGTCGCGAGATGATCTGGGCAGACAAACCAATAGGCGCCCTCAATCGGGATCGTCAGGTCGAAAGGCCGAACCAGACGCCCCGCCGAAACATCGTCAGCCACCAAAGCGGGGTCGAGGCAGGCGACGCCAAGCCCCTGCAGGGCAGCCTGAATCACAAAGGCGCGGGTTTCGAAAACCGGGCCTTTGCTGGCATCGATGCCGTCAAGACCGGCCGCGGCGAGCCACAGGCGCCAGTCCTCGCGCCGCAACTGGGCGTGTAGCAGGCGGGCATTCGCAAGGTCGCCCGGCTGCTTCAACTCGTCCAGCAGGGCCGGGGCGCAAACGGGCTGCAGGACCTCATCGAACATCCGGTGCGTCGCAAGGCCGGGCCAGCCGCCCCGACCGAAGCGGATGGCGCAATCGATGCCCTCGCGCTCCAGATCGATCCAATTGACCGAGGTCGAGATGCGGACTTCGATTGCCGGATGTTTCTCCTGGAACCGGCCCAGGCGCGGGATGAACCAGCGCATGGCGAAGGTCGACAGCATCGAGACGGTCAGGACGCCTTCTTCGCGCCTTGTGTCGAGCTTGGAGAGCGAGGCGCCGATCTTGTCGAAGCCTTCACGCAAGTCCGGCAGGATCAACTGCCCTTCAGCCGACAGGACCAGTCCCTTACGGGTGCGGTGGAACAGGGCGACGCCCAGATGTTCCTCCAGCAACCGGATCTGATGGCTGACGGCGGACAGCGTGACGCATAGTTCATCGGCGGCTGCCGTGAAGGAAAGATGGCGCCCGGCGGCCTCGAAGGCCTTGAGGGCGTTGAGCGGAGCTAAACGTCTGGGTGAGGACATGAGTTTTCTTACAGCAGCGCTCGAAGAATATCACCTTGCACGGCGGACGGTCCGGCCGTTCAATCCCTGCCACGCTAGACCAGCCGCTTGCGAAGTGCAAATAAGGCTGGATCGTCAAGGAAGGGATATTGTTGGAAATGGCACCGAAACGCACGCTGTTCGACAAAATTTGGGACAGTCATGTCGTCGATCAGGCCGAGGATGGCACGACCACCCTCTATATAGATCGCCACCTCGTGCACGAAGTGACCAGCCCGCAGGCATTCGAAGGACTTCGTGTCGCTGGCCGCAAAGTGCGCCGCACCGACCTGACCTTCGCCGTTGCCGATCATAACGTGCCGACCACCGACCGTTCGGCCGGTATCGCGGACGATGAAAGCCGCATCCAGATCGAGACGCTGGAAAAGAACACGGCCGATTTTGGCGTGACCTACTATGCGATGGACGATATCCGCCAGGGCATCGTCCATATCGTCGGGCCGGAACAGGGGCTCACCCTGCCGGGCATGACCATCGTGTGCGGTGACAGCCATACCTCGACCCATGGGGCTTTTGGGGCGCTGGCCTTCGGCATCGGCACCTCCGAGGTCGAACATGTGCTGGCGACCCAGACCCTGGTGCAGAAGCGCGCCAAGAATATGCGCATTACCGTCGAAGGCGACCTGCCCGCCGGTGTGACGGCCAAGGATCTGGTACTGGCGATCATCGGTAAGATCGGGACCGCCGGTGGTACAGGCCATGTGGTCGAATTCGCGGGCAAGGCGATCCGCGATCTGTCGATGGAAGGCCGCATGACGGTCTGCAATATGACCATCGAAGGCGGTGCTCGCGCTGGTCTGATCGCGCCGGACGAAAAGACGTTCGACTATCTCAAGGGCCGCCCGAACGCTCCCAAGGGCGCGCAGTTCGAAGCTGCCGTCGCCTATTGGAAGACCCTGCCGTCGGACGAAGGCGCGGTCTATGACACCGAAATCACCCTGAACGCCGCCGAACTCGTGCCGTTCGTTACCTGGGGCACCAGCCCGGAAGATGCCTTGCCGATCACGGCGAAAGTGCCGAACCCGGCCGATATCGCCGATGCGGGCAAGCGCGCTGCCGTCGAACGCTCGCTCTCCTACATGGGGCTGGAGCCGGGTCTACCGCTGAGCGAGGTCAAGATCGACCGCGTGTTCATCGGTTCCTGCACCAACGGGCGCATCGAAGATCTGCGCGCAGCAGCCTCAATCGCCAAGGGCCGCAAGGTTGCTAGCCATGTCGGCGCGATGGTTGTGCCGGGGTCGGGCCTCGTCAAGGAGCAGGCTGAAGCCGAGGGTCTCGATAAGATCTTCGTTGAAGCCGGTTTCGAATGGCGCGAGCCGGGTTGCTCCATGTGCCTTGCGATGAACGCTGACCGGCTGGAGCCGGGCGAGCGCTGCGCTTCGACCTCGAACCGTAACTTCGAAGGTCGCCAGGGCCGTGGTGGTCGCACCCATCTCGTCAGCCCGGAAATGGCTGCGGCTGCTGCGATCATGGGTCACCTGACCGACGTCCGGCAGATCGGCCTTTGAGCGATCCGCTGGTATCGGCACCGCTCTGGCGGCGCATCGGGGCTGGTCTGGTGGACACGCTGGCGATTTCCATCGTCCTGCTTGTCCTCTCTACCGTCTTTGGCATCGTCATGGCGTCGGCCAATGGCGACAGCGACCCGAGCCAGAGTGCCGCTGCCCTATGGGTGCCGCGCGTCCTGCTGGTCGCCGTGCCGTGGCTGTACTTTGCCCGGTTCGAGCGTGGCGGTAAGGCCTATACCTTCGGCAAATCGACCTTCCATATCCAGGTCGGCGACGCGGAAGGCGCGGCACTTGGTTTCAAGCGTGCGCTTCTGCGTCAGCCGTTGAAGCTGGCGCTGTTCTGGACTTTACCGCTGGTGGCTTTCGGGCGCCCGGCTTTGTACGACCAAATTCTCGGCGCGCGGGTCTACCGCAGCGCCTGATCGGAGGGGTTCCATGGATAAGTTTACCGAACTGACGGGCGTTGCCGCCCCGATGCCGCTGATCAACATCGACACCGACATGTTGATCCCGAAGCTCTTCTTGAAGACCATCAAGCGCACCGGCCTCGGCAAGCATCTGTTTGACGAAATGCGCTACAAGGAAGATGGCAGCGAGATCCCCGATTTCGTGCTGAACCAGCCTGCCTATCGCAAGGCCGAGATCATCGTCGCGGGCGAGAATTTCGGCTGTGGATCGAGCCGCGAGCATGCCCCTTGGGCGCTGCTGGATTTCGGCATCCGCTGCGTGATCGCCCCCAGCTTTGCCGATATCTTCCACGGTAACTGCTTCAAGAACGGCATTCTGCCGATCCGCCTGCCGCAGGAAACCGTCGACAAGCTGATGGATGACGCCCGCAATGGCGCCAATGCCAAGCTGACCATCGATCTGGAAAAGCAGCTCATCACCCGCCCCGACGGCAGCACGATTGCCTTCGACGTCGATCCCTTCCGCAAGCACTGCCTGCTGAATGGCCTCGACGATATCGGCCTGACGATGCAGAAGGGCTCGGCCATCGACGATTATGAAGCCAAGCTGAAGACTAGCCAGCCTTGGCTTTCGGCTTAACCTCACTCCAAAAATAACCCGAGGATTGCAAGAATGACGGCGAACAAGACCCTGTTGATGCTGCCCGGCGATGGCATCGGACCGGAAGTATCGCGCCAGGTGCGCCGCATTATCGACTGGATGGCCAAGCGCCGTCAGGTGACGTTCGAAGTGAACGAAGGCCTTGTCGGCGGTGCAGCCTATGACGCCCATGGCACGCCGCTGACCGATGAGACCATGGCCGACGCCATGGGCGCCGATGCGGTGCTGTTCGGCGCGGTCGGTGGTCCGAAGTGGGACGATCTGCCCTTCGCGGTCAAGCCGGAACGCGGCCTGCTGCGTCTGCGCAAGGACATGCAGCTCTTCGCCAACCTGCGGCCCGCGCTGGTGTTCGAAGCCCTGGCCGAAGCTTCCAGCCTGAAGCCCGAATTGGTGCGCGGCCTCGATATCCTGATCGTGCGCGAGCTGACCGGCGGCGTCTATTTTGGCGAGCCGCGTGGTATCGAGACCTTGCCGAATGGCGAGCGTCGCGGCTTCAATACCCAGTCCTACACCACGTCGGAAATCGTGCGTGTCGCGGCGGTGGCCTTCGATCTTGCCAAGAAGCGCTCGAACAAGGTGCATTCGGTCGAAAAGGCCAATGTCATGGAGTCGGGTGTGCTGTGGCGCGAAGAAGTGCAGAAGCTGCATGACGCCAAATATGCGGAAGTCGAACTTCAGCACATGTATGCTGACAATTGTGCGATGCAGCTGGTACGCACGCCCAAGCAGTTCGATGTCATCGTCACCGATAACCTCTTTGGCGATATCCTCTCGGATTGCGCGGCGATGCTGACCGGTTCGTTGGGCATGCTGCCGTCCGCCTCGCTCGGTGCGCCGGATGCGTCCGGCCGCCGTAAGGCACTGTACGAGCCGGTCCATGGCTCGGCCCCGGACATTGCCGGTCGTGATCTTGCCAACCCGCTGGCGATGATCCTCAGCTTTGCGATGATGCTGCGCTATTCCTTCGATATGGACGAAGATGCCGATCTCGTCGAAAAGGCGGTCAAGAACGTGCTGGCAGGCGGTATCCGCACCAGCGACATCATGTCGGCCGGTGCTGCCAAGGTCTCGACTACCACCATGGGCGACGCCATCATCCGCGAGCTGGACAAGCTGTCCGCTTAAGGTGAGATGCACCAATGAAAAACCCCGCCGGCAACGGCGGGGTTTTTTGTTTCAGGCGGTGGTCATTTCCGTCAAGGCCGCGATTAACTTGTCGAGCTCGCCTTCCCGTGTCGGCATGCCGACGGTTACCCGCACCACCGGTCCTTTAGCGAGACCGGGACGGGCCACGGTCTGGATGCGATAGCGGTCGCGTAGTTCGGTAACGATGGCCCCAGCCTCACGCCCCGCGATCCGGAAGCTGGTCAGCGCGCTATAAGCCCCGGCTTCGTCCGGTGTGACGATCTCGATCCCCGTCAGATTCCGCACCCGGCTGACCCAGTAATCCCGCAGATAGGTCAGGCGCGCTTGTTTGGCGCTGGCGCCGATCTGCTCATGCAGGTCGATGGCGGTTGGGGTCGCCAGGATAGTTGCGAAATCGATGAAGCCATAATGACTGCGCGCGCGGATATCATCGCCGGGCCAATCCTCATCCGCCATGTCGGCATCGATATCGGTGATCCGGTTTTTGCGGATATAGAGGAAGCCGATACCCAGGGGCGCTCCCCACCATTTATGCAGATTGAAGGCGGCGAAATCGGCGCCGAGATCATCGATGCGATAGGCGATCTGGCCCAGCGAATGGGCGGCATCCAGGATCACGTCGACGCCGCGGGCCTTGGCCATGGCGATGATTTCGGCCACCGGCAGCACGCGCCCACTGCGATGGCAGACATGGGTCAGCAGCATCATGCGAATGTCCGGGCGCTCAATGAGCTTTGTCTCGTAGAGCGCAACGACCTCGGCCTGGCTTGCCTGTTCGGGGATGGCAATACGAAGCACTGTGACCCCGCGCCGAGCCGACAGCCATTTCATCGCATATTGAGCGGCGTGATAATCATGGTCCGAATAGAGGACCGCATCGCCCGGCTTCAGGCGGTTATAGCCGGAGATCAGCAGCCGGTCGCTGTCGGCTGCGCCCCGCGTGAGTGCGATCTCGTCGATGCTGCAGCCGAGGCCCGCCGCCACCCGGCGTCGCACTGTCTCCACATCTTCGGGCATGCGGCCGCGCGCATAGACGGCGTTCTGGGCGTTGATGCGCTCGATATGTTCAAGGTAAGCACGCTTGACCGGCGTAGCCATGACACTCCAGTAGCCGTGCTCCAGATTGGTCATATCGGGGGTGCTGTCATAAAGGGCGGCGATGTCCTGCCAGCGGGCATCGGTTGGTGTCAGTCCGGTCAGATCCACGTTTATCCCCGTCGCTCCAGAAGATTGGCCAAGAGGCGCATGGCGCCCAGTACTAATGCCTCCAATTGCCGGTGCAAGGCGAGCGAACAATGGACCTGTTGTGGGCTAGGCGAACAAAGCGCGGTGACGCGGCGGCGGCTTTCGGGCGGGGGCGGACATGTTGCCGGCCTTGGACTAGACCTGTGGCGCGGGGGTATCGGCGCCGATCTTGCGCAGGCTCTTCGGGTGGGGTGAGAGGGTTTCGTGCATCGGCAGCGCGGCGGCTCCCATCGCCTGAGCGTCCGGCCCCAGGGCGGCGGGTGTTAACCGGGCAAAACGTCGTGTGTGCCGATCGGCAACCGTGGCATCCAGCGGCTGCAAGGCGGTGATCAGCGCTTCCAGAATTGGCGGCGGCAGATGGCCGCCGATCACGATGGACTGCGGATCGAACAGGTTTTCGATAATGCGGACGCCCCGTCGCAGTTCTTTTGCGGCAATGGCGATCCAGCCCACCATCGCAGGATGATCGGGCTGTTCGGCAATGTCACGGGTCAGGCTCTTCCAGCGCAGCAACTCGTGCAGTGCCAGCAGGGAAACCTTGCTTTCCAGTGGCTGCCCGTCGCTGGCGGGCATCAGGCCGATTTCTCCTGCATTGCCACGGGCACCGCGCAGGGGGTGACCGTCGATCACGAAGGCTCCGCCCAGGCCGACACCAAAATGCAGATAGAAGAAATGTCGCATCGGCTTGGCCGCACCATAGAGATATTCAGCCCGAGCTGCTGCTGCGGCGTCCCGTTCCACCTCCACCGACAGTCCCAGGGTTTCCTCGAAGCGCTCACGGGCCGCAATCCCTTCCCAGCCTGGCAGGGTGGCGGGACCGGTGAAATCGGCGGCATCCACCTCGAAGGGGCCGGGCATCGAGATGCCGAGACCCCAGAGCGGTGTTCCGGCAGACAAGTTCTTCATCTCATCCACCAGCGTTTCGGCCGCAGGAAACACCAACTCGGGGGTGGCCTGGGCCAGCGGGATGGAGCGCCGGGCTTTGATCTCTCCCGTCAGATTGAGAAGCACGGCAGTCAGGGCATTCTGTTCGATCGCAAGGCCGATGGTAGCTGCCCCATTGGGGTTGAGGGCCAGGTCCGTGCCCGGTTGACCGCGCCGGGGGGTACGGCGCCCCTCGACCAGAATCAGGCCGCTTTCAACCAGCTCGGCGACGATGTTCGAAATCGTCTGGGCTGAAAGATGCGTTAAACGCGTCAGTTCGGCACGGGTGATCGGCCCCTGAAGACGCACGGCTTCGATGATCACGCGGCGATTAAATGCCCGCGCATAGTCGAGGTTCGTGCCGCCATGGCCGATCATAGAGGTCTCCTCCGTTCCACTCAGAATCTCCCTTTACAACTCTATGGGCCTTTCTTCAAATCAAGTGAATTGAATTAATCGACGGCAAACAAGCGCCACCGGGAAGCAGCCTCAGAAAACAGGAAGCCAGGGTATGAGTATGCATCACATTGGGGTCGATCTAGGAGGCACCAAGGTCGATATCACGTTAAGCGGAGCTGCGATCGAAAAGCCGCTGTGGCGCGACCGCAAACCCACCGTGACGGACAAGGGGCCCGGTGGTCTGATCGCGCAGCTTGCAACGATGATCCAGGAGGCTCGCGCCAAGGCTGATGGTCCGACGACGGTCGGATTGGGATTGCCAGGATCCATCGATCCCCAAAGCGGGGAAGTGCGTAACTGCGTCATGCCCTGGCTGGATGGCACGCCTTTGCCGGCGCTGCTGTCGCAAGCCGTGGGAGCACCTGTCGCCTTCATCAATGATGCCCAGGCTTTTGCGCTGAGCGAAGCCAACTTCGGCGCCGGGCGCAACGCTCGCATCGTGCTGGGCATCACCATCGGCACCGGCGTCGGCGGTGGTTGGGTCATCGATGGGCGGGTTCAGGCCGGTCGCCATGGTATTGCGGGCGAGATCGGTCACATCGCGGTCGAGATGAGCGGGCGCGAGTGTTATTGCGGGCGGCGTGGCTGCCTGGAGCAATATCTCTCAGGCACCGCGCTGGAGCGGCGCTATTACGAACTGACGGGCCGCAATACGCGGTTGGCGGTTATTGCCGAGCGCGCAGGGAGCGGCGATGTGGTCGCGGCCAGTGTTCTGGCGGAAATGGTGGAAGCGTTCGGTGTCGGTGTTGGCAGTCTGGTCAATGCCTTCGACCCCGATGTCATCGTGGTTGGGGGCGGTGTGTCGCTGCTGCCGATCCTGTTCGATGCCGGACGAACGGCCTTGGCGCGGCAGGCGATGGCCGTGCCGTTCAAGACGCCGGTTGTACGTGCGAAATTGGGTGATGCGTCGGGTGTCTTCGGGGCGGCCCTGATCGGGCGGCAGAGCCAGGCTTAATCCAGCCGCCCGTCGAGAATCTGGCCCAGGCGGGCGCGGTAGTGATCCCAGGTGAATTGCAGCGCCCGCACCCGTGCCGCCCGGCCCATGGCAGCGCGTTTGTCGGCATCGTTACGTACGGCCAGGATCTTCTCGGCCAGGGCATCGACATCGCGGATCGGCAGGATATGGCCTTCGATACCGTCGCGGACCATCGAGCCGGAGTTGAGCGTGGTCAAAACCGGCAGCCCTGAGGCCATCCCCTCGAAGATCGCATTCGCCGATCCCTCGTGCAGGGACGGGTAAACGAAAAGGTCGGCAGTGCGGAACAGGCCAGGCACCTCTGAATGCGGCACGTTCGGGATGTGGCGATACCAGCCGTCATAGGGCTTGAGGCCTTTGCCTTCGCCGACCATGCCGCCGACCATCAGGAGTTCGATGGAGCGGTCGCCGATCTGCTTGATGGCTTCCAGGACGTATTTCAGTCCCTTGCGCTGGCTGATTTGACCGACATAGAGCAGGCGGAATTTGCCGTCCGGCTGACGGCCGTTTTCAGGCGGCGAGAAGCGGTCGACACGCACGCCGAAAGGAATGATCTCGATCCGGTCTGCGGGTGTGCCGACCTCGATCATCGTCTGCTTCACATATTCCGACGGGGCCAGCACCAGATCGGCAAGGCGCGCCTCTTCGATGCATTGATCGATCAGCCACTTCGGGGCACCCGCATGCAGGCTATCGGCCCAGTCGGGATGTAAGGCTGCTTCCTCGGACAGGATGCGGTCGCCGACAGCCACATGGCCGATCATCTGATTGAGCACGGCGAGACTGCCGACCTGCTTGGCGGCCTTGAGGGTGGCGATGGCGGAGGTGTCGTGGCCGATGACGACCTTCGGCTTCTCCTGAAGAACTCTGTCAGCCGCGAGTGTATCGATCCGGCGGTTGCGCCAGTTCATCAGGCTGGTTGGCAAGGCTGGGCGATGTTTGAACTTGCGGGCCGCCGCAACGTAGAGAAGTTCGTACAGCGCATGGGTCGACACCTTCTTGGCATCGACATCGCCATGGGTGCGACGGCGGAATTCCCGCTCCAGGGACGCCTGCGCCCCCGGTGGTAGAGCCTTTAACAGGCGCGCCCAACTGCCTTCGGGATCGTAATAGAAACCCGTCTCGAAATGTCCGTCGAAGCCAAGGGCCTGCACGGCCGCTACCAGCTCATAAATGAAATGAGCGGCGCCGGGATGGGCGACGAGAACGGAAGTCTTGGATCGATCCATGGGAACTATCGATTGTGGTGACGGCGGACCCAAGATGCCGCGTCGGCTATGATGCTGTCGAGATCGGATCGCATCGGCGTCCAATTGAGGGCAGCCTGGGCAGCCGATGCGTCAGCCACCAGTGTCGGCGGATCGCCGGGGCGGCGGGGTGAGGTGACGACCGGAACCTTGCGGTCCAGCACCTTTTCGACCGACGCGATCAACTCGCGGATCGAAATACCCCGACCTGTGCCAAGGTTCAGACGCTGGGTCTTCGCACCCGCCTCCAGGATCTTCAAAGCCTGGACATGGGCGGCGGCAAGGTCGCTGACATGGATATAGTCCCGCACGCACGTGCCATCGGCGGTCGGGTAGTCGGTGCCTAGAACGCTCAAGGCCGGGCCGACGCCCAGGGCTGCTTTGACGGCCAGCGGCACGATGCGGGTGTCGGGGTCATGGTCCCAGCCGATCTCGCCTGCCGGGTCGGCGCCGGCCGCATTGAAATAGCGCAAGGAGATGGAGCGCAGACCATGGGCCGGTTCCATATCGGCCAGCAGCCGCTCCACCGCCAGCTTGGTATAGCCATAGGGGTTGATCGGGTTCTGCGGCGTCGCTTCCGTGATTGGCAGCACGTCGGGAATGCCGTAGGTGGCACAGGTCGAGGAGAAGACGAATTTGTCGATCCCGGCATCGCGCGCGGCTTCAATCAGGGTGAAGGCGCCCACGACATTGACCCGCCAGTAGAGGCCGGGATCGGTGACGCTTTCCCCCACATAGGCCAGTCCCGCGAAATGCAGAATGGCGGCGGGCTTCCACTTCTTGAGGATACGGTCGAGGGCGGCCCGGTCCGTGATATCGGCATGTTCGAACGGGCCCCATTTGACCGCATCCCGATGCCCACGGCAGAGATTATCGAGGGTAATCGGCAGATATCCTGCGGCAGCGAGCGCCTTGCAGGTATGGCTGCCGATATAACCGGCACCGCCGGTAACGAGGATGGGTATCGCGCTCATAGGGGCTTCTTACCGGTTACCTTGGCAAGGGCCGCTTCCAGCCCTGCGATGTCTTCATTGAAGCTCCAGCGGTCGATGATCGCCCGGCTGGCGCGGCCCATGGCGGCGAGGCGTGCGGGGTCGCTGAGGCAGAAACGCAGGCGTTCCGCCAAAGCATCCACATCGCCGAAGGGATAGATCGCGCCATTCTCGCCAGTTTTCACCAGATCGGCGGACGAACCGATACGGTCAGAGCAGATGATCGCGCGTCCAGCATTCATCGCCTCATTCACCACAAGACCCCAGGTTTCGCGCTCCGAGGGCAGCACGAAGAGATCGCAGAGATCGTAGAGTGCAGCAAGCTGGGCCTGGCTTTGGAACCCCAGGACGGTCGCGCCGGGGATCGCCTGGACGGCGATCTGTTCTTCGATGGCGGCACGCAGAGGGCCGTCACCTGCGAACAGCAGATAGGGGCGGCGGCTGTCGGGGTCGCTCGCGATCCGGGCGAAGGCGTCCAGCAGGTCCAGTGGAGCCTTGCGGTCGATGAGCTTGGCGGCGAAGAGGACGATAGGGCGTCCGGCCTCAAGCCCCAGGGACGCCCGCAGGTCTTCGCGTCGTGCGGCGGCTTCGGCGGCGCGCGCCTGGAAAAAATCATTGTCGACGGCATAGGGAACGTCGAACAGCTTGCGCTCGGGGATGCCGTTTTCGCGATAATAGGCGCGGTTCAGGGTGCCGATGGGCAGCCAGGCATCGACAAAGCGGTTCATCAGCTTGAAGAACATCCGCTTGGCGAACTTCTTCAGCCCCGAACGCGGCGAGGATTGCGCATTCGGCTCGTCCCGCATCAGGACCTCGAGCCCCCGGGCTTTGGCCGAGACAAGGGCCTGCCAATGGCTGGCACGGTTCCAGCCATGGACCCACAGAACGTCGAAATTGACGAGTTTGCCGCCCAAGCCTTTGGAGAGCGGGCACCAGACCGACGGTACTTCCCCCGCCCCAAGCGGCTTGGTCCAGGCATCCAGCACCTCGTACCGATAGCCATCGAGCAGCGGCACGTCCCAGGTGACTGCCTGACCGACATCGGGATCGACGAAGGCACGGGCGGAGAAATCGGACGCAAAGAAGACCGTCAGTTCAACCCCCGGCATAGCAGCGACTCGGCGCAGCAGCGGGGCCTGATACTGGATCGGATGGGTGACGAGGTAGGCGAGCCTGATCATGCCTTATGATACCGTCCCACGATCATGTCGTGAATGCGGCGTTCGAACGCCTGATCGCCAAAGGTGTCGAGACCGGCGGGGACGATCTTCGGCCGGGCGAGGGCTTCCTCGATCGCACGCTTCAGGTCGGGCGGATCCTTGGGATTGCAGACGAGGCCGAAAGCGCCGTCCATCACGGCCTCGGCGCTGGCATCGAGGTTGGAGGCAATCGACGGAACAGCGCAAGCCATGGCTTCGATCAGGACGATGCCGAAGCCTTCGCCCCAACCCGCCAGCAGAAAAACGTCGGCCAGACGATATGTCGCGACCTTTTCCTCCTCGGCCACATAGCCGGTGAAGATGACTTTGTCACCGATCCCCAGCGCAGCGGCTTTATCCTGAAGGCGCTGCTTATCGGACCCGTCGCCGCAGATTATATAGACGAGGTCCGGGTGACGGGTCAGGAGATCCGGCATCGCCTCCATCACCTCGTCGAACCCCTTATAGCGTTCGCGGGTATCCAGGCGCGCCATGCCCATCAGCACCCGCTTGCCCGCAAGGCCATAACGGGCGATCAGCCCCTCATCCTTGGAGCCGGGGGTGAATTTGGCCAAATCGACGGTATTAGGGACGACAAGTCCTTTTTCGGGCGGCAAGCCGGTCCAGCCAAGGAACTTCTGCTTGGTGAATTCGGACACCGACAGGAACCAGTCCAGACGATGGATCTCGCGCATCACGCTATCACCACCAAAGGGCTCCCAGGCATCGACCCCATGCAGGATCAGGCCCATCGGCGTCTTTTTCCGCAGGCGCAAAGGGGCCATCAGGCGCAGCAGGCGCACATGGCCGCAAATCACCAGATCGTACCATTGCGGGTCTGTCAGGGCGGCGGCTTCCCCCGCGATATAGGCCCAGTTTCCCTTCGCGGTCCAAGACCAGTAGCGAAGCTTAGGCGGCAGATCACCCACAGGATCGACCACCACCCGCGGCAGGCAGACGACTTCGGATACCTTAGGATGCGAGCAGAGCGCGCCCAAAAGGTCCCGATTGAATTTTGCAATGCCGCCACGACCGCCGAAGGCGTCGTGCAGAAATGTCAGTATGCGCATGAAATGAGGTCTACACGATCGATGATGAATTTGCGTCTAGCACAGTCAGGCAGTTGATTGGGGTGAAACTTTGGACAGCTATTGGCGGATACTAGCGAAAAATTCCTTGTTTGCGCCGTCGTTGATCAGCCTAATGCAGCCAGGGAAGTTGATGATCGAGCAGGGGTGGAATGGCGGTGTCGATACGCGGGCGGCTCATGGCGGTGATAAGCGCCGTTCTGGTCGCCGGGTTCCTGTCGACCAACATCATCAGCTACCAGATCTCGACCGCTGCCCTGAAAGAGACCATCCTTCGCAACGAATTGCCGCTGACCAGCAGCAATATCTATGCGGAAATCCAGGCTGATCTTCTTGAACCTCTGTTCGTTTCCTCGCTCATGGCGCATGACACATTTGTGCGGACTTGGCTTGAAAACGGCGAAATGCCCCAATCGCATATCGTCAGTTATCTGGCGGAAATCCGAAAACGCTACAGTGTTTTTACGGCCTTCCTGATCTCGGATCGCACCAAGAACTACTATCATTTTTCCGGTGTGCCGCAGGTGGTTGACGAGGCCGATCCGGAAGACGTCTGGTTCTTTCGGATGAGGGGGCTCGACAAGCCCTATGAGATCAATCTGGATTTCAATCAGGCTCAGAGCAATACGCCGACGGTTTTCATCAACTATCGGATGACCGATGCCGGTGGCAAGTTCCTGGCTCTGACGGGTGTAGGACTGGAACTGGAAGGGCTGACGCGCATCCTGTCCCATTATGCCGATGATGAGCGGCGTAATATCTATTTTGTCGACCAGGGTGGACGCGTGACCGTTCGGGCCGGTCGGCATGCGGCGGAGAATGAGCGCCTTCAGGATATTTCCGGTCTGGCACGGCTGGCTCCGAAACTCTTGTCGTCCAACAGCGGCTATTACGACTATGTCCGCGATGGCGAACCTATGCTGGCGACTGCGCGGCTGATTCCCGAACTTGGCTGGTATGTGCTTGTCGAGCAGCGCGAAGCCGATGCTATGCGCGATCTTCAGCGTGGCTTCTGGGTCAACAGCCTGATCGGTGTTGTGATCGTCTTGCTTACGGTTGGTTTGATCTTCTACGCCGTCGCCTTTTATCAGCGGCGCCTGGAAGAAATGGCGACCACGGATAAGCTGACCGGATTGGTGAACCGTCAGGTGTTCGACGATGCGCTTGAAGCGGCGGTCAAGAAATACCGGCGCAGCGTCGACCGCTTCTCCCTGATCCTGATCGACATCGATCACTTCAAGAACGTGAACGATACCTATGGCCACCTCATGGGGGACAAGGTGCTGAGGCAGATCTCAGATCTGGTCCGCCATGTCATGCGCGACAGCGATATCGTCTGCCGTTGGGGTGGCGAGGAAATCATCGTGCTGGCGCATAATTGTCCGCAGGATGATGCCGCGACCCGCGCCGAGGACTTATTGAAGGCTATTGAGAGCGCCGTCATCGAGACAGATCATGGGCGGCTGGTCGTGACAGTCAGTGCCGGGGTTACCCAGGGACGCCCTGATGATACGGCAGATACTCTGCTGCTCCGGGCTGATGCCGCGCTCTATCGGGCTAAAGACACCGGTCGTAACCGGGTTTGTATCGCCGATTAAGCCCGGTCGGCCGGTTGGAGGTCCTTTAAGGCGGTCTCCAAAATGTTCAGCCGAACGGGCTTTGTCAGAACAGCATTCAGACCTGCTGCTCGATAGCGCTGCTGATCCTCGATCAGGACATTGGCTGTTACAGCCAGGATCGGCGTCTTGATGCCACGTGCCCGAGCCAGTTGGGTTGCCTCGACGCCATCCATTTCCGGCATCTGGATATCCATCAGGATGACGTCGAAGCTACGCTCCACCATCGCGGCCAAGGCAAGGCGTCCGTTGTCCGCGTAGGAGACCTGATGCCCTAGGCGTTCCAGCATCGCGCCGATTACCCGCTGATTGATGGCATTGTCTTCTGCCACCAGGACCGAGAGGGCGGGGCCGGTATTTTCGGTAGGTTCGTAAGGTGGTGGCGGTGCGGTCGGCATGGCATCGACAGGGGCGGGCGCGCTTGAGCGCACGGCAGGCAGCGGCACGGAAATCCAGAAGCGGCTGCCTTCGCCTGCGCGGCTGGTAACGCCGATTGTGCCGCCCACGGCTTCGGTCAGGCGCTTGGCAATCGCTAGTCCAAGGCCCGATCCGCCGTATTGCTGCTGGGTGCTGCTGGCAGCCTGTTCATATTGCTGGAAAAGCCGGGGCAGGACATCCTCGGCGATGCCGATGCCGGTATCGCTGACGGCAAATTCGATCAGATCGCCGCGCATGGGCTGGGCCGATAGGCTGACCGTTCCGCTCTCTGTGAACTTTACCGCATTGCCCAGGAGATTGAGGATGATCTGGCGCAGCCGGCCGCTGTCGCCGATCACCAGCTCCGGCAGGTCAGCGGCGCGGTCGAACTCGAGGCGGATGCCCTTGCGGCGGGCTTCCGCCTCGATCAATGCCAGGGCAGACTTCAACGATTTATCCAGGTCGAAGGGGGCGCTCTCGATCGGCAGACGACCGGCTTCGAGGCGCGAATAGTCAAGAATATCGTTGAGGATGCGGAGCAGCGCCTGGGTCGAATCCTCGATCACATCGGCGTAATGCCGCTGTTCTGGCGCCAGCGGCGTCTGGGTCAGCAGGCCGATCATGCCCAGGATTCCGTTCATCGGCGTTCTGATCTCGTGGCTCATGTGCGCCAGAAAGCGAGATTTGGCATCGTTGGCCTGATCGGCCTGGGTGCGGGCTTCGGTCAGGGCCGCTTCACGCTGCTTCAGCTCGGTAATATCGATGCGGAGGCCGACCGTGCCGCCATCCTTGGTGCGCTGTTCGAGAACGCGGACCCAGCGCCCGGTGGCCAGTTTCTGCTCGAACGGCTCGCCCGGGAACCGATGGCGGGCAAGCCGGTCGGAAATGAAGGCCTCTTCCCGCCCGGCCGCGTCGGGATATTCACCGGCGGCAACTCCGTGACGCAGCAGCAACTCGAACGGGATGCCGCGCTCCATGATCGAGGCCGAGCGCGGATAGTATCGACGGTAGGTATTATTGAAGAGGACGATCCTGTCATCGGCATCGCAGAAAACGAAACCGTCGGACATACTCTCCATCGCCATTTCGAGCTGAGAGCGCACCGCTGTTGCGACCTGACCGGTTTCCATCAACGTCTGGTGCTGGGTCCTTAGGGTGCGTGTCTGATGCCAGAGGATACCCAGCGCTCCACCAATCAAAAGCAAGGCAACCCCGGTACCTGCGCTGTCGCGCAAGGTATCGGCACGCCATTGGGCCAGGATCATCGTGCGATCGAGGCCGACCCGGATGACCACGGGGAAGGTACGGGTGACCCGGAAGCTGACGATCTGCTCCGGCGTCGTATCACTGGCATCGGCGACATAGGTGCCGCTTTCCTGCCGGGGCAGGAACTGGGTGAAGATGGGGGTTCCTGCCTGGCTGGGAGTATTGGCGGCCAGATTTGTCGCCATGACCAGAGGTGTGCCGTCATAGCGGATCAAATCGACAGTGGCGTTATGCAGCCGCAGGATCGACTGATACTGTGTCTGGAAGAACAGGGGATTGAGCAAGGCCACCAGAACCCCGGCGAAATTGCCGTTGGCATCGGACAGGCGCACGCTCAAGGGAAGATACTCGACCCCCTCAACCTCGGTCAGTCCGATGGATCGGCCAAGGCGCGGCGTTCCCAGGATCGGCAGATCCGCGGTGGCGCGTTCCTGCTGAACAAAGACATCAAGCGCCCCGATCCATTGACCGATGTCGGCGGTATCGAGGGTCGAAAGGCGAACGATCCCCTCGGCGTCGGCCATCAGGATGCCGCGGATCTGGGGATTGTAGCGCAGTCTGGCACTCAAGGTCGCGCTATCGACGTTAATCCTGCCGCCCTGGGTAAATGGTTTCAGGCTTTCCAGAATCAGGGTGGTGGTCTGAAGCCCATGGGCGACTTGCCCCTCGATCAGGCCGGTCAGACTTTCGGCAAGACCCGACGAATCCTCGAGATGGCGATCACGATTGACGACCGCCGAGAAGGCCAGCAGCCCCCCTAGAACGACTGCGGCCAGCAGGAGTGCGGCGGCGAACCAGAAGGCCAGATGGCTGCCGTCCATGTCCAAGGGCTTGCCGGCCTTGTCAGGGAGGGCGGTTTGGCTGTTATGCTCTTTCACGGCGCCTTTGCCAAAACGATGGACCCGATGATGGCCGATGCGAACCAGCCCTTTCTCCGTCTACTAGGCGCGACGCTCGTTCTGGTGTCAATCTTGTGCGCAGGTGTAGTACAGGCCGCAGAGGATCGTCTGGCGCGTGTTTTGGCCCGTGGCGTGATGCGGGTCTGTATCTGGCCGTCATATTATGCGGTGACTTACCGTAATCCGCGCGACGGCCTGTTGCGCGGAATCGATATCGATCTTTCCAAGGAATTCGCCCGCGATCTTGGGGTGCGGCTGGAATATGTGGAAATCAGCTTCACCCAGCTTCTTCCAGCGCTGGAGGGCGATAAATGCGACGTGGCGATGATGGCGGTGTCGATCACCCAGGAGCGCATGCGCCGTGTCGATTTCACCCGGCCTTATCTGCGTTCCTCCATCGTGCTGGTAGCGCCCAAGGCCAGCACGGTGATCCGGTCGTGGGACGATATAGATAAGCCCGGCGTCGTGCTGGCGGTGACAGCGGGAACCGTGATGGAGGATTATTTCCGCGCAGCTCTGCGTTCGGCGCGTCTGATGGTCCTGAAGGCGACCGACACCCGCGAAGAAGAAGTCCTGTCAGGCCGTGCGGACGCTTTTGCCACCGACTATGCCTATAGCCGCCGGGTCGAGATGGAATATGACTGGGCGCGCGTCATCGAACCGCGTCTGGCCGTCGGTGTTTCCAACTACGGCTATGCCGTGCCGAAGAATTCTCCCGACTGGCTAGGGCGTGTCGAACAATTCGTAGCGACTGTGAAGGGGGATGGGCGCCTCAAGACGTCGGCGAAGCTGCATGGGCTTGAAGCGATAGCCCTTTACGAAAAGGACTAAGGGCGCGTCGGATCCAGGCGGCGGCGCTCACTTTCGATGCGGGCCTGTTCGGCGCGCAGTCGATCCCGTTCCACCTCCATCCGCCGTTGCTCTTCCCAACTGGCGCCCGGCTGCGGGCGCAGCAACTGCTGCTGAAACTGGGAATTGCCGATCCCAGTGTTCAGCCGGTCGCTGGTATTGCGATCAAGCGGCGGCGTGATCGCCCCGAAGGATGGCGGGGTGAGAGAAGAGGCTGGATTACCAGCGGGCGCCGCCGGATCCCAGTAGGTCTGGGCCAGTGCTGCGGGGGGCAGTGCTGCAGTGGCTGCGGTGAGCAGCAGAAGAAGGGCCAGCGAGCGCATGCCCGTTATATGGGGTGTCGTCAGGCGATTGGCCAGAGCCACGCCGCACCACGCACGCCGGTCGAATCGCCATGCTTGGATTGCACTAGGCGGGTGCGCAGCGGGCCACCGCCGAAAATCAGCTTTTCGATGCGCGGCGGCACATTGGTATAGAGGCGTTTCAGATTGGACACCCCACCGCCCAGCACGATCACATCCGGGTCCAGGACATGGATGATGGTGGTGAGGGCACGCGCCAGCCGATCCTCGTAGCGCTGCAGGCTGGCCTCGGCTGTGGCATCGCCTGCTTCGGCGGCGGCGGCGATTTCGGCCGCCTTCTGGCCGGTGCCATGGTCGCGGGCGAGGCTCGGTCCAGCCAGGAAGCCCTCGATACAGCCCGACTTGCCGCAATAACAGGAGTGGCCGGGGCGCTCGTCGTCCGTCGCCCAGGGTAGGGGGTTGTGTCCCCATTCGCCTGCAATCGCATTAGCGCCCACCAGGGGGCGACCGTCGATGGCGACCGCGCCGCCGCAGCCGGTGCCGATGATGACGCCGAAAGCGACCCTGGCGCCCGCCGCAGCGCCATCCCCCGCTTCGGAGGCCAGCATGCAGTTGGCATCATTCATCACGCGCACCTCACGTCCCAGGGCGGCGCCCAGGTCCTTGTCCAGCGGATTGCCATTCAAGACGACGGTATTGGCATTCTTCACAAGGCCGGTGACGGCTTCGATGGTGCCGGGGATGCCGACGCCGACGGTGCCGGTGCGGCCCAGATCTTTTTCCACGCCCCGGACAAGCTCGGCGATGGCATCGATGATGGCGCGATAATCATGGGAGGGGGTCGGAACCCGTCGGCGGATCAGCTCGCTGCCGTCCGTGTCGAGGGCAATCGCTTCCACCTTGGTGCCGCCTAAATCGATCCCGATCCGCATCTTCAAAGCCATCCCCGATTAAAAAGGTCGGGCGCGACGATAGGCAGCGGCGATAAGGGACGCAAGGAGATGAAAATAAAAAAGCCGCCAGGGCCTAATGGCCGGGCGGCTGCTTTATTGGAGAAATGGCGCGCTCGAAGAGATTCGAACTCCTGACCCCCAGATTCGTAGTCTGGTGCTCTATCCAGCTGAGCTACGAGCGCAGCGCCTTTTCTTCATCCCGTCGCTGCAGTTTGGAACCGCAACGGCGTGGGCCGGGTGTATAGGGGGTTTGATGGGAGTGTGCAAGCCCTATTTTCACGCCGCGATACAACACTTGACGGGCATGTCGACAAACCTGTTAACAAGGGACCGATTTGCGCTTGGAAAGTCTTGGGTTCTTCCGGTACTCTCTCGCCAAATTTGTGCCAAACTTCGTACAACCACAGCGATGGCCGCTGCCAATGCTGCGGTGCCGCCGGGAAGGTCATTAGGGAACATGCTCTCGACGTTACGGAACGCCCTCTTGGTGATTAGCGCTGCCGGTCTTGCGGGTTGTGCGGGCCAAGCGCCTGAAACTGCTCAAGTATCCGTGCCGGGTGCTGCATCGGTATCCGTGCCGAGCAATACGCTCGTGGGGGAAAAGGCCCGCCAGCTGCGCACTGATCTTGACGGGTTGACCAGCCGCCTTGGCGAACGCCAGTCTGCTCTGCAGGCCGTGCGTCAGGGCAACCTGGAACAGTCGCAGCGCTATTTCGCGACGCTCGCCGCCATGAATGCGCGCCTCCAGTCGGGCTCGACTCCCGGCAATCCGGTCCTGGTAGCCCAGTGGAACGAGGCCCAGGGCTCGCTGGATCGCATGAACGAGGATGTTGGTCGCCTCAATAAGCTGTCGACCGTCGTCGCCTCGGATGCTGCCTACGCCGCCTATCTGGGTGATGCCACCCGTGCTGCTTTCAGCCTGTCGGGTGCGCTCGAAGAGGATCACCGGGCGCTTGCCCGCCTGCAGGACGATGTGAATCGCGGTCAGGTGTCGGTCGAACGTCTGCTGTCGGACATCAGCGACGATGTTGCCCGTCAGTCGGCCTATATCGCTGCCGAGCGTCGTAACCTCACCGCTCTGTCGGTTGCGATCAAGACGGGTGAGGCCTTTGGTGGCGGTTCGCTGGCCAGCCGGTCCGCCGGTTTCGGTCTGCCGCCCGCAGCGCCGCAGCAGGTTGCCAATAACGCCATTGCCGGTCAGATGGAGCGTCGCCCGCTGGTGACCATCCGTTTCGACCGCTCGAACGTCCAGTATGATCAGGCGCTTTATAACGCCGTCAGTCAGGCGCTGGAGCGTCGTCCGGATGCGACCTTCGACCTCGTGGCTGTTGCTCCGACCCGTGCTGCAGCCGGTGGTTCCGCCCTGGCATCCACCACCGTGCGCCGTCAGGCCGAACAGGTGCTGCGCTCGCTGACCGACATGGGGCTGCCGCCCAATCGCGTGAATCTGTCGGCGACCAGCTCCGCCACTGCCGAATCGAACGAAGTTCAGCTGTTCGTCCGCTAGTCGGCCGGAATACTACCCAAGAAAAAACCCCGCGGTTGCCGCGGGGTTTTTTTTTTATCCCTCTCCACCCGGTTGGGGCGGCCGGGGCTGCAGGTCGATCTGCGGCAATTCTTCGATCAGCTTGCCTTCCGACGTGGCTTCCAGATCTCGGAACTTCCGGGCGCTGACAAGCACGCGTTTTTCGAAGGAACCGACGGCTTGGTTATAGGAGTCGACGGCGCGCCCAAGACCTTTGCCGACTTTCTCCATATGCTCGGACATCGTTGCCAGCCGTTCATACAGCTCGCGCCCCAGGGCGGCGATGGAGCGGGCATTCTCGGCGATCTTTTCCTGCCGCCAGCCGTAGGCGGTGGCGCGCAGCAGAGCGATCAGGGTGGTGGGGGTCGACAGGATCACCCGTTGCTCCACCCCCATTTCGATCAGCGAGGGGTCATGCTCCAGGGCGGCAGCGAAGAAATGCTCGCCTGGTACGAACATCACGACGAATTCCGGCGAGTTATCCTTGAAGCGTTCCCAATAGCGTTTTTCCGACAGGGCTTTCATATGGACCCGGAACTGGGCCGCATGCTGGACCAGGAAGGTCTTGCGCAGATCGTCGTCGCTGGTTTCGGTGGCATTGAGATAGGCCGACAGGGGGGCTTTGGCATCGACGACGATCTGTTTGCCGCCCGGCAGCCGGATGATCAGATCCGGGCGCAGACGCCCATCGTCGGTATCGACCGAAACCTGTTCCTGATAATCGCAATAGGCCTGCATGCCAGCCAGCTCGACCACCCGGCGCAGCTGCATTTCGCCCCAGGCGCCCCGCACCTGCGGCGCGCGCAGGGCCTTGGTGAGATTCTGGGTCTCCGAGCGCAGGGCGGCGTACATCTGCTGCATCGTGTCCGCCTGCTGACGCAGGGCGCCATAGGCCCCTTCGCGGGCCTTTTCGATCTCGCGGATGGTGCCGTCCATCTTGGCCAGGGTTTCGCCCACCGGCTGCACCAGGGCGGCGATGGCGGTGCCGCGCTGATCGAGGTCGACCTTGGCGGCTTCCTGGAAGCGCTTCAGGTTCTCCTCAGCCAGCTTCAGGAAGGCTTCATTGTTCCGCCCCAGCGCCTCGGCGGAGAGCGCCTTGAACTGATCGGACAGCTGATCGCGGGTTTTTTCGATCAGGGCCAGCTTTTCGACCGACTGTCGGCGTTCGGCTTCCAGCAGGGTCTTGGCCTGGATCGCCTCGCCCCGCCATTCGGCTACTTCGGCCTTAGCGTCCCCCAGATCCCGGTCGGTCTGCTGCAGACGCTCGACAATTGCCGGGTCACTGGTGCGGCCCATGCGGCCAAACAGCCAGCCGACCAGCGCTCCGACAAGCAGGGCGCCGCAGATCAGGGCGAGGGCGATGGGATCAAGCGGGGCCATGGCGAAGATGTCTCGGGCTTAAGTTGTTTCTGGGCGGTTCATCTGAAATAACAGGACATAAGGGAAGAGCGACCTTCGTCCTGCCGCGATCCTGGCGGAAGGATAGGGCGCTTTACAAGAAAATGTTCTCAAAGAGTTCTCGTCATGCGCCTTGCCGACTGGCCGATTGAAATCCGTGGACTGATCCTGGTTTTGCTATTGGCCGGTGCCGCCTTGGCGTTCCGGCCGGAGGCCAGCGTCTTCGCTACGCCGCTGACGGAGGACAGCTATTACAGCCTGGCGGTCGCGCGCTCGGTTGCGGCGGGGATCGGTGTGACGGTCGACGGCGTGCAGCCGACCAACGGTTTCCAGCCGCTATTCACCTTCATCGAGGCTGCTGCCTATTGGGTGACCGGCGGGAATGAGGCGATGGCGGTGCGCATTGTCCTCGGTATTTCTGCCGTCATCTGGGCAGCCACCGCTTTCCTGCTGGGCGCGATTGCTGCGGACGTCGCCCCTGGAAGTGCTGCCGAACGCACGACGCGCCGCTGGCTGGCGATCACGCTATATCTGTCTGGCTTCCTCACCTTCATGCACCATTTCAACGGGCTGGAGACGGGCTGCCTGATGCTGGTCTATGCCGCCTGCTGGCGCGTTTATCAGCTTGGGATCTGGCGTCGCCCCGCCGGGCCTGCGGTGATGGGGATCCTGCTGGGGTTGCTGGTGCTGACCCGGATCGACGCGGCGATCTTCGTTGCGCTTTTCTGCGCCGTGCAGGGGCTGGCGGACTTACGCCGGGGCTTCTGGCCCGCCGCGTTCCGTGTCGGTCTGTGCGGGGTCGTGGCGCTCGCCGTTTCCTCCCCCTGGTGGATCTATAATTACGTCGAATTCGGCCGCCTGATGCCGACCAGCGGCACGGCGCAGCAGGCCTGGGCGGTGGATGAGAGGCGGTTGCGTTGGATCTTCTGGGCGCTGGGTGTAACCTCGATGCCGCAGCTCTGGCTCGGCAAGCTGGACGAGATGTTTGGCGATGGCATCGTGCTATCGATCCTGCGGGCGGCCATCGGCGTGCTGCTGATCCGGGCGCTCTGGCGGGCGGCCAAGGCCCGGAACCTGTTCTGGATCAGCGACGATAAGGGCGCTCGCACCCTGATGTTCGGCGGGATATTGGCGGCGGCCCTGCTGGTCCTGTGCCTTTATTACGGCTTCAGCTTCATCGCCTATTGGTTCTATTACCGCTATCTCTTCCCGACGGCGCTGTTGGCGACTGTGGCGTTTGCCTGGCTGGTGGCCCCCTGGGCGATGACGGCGGGGCGTAAGGCAGCCCTGGTGCTGACCCTTCTGGCGCTACCGACGCTGATCTCCGCCGGTCTGGCCCAGACGGGGCGCACCCTGCATGTGGATACGGTCTATTGGCAGCAGATCGAGCTGATCGACCGCCATGTGCCCAAGGATGAGCCTGTGGCCGCCGGGCAGACCGGCACGCTTGGCTATTTCCGCAAGGCGACCGTCAATGTGGATGGCAAGGTCAACCGCGCGGCGATCCCTTATCAGGATCGCATGTGGGAATATCTCAAAGCCAATAACGTGCATTGGTTTGCCGACTGGCCGAACTATGTCGAAAAATACCTCGGCCCTGATCCCGGCGTGCACGGCTGGAAGCTGCACGCCGATCTAGGGTTCTGGCGGCTTTGGAAATATGAAGGGCCTTAAACCGTCGCGACGATGAAGATGCGCTTGAAGAAGAACAGTACCTTGCCATCTACCTGCTGGGGGTAGCCTTTGGTCAGTTCGGCACGATAACGGGCGAGGAGATCCGCCTGCTCGTTGGGCCCCAGCCGGGCGAGGAACGGGCGCAGACCGCTGCCCTTCACCCAATCGATGATGCCATCGACCGCAGGCATGACCTGGGTATATTCGGTCTCCCAAATATCGAGCGTCGCGACCTTGTCCGTCAGCAGATCGTAATAGTAGCTCGGCCCCGGCACATCGTTCAGCTCCCGTACATTCTCCAGCCGGGCGGCATAGGGGCTTTCGGCCGCGGCCTTGCGCATCAGCACATGGCTCGGTGCCTGGAAATTGCGCGGCATCTGGATCGCGAGCGTACCGCCGGGATTGAGCCGCTTCAAAAGGTCGGGGAACAGTGTCTCGTGACCGCCGACCCATTGCAGCACGGCATTGCCATAGACTACGTCGTAGCGCTCGCTGCCGTCTGTCGCCCAGGTGCGGATATCGCCCTGCTCGAAGCGGAAGTCGGGATAGTCTTTGCGGGCCTGCACCAGCATCGCTTCGTCGCTGTCCAGCCCGACGATCTGGGTCTTACGCCAGCGGGCGGCCAGCAGTTCGGTAGAATTGCCGGGACCGCAGCCGATGTCGATGGCATTGGCCGGTGCCTGGGTGGCGACACGCGCCAGCAGTTCGGCGGCGGGGCGGGTCCGAGCGTCGGAAAACTTCAGATATTGTTGGGCGTCCCAGGCGAACATGGTGAGCTCCTTGTTGATATGGGCGATATATTCTGCTCCGGCTACGCTTTCCACAAACGGGAAGAGTTGATTTTGAAACCTAGAAAAACTTATGAATAAAGGATGCGTAGACTCCCGCCCCTCAACGCCTTGAAGGCCTTCGAAGCCGCTGCCCGCCATCAGTCCTTCACGGCGGCAGCTCATGAGCTGAATGTGACGCAGACAGCGGTCAGTCAGCTGGTCAAAAGCCTGGAGGAACGCTTGGGCGTGGCTCTGTTCGAGCGGCGAGGTAATCAATTGAGCCTTAGCCCGCGCGGCATGGGATATCTCCCCGCCGTCTCGGATGCCTTTGACAGGATCGCGGCGGCGACGGCGATCCTAGATGAAACCGATGCCCGCCAGATTACGCTGGGCTGCGGGCCGACGTTCGCCATGCGCTGGCTTATCCCGCGGCTGCCGGATTTCCAGCGCGCCCACCCTGAATGCGAGGTGCGGCTTTCGACAACTCTGGCAGTGCGTGAGCTGCAGAGCCAATCGCCTCTGCCCGATGGGGTCGATGCCGCCGTACGCCTCTATGATCCCAGTAAACCCGAACCGGGGTTGATGGCGGATCCACTCTTTACCGCCGATCTCTTCCCAGTCTGCGCACCCGGTCTGGCTGCTCGTCTGAAGACAATGGCGGATTTGGCTCGGGAGACATTGCTGGAGGTTCGGCATGCCCCCGGCGAATGGCGCGATTGGCTATCTGCCGCTGGCTTAGGGTCGATGGTGCCGTCGTCCAGCCTGAGTTTCGATTTTCATGCTTTTGCGCTTCAGGCCGCCTTGGATGGCGCTGGCGTAGCCTTGGCGCGCCGCCCCTTTGTCACGGATGATCTTAAGGCGGGGCGGTTGATAGCGCCTTTTGCCCTGAGCCTTCCCAAGGGCGGCGCCTGGTGTCTGCTCTATCGTCCCGAGGCGGCGGGTGGATCGGCTTTTCTGAAGCTCCGGGACTGGCTTATCGGCGCCGCTATGCCACCGACGGCGTAAGGGTCGAATAACGGGCAACCATCGCCAGCAGATCGGGCCAGGGAACTGGCTTGGGCAGGATGTCGTTGACGCCGGCGTCTTCGAGCGCGTGGCGCGCCTCGATCGACGTATCGGCGGTCATGGCGACAACCGGGGGAGGGGCCGGCAACTGCCGAATCGCGCGGGTCGCCGACAGCCCGTCCATTTCCGGCATATGGCTATCCATTAGCACAAGGTCGTAGGGGCCTTGTCGACGCACGGCATCCACGGCCGCTCGGCCGTTGCCGACGATATCGACGATATGGCCGGACCGGGTCAGCACCTCGCGCAGCAGCATCTGATTTGCCGGGACATCCTCGGCCAGCAGGATGCGCAGGCGGCCACCGCCCATAGGCTCGGAGAACAGCTGAGCAACCGGTTGGGTGCGCGGCAGGCTGAGCGACAGCCAGAATTCCGATCCGACACCGACGATGCTGCTGACGCCAAGCGTACCGCCCATCAGTTTCGAAAGGTCGCGGCTGATCGCCAGCCCAAGACCGCTGCCCAGGCGCCGGTTCCGGGATGGGGTGTCCGGCTGCAGGAAAGGCGTGAAAAGCGTATCCAGCTTCTCGGGTGGAATGCCGGTTCCGGTATCGCGGACGCAGAAGCGCAGGGTCGGTGTCTCGCTATCCTCGTTGCTCATCGTGCAGCAGAGGGTGACTGATCCTGACGTCGTAAACTTCAGCGCATTGTTGAGCAAGTTGGAAAGCACCTGTCGAATCCGGATCGCATCTCCTGACAGCCAGAGGGCGCTGCGTGTTGGGAGCTCAAGGCGAAATTCCAGACCCTTTGCGGTCGCCTGCGGTGTATAGAGCGCTTTGAGGTCGTTCAGCAGTTCGATGAGCTCGAAAGAGTGCTTCTGGATGGTGACGCGGCCTGCCTCCAGGCGGCTGACGTCCAGCACCTCGTTCAGGAGGGTCATCATATTGTCGCCCGCCGAGCGCAGCGCACGCACGAATTCCATCTGGCGGGCGCCGAGCGGTTCCTCAGATAACAGGCGTGCCATCCCCATGATCGCGGTCATTGGGGTGCGGATCTCGTGGCTCATGAGGGCGAGAAAACGGCTCTTGGCTTCGGATGTCGAGCGAGCCTCAGACTCCGCAGCTGCCAATCGTATCGCCATTTCGCGTCGACGTTCGTCCAGCAGCAAAAGGCCGCCCAACATAAACACGCCTAATACATTCATCAGGATCACAGGACCAGCGAAGGCTTCCATCGTCGTAAATACGATGTTGAATGGCAAAAAGGTGAACGCCAAAAGCAGGGCGACACCAAGACCGGAAGCACCGATGGCCAGATGTGGCAAGCGGATGGGCAGTTGCCGCGCGATGGTCAGATGATACAGCGTAAGGCCGATCAACAGAGCGCCTAAATTGCCGACGATTCCTGCCAGCACACCATTGCCGCCGAGATAAAAACGGTAGGCGGATGTCATTGCTGCTGGGATGATACCGACCACGGGGCCACCGAACATCGCGGCGACGGTGATGATCGATGTCCGCACGTCGGCGATCACACCGGAACCTAAGTTCACCGGGTTGATAAGGGCGACCAGAGCAGCGCCGCCCAGGCAAAAACCATAGAGCAACCGGCCCACCTGGGTTGGTAGGCGGTCCAGCAGCACGCGCACCAGCAAAAGCGCGACAAATAAGCCGCACAACTCCAGCAATAATTGCGTGAGAGCGCCCACAACCTGCACGTAACTCGTCCTCTTTTCCGCGGTTCGTTAGGAACCGTTCGCAGTTTAGACCCAAGTTGGACTGCGCGCCCCTCGCAAATCTGACATGTCCGAAGAGGGGGCTTGGTTTGTTTTCAAGCATACGGAGGATTGTGTTCTGAGGGCAGTTAAGGGAAAGTCGGCCTTATGTTGGAATTGTTGGACATACGAACGATCTTTTTCCTGTTCGGACTCATCGCGCTCTTCATCGGCGCGACGATGCTGGCTGTCTCCCATTGGATGAAGGCGGATGTCAGTCTGCTCGACTGGGGCATCGGCTCGACGATGGCGGGTTTGGGCGTTCTGCTGCTCTATGGCCGGGGATATATCCCCGACTGGGTGTCGATCCCGCTGGCGAATGTGATCGCTATGACAGGGCAGACCTTTGTCTGGGTCGCCATGCGTCGGTTCTTTGACGTGAAGAATCCTTACCGGCTGCCGTTCCTGATCACGGGCGCCTGGTGTGTGCTGTTTGTCGGGGTCTATGTGGTCGATGCCAGCCTTACGGTGCGCACCCTGGTTTCAACTGCCTGGACGATCCTCATTACGGCTGCATCGGCCTATGCCGCCGTTCGGGGCGCGCGCGGGCGTCTGATCGGACCCGCGGTCGTCATCGCCGTAGTTTTTGCACTGCTGTGCGTCTTCGCCATTTTCCGCATGATCAACGCCTACCGCTTCGGGGTGGATACGGTGTTTTCCAACAGTGGGCCGGTCATTTTCTATTTCCTGACCGGGATCCTGGCCAGCATCACGTCCAGCGCTTCCTTCCTGCTGCTGACCATCGCCCGTCTGCATGCGCGTCTGGATAAGCTTGCCACCTTGGATAGCCTGACCGAGGTCTATAACCGACGCTCCCTGGACAAGATGGGGGAAGTGGAGGCGGAGCGTGCACGCCGCACCGGTCAGCCGCTCTGCCTGTTGGTTGCGGACCTTGATCACTTCAAACAGATCAATGACGCCTATGGCCATCCGGCAGGCGATACGGTGCTCAAGGAGTTTGTCGCGCGGGTTCGGGACGGGCTGCGCGCACAGGATATTTTAGGGCGCTATGGCGGCGAGGAATTCGTGATCCTGCTGCCCGCGACCGAAATCGAGCAGGCGATCCAGGTGGCCGAGCGTGTGCGGACCGCCTGGTCTGGCCGGGCGATGCCCATCAGCGCGACCCCGCCCCTCATGGCGACTGTCAGCATCGGGATCGCGATGGGCAGCGGGCCTTCGATCCATCTCGAAAAGCTCTATGGTGCTGCCGATCGCGCCCTGTATCAGGCAAAGCAGGCAGGTCGCAACCGCGTGGTTGTCGCCAGCTAACGCTGGTTTTTTGTGTTGGCCTATCGGGCTTTGCCCTACTTGAGGCCAGTTTACGTTGGCCTACCGGGCTTCGCCCTGCTTGAGGCGGGGCTGGCTTAACGCTGGGCTGCCTTCTCGCGCAGTTTGGCGTCCTGTTCGATCAGCTCAGGCGTGAGCATCTGGGCGAAATCCTCCATCTCATAGAAGGGCCGGATTTCCAGTTCGCTCGGCCCCATCATCGGGTTGGGGCAGCGTTTCGCCCAGGCGACGGCGTCGTCCGTATCCTTGACGGTCCAGATCCAGAAGCCGGCAACCAGTTCATTGACGATCGGGAAGGGACCATCGATCACGGTGCGGTTCGGGCCGTCGAAGGCGATCCGCTTGGCATGCGCGGTCGGCTTCAGCCCGTCACCCGTCTGCATGACGCCGGCGTTGATCAGCTCTTCGTTGAATTTCCCCATTGCCTCGAACAATTCGGCCGGGGGCATGGTGCCCGCTTCGCTGTCGGCGGTGGCTTTAACCAGAACCATGACACGCATTGTCTTCTCCATTCGTGCTTTGACGGCCACAACAGCCTGTCTTGCCCTAAGGACGAACACCCGTTAGCGGTGCCGACATCGACATAGAATTTTTTTTAAAGGACCCGCCGGGCGGCCATAGCGGCAGCCAAAGTGCCATCGTCCAGATAGTCGAGTTCGCCCCCCACGGGGACGCCATGGGCCAGCCGGGTGACGGCGATGCCCGCCCCATGCAGCAGGTCGGCGAGGTAGTGGGCAGTCGTTTGGCCATCCACGGTGGCATTGAGGGCCAGGATCACTTCGCGCACCTGACCGTCGCGGGCGCGGGCCAGCAGACTATCGACGGCCAGATCTTCCGGCCGCACTCCATCGAGGGCCGAAAGCACCCCTCCAAGGACATGGTATGTCCCGCGATAGGCGCCGCCCCGTTCCAGCGCCCAGAGATCGCCGACCTGTTCCACGACACAGACGAGGCCCAGATCGCGGCTGCTGTCCGAACAGACGTGGCAGGGGTCGGAGGTGTCGAGGTTATGGCAGGTCCGGCAGGGCTTGATCGCTTCACCCGCAGCCCGCATGACGTCGGCCAGGGGCAGCAGGACGGTGTCGCGTTTTTTGACAAGATGCAGCGCTGCCCGTCGCGCCGACCGGGGCCCAAGGCCCGGCAGGCGCGACAGCATCTGGATCAGACGCTCGATTTCAGAGGCGGGCTTCACAGGGAAAGCGCAGGTCCTAGAAGGGCAGCTTCATGCCCGGCGGCAGCTTCAGGCCACCGGTCAGCTGGGCCATTTCGGCCTGCATCTGCGACTCGACCTTGGTCTTGGCGTCGTTGAAGGCGGCCAGGATCAGATCTTCGAGCACTTCGACCTCTTCGGGGTCGGCCAGCGACTTGTCGATCTTGATCTTCTTGAGGTCGCCCTTGCCGGTGACCAGAACGGTGACGAGACCGCCGCCAGACTTGCCTTCAACCTCGGTCTGGTCGAGCTTTGCCTGCATTTCCGCCATGCGGGTCTGCATCTGCTGGGCCTGTTTCATCATGCCGGCGAGATTTTTCATCGGGGCCTGTCCCTTTAGAAAGTGGAGTCGAGAAAATCGTCGCTGTCGGCGTCGATCTCAACGGAATAATCGAGATCGGCATCCGTATCCCCGGCGTCCGGGACGGCTACCAAGACCTCGCGGTCGAAAGCGTGCTGGTCATAGGGTTTGACCTGCATATCGTCGGCATTGCCGCCGAGTTCGCTCAGAATACGTTGCGTCAGGGCCAAGGCCAGAATGCGGCTGCGGCGGTCGCCATCGGAAACATTGGCCTGTTCGCGCAGAGTTATGCCACTGGCCGCGCTTCCCGAAACGATGGCGATCCAGCGATGGCCGGTCCATTCGGTCAGCCGGTTGGAGACCCGGCCCGCCAGATCCCGGCTGGCACGCTCGCTGGGCTCGAATTCGATACGACCCGGCTCGAACTTCACCAGCCGTACATGGTTCAGCAGATCGACGCGGATCTGGGATTCGCGCATGGCCCCAAACAGCGCAACCACGTCATCAAAGGTCTGCGGATTGGGCGCGGTTGGTGCCGATTGCGGCAGGGCGCGTGCCACTGCCGCACTGCCGCCGCCCTGATGGACGACCATGCGCGGAGCACCACCGCCACCGCCATTGGGGGCGGGAGAACCACCGGCGGACAAGCCGCCGCCTTCGGTCAGGCGTTTCAGCAGATCGGCCGGGTTGGGCAGGTCGCTGATATAGCCAAGGCGGATCAGCACCATCTCGAGCGCAGCCTGGGCATTGGAGGCGCGGCCCACTTCCTCGGCACCCTTCAGCAGCATCTGCCAGGCCCGCGACAGGCTGGCGACGGAGAGAGTCTTGCCAAATTCCTCGGCCAGTTGCCGTTCGCCGCCCGACAGGCCTTCGCTGGCGGCAGGGGCTACCTTCAGGCGGGTCGCGGCGTGGCAGACTTCCAGCAGATCCTGGATGACCTGGGTAGGATCGGCACCGGCGCGATGCATGCCGACCGACAGGTCGAGCGCGGTGGCGACTTCGCCTGCCATGATCGCGCGGAACACGTCGTAAACCTGCAGCCGGTCGGCAAGCCCCAGCATGCCGCGCACCTGATCGACCGTGACTGTGCCGCCGGTCGACAGCGAGATTGCCTGATCCAGCAAAGACATGCCATCGCGGGCGGAGCCATCGGCGGCGCGGGCAATCAGATCGGCGGCCTCGGGGTCGAGGGTCCAGCCTTCCTTGGTGGCAACGCCGGTGAAATAGGCCGCCAGGATCGTCGGTTCGATGCGGCGCAGATCGAAGCGTTGGCAGCGCGACAGCACCGTCACCGGCACCTTGCGGATTTCGGTGGTGGCGAACAGGAACTTCGTGTGCTCGGGCGGCTCTTCCAGCGTCTTCAACAGCGCGTTGAAGGCGTTCTTGGAGAGCATATGCACTTCGTCGATAATGTAGATCTTGTAGCGCGCCGAGATCGGGCGATAGCGCACACCGTCGATGATCTCGCGGATATCGTCGACGCCTGTCCGCGACGCGGCGTCCATTTCCATCACATCGGGATGGCGGTCGGCGGCAATTGACACGCAGGCATCGCATTTGCCACAGGGCATCGGGGTCGGGCCGCCGGTACCGTCCTCTCCGGTGCAGTTCAGCGCACGGGCGACGATGCGGGCGGTGGTGGTCTTGCCCACCCCGCGCACCCCGGTCAGCATGAAGGCGTGGGCGATGCGACCCGACTGGATGGCGTTGGTCAGGGTACGGACCAGCGCCTCCTGGCCGATCATATCGGCGAAGGTCTGCGGGCGATATTTACGGGCGAGAACGCGATACTCGCCGACAGCTGATTGTTCGCTCATGGCGGCGGAGTGTAACGGGTCTTTAGGGAAAGGTGGGAGACTGAAACAAACGACCCGGACCGAAACTTGTTGTGGCTGCTTCCTTCCGGACCTGACCAGGTTGGCAAGGGGTCCGCCCGCTGCCAGCCTCCCGCCGCGATATATCGGCGTTTTTGCTCATGGGTGCAAGGGACGAATCATGAGTCTCATAGATCATTTTTGTACGATTGATCTATCTGACTCATGAGTCCGTTTAACAGACGACAGCCCCCACCGCTGCGCCTGTGCGCAGATTGATGCCGACAAAACACATATAGTCGCCCGGTCTATTCTCCTGGCAGACGAGGTTGTTTGCCGTCTTCATATCCATGCCGATGCATTCGTCGAACTTCGGCTTAGCGGGCATGGCCTTCCACATATCGGCAGCCGTCTTGCCGGTGATATGAAAGCGCACCGTGTCGATCTTTTCCGAGGGCGGTGGATCGAGGATGGTCTTGCTGCCCATTTCATAGGTGCCCGTCAAGGGTTTGGGGGCTTCCTCCGCCAGGGCGGGCAGGGCGAGGAGCAGGGCGGCGAGACAGGCGTATTTCATGCGACAGATCCCTGGAGAAGCGGTTCGGCGGCAAGGCAGTTGATCATCACGTCGGCCAGTTGGCGCGCTGGTTTTAAGTCAGGATCGCGTAGGCGGATCGAATAGGACGCGGGCGGCAGCGGGGGCAGATCCAGCTCGGGACCCGCAAAGCGGATATCCGGGCCGCTCCAGCGTGCGACGCGGGCCGTCACGGCCAGATTGGCCCGCACCGAGGCGCGCACCCCGGCAAGGCTGGGGCTGGAGGCGGCGATACGGAAGCGATGCCCCGAGGTTTCCAGCACCTTCAAAGCCGACGACCGGGAGGTGCAGGGCGCATCAAGCAGCGCCAGCGGCACATCCTCCCCGCGCGGAAGGCGGAAATCGGCTCCCACGAACCAGCGCAAAGGTTCGGTCAGGGTAGCGATTTCCCGCCCGCCGTCGAAGTTGCGGCTGGCAAGAACCACATCGAGCTGACCATCGCGCATGGCCGTCAGGATCTCGGTCGATCGCCCGACCCGCAGATCGAGACGCGATTGAGGATGATCTGCCGCGAAGATCGCCAGAATCCGGTGTAGCTCGTTTTCGGCAAAATCCTCGGTCAGGCCCAGGCGGATCGGCTCCGCGATGGTGCGGCCCGCGAGGTCGGCCATCGCTTCGCTATGGGCGGCGAGGATCAGGCGGGCGTGCCGAAGCAGCGTTTCACCCGCCGGAGTCAGCACCCGCTTGCGACCCGCCACCGCCAGTAGGGGCGTGCCTGCGCGCTGTTCCAGCAATTGCATCTGGGTGGTGACTGCCGATGCCGTGCGCCCGATGACCCGGGCTGCCTGAGACAGCGAGCCCGTTTCGGCAAATGCCACGAGGGTCTGGAGATGGTCGGGGTCGAAGCTGATCATAATTCGATCATATCGAATTTTAAATTAGAGATAATTCGATTTTTCAGAACTAACGATTCGACCATGATTGCTCCCGGAATAGCTAGGAAAGCAGACGGATGAGCGAACGGATTTGGACCAGTGGGGTCGACCATGTCGGCCTTACCGTCGGTGACCTCGGCGCCAGCAGAGACTTTTTCTGCGGCGCCCTGGGATGGAGTGTCGTGGGCGAACGCCCGGAGTACCCGGCCTCCTTCGTCAGCGACGGGGTGACGCGGGTCACGCTGTGGCGGGCCGTCGATCCGGAGGCGGCGCGTCCGTTTGATCGTAAACATGCCGTGGGTCTGCACCATCTTGCCCTCAAAGTGACAAGCCTTGACGCCCTGCGGGCGCTTTATCGGCGGTTGGCTGACTGGCCCGGTGTCGCATCGAATTCCCGCCGGAGCCCTCGGGGGTTGGGCCAAAAATCCACATGATGTTGACCGAGCCTAGCGGGAATCGCATTGAATTCGCTTATGATCCAAGGGCTTAGCTTATGGAATATTGGACACAGACGGGCCTGTCCCGAACCCGCGATCTTGCTCGTTCCGGCATGGATACGCCCCCCTTCCGTCCGCGTTTCTCCATCGCCCGTATCTTCGCCGGATGGTGGCAAAGGCTGTTCAACTGCTAAAGATGCCGCCGCAGGAAAGTGGGAACCCTGCTCAGAGCATCGAGGCGTGCTGGCTCATTCGTTCCTGCCTTGGCGGTGCCGCTGTCCGTCCGCACACCCTGGCGGACCCGCAGGGGATGCCCCGGCCAGTCGAAGTCATGGTAGGCGCCCGGATATTCCACCGCCTCGATCACGGTCCCCTTCGCCCGAAGCGCGGCAACCATTTCCTGGCAGCGGGCCGGCGGTGTCCAATCGTCATCCGCCCCGTGCAGCATCAGGAGTGGCCCTTCGGGATCATAGGAACGCCGCACATTGGGGCGGCAACCGGGATAGAAAGCCACGGCGGCCTTAAAAGAGGGCGTCGGCGTGCGTTTGTCTCGCTCCATTGCCGCCATTAGGGTCGATCCGCCATTCGACCAGCCCATGAGGGCGATGCGTGCCGGATCGATTTCCGGCCGCGTGCGCAGATAGGACAGGGCGGCATAGGCGTCCAGGCGGCGATCCCCCGATGCCCGGATGATGCGCTCCTTGACCGTGCAGATCTGGCGGATGCCACGAGACCCGAAACTGTCGAGATGCAGGACGGCATACCCTTCGGTTATGAGGGCTTTCTCCCACTGCAGATGGCGGTCGTTGATCTCACCCGTGCGGGTGTACATCCCGCCGCAGCCATGGAGCAGAACCACGGCAGCAAAAGGCCCGGTACCCACGGGTTTTTCCAGCCAGGCAGTCAGATTGGCTGGCTCCCGGTCGCCCGACGGAATTGCCAGCCGCTCTCGCGCGATGCCTGCAGTCGGCAAAGTCAAAAGTAAGAAAAGGGTGTAAACGATCCATCGCATGGATTGATCAAGCGACTGTAAAATGGCGCCCGTCAAGGCGAGCCATTTACGCGTCCATAACCTCATGGCAGGGTGTCGCCATCATGATCGACCGCTGGCAACAGAATTCCTACGTCCACCTGTCCCTCGACCGCGCGGCCCACCGCCGCGCCACGCCGATCCTGGATATCGGCCTGTGGGGCGCTAATGCACGCATCTTACCTGTCTGGCAGGGGCGCAGTCCTTTCCTGGCGGGCGAGGTGCCGCTCCCTCTGATGCTGGAAGCCGGAAACTGGCAGGGCGGGGTCTCGGCTTTCCTGGGCGAGGTGGGGGGCATCGGCTATTTCATGTCCGATATGTCCGACCTGGACGAGGCGGCAGCGAACCAGCGGCTGACGGCGCTCAGTCCCGATGCCCAATGGGCCGAACTGCGTCAGCATGCCGTGCTGCTGGATCGGGAGACGGCTGCGCTGCTCGCCTATGCCCGGGGGCTTGCCTATTGGCAGCGTCGCCATCGCTTTTGCGGCAACTGCGGATCGCCGACGATCTTTGCCAAGGGCGGCCATGTGCTGAGCTGTTCCAGCGCTGCCTGCGGGGTGGAGCATTTCCCGCGCACCGACCCGGCCGTGATCGTGCTGATCCATCGCGGCGACCGCGCCCTGCTGGGCCGTCAGGCAAGCTGGACGCCCGGCATGTATTCGACGCTGGCGGGGTTTGTCGAGCCGGGGGAAACCCTGGAACAGGCCGTCATCCGCGAGGTGATGGAGGAATCGGGCATCCGTGTCGGGGGCGTTACCTATCACTCGTCTCAGCCCTGGCCCTTCCCCTCCTCGCTAATGGTCGGCTTCTTCGCTGCGGCCGAAACCGAAACCATCCAGGTCGATAAGACCGAGCTGGAGGATGCCCGCTGGTTCACCCGCGATCAGCTGGCGCGCGGCGAGGAACTGGGCGGCCATCTGCCCCGGCGCGACAGTATCGCCCGCCGCCTGATCGAGGATTGGATCGCCGGGCGCTAGGCTTTGGCACGCTGCTTGCTGATATCCCTTCGAAGATTTGGAGGGATTACCCATGCGTCTCGATGCCAAGACCCTTGAACAGACGACTGCCACCCAAGGCCTGTCGCTGCAGAAAGCAACTGAAAGCGGCGATAAGAAATCGACCGATTTCGTTGCCGTTCTGCGCTCGGTCCAAGGCGAACAGAAGGGCGAGCTGACGGATCGCTTTGCATCGCGCACTTCCCTGAAGGAACTGGATACGCTGGCGACCCTGGGTAGCGGTCTTGGTGGCAAGCTGCTGGAACAGGACCCGACGCTGGGGCAACAGCTGCAGGCCAGTTACCAGGAAAAACTTGCCGTGTTCGAAGGCGTGTTCGGCAATCTCTGCCAGGACGAAGGCATCAGTAATCCCCAGGATGCCAGTTTCCGCGTCTCGGCCACCGGCACGCTGCAGGTGATCGGCGATCATCCTCAGAAGGAAAAAATTCGCAATCTCATCACCCGCCACACCGAACTGGGAGACCTGTTCACGGCCGCCATGTCGGAAAAGAAGGCCGCTGAGGCTGTTCAGGCCCAGGCTGATGCCAAGGGCGTTGCGCCGCGTTTCAGTGTGCTGTTCGACGGATTGCGCACGCAGATGGAATTTGAGCGCAAGGCAATCTCGGGCAGCGGATCGGCGGCCGATATCCGCGCCTGATGGCATCCGATAAGGCTGAAGCCGGACATATCGACCATGTCCGGCGGATCCTAACGTTGCTGGAGGAGGTCATGGCCGGGGATATGGGTCGCGCCCGTGCCTGGATGCAGGCGACGCTCAGCCAAGCACCGAATGCTATTGCGGCCGATCCCAATATTGCCTTGCTGGCGCGCGAACTCGGATTGATCCCAGGCCCCCATGTGCTGGCCCAGATCAACGAGCGCGGCTTCTACCGTCCCCCCTATAATTGCCAGATCTCCCACTGCGCGGCGATCTATGAGGATCTGTTCGGCTTGCGGCGCGAGGGGTTCTTTGTCGAGGCCGGGGGCTTTGACGGAGAAAGTTTCAGCAACACAAGTTTTCTGGCCGACCTTGGCTGGAGCGGCATCTATGTGGAGCCGGTCGCGGAGTTTCACCGTCTGTGCCAGATCCGCCATGCGCCTAACCCCGGCGTCAGCGTCGTGCATCGGGCTCTGTCGGATCGGGAGGGGGAGATCGAGCTGAGGCTCGCGGCCTATTCTTCCTCGGCCAGTGTCGAACTTCAGGATGCGCTGGAGACGCTGCCGGGTTTTGCGGACTTCGTGAGTGCCGAGCGTCAGTCCTGCCGTACTCAGCCCTTGGGGGCTCTGCTTGAGCGGTCTGGGGCGCCGAAACTATTCGATCTGCTGGTCCTGGATGTCGAAGGCCATGAGGTCGAGGCCCTGCGCGGGATCGATCTGGCCATCTGGCAGCCCAAGGCTGTCATCATCGAAACGGCTGACTGTCATCCTGAATTCAGCAGAATACCGGCACTCGTCGCGGCGACTCAGCAGTGCCGGGCCATTCTGGAACAGCATTACGACGAGATGATTTCGGACGAGAGCAACAGCATCTACGTTCGGCGGTAGGCGAGCGAGATTTCTTGGGTCGTCACCCCGCACTTGATGCGAGGCCTATCCGAGGCCGATTTCAGTCTGCCTCGTTCTCCAGACGCTCCATATCCTCGTCAGACAGTCCGAAATGATGGCCGATCTCATGGATCAGCACGTTGCGCACGATATCTTCGAGGTCTTCGCCCGTGTCGCACCAATAGTCGAGAATCGGGCGGCGATAGAGATAAACGAAGTCCGGTTCGGCGCGCACATCGCTGAAGCTCTTGGCTGTCAGCGCAACGCCGCGATAGAGGCCCAACAGGTCGAACGGGCTTTCCAGGCCCATATCCTCCTCGGTTTCCTCGTCCGGGAAATCGTGAACCTGGATGACGACCCCCACCGTCTTGCTGAGGAGGGCGGGTGGGATCGTCGCCATGGCCTGCCGAGCCATCTGCTCCAGATGCTCAATGGAGGGCGGGGTCGTGAAACGCATCATCATGGATGCGACTTTACCCCCCGCGATCCGCCCTTGCTAGTGCCGCAATCCGTCTTCATCCTGCGCGCAACCGGGTTTTAGTCCCAGATGCCATAAAAAGGGGATCCGAAGGATGGTTGCAAAACTTACCGATACCGAGCGCGATGCTGCCCTGCAAGACCTGCCCGGCTGGCGGTTGGCGGAGGATCGCGATGCCATCGCCAAGACCTTCAAATTCGCCGATTTCAATGCGGCTTTCGGGTTCATGGCGCGCATCGCCTTGATCGCCGAGAAGGCGGACCATCATCCCGAATGGTTCAACGTCTATAATCGCGTCGATGTCGTGCTGACCACCCATGATGCCGGTGGCTTGTCTAAACAGGATGTCGCCATGGCGATGGCTATGGATAGCCTTGCAAGCGAGATCTCCTGACGGCGGGGGTTGACGGCGGACGGAAAAGCCCCCCACATTAGCGTCATGTCTCAGGTGCTTACCCTTCTCCCGACCGTAGCGGCTGCCTCCTGGCGGCGCTGGTGGCGCTTGCCCGTCGGGTGAGAGCAGGGTCGACCGCGTTCGCGACAGTACCAGCAGCAGCTCTCGAAACCCGCCGGGCGATCCCAATGCCCCCTCACGGCGGGTTTTTCACATTCAGGGTTTCTGCATCTCAAGGAATAGATAAATGATCGTCGAACTGTTGGAAAAGGTCGGTCGCCGCCAGGATCTCACCCGCGCCGAGTTGGCACAGGCGCTCGATAGCCTGATCGATGGTGATATTCTCGAAGTTCAGTTCGCGGGCCTGCTGATGGGCCTGCGCGTGAAGGGCGAAACGGTCGAGGAAATGATCGGCGCCGCCTCGGTGCTGCGCGCCCGCGCCCTCAAGATCCCTGTCAAGGAACGCCCGCTGCTCTGCACCGCCGGGACCGGCGGCGATGGCTCGGGCGGCCTCAATCTCTCGACCGCTGCTGCACTGATCGCAGCCGGTGCCGGTGCCAGCGTCGCCAAGCACGGCAACAAGGCGATCTCCTCCAAATGCGGTTCGTCCGACGTGCTCGAAGCCCTGGGCATCCGCGCCGATGTGCCGATCCCCGAAATGGCGCGTGCGCTTGAAGATGTGGGCATCGCCTTCCTCTTCGCGCCGCTCTATCACCCCGCGACCAAGGCGGTGGCGTCGATCCGTCGCCAGCTGGGTGTCCGTACCCTCTTCAACCTGCTGGGGCCGCTGACCAATCCGGCGAACGTCCGCTGCCAGTTGGTCGGGGTCTATCACCCCTCTAAGACCATGGTGATGGGCGAGGCTCTGCGCGGCCTGGGGTGCGAGCGGGCGCTGGTGGTGTCTGCCGAAGCAGGCCTCGACGAAATCTCGCCCCAGGGTGCGACGGTCGTGGTCGATCTGCGCGGCGGCGAGCTGACGCAATATACCGTGACCCCGGCCGATTTCGGCTTCGAGGAACGCAGCCTCGACAGCATCAAGGGCGGTGATCCGGCCTATAATGCCGCTGCCCTGAAAGCCATTCTGTCCGGTGAAGATCACCCTGCCCGTCCGGCGGTGCTGATGAATGCCGCAGCGGCTCTGGTTGCCTGCGATTTCGCGCCGAACTTCAAGGCCGGTGCCGAACTGGCTGCCCAGGTGATCGATGATGGCCGTGCCATGGCCAAGATCAATGCCCTGCGTGATCTGTTCCAGGCAGCCGCGTAATGTCGCAAAGCAAGCTTGAGGAAATCTGCGCCCGCCGCCGGGTCGATGTGGCGGGCCTGAAGGAAGCAACTCCGCTGGCGGAGCTTGAAAAAAAGCTTCCCGGCGCGCCGAAGGTGCGGGGCTTCAAGGCCTCGCTCCTGCGGCCGGGCCTGCGGGTCATCGCGGAGATCAAGAAGGCCAGCCCGTCGGTCGGTGCGATCCAGCCGGGGGCCGATCCCTCGACCGTGGCGCGCGGCTATGAGGCGGCGGGCGCCGCCTGCCTGTCGGTCCTGACCGAACCCCATTGGTTTCAGGGTGCGGATGCCGACATGATGTCGGCCCGTAATGCCGTCTCGATTCCGGTCCTGCGCAAGGACTTCGTGGTCGACCCCTGGCAATTGGCCGAAACCCGCTTCCTGGGCGCTGACTGCTGCCTGCTGATTGTAGCCCATCTGCAGGAACGGACGGGTGAGTTCCTGAAGATCGCACGTGGCTATGGCCTCGATGTTCTGGTCGAGGTGCATGACGAGGCGGAGATGGAGATCGGGCTTGCCGCCGGTGCCGATCTGCTGGGCGTCAACAACCGCAATCTCAAGACACTTCAGATCGATCTCGCGACCTCCGAACGGCTCGCGAAGATGGTGCCGAGCGGCGTGACCTTTGTCGCCGAAAGCGGCCTGGAGACGCGCGAAGACTTCGCCCGCATGGCCGGGATCGGTGCCAAGGCGGTGCTGGTCGGGTCGGCTTTGATGCGGACGGGCAATCCCGGCGCACGCCTCGCGGAGCTGACCGAGGGGCTTTAGGGCTTTTCGCGGCGTAACTGCCTATTAGAAGAATCCTGTCATCCCGGACCTGATCCGGGATCTTGTGTAGCCACACCGCGTAGAAAAACCTCTCAACCGCTTCTACGCGACCCGTCTACGCGAGATCCCGGATCAAGTCCGGGATGACGTGTTCTTGTTTGCAGCTGGTTCGCGGCTCACTCGAACCATTCACGCAGTTTTTCCATGAACTCGCGCTGATGATCTCGTAGCTCCTTCTTGATCTGCGCCAGTTCAAGCGTGGTAAGCAACCTTTGGGCCTTCACCCGAGACAGTTGGACTGGAAACAGCGCATCCATCGCGTGGTAGGCGACTTCATAGTTGCCGGTGATAACCAGCTCGACCAGTAGGTCGACATGTCGCCGACAATTGAAGTGGCTCAGGCAATAGACCAACGTGCCCCGGTAGTTCTGCAGTTCCGGGCGCTGAATGAGGCGAACCAACGCATCCGTCAGCCCCGGCATCTTTTGGTCCATCAGGTGAAGCGCCAGCTCGTTTCGCCGGATATTATCCGAAGTGCTTTCAAGCTCGATGAGCTGGGCTTGAAGATCCCGGATCGACGCCATGCCTACTCGAACATCTCCCAGAGCGCGTCGAGGAAATCGCGGCGCCAGTCGGGGTGATCGGTGCGCTGGCGGGCTTTTTCGATCTGCTGGAAAGCGGCTTCGACATCCGCGCCCGACAGATGCTCGATCTCGCCGATGATCTCGAAGGCGATATGGGCAGTTTCGGCATTGCCCTTGAGGATCATCTCGATCAGCAATCCGAAATAGGGACTGCAATCGAACTGGCCCAGGCAATGGACGAAGCTGGCGCGTTGGCTGGCGAGCTCCGGGCGCGCGATCAGGCGGACCAGCAGTTCGGGTAGGCCGTCCGCCCCGGCGTCCGCAAGGCTGAAGGCCAGCTCCATCCGTCTAATCGGATCGGGGGTGCTTTCAAGCTCGGCGAGCTGAGCCTGGATCGTCGCCATGCCTATTTCGTCGGGCCCAGAATGGTGACATGGCCCATCTTACGGCCTTCGCGGGCTTCCAGTTTGCCGTAGAGATGCAGCTTGGCGCGCGGCTCTTTCAGCAATTCGGGCCAGAGATGCACCTCGTCGCCGATCAGATTGCGCATGACGCAGTCGGCAACCCGGTCGGGGGAGCCTAGTGGCAACCCGCAGATGGCACGGATCAGCTGCTCAAACTGGCTCGTCACCGCGCCGTCGATGCTCCAATGCCCGGAATTATGCGGGCGGGGGGCAAGCTCGTTCACCATCAGCGTGCCATCGGCCGTCACGAACAGCTCGACGCAAAGCACACCGACCAGATCGATCTGCTCGGCGATGGTGCGGGCCATGGTTTCCGCTTCGGCGATCTTGGCGGCAGGCATAGGAGCGGGGACGATGGTTTCGGCCAGGATGTGATTGGCGTGGCGATTCTCGACCGGAACATAGGTCGCGATTGCCCCATCGAGGCCGCGGGCAACGATGACCGAGGCTTCATAGGCGAAATCGACGAACTTCTCGACGATGCCGATCCCGGCGCCCATCTGCCGCCAGGCCACACCCAACTGGGTGTCGGCCATAATCTTGGCCTGACCCTTGCCGTCATAGCCCATGCGGGTGGATTTCAGCACACAGGGGCGGCCCACCTCATCGACGATGCTGCTGAGCTTGTCGAAGGAACCGACGCCGCGATAGCGGGTGGTGGCGACGCCGATGCGCCCCAGGAAATCCTTCTCGTTCAACCGATCCTGGGTAATTTTCAGGACACGCGGGTTGGGGCGGACGGGCTTCTTTTCCGCCAGCCAGCTCACCGGCTCGGCCGGGATATTCTCGAACTCATAGGTGATGACATCGCAGGCATCGGCGAAGGCTGCGAGCGCCGTCTTATCCTCGTAGGGCGCTGTCGTCACCGCATTGGCGACCTGGGCGGCAGGCGGATCTTTCTCCGGCGCATAGACATGCACGCGATAGCCAAGGTTCGCGGCGGCAATCGCCGTCATCCGGCCAAGCTGACCACCGCCAAGAATGCCGATAGTCGATCCCGGGGGAAGCGTCTCGATTGCCATTATGCCTGCACCTCGCTGGGCTCGTCGGCCACGGCAGCCGTCTGATTGGCGCGCCAGGCATCGAGGCGGTCGGCCAGGGCATCGTCATTCAAAGCCAGCACCGCCGCTGCCAGCAGGGCGGCGTTGATCGCACCTGCTTTGCCGATGGCCAGCGTGCCGACCGGGACGCCGCCGGGCATCTGGACGATGGAGAGCAGGCTGTCCATGCCCTTCAAGGCATGGCTTTCGACCGGAACGCCGAACACGGGCAGTGGGGTCATGGAGGCGCACATGCCCGGCAGATGGGCGGCACCACCGGCACCGGCGATCACGACCTTGAGGCCGCGCCTTTTGGCGGTCTTGGCAAAATCCACCAGACGGTCGGGCGTGCGATGGGCGGAAACGATCTTGCTTTCGAATGGAATCTGCAAGGCGGCCAGCGTCGCCGCCGCATGGGTCATTGTCGCCCAATCGCTCTGCGATCCCATGATAATGCCGACCACGGGCTGCGCCATCTCGTCACTCCTTACCGATACCCTTGAAAGCGGCGCGATCTTAGGGGCGCCGCAGCATAAGAGCAATCAGGCGATGATATCGGGCAGGATGCGGCTTTCCAGCTTGGTCATCTGGTCCTTCAGGATCAGCTTGCGCTTCTTCAGGCGCTGGATCTGAAGAAGGTCGATATTACCTTGCAGGATCAGGCGCTGAATAACCTCGTCGAGGTCGCGATGCTCGAGACGCAATTCTTCGAGCTGGCGGTTCAGAAGATCGATATTGTCCATCGTGCCGGCGACTTACGCGAAAGGAGGCTGCAGGGGATGGAAGAGCATAACACAAAGGATGGGGCGAACGGCACTCTCCTGGACGCCAACGCCTTCTGGAATTTCGCCTCGCACCTCTATGCCGATCCCGAGATTGCCGGGGCGTGCCTGCATCTTCAGGATGCCTGCGGCGCGCGGGTGAACCTGCTACTGCTGGGCCTGTGGCTGGCGCATCACCAGGTGGTTGCCAGCGATCCGGCCGCGTTGGCGCAGCGCGCAGTCGACTGGCATCACCAGCTTGTCATTCCTCTGCGGGGATTGCGCCGGGCCTTGAAAGCAGCTGCCCAGAGCGATGCCGAGGTTGCGGCCCTGCGCGCCCAGATCCAGACGGCGGAACTGGCGGGAGAGCGGATAGAACAGCGCTGGCTGCTGGTCGATCTTGCCGTTGATCCTGCCGCAGACACCCGCTGGCTGAAGTCGCAACTGCGCCAGTGGAGCGGGGCGGAAGCTGACGCGGACGTAAAAGCCGTTCACGCGCTGGTAACGGCTTTTTCCCGGATTGAAACAAAAACGAAATAGGGGAGTCTTTCTGCTGGGCTTAACCCGCGAATCGGTCCAGGCTTTCGGTCCGACTTGCATGAGCTCTTCTCGGGCGAACTGCCGGAAAGACATGCGGGAGGGGCCGTTCGCTCCTAAGGCATTAGCCCTGCTTCCATAGAGGGCGCGACGGTCGATTTTTGCGGAAAACCGACTCATTGAGGAGGAACCGATGACGCTTGTAGACCGGGTTTCGTCGCTGAAAGCCAAACACGCTACGCTGGATCATCTAATTACTCGGGAAGTACAGCGACCTGTACCCGATGCGAGTAGCCTCCAAAGCTTGAAACGCGAAAAATTACGCCTTAAGGAAGAGATCGAACGTCTCTCGCCCTGACCCCTT
>NZ_JBHUIP010000003.1:499728-705649 GCF_042683105.1 Lacibacterium aquatile
GCTTATGACCGTCCAGGTGGCTCGAAAGCTTGCTCTTGCCGCTGGCGTCCTTGGCCTTCTCCGCCTTGGTGCGTCCGAAGCTGGCGCGATTCTCCGCAGCTTTCACCTCGGCTGCTGAGCGGGCCTTGGCTTTGCGGGCGCGATTGAGGTTCACGATCTCAGCGGCCAAAGGAGCAACTCCTGTTCAAGGGAAACGGCGGTAGTCTACAGGGGATCGCGAGGGGAGCTTGAGAGATTTTTTGGTCAACATAGCTGCCATTCTTGTGGCGCCGGGAATGGGGACATTTTCAGCCTTGCGGGCGGGTTTGAAGCCGGGCAACGATAGCGCCGCCTACCTATCGCGGCAGGGCACAGAATAAGAAGAAGGGCATCATGCGGACGATCACCTATCTCGACGGAGCCTGGAGCGAAGGCAATACCCCGCTTATGGGGGCAACGACCCAGTCGGCTTGGCTCGGCCATTCCGTATTCGATGGCGCGCGGTCTTTTGGCGGGGCGGCGCCCGATCTGCAGAAACATTGCCAGCGGGCGATCCGCAGTGCCGAAGTTATGGCGATGAAGCCGCCGGTAAGCGCGCAGGAAATCGAAGCGCTGGCCCGCGAAGGCATCGCGAAGTTCGAGGCGGGGGCAGAGCTCTATATCCGCCCGATGTTCTGGCTTGAAACCGGCATGATGGTGATCGCCCCGGAGGCGACCCGGTTTGCCCTGGTGATCCAGGAAATTCCGCTGCCCGGCGACAAGGGTTTCTCGGCCACCCTGTCGGCCCATCGCCGTCCGACACCCGAACAGGCGCCGACGGCGGCCAAGGCCTCCTGCCTCTATCCCCAGGCGACGCTGGCGCTGCGGGCGGCGATGGAGAAGGGTTTCGAGAATGCCGTGATGTGCGATCTGGCGGGCAATGTCGCCGAATTCACCGGCTCGAACATCTTCATCGCCAAGAATGGCGTCGTCTCCACCCCCGTGCCGAACGGCTGCTTTCTGAATGGCATCACGCGCCAGCGCGTCGTCGCCCTGCTGCGTGAAGCGGGTATCGAGGTGCAGGAGCGCGCGGTGACGCCCGCCGATGTTGCCGATGCGGACGAGATTTTCTCGACCGGCAATTACGCCAAGGTCCAGCCGGTCACACGCTATGAACAGCGGGATCTGCAAGCCGGGCCGATGTATCGCAAGGCGCGGGAACTCTATTTCGGTTGGGCCAAGACCCAGCCCGTCTAAACCCGGGCGGTATGATATTGCCGCTGGTCTAGGACGGAATGTCGCGGGGGCGGCGGGGCAGGATCTAAAAGGCTTGCCCCGTCGTTCTGTCGTCGCCAGACTGAAAAGCCGAACGGAGTTAATCCGTCTTTAAAAAAGAAACCTTTGACAGGGGGAAGCGATGCGTAGCGTCAAGACCGTTTTCATGGCTGCATTGGCCACCACTCTCCTGGCCGGCACCGCCCTGGCCCAGGATTATCCGACCAAGCCGGTCACCGTCGTCGTGCCGTTCGCAGCCGGTGGTCCGACCGATACCGTTGCCCGCCTCGTCGCCCAGTCGATGAGCAAGACGCTGGGCCAGCAGGTCCTGATCGAAAACGTCGGCGGTGCCGGTGGTACCCTGGGCGCGGCCCGCGTCGCCAAGTCGCCGAATGACGGCTACACGCTGCTGCTGCATCACATCGGCCATGCGACCGCCGTCGCGCTGTATCGCAAGCTGCCCTACAACGCGCTGACCGATTTCCAGACCATCGGCCTCATCACCGACGTGCCGATGACCATCGTTGCCAAGGCCGATCTGCCGCCCAAGACCATGGCCGAGCTGATCGACTATGTGAAAGCCAACAAGGACAAGGTGTCCCTGGCCAATGCCGGTATCGGTTCGGCCTCGCACCTCTGCGGCATGATGCTGATGTCGGCCCTGCAGACCCAGGCGACCACCGTTGCCTATACCGGCACCGGCCCGGCGATGAATAATCTGCTGGGCGGACAGGTCGATCTGATGTGCGACCAGACCACCAACACCACCGGTCAGATCAAGGGTGGCAAGATCAAGGCCTATTCCGTCACCACCCTGACCAAGGTTCCCTCGCTTCCCGATCTGCCGACCGCCGACAGCGCGGGCCTGAAGGGTTTTGAAGTGGCCGTCTGGCACGGCCTCTACGCTCCCAAGGGCACGGCCGAGCCGATCGTGAATAAGCTGAACGCCGCTCTTAAGGTCGCCCTCAAGGATCCGACCGTCGTGCAGCGCTTCGCCGATCTCGGCACGGAGCCTGTTCCCGAAGCCAAGATCGACCCGAAGGCCCATGAAGCCTTCGTGAAGGCCGAAGTTGATAAGTGGTCGCCGGTCATCAAGGCCGCGGGCGAATACGCCGACTGATCGGTTCTACGTGACAAAGGGGCGGGCAGCGATGCTCGCCCCTTTTTCTTTTTGGCAAAAACCGTCATTCGTTGGCTCAAGGCTCCTCCTGCATAAGGACATCGCCATGAAGATCAAATTGATTGCCGGACTGTTTCTTGCGCTTGGGCCGCTGGTGTCGCCTGCTGCTGCGCAAAACTTCCCGTCCAAGGCCATTACCGTCGTCGTTCCCTATGCCGCCGGTGGGCCGACCGATACGGTGGCGCGCCTGACGGCCCAGTTCATGGGCGCCAATCTCGGCCAGCAGATGGTCGTCGAGAATGTCGCTGGGGCGGGCGGAACCCTGGGCGCGGCCCGCGTCGCCAAGTCCGATCCTGACGGCCATACGCTGCTGATCCACCATATCGGCCACGCCATCAGCCCGGCGATGTACCGCAAGCTGCCCTTCGATGCTGTGAAAGACTTCGCGCCGATCGGCCTGATCACGGAGGCGCCGATGACCTTCGTCGCGCGCTCGGACTTCCCAGCGCAGACGCTGAAAGACCTTATCGCCTATGTGAAGGAGCACCGCAGCCAGGTGACCTTCGGCCATGGCGGCATCGGCGGGGCGGCCCATTTGTGCGGGATGCTGTTCATGCAGGCGGTGGAGACACAGATCACCGTTGCGGCCTATCGCGGCACGGGCCCCGCCATGAATGATCTGCTGGGCGGCCAGATCGATTTCATGTGCGATCAGACGACGACCACCGTCAGCCAGATCAAGGCGGGGCGGGTCAAGGTCTATGGTGCGACGACCGCCAGCCGTATCCCCGCTTTACCCGAGGTTCCAACCCTGGCCGAGGCCGGGTTACCGGGCTTCGAGATCAGCGTCTGGCATGGTCTTTATGCCCCTGCCGGAACGCCGCCTGCCGTCATCCGGCAGTTGAGCGAGTCTTTGAAAAAAGCGCTGGCGGAACCGGAGTTGGCGGCACGCTTCAACGACCTTGGGACGGATCCCGTTCCGGCGGCCAAAGGCGAGCCAAAGCCGCTGGCGGATATGCTGGCAGCCGAAATCAAGAAATGGTCGCCGATTGTCCGGGCGGCGGGGGCTTATGCGGACTGAAAAACAGCGCTAACCGCAGCATTTTTGCTGACAAGCGGCGCGACGCTCGTTCACCATCACGCTCAATAGGGAGGAAGCGAGACCGCCGCCGGGAAAAATCGAGCGGTGGCCGCTCCCGTCACGTAGCGTGGAGGGCTGTGAATGGGGTCGTTGATACGAGCGCCCAAAGAATTTTGGTCAGGCGTTCTTTTCCTTTTCATCGGCGTCACGTTTTTCGCGCTGTCCTTTGAATTCCCGCTTCTGCAGCGGCGTGGCATCGGGGCAGGCATGTTCCCGGCCGTGGTTTCCGGATGTCTGATGCTGATCGGTGTCGTCATCATCGCGCGCGGTGCTCTGCTGAAAGGCGATGAGGAGGAAGCAGGTCACCCGATCGCCTGGAAGGCGCTGGCGGCCGTCGTCATCGGCGTCGTGCTGTTCGGGGTGCTGATCCGCACGGCCGGGCTCTTGATCGCAGTGCCGACCCTGATGCTGCTGGTGTCGCCCGCCTCGACCAAATTCAAGATTATCCCCGCCGTCCTTCTGGCGGTGTTCATGACCGGCTTCTGCTGGCTGGTCTTTACCAAAGGTCTTGGGCTGCCGATTCCGGTCGCCCCCTGGTTGGATTAAGGGGAGCGGCGATCATGGAAGTTTTTGACAATCTGGCGCTGGGTTTCGGCGTCGTCCTCACCTTCGATAATCTCGGCTATTGCCTGATCGGCGTGCTGCTGGGGACCCTGATCGGCGTGCTGCCGGGTCTGGGGCCGGTCGCGACCATCGCGATGCTGCTGCCGATCACCTTCACGCTGCCTGCCGTCTCCTCGCTCATCATGCTGGCGGGTATCTATTACGGTGCCCAATATGGCGGGTCGACGACGGCGATCCTGATCAATGTGCCGGGTGAAAGTACGTCTGTGGTGACCGCGCTCGACGGCTATCAGATGGCGCGCAAGGGCAAGGCGGGAACCGCGCTTGCCACCGCCGCCATCGGCAGCTTCTTTGCCGGGACCGTGGCGACGGTCCTGATCGTCTTCTTCGCCCCGCCGCTGTCGGAACTGGGCCTGAAGTTCGGTTCGGCCGAATATTTCTCGCTGATGCTCCTGGGCCTTGTTGCCTGCGTCACCCTGGCCAGCGGGTCGCTGATCCGCGCCATTGGCATGATGCTGGTCGGTCTGCTGTTCGGCATGATCGGCACCGATGTGACCTCGGGCACCGAGCGCTTCACCTTCGGCATCGATGTGGTGCGCGAGAAACTGGACTTCGTGATCGTCGCCATGGGCCTCTTCGGGTTGGGCGAGATCATCCGCAATCTCGAGGATGAATCGACCCGCGAAAGCTCGGTCAAAAAAATCTCCAGCCTGCTGCCGAGCAAGGATGATCTCAAGGCGATGACCAAGCCGATCCTGCGTGGCACGGCTCTGGGGTCGTTCCTCGGGATCCTGCCCGGTAACGGCGCTCTGCTGGCGTCGTTTGCAGCCTATTCGATGGAAAAGAAGCTGTCGAAGAACCCGCAGGAATTCGGCAAGGGTGCCATCGCGGGTGTCGCGGGGCCTGAATCGGCCAATAACGCGGGTGCGCAGACGAGCTTCATCCCGATGCTGACCCTCGGCATTCCCTCGAACCCGGTCATGGCGCTGATGATCGGCGCCATGATCATCCAGGGCATCGTGCCGGGACCGGCGGTGGTGACCGAACAGCCGCAGCTGTTCTGGGGGATCATCGCCTCCATGTGGGTCGGCAACCTGATGCTGATCATCCTCAATCTGCCGCTGATCGGACTGTGGGTGCGCCTGCTGACCGTGCCCTATCACATGCTCTATCCGGCGATCCTGGTGTTCTGCGCCATCGGCGTCTATTCGCTGAACAATCAGCCGCATGAGGTCATGCTGACCGCTGGCTTCGGGGCGCTCGGCTATATGTTCGCGCGTCTGAAGTGCGAACCGGCGCCGCTGCTGATCGGCCTGATCCTCGGCCCGATGATGGAAGAAAACCTGCGGCGTGCGATGACCCTGTCGCACAATGACCCGACGGTCTTCCTGACCCGTCCGATCAGCCTGGGTCTGCTGATCTGCACGGTCGGCATGCTGATCGTCGTGCTGCTGCCTGCCGTCCGCAAGAAGCGCGAAGAAGCGTTCCAAGAAGACTGATGGCGGCGGCTTCCCTGGATGCAGTGCTTGACCGCGCCATCGCCACCGGCACGCTTGCCGGGGCGGTGGTGGCGGTTGCAGCCCGTGGTAAGCCAGTCTATCTGCGGGCTGCAGGCGATCTGGATCGTGAAGCGGGCCGGGAAATGCCCTCCGATGCGATCTTCCGCCTTGCCTCCGTCACTAAGCCGATTGTGACGGTCGCCGCCTTCGGCCTTGCCGAGGATGGCGCCTTTACGCTCGATGCCCCGGTGACGGACTTCCTGCCGGACTTCCAGCCTCGCTTGAGGAATGGCGATCCCGCAGCCATCACTCTGCGCCATCTGCTAGGCCATACGGCGGGTCTCTATTATCGGTTCTTAGGCATTGGCGGTGGTGCCTATGACCGGGCCGAGGTTTCCGACGGTCTGGACCAGCCCGGCCTGTCGCTGGAGGAAAACCTGCGGCGGTTGGCCTCCGTCCCCCTGCTGTTCGCGCCGGGCAGCAGCTGGTGCTATTCGATGGCGACCGATGTCCTGGCAGCCGTCCTGAGCCGGGTGACCGGGATGAGCCTGCCCGATCTGATCGGGGCGCGGATCGGCAGTCCGCTCGACTGGCGCGATACCGGCTTTGGCGTTTCGGACAGCAGCCGTCTTGCCGTCCCCTATGCCGATGGTGAGGGGGGAGCCCCGGTTCGCATGGGGCGCTATCACGAGGTTCCGGTCGGCAAGGGCTTCCTGCGTTACGTGCCGGACCGCTATCTCGACCCGAAGTCCTATCCGTCGGGCGGCAGCGCGTTGAACGGCACGGCGACCGACCTGCTGGCGTTTTTCGAGGCGGTACGGACCCATCGACTGCTGTCGAAGGAAAGCCTCACCCTCATGACCCGCGATATTCTGGGCGACAGCCCCTTGCCGGATGCGCCGCCGGGTTGGGGCTTTGGGTTAGGAGTAGCGGTACTCAAGGACCGGGTGCCGTCGGGAACGCCGCAGGCCAATGGCAGTTTTGGATGGGGTGGGGCTTACGGCCATACTTGGTTCGTCGATCCGGTGAACGAGCTGACTGTGGTTTCCCTGACCAATACGGCTGTTGCCGGTATGCAGGGCTGGTTCCCGGAAGCCGTCCGCGATGCCGCCTACGATCTTCTGGCTTAAGGAAAACAGATGCAGCTCGGTTACGTCATTCGCTACGTCCCCAATGTGGAAGCCAGCATGGCTTTCTATGAGGCAGCTTTTGGCCTTTCCCGGCGCTTCCTGCATGAAAGCGGCGCTTACGGCGAGATGGAAACCGGGGCGACCGCGCTGGGATTCGCATCCGAAGAGAATGCGCCCGAGTTCGGGTTCGCGATTTCCCACCAGCGACCCGATGGCCTGCCGGGGCCGCAGGAGATCGCCTTCGTGATCGCCGATGTGGCAGATGCCTATCGCCGGGCGCTGGCGGCAGGCGCCGTGAGCCTGATGCCCCCGACCGAAAAGCCCTGGGGCCAGACCGTCGCCTATGTTCGGGACAGCGACGGTGCCCTGGTGGAGCTGTGCACGCCCGTTAGTGGGGGATGAAGCGGTTGAGGAGCAGGCCAAGCCAGCCCGGCAGCTTCAAGCGTCCTTCGATCAGATAAAGACAGATGCATTCCCCATCGTCGTGGGCGGTGGGGGTGTGCAGATCGTCATCCCCGGCGATAGCTAGGTCGCCGGGGAAATAATCCTTGCCCCCATCGCTGAAGCCGCCCTTCAGCACGGCTGTCAGCTCGCGACCGTTATGGGTATGCTTGGGCATGGCGCGACCGGCCTGGACGCGCAGAATCCGAAGGCTGCCACCCTCTGCGCCCAAGGGAATCTGGGTCATGCCGGGCAGAAAACTGCGCCAGGGAACCTGCGGCAGATAGGGGCGTAACGGCACCGGCGCCCATTCGTAACCCGGTTGCACCGGCGGTGGGGCCGATTCAGCCGGAGCCGGTTCATCGAGACGCGCGAACAAGCTGTCGAGGCTGGTCGTCACCGCCGTTGCCGGTAGTTGCTCCACCAGGGCGCCGCCGACGGCTTCCAGGCGCTTCACCTCGCCCCGGCAGGCGGAGCAATAGGTCAGGTGGGTTGCGATCAGCAGCGACGGAGCTTCGGCCAGGGCGCCGGTGGCATAATCGAGCAGCAGATCTTCGGTGGGATGATGGCGCGGATTCATGCGTCATCTCCCAGGGTGATGCGCAGATGCTTCAGCGCCAGGCGGATTCTGGATTTCACGGTACCAAGGGGCAGGGATGTCTCGTCTGCGATGCTGGCGTGGGACTTATCCTCATAGTAGGCCATCTTGATCAGGGTCGACTGTTCGGGCGAAAGGGTCTCTACCGCCTTCTGCAGCCGATCCACGTCGCGGGCGGCTTCCAGAAAGACATCGGCGCCGTCGATATAGCTCTCGCCGGTCAGCAAGGGGTCATTGGGGTCGAATTCGGCGCGATGGGAGCGCCGCAGATGATCGATCCGCTTGTTACGGGCGATGGCATAGACCCAGGTCGCGACCGACGACAGGGCCGGATCGAAGGTATCGGCCCGCCGCCAGAGGGCCAGCATGACCTCCTGCAGGACCTCTTCTGCTTCGGCGCTGCTGGCGCCCTGACGCATCAGGTAGGTTTTGACCCTGGGGCCGAAATGTTCAAAAAGCTCAGCAAAGGCGGTGCGGCTCTGCTCCGAAACGATCCGGGCGATAACATCGGCAAATGGGTCGACGCGACCGCCATCCTTCACGATGGCAATCCATGGCAGGCGCCAGGATACGCCGCCTTCCTCGATAAGGCGGTAAACAGCACGATCACGCCGGATGCAAAGGGGTAAGCACATACCCCACATACGCAGCCCTGTTGCACATGGATCACTGGAAGCCGCCTCGATACAGCGCGGGGTGAAAATCAGGTCCGGCAGTCCTAGATTCTAGCGGCAAGGCTCCCATACGGCCAATGCATTGTGAAGAAGGGCCGTTTTGAATTATAAGTCCTTCGCTCTAATGAGGGTCCCTTAAGTCATGTCGCTTGCAATTTCAGCCGCGCCCAGCGCGCCGGCCGCCGATACTGTTTCCGTGAAGCCGAATCTCATCGGCCTCTCTAAGGCTGAGCTTAAGCAGGCGATGGTTGACCTTGGCGAAAAGCCATTCCGGGCAACCCAGCTTTGGCACTGGATGTATTATCGCGGCGAAACCGATTTCGACCGCATGACGACCCTGCATAAGGATTTCCGCAAGCGACTGGCGGATAACTACGAAGTGCGCCGCCCGCGCACCTCGGTCGATCTCAAGTCTGTCGATGGCACCCGCAAGTGGCTGCTGAAGATGGATGACGGCAACGAGATCGAGACGGTGCATATCCCCGAAGAGGATCGCGGCACGCTGTGTGTCTCCTCGCAGATCGGCTGCACGCTCACCTGCTCCTTCTGCCATACCGGCACCATGCGCCTTGTGCGCAACCTCACCTCGGCCGAAATCGTCGGTCAGGTGATGCTGGCGCGCGACGGCATCGGCGAATGGCCGAGCCCGGCCGAAGGTCGCATGATCTCCAACATCGTCATGATGGGGATGGGCGAGCCGCTGTATAATTTCGACGAGGTGAAGAAGGCGCTGCATATCTGCATGGATGCCGAAGGCATCGCCCTGTCGCGCCGCCGCATCACTCTTTCGACCTCCGGCATCGTTCCCGGCATCAAACGGGCGGGCGAGGAAATCGGCACCATGCTGGCGATCTCGCTGCATGCGGTGACGGACGAACTGCGCAACGTGCTGGTGCCGATCAACAAGAAATATCCCCTGAAGGAACTGATGGACGCCTGCCGCACCTATCCCGGTGCGACCAATGCCCGGCGCATCACCTTCGAATACACCATGCTGAAGGGCGTCAACGACAGCCCGGCCGAAGCGCGCGAGCTGGTGCGCATGCTGGCGGGCATCCCGGCCAAGGTGAATCTGATCCCCTTCAATCCCTGGCCCGGCGCGCCTTATGAGTGCTCGACCGACGAGGCGATTGCCAAATTCGCCGATATCGTCAATGCGGCCGGTTACGCCTCGCCGGTCCGCACCCCGCGCGGTCGCGACATCTTCGCCGCCTGCGGTCAGTTGAAGTCCGCGTCGGAGCGTCCGCGCAAGAGCCGTCTTGACGGTGGTCTTGCGCCGCAGCCGATGGCAGGCGCCCTGCCGCAGCCGTCCGTGGCCTGAAGTTTTGTCGCAGCCGTCACCTAACTCCCGCCTGCTGTTCTGGATCATCGCTCCGGCGATCGGGTTCGGCAGTTCCATGCTGTTGGCCTTCCTGACCCTGGCCTTTGCCCGTTGGATCGGCTGGCCCGACCTGGGGGGCGCGGTTGTCGGTTTCGGCCTTATCGCGGTCTGGGAAGCGGGGACGGTGCGTCAGACCCTGGGGCAATCCTCGCTGGTCTGGGTGCAGGCTTTCCTGGTGCTGCCCGCGTTCCTGCTGGGAACCTCCGGTCTTGCCGTCAATCTGGTGCCGGGTGGCACCTGGCTTATGCCGATGCTGCTGGCCCTGCTGGTGCCTGCGGCGGCCTGCGCCTGGGCTGCGTTCAAGCTGGGTGCCAGAGCGGAACGTAATCACCTCATCGCGGCCTCCATCTGGCTGATCATTGCCATCATCGGCATGCCGGTGGATCGCGATATCGACAGTGCCTATCGCCTGCTGGCCCTGTCGGGGACCCTGACGGTTGCCGTGATCAACATCATGCTGGGCATGCTCTGGCCTTGGATGCATGACAATCGCGATCCGCGCCTGCTGGGGCTGTTCCCCTGGCTGATGCCGGTGCTGTTGGCCGAAAGCGTCTCGCCCCAGCGCAAGGCGGCCCCGCCGCCTGCGCCGACGCCGGTGCAGCCAGCGGGTGAAGCAGCGGCTCAGCCCCCGGTCGAAACCGTCGTGCAGCCACGCTCGACAGAAAATGACGAGCGGTTCCAGTCCTCCAAAACCGGCCCGACGCCAACCCTGCCCGCGAATGCCAAGGTGATCTCGGCAGCGGCCTTGCGCATGCGCCGCAAGCGTCGTCCGTCGCGTTAGATACTAAAAGAGGTCGTCATCCCGCACTTGATGCGGGATCTCTCTCCAGAGCGGCCGCCTCGGATAGACCCCGCACAAGTGCGGGGTGACGAAGGTTCCTTAAAGGCGCCTAAGCCGGAAGCGGTTGCGCGCTGGCCAGAACGGCAGCTGTCACCCGGTTGCGCCCGCCATCCTTGGAGCGATAGAGCGCCTGATCGGCCCGGACCATTGGGCCATCGATCTGGGTTTCTTCCGTCTCCAACTCGGCGATGCCGAAGCTCATGGTGACCTGCAGAACATCACCATTCGGCAGGGTGACCGTCTGTTTGGAGACGGTATCGCGCAGCCGGTCGGCCACTTCGCAGGCTGCATGCAGGGCGGTGCCGGGGAGTAGGATTGAAAACTCCTCGCCGCCGGTGCGCGCCAGCACATCTTCCTGCCGCAGAACCTTGGCCAGGGCCTGGGCGACCATCTTCAAGGTCGCATCGCCGATATCATGGCCGTGCCGGTCATTGACCTGTTTGAAGTGATCGATATCGCCGACGACGACGCAGAGCGGCAGGCCGGTCCGGTTGAAGCGGGCAATCTCCCGCTTGGAGGTTTCGATATAGGCCCGGCGGTTCGCGACCCCGGTCAAAGCGTCGGTCAGAGCCTGCTGTTTGAGTTCGTTCGAATAGACCCGCACGCGGTTGACCAGCGGACGGAAGATCAGGAATGCCTCGGCGATCAGGGTCGCCAGGATGAACAGCACCGTATAGCGCTGCATCGTCTCAAGCCGCTCGATGGCCTGAGCGTTTTCCTTCTCATACTGCAGCACTACGCGCTCCAGGCCGGCCAGCAGATCATTCTCTGCCGCCTCCACGATGGCAAGGCTGTGGAAACGCCCGGCATCCGTCTCGCGCACCATGCCCAGGCCCGATACGTGGGAGAGGAAACCTCGCACCTGCGGGTCAACGGCGGCGGGGCCGATGAAATAGATGTCTTTCAAGGTCGGGGATAGGGTCAGTTTCTGCGCGCCCGAGGTTTCGCCCATGAGGCGCTTATGGGCGGTTGCCATCTCCTCGGCCCCGGCCAGCATGCGGGCGCGATCTTCCTGGGCACCGGTCTGCGTATAGCGGTCGGCATAGAAGGCAATGCGCTGTGACAGCATCCGCTGGCGCCCTGCGAGATTGACGATCTCGGCCGTATCGCGGTTCTCGGCGATGACCCGGCCCAGGGTCATATGGGCCATCAGCGACATGAGGGCGATCAGGGATAAACCCAGGATATAACCGACGCTCAAGAGCCGTGTCGGTGTCGGATAGTCCGCATTTGGACGACTGCGTATGCCCGCCATTCGGTTGCCTGCCCCCTCGTTCACCGAACTGTCTCATAAAACCTTAGACGGTTTTCGCGAACTGACTAGGTCGTTTCCGCTGCATTGCAGCAAAAAAAGTGATTCCCTTGGATTTCTGGGGCGGGCTCTCCATCTTGGGGGAAGTCTCCGCAGAAAGGTCACAGCTTTGCCTGACATGATCATCACGCTTCCGATTGCGCTGATCGCGATCATTCCGCTCTGGCGGATCTTCGATCGCGCCGGAATCACGCCTATCTGGTCCCTGGCGGTTTTCATCCCGGTGATCGGATTGGTGCTGGTCGTTGCCATTCTGGCCTTCTCGCGCTGGCCCAGCGTGGAGGACGATATCCAGATCCTTGAGAGGAAAATGCGATGATCGATCTGTTCACCATGCTGGTCAGCTGGGGCCTGTCATCCATCGGCTGGATCCTGTCGGCGGTTTTTTCGCTGATCGGGCTGGTGATCCTGCTGCCGCTCGTGATCCTCTGGTTCTGGGCGTTTGTGCGCATCCTGAACAAGATGGGCTATTCGGGCTGGTGGAGCCTGCTGACCTTCATCCCGCCGCTCTCGCTGGTCGCACTCTGGATCGTCGCCTTTGCAGATTGGCCTAGTCAGAGGCGTCTGATCACCGTCATTCCGCCGCGATAAAAATGTAATATGCGCGGGGTGCGTTACAGGCATGACGGCTAAAACGTCGCCATAGATTGCACAAATTCCCGTGGTCGGGTACATGCACGCCGTCCAAACGGCCATCCGGCCTGTACCGGTCTCACTGGAGGTAACGTCCCCCATGCGTATGACCCAGCGCGTCAAAAAGATTCTGGCGCACTATGAATCCGATAATCCCGGCACTAAAGCCAATCTTGCCCGCATTCTGATGCAGGGTAAGCTGGGTGGTACCGGCAAACTGGTGATCCTGCCTGTCGACCAAGGTTTCGAACATGGTCCGGCGCGCAGCTTCGCTCCCAATCCGGATGCCTACGATCCGCACTATCATTTCGAGTTGGCGTTGGAAGCGGGCCTGTCGGCCTATGCCGCTCCGCTCGGCATGATCGAAGCGGGCGCAGACACCTTTGCGGGGCAGATCCCGCTCATCCTGAAGGTCAACAGCTCCAACAGCCTGTCGCGCCTGAAGGAAGATGCCGATCAGGCCGTGACCGCCACGGTGCAGGATGCCCTGCGCCTGGGCTGCGCTGCTATCGGCTTCACGATCTATCCTGGCTCCGACAATGCGTTTGCCATGATGGAAGAGCTGCGCGAACTGTCCGAGGAGGCCAAGTCGGTCGGCCTCGCGACCGTCGTCTGGTCCTATCCGCGTGGTGGTGAGTTGTCGAAGGCGGGCGAGACCGCGTTCGATATCTGCGCCTATGCCGCCCACATGGCCGCGCTGATGGGCGCTCATATCATCAAGGTGAAGCCTCCGCAGGCTCCGCTGGAACTCGACGCCGCCAAGAAGGTGTACGAGAAGCAGAAGATCCCCGGCGGCTCGATGGCCGAACGTGTGAGCCATGTTGTGCAGGCCTGCTTCGCCGGCAAGCGCATCGTGGTCTTCTCCGGCGGTGAAGCCAAGGATCTCGACGGCCTCTATAACGAGTGCCGCTCGATCCGCGATGGCGGTGGCAACGGTTCGATCATCGGCCGTAACACCTTCCAGCGTCCGAAGGCCGAAGCGCTGGCCATGCTCGATCAGATCATCAAGATCTATCAGGGCAAGGCTTAAGCCTTTACCGTTTTTTGCGGTGTAGAAACCCCGTCCGGTCTTGCCGGGCGGGGTTTCTCGTTTATAAAGGGCCTATGTCCGAAGAAACCTACGCTCCTCGCCTTTATCTCATCCTGCCTGCGACGACTGAACCGTCAGCATTGGCGGCCCTGCTGAAAGCGGGCGATGTTGCCTGCGTCGCGGTCAGCGGCAGTGCCGATCAGGCGAGGGGGCTGTTGGCGACCGTGCGGGAAGCCGACCGGGCTTTTGTCTTGATCGGCAGCGGTGCCGATGCTGCTCGGATCGACGCCGACGGTGTTCATCTGGTTGCGCCCAAGGATTATGCCGCTGCCCGTAAAGCCCTCGGGGCCGAGCAGATCTGCGGCGTGAACGCCGGGACCTCAATGCATGTGGCGATGGAAGCGGCTGAGCAGGGGGCCGATTATATCGCGCTGTCCCCCCAGACGGATCTGATCGACTTCTGGGTCGAAGCTATGACGGTGCCCTGCGTCGCCTGGGATGTGTCGGATGAAAAGACCGCGGCGGCCATGGTCGATGCCGGAGCCGATTTCATCGCGCTGAGCGGCGCCTTGGCAACTGTCGATGGCGTGACGGCGGTTCAGAAACTCATCGACGCCGCAGGCTGATGATTCTGTGATACACTGGCCCTCTGTTTCGACGGGAGGGGGCCATGCAGAACCAACCTGCCTCGTTGTTTCGTCAGCCGGTGCCGATCGATCCGCTGCGCCACGCCACGGCGGGCCTTATTCCGCAGGCTGGTTTCGAGTTTGCGGCCTCGCTCACGCTGATCCCGCTGGGGATCGAGGAGCTCGCCCCTGCCAGTGCCCATGTGCCGATCCTGTTTGGCGGCGAGGGCGGTTGCCCGCAGGGGCTCTATGGCATCAGGCCGGACCATAACCTGTTTGTCGGCAGCGATGGCCGCTGGCGCCCGACCTGCTATATCCCGCTGACCGTGCGGCATTATCCTTTCCATGTTCAGAACGTCGTCGGCGGTCCTCAGCTCACCATCGACGAGGCGGCCGAGATGTTTCGGGCCGAGGGTGGGGCACCGCTGTTCGAAAATGGTGACGTAAGTTCCCTGCATCGCGCGGCGTTCGATGCCTGTCTGGAAAGTGCGGCCGACCTGGATCGTGCGGCAGATTTCACCCTGGCGTTGCAAGATTATGGTCTGCTTAAACCGTGCGATCTGCATATGATGCTGGCGGACGGTGAAAGAATACATCTGGCCGGACATTACCAATTGGACGGAGCTTCACTTGAAGTCCTGTCCGATAGTGGGGTGCTTGATCTGCGTAGGAGAGGGTTTCTGAAGCCCCTCTATGCAGTTCTTCTGTCCCAGGAAAGATGGGATGGCTTGATGCAACTTGGGGGTGTGGCTGCGCGTGGAATTTAATTAGTCCCTTTCGCTTAAAGCAGGTTGACTTTCATCTGTCACAAGAAAGAACATTTCAGCCGCCGGTTCGGCACCCCGTCGCTCAGAGGGAGCGCGAGGGGGAGGAGTGTCGAACCAGACGAACAACGAAAGCCCACGGGAGATTGGGAATGCGGTTCAATGCAGCGCTTTTCGCAAGCGCACTTCTTGCTGGCGTGTCCAGCTTTTCGATGGTCCAGGCGGCAACGCCGAAGGACGTCATCGTCATGGCCAAGACCATCGACGACATCATCTCGCTGGATCCCGGCGAAAGCTTCGAATTTTCGGGTTCGGAAGTCCTCGGTAACGTCTACGACCGTCTGCTGACCTTCGATTATAACGACGTTTCGAAGATCAAAGGCGAAGCCGCCGAAAGCTTTGCGGTCGCCGAAGATGGCCTGACCTATATCTTCAAGATTCGCAAGGGTGTGAAGTTCCACTCCGGCAACACGATGACGGCCGAAGACGCTGCTTACTCGATCCAGCGCGCCGTGATCCTGAACAAGTCGCCGGGCTTCATCCTGACGCAGTTCGGTTTTAACAAGGACAATGTCACCGACCGCGTTCGCGCGCAGGACGCCGACACCCTGATTATCCGCCTGGATAAGCCTGTCGCGCCGACCTTCTTCTTCTACTGCCTGACCGCCACCGTGGCGTCGGTCGTCGATTCTAAACTGGTCAAGGCGAACGAAAAGGACGGCGACTTCGGCAATGCCTGGCTGAAGGCTAATTCGGCCGCCTCGGGCCCCTACAAGCTGCAGAGCTGGAAGGCCAAGGAAAGCTACACCCTGACCGCCAATACCGAATATTGGGGTGACAAGGCCAAGAACAAGCGCGTCATCGTCCAGCATATTCCGGAAGCCGCAACCCAGCGTCTGCTGCTGGAAAAGGGCGATATCGACTTTGCCCGTAATCTGGAAAAAGACCAGATCAACGGCGTTGCGAACAACAAGGACATCAAGATCCAGTCGGGCGTCAAAGGCTCGCTGATGTATCTCGGTCTGAACCAGAAGAACCCGAATCTGGCTAAGCCCGAAGTCCGTGAAGCGCTGAAGTATCTCGTCGACTATCAGTCGATCGAGAACAACCTGCTGAAGGGCACCTACACGACCCATCAGGCGTTCCTGCCGAAGGGTTTCCTGGGTGCGCTTAACGATACGCCGTACAAGTACGACGTCGCCAAGGCCAAGGAACTCCTGGCCAAGGCCGGTCTGCCGAATGGCTTCTCGATCACTATCGACGTGCGCAATGTCTCGCCCTGGCAGGACGTGGCTCAGGCCATCCAGGCTTCCTGGGCAAATGCTGGCGTGAAGGTGGAACTGGTTCCGGGCGATGGCGGTCAGGTTCTGACCAAGTATCGTGCGCGTAACCACGACATCTACATCGGTAACTGGGGGCCGGATTATCAGGATCCGCACACCAACGCCGAAACCTTTGCCGTGAACTACGACAATTCGGATGCCGGTAAGACCAAGACCCTGGCATGGCGCAACTCGTGGGATATCCCCGAGATGACCAAGCAGACCCTGGCCGCCGTTCTGGAACGTGATGCTGCAAAGCGCGCCGCGCTTTACACCACGATCCAGAAAGAGCATCAGAAGTCGTCGCCGTTCGTGGTGATGTTCCAGCAGACCGAAGTCGCGGCCAGCCGCACGAACGTCTCGGGCTTCATCATCGGCCCGAGCTTCGATAACAACATCTATACCAACATCGTAAAGAAGTAAGCCTTGTCTCAGTCGCCTCAGGCGACCGGCGCGCGGGCCGGGGGGGGGATCCCCCCCGGCCTCCTGCTTTTTGGCAGGGGGGTTCTCCGCGTTATTCCGGTGATCGCCGTTACCCTCTTCGGGCTTCTGCTCGTTACCTTCGTCATCGGCCGCTTCATGCCGCAGGACCCTGTGCTCGCCATCGTCGGTGACCGGGCAACGGCGGAGGTCTATCAGCGGGTTTATCTCGAACTCGGCCTCGATAAGCCGATTTGGACCCAGTTCTGGATCTATGCCAAGAAGGCCATTACCGGGGATCTGGGCATTTCGGTCCTGACGACCAAGCCCGTGATCGAGGATATCGCGCGATTCTTCCCGGCGACGCTTGAGCTGTCGACCATGGGAACCTTTATCGGCGTGCTCTTCGGCGTTCCGGCCGGCGTGATGGCGGCGGTCTATCAGGGGCGCTGGCCCGATTATCTGGTGCGTTTTGTCGGCCTGCTCGGCTATTCGGCGCCGGTCTTCTGGCTCAGCCTGATGGGCCTGTTGATTTTCTACGCCAATCTGGGCTGGGTTTCCGGGCCGGGGCGTCTGGATGTGGTCTATCAGGATCTGGTCGATAGCGTGACCGGGGTCGTTGTCATCGACGCGATGCTGGCTGGTGAATGGGAAGTGGCAGCCAATGCCTTCTCGCATCTGATCCTGCCGTCAACGGTGCTGGGCTATTATTCCATGGCCTATATCAGCCGCATGACCCGCAGTTTTATGGTCGAGCAGCTGCGCTCGGAATATGTCACCACCGCGCGTGTCAAAGGCATGTCGGAATTCAAGGTGATCTGGCGCCATGCACTCGGCAATATTGCTGTCCCGCTGATCACGGTGATCGCCCTGTCCTATGCCAATCTGCTGGAAGGCTCGGTTCTGACCGAGACCGTCTTCGCCTGGCCGGGCCTTGGGCAATACATCACCTCCTCGCTTCTCAATGCCGATATGAACGCGGTGCTGGGTGGAACGCTGGTTGTGGGTGTGACCTTCATCGTCATCAATATTTTCTGCGATATCCTGTATCGCCTCGTCGATCCGAGGGCAAAATGAGCACGAGTGCTGCATCCGGCAGTTGGAGATCCTGGCTGCTGGCGGCCGAGCCCAAGAGCCGGGCTCAAGCCCGCCTGGGTCAGACCTATCGCCGTTGGCTTACGTTCCGCCGCAATCCGCTGGCTTTGCTTGGCCTTACCATCGTTCTGGCCCTGATTCTCGTTGCAATGTTTGCCGATGTTCTGGCGCCGGCATCTCCGGTCGTTCAAGACCTGTCCCATCGCCTGCAGGCACCGGGTGGGCAGTATATTCTGGGGACGGACGATCTAGGCCGCGATATCCTATCGCGCTTGATTCATGGTTCCCGGATCACCCTGTGGGTTGTCGGGCTCGTCATCATCATCGTTGCGCCTATTGGCCTCGCGGTGGGGACGATCTCCGGTTACTTCGGAGGTTGGATCGATACGGCGCTGATGCGTATTACCGACGTCTTTATGGCCTTTCCGCGCCTAATTCTGGCGTTGGCTTTTGTCGCGGCGCTTGGGCCGGGGTTGACGAACGCGGTTATCGCAATCGCCATCACCAGCTGGCCACCCTATGCCCGCATGGCCCGTGCCGAAACGATCACCTTGCGCAACTCCGATTTCATCGCAGCAGCCCGTTTGCTCGGCGCTTCGAAGTCGCGGATCATCCTGGGTCACATCGTGCCGCTGTGCATGTCGTCGCTGATTGTGCGTGTGACGCTCGATATGGCGGGTATCATCCTGGTTGCTGCCGGTCTTGGCTTCCTGGGCCTTGGCGCGCAGCCTCCCTTACCTGAATGGGGCGCGATGATTGCCGGTGGCCGCAAGTTCATTCTTGATCAGTGGTGGGTTGCGGCGATGCCCGGCCTTGCCATCCTGACCGTATCGCTCGGCTTCAATCTGCTGGGTGATGGTCTGCGCGACGTTCTGGATCCCAAGCAGAAATGAGTCAGAAACCTCTCCTGGAAGTCGAAGACCTGCGGGTCAGCTTCAACACCGCTGACGGTGTGTTCGAAGCTGTGCGCGGTGTCAGTTTCACCATGGGGCGCGAGAAGCTGGGGATCGTCGGCGAAAGCGGGTCGGGCAAGTCGCTCACCGGCCGTTCGATCCTGAAGCTGATCCCGGCAGCCCGCGAAGTGACTGCCAAGCGCATGAACTTCGACGGCACCGATCTGATGACCGCCAGCCCCAAGCAGATGCGCGACATCCGCGGGCAGCGCATCAGCCTTGTGATGCAGGATCCGAAATACTCGCTGAACCCGGTCATGACCGTCGGCGCGCAGATCGAAGAAGCCCTGCTGACCCACAATAAGATGAAGCGGTCGGATGCCCGCAAGCGCGCCATCGCCATGCTGGAAGCGGTCAAGATCCGCGATCCCGAGCGTGTCTATCGCGCCTATCCGCACGAAGTGTCGGGCGGCATGGGTCAGCGCATCATGATCGCCATGATGCTGATCCCCGAACCCGATCTGATGATCGCGGACGAGCCGACCAGCGCCCTGGACGTGACCGTGCAGATGCAGGTGCTGGCGATCCTGGACGATCTCGTCTCGGAACGCGGCATGGGGCTGATCTTCATCAGCCACGACCTCAATCTGGTGGCCAGCTTCTGCGACCGCGTCATCGTCATGTACGGCGGCCGGATTGTTGAAACGCTCAAAGCGTCCGAACTGCATCAGGCCCGCCACCCCTATACCCAGGGTCTGCTGAAGGCGCTGCCGCAGCTGGAAAAGCCCGCAGGCGATCTGCCGGTGCTTACCCGCGATCCCGCCTGGATGACGGAGAGTTTCTCCTGATGATGATCGACGTAAAGAACCTAACCATCAGCTTCCAGACCAAGGGCGGCGCGGTCCATGCCGTCAAGAACATCGATTTCTCGGTGAAGGACGGCGAGTGCTACGGCCTCGTCGGGGAAAGCGGATCGGGTAAATCGACCGTGCTGCGCGCCCTGTCGGGGCTTAATCCCGATTGGACGGGCAATGTCTTCATTGCTGGGCAAAAGCAGGGCAAGGAACGTCCGAAGTCGTTCCACAAGCTGGTGCAGATGGTCTTCCAGGATCCCTATGGATCCCTGCATCCGCGCATGACCATCGATAGCGCGCTCGACGAAGCCCTGGCGATCCACGGGCTCGACAACCGTTCGCAGCGGGTGGAGCGGGCCTTGATGGACGTGGGGCTGCCGGTGGCCTTCCGCTTCCGCTATCCCCATCAGCTTTCGGGCGGTCAGCGTCAGCGCGTGGCGATTGCCCGTGCGCTGATCCTGGAGCCGAAGATCCTGCTGCTGGACGAACCGACCAGCGCGCTGGACGTCTCGGTGCAGGCGGAAATCCTCAATCTGCTGCGACGCCTGAAGGCGGAGCGTGGCCTCACTTATGTTCTGGTCACCCATAATCTCGCGGTGGTCGGCAATATGTGTGACCGCGTGGCGGTGATGCGCCATGGCGAGATCGTCGAAGAAACCTCCGTCGAGCAGCTGCGCGATGGTACGCCGTCGCAGGCCTATACCCGTCAGCTGCTGCTGGCCAGTAAGGGCTACGACCGGCAGGCGGCCCGCGAGATGGTCGAGCTTTAAGATCGGCTAAGCTTATGAAAAAGGCGCCCGCAAGGGCGCCTTTTTTGTTTCAGGAACGCAGTTTAGCTGGCCTCAAGCAGCGAAGCGTTAGGCCAACACAAAGCACGAGCCTCAAGCAGCGAAGCGTTAGGCCAACACAAAGAGTCTAAGCCGCGCAGATGTCTGCATGATCGTCCCAGGCTTCGGAACGTGCCCGTGCCCGCGACAGGTTGGCCGGGGTGAGGGTTTCCTCGGTGGATCCCCAGCCGATCAGTTCACGCGCGACCATCAGGGTGCGCGGGAAGTTGAGGCGCACCTGCTCCATATCATGCAGCACGGCAATGATCGTGCGCTGCTCACCATGCCAGCGGCGCACCAGGGTCAGCAGGTCAGCCGTGGTGCGGGCATCAATGGCATTGAACGGCTCGTCCAGCAGAATGACCGGGGCATCCTGGACCATGACGCGGGCGAAGAGCACGCGCTGGAACTGCCCGGCAGAGAGTTCGGCGATCATCCGGCGCTCGAACCCCGACAATCCGACTGCGGCCAGCGCGGCGAGGGCATCGCGTTGCGCGGCTTTGCCCAGCGATCTGAACGGACCCACGGTGCGCCAGGCGCCCATCAGCACGCAGTCCATCACCGATAGCGGAAAGCTGCGGTCCATTTCGGCGCTCTGGGGCAGATAGGCGATGTCGCGCCGCTCGCAGCCCTGAAGGCGGACATGACCGCCGCTAGGCGGCATCAGGCCGACGATGGCTTTCAGAAGGCTCGACTTGCCAGCACCATTGGGGCCGACGATGGCCGTCATGCTGCCGGTTTCGAAACTGCCGGAAACATGATGGATGGCCGGATGGCGCTGATAGGTGAGCGTCAGATTATCGAGCGTGATTGTCGACATTATTCCCCCAGCGCCCAGGCAACGAGCAACCACAAGGCAGCCAAGGCACCGGCTACCCAGATCAGGCGCCGCTGCACGCTCCAGCCGAAGGGGCCGCCGGTATAGGCGACAGGGGCATCATGCCCATGGGTATGGGGGGCGTGATGCGAATGGTCGTGCGAATGGCTCATGGAGGCAGATGTTATAGTATTGCGCCTGCCGGTCAAGCGCCTGCCCTGCATGCTTGCCTCCCGTGTTGCGAATGATTCCTCTTGCCGTCTAGCAGGCATCAGGCAAGGTAGCGCTTAAGGTTGCTGGAGACGCGTACATGTTGCGACGGTGGGTGCTGAGTATCCTGACGTTGGCCGTCCTCTGGGCCGCATTGTTCGGACTGGTTGTGATCTGGCGTCCCCCGACTCTGGTCGCAACGGAAGGCTGGGCCAGCGATCTGCTGCTGCGCCTGACGGATCCGGTATCGACCCGGACTGTGATTGTCGGCATCGATGAGGAAGACCTGAAAGAACTGGGGCAATGGCCCTGGTCGCGGGATCTTTCGGCCAAGATCGTTGATCGTCTGATAGAAGGCGGAGCAAGCGCGGTGGGGTTGCTGGTCACCTACGCCGAACCGGATAGGCTGGCGACACCACAGAATGATACGGACGGGGCCTTGGTGAGGGCGCTGGCAAACCGGCCGACTGTGGTTCTTACGCTGCGAAGCCTCAAGGGCGTTCGAGAGGCGCCTGTAGCCAGCCGTTTAGCCGTTGCCACATCGAAAACGACCAATCCGGAGGCGACCCTCTATCCGGCCCTGCCCCGGGTGCCGAACTTGCCGGCAATCGAGCAGGTGACCATGGTGGCGCCTGCTTTTAGTTATCCCGACCCGGACGAGGTCGTCCGACGTGTTCCTGCCTTCCTGAGTATGGCTGAACAGGCTTGGCCAAGCATGGCGACTGCCCTGGTGGCGCGTGCCAAGGGCTGTACGACTCCGGGGCTTACGATGTGGAAGTCCTTCGGAGGGGCGATGGCCTTCTGCGACGACAAGTTTCTGCGGCTAGGGTTGCTGGGTACGATTACTCTTGCCCGACCGGAAGGGGGCAGGCCGGTACTCTCTGCTGCAAAGGTTTTAGCAGGAGAAGTTCCCGCGGAGATCCGAGGCAGGCCCGTCCTCTTTGGCGCGCTGGCGGTTGGGCTGTCGGATCCGGTTCCTGTGCGCGACGCCCGTATCATGCCGGTAGAGCTGCACGCGCGGGCAGTGGATACGCTGCTGGCCGAGCGCAGCATCCAGTCGGAGCAACTCAATAGCCTCTATGCGATGATCGGTGTGGCGTTGCTTTGTCTTGTCCGCCGCAATCTTTTGATCTTTGGCGTTATGGTCGCCGCAATCATCGGAACTGCCTGTTATTTCGCAACACAAGATCTGCTGATCGAACCGGTGGGCATGCTGATTGCGCTGCTTGGCGCGTATCTGATGCCCCGCTGGCGTTGAAAAAGCAAAGACGGCATTTGCCTAATATTTGCCATTTTTCGGCAACTCCGCCACGATGGCTGAGAATCCAAGAAGAGGCGTTCAGCGGTGGGTATTCTCAAGAAAATCGGCGGCCGGGTCGGTAGGTTTTTCCGTAAGCTGTTCGGCGGCGGGCAATGGATCGCTTTTCTGGTGCTGGTTGGTCTTACGATCGTCCGCATCTGGAACCCGGAGCCGGTAGAATTTGTCCGCCTGAAGGTTTTCGACACCTATCAGAAGATCAAGCCGCGTGAAAACGCCGAGCAGAACGTCGTCGTCATCGATCTTGATGAACGGAGCTTAGCTGAAGTGGGGCAATGGCCCTGGGGTCGCGACAAGGTCGCTCAGATGGTGGTGAACGCCCACCGTGCGGGGGCCGTACTGGTCGGCTTCGATATTGTCTTTGCCGAACCGGATCGCCTTTCGCCCGACCTACTGGCGGATACTCTTCCCAATATCGACCCGGACATGCGCGGACGCCTCAAGGGGATGGGGTCGACCGATGCCATTCTCGCCAACGTCCTGAAACAGGCGCGATCGGTCCTGGGGCAGGCGGCAGATGATACTAAGGCCGCCGACGATCTGGTCCGCCCCGAACCCGCTGCGATTGCTACTATCGGTGGCGACCCAAGGCCTTTCCTGCAGAATTACCCCAGCCTCGTCGGTAATCTGAAGATGTTCGAGGATGTCGCGGGTGGTCGCGGCCTTTTCACAGTCTATCCGGAAAAAGACAACGTCGTTCGTCGCATCCCCGTAGTGGCCCGGTCGGAAGACAAGATCTATCCGGCCCTGTCGCTTGAGATGTTGCGGGTGTTCACGGGTAATTCGACCATCGGTATCCGCCTGACCCCGGAGGGAACGGGGATTCAGGATGTCTTCATGCAAGGCAGCCGTCGGATTATCTTCCCGACCGATCGCATGGGCCTGATGTGGCCTTATTATTCCAAGCTGGATGAGTCACGGTACATCCCGGCCAAGGACGTGCTGGCAGGTACCTTCGACCCAAAGAAGATGGCGGGCAAGCTGGTGTTGTTCGGAGCGTCTGCTGCGGGCCTGCGAGATCTGCGTACCACCGCCGTCGATGAGAACATTCCCGGCGTGGAAGTTCACGCGCAGCTCATTGAAAGCGTGTTCGCCGAATCGTTGCTCCAGCGGCCGCTTGAAGCGGAAATGATCGAAGGTGCGCTGGTTGTCGGCGGTGGTCTCTTCATGCTGATCGCCATGGCCTCGGTCGGCGCCCGCTGGACCATGGGTGTCTTCATCGCGGCAACCGCCGGAATGATCGGCGTCAGCTGGTATTATTTCGCGCACGACCGCACCCTGATCGATGCTACGGCGCCGGTCATTGTGGCGCTCGCGGTGTATATGACCTCGACCTATATCAGCTATACCCGCGAAGAAGCGCAGCGGCAGCAGATCAAGAATACCTTCGCCTTCTATCTGTCGCCCGCGATGGTCGATAAGCTGGCCGAACATCCCGACCAGCTGAAGCTGGGTGGCGAAACGCGCGAGATGACCATCTTCTTCTCCGACGTGCGTGGCTTCACCACCATCTCGGAAATGTTCGATGCGCAGGGCCTGACCGCCTTCATGAACCGCTATCTGACGCCGATGACCGATATCGCGCTCGCCCATGGCGCCTATATCGATAAATACATCGGCGATGCGATCATGGCGTTCTGGAACGCGCCGCTCGAAGACCTTAATCACGCCCGCAGCGCCTGCGATACGGTGCTGGAGATGCGGACGGCCCTGGTCGCGCTGAATGAAGAACTCCAGGCCGAAGCGACCAAGAACGGGACCAAGATGATTCCTATCGGCATCGGTATGGGTCTTAATTCCGGTCCCTGCGTCGTCGGCAATATGGGGTCGAACCAGAAGTTCAACTATTCGGTCCTGGGCGATGCCGTGAACCTTGCCTCTCGCCTGGAAGGTCAGTCCAAGCCCTATCACACCGACAATGTGATCGGCGAGGCGACCCAGGTGCTGGTGCCGGATTATGCCACGCTGGAAATCGACTCGATCCGGGTGAAGGGCAAGACTATTCCGGTGACGATCTTCACTCTGGTCGGCAAGCCCGAGGTGGCGCAGAGCGGCGAGTTCAAAGCTCTGAAGGAAGTGCACGACGAGATGCTGGCCTGCTATCGTGGTCAGCGTTGGGATGAGTGCGAGACCCTGATCGGCCGTGCACGCGTGCTCGCTGAACCATTCGGCATCGTCCCGCTCTATCAGACTTACGAAGAGCGCATTGCCGAATATCGCGCCGACCCGCCCCCCGCCGACTGGGATGGCGTCTATGTGGCGACGTCTAAATAGGGAGAACGGCGCGACGTTCCCAAAAAGAGATTGTCATCCCGGGACTTGATCCCGGGATCTCCTCCGGGTGCATTTCCTTAAGAAGACCTCGTCATCCTCGGGCTTGACCCGAGGATCCAGGGTGGTTGCCGAACTACAGCTCTACGCGGCGCGCTGAAAGATGGATCCTCGGGTCAAGCCCGAGGATGACGAGATTAAGTGGGACAGATTCCCGGAGGAGATCCCGTGGTCAAGCCACGGGATGACGACAGAAGCAGGAAAGCTTGGAGATCCTGTGGTCAAGCCACGGGATGACGAGGTCTTTACTACCGGCTCAGAATCAGCACCACGCCCGCAAAGGCGACAAAGGTCGCGGCCCAGGCGATGGTCGACAGACGGGCGCCGAAGCCAAAGCGTAGGATCGGCAGCATGATGATCGGCGGCAAGGCGGCCAGGATGGCTGCGATCCCGGCAGATGTATTGGCGATGGCGACCAGCAGCAGAATGATGCCGGTGCAGCCGAACATGGCCTGCGTCACGATCAGCGGGATCAGGCGCGGCGAGACGTAATAGGCGCGGAAGCCTGCGGTGGGCAGGGTGACGATGGCCATGGCCAGCATGGCGGCCCCGGTGCGGATCGGGGCGGCTGCCAGCGGTTCTACCCCCATCGCCAGGGCAGGCTTGGACAGCAGGGTGCCCGCCGCCTGGGCGAAGGCCGCGATCAGGCCAAACAGGATGCCCTTGGTCAAGGCGCCCGGTTCCATTTCAAAGCCTTTGGCTTCCTGTTCCTTGCGGGCCAGGGCCAGGCCGATGCCGCTTAAGGTCAGAAGGCCGCCCAGCAGCGCCTGGCCCGAGAGATATTCATTCAGGAACAGCCAGGCCAGCGCGACCGTGAAGGGCGCCGACATCATATAGAGCAGCGAGCCCAGGCGCGGCCCGACCGCCTTGTAGGAGGCAAAGAGAAACAGATCGCCGAAGGTGACGCCGATCACGCCGGAAAGCCCCAGCCACAGCGCGGCGGACGGGGTGATGCTGGCAAGGTCGCCCGCCAGTAGCGCCACGGCAAAGGTCATGAGGAAGAAAATCCCGGATCGCACGCGGTTGAAGCGTACCGAGCCGATTTCTTTCACGACCTTGGTGCCCAGCAGCGGACCGATGGTCCAGCAGGCAGCGGCGCCCAGGGCGGCTAATTCTCCGACGGGGATCTGGGAAATCATGATTGATGCTTTATAGGGCAATTTTAGTTGCGGCCGCTAACCGGAAACACACATCAGCCGAGCGTTTGCGTCGCTTGACGGAATGCCTCATGAACAGGCAGGGTTTCAGCCCCAAAATCTCCAACTAAATGTAACGGATAAGATGATTAAGATTACCCTTCCCGATAACTCGCAGCGCGAGTATCCCGGCCCGGTCACGGGCGCGGATATTGCCGCTTCGATCGGGCCGGGGCTGGCGAAGGCGGCTCTGGCGGTTAAGGTCAACGGCGACTTGAAAGACCTGACTGCCACCATCACTACCGACGCCAATGTCTCGATCATCACGGCCAAGTCGTCGGAGACGTTGGAACTTGTCCGCCATGACTGCGCACACATTATGGCGCAGGCCGTCCAGGAACTGTTCCCCGGCACGCAGGTGACCTTCGGTCCCGCGACGGAAACCGGCTTCTATTACGACTTCTATCGCGAGCAGCCTTTCTCGACCGATGATCTTGAGGTCATCGAGAAGCGCATGCATGAGATCGTCGACCGCGACCTGCCGCTCATCCGCGAGGAATGGAGCCGCGAGCAGGCCATCGAGTGGTTCACCAAGCAGGGCGAAAGCTTCAAGGCCGAATGGATCCCGCAGCTGCCCGCCAATGAGGCGCTGTCGATCTATCGCCAGGGCGACTGGCTCGACCTGTGCCGCGGTCCGCATCTGCCCTCCACGGGTAAGACCGGCCATGCCTTCAAGCTGATGCGCGTGTCGGGTGCCTATTGGCGCGGCGATGCCAAGAATGCCCAGCTGCAGCGCATCACCGGCACGGCCTGGCGCACCCAGGCGGAACTCGACCAGTATCTGTTCCAGCTGGCCGAGGCCGAGAAGCGCGACCATCGCAAGCTTGGCAAGGAAATGGGCCTCTTCCATCAGCAGGAAGAAGCCGCCGGCATGATCTTCTGGCATCCGAAGGGCTGGGCGCTCTACCGGACCCTGGAAAATTTCATCCGCGGCCGACTGCAGGAAGATTATGTCGAGGTGAAGACTCCGCAGCTGATCGACAGCAGCCTCTTCAAGGCGTCGGGCCACTGGGACATGTATGGCGACAACATGTACAAGGTGGCGGTGGACGAGGAGCGGATGTTCGGTCTGAAACCGATGAACTGCCCCGGCCATGTGCAGATCTTCCGTCAGGGCATCAAGTCCTATCGCGATCTGCCCTTACGTTTTGCCGAGTTCGGCTCCTGCCATCGCAACGAGCCCTCGGGCGGTCTGCACGGCATCATGCGCGTGCGTGCCTTCACCCAGGACGATGGGCATATCTTCTGCCGTGAGGATCAGATCCGCGACGAAAGCCTGGATTACTTCAAGCTTCAGCTTGGGGTTTACGAGGCTCTCGGCTTCTCGGGCGAGTCGATCCAGGTCAAGCTGGCGCTGCGTCCTGATGTCCGCGCCGGTGAGGACAATACCTGGGATCGTGCCGAACAGGGCCTGCGCGACGCCTTGAATGCCGCCGGTCTGGCGTTCGAGGAACTGCCGGGCGAAGGCGCCTTCTATGGCCCGAAGGTGGAATTCCATCTGACCGATGCCATCGGCCGGACCTGGCAGTGCGGGACCCTGCAGCTCGACTTCGTGTTGCCGGAACGCCTGGATGCGACCTATATCGGCGAAGATGGCGCCCGCCATCGCCCGGTGATGCTGCATCGTGCGATCCTCGGGTCGCTCGAACGGTTCATCGGCATGCTGATCGAACATTATGCGGGTCGTCTGCCGCTCTGGCTGTCGCCGGCGCAGGTGGTCGTCACGACCATCACCAACGAAGCCGACGGTTATGCTGCCGAGGTGCACGCGGCCCTGAAGGCGGCCGGGCTGAAGGCGGACCTTGACCTGCGGGCCGAGAAGATCAACTACAAGGTCCGTGATCATTCTCTCGCGAAGATCCCGGTGATTATCGCCGTGGGTAAGCGCGAATCCGAGGAACGGACCGTGACATTGCGGCGTTTAGGTGGCGATAAGCAGGAAGTGCTTGCGCTTACCGACGCCCTTACTAGACTAAGGGAAGAAGCGGCGGTGCCGGGGGCGTAAGCCCTCGGCCCGTTGGCCTGCTTAGATGTTACCGATCTACACTTTTTATCGACAACCATAGGGGGCTAGTCATAGCCAGGATTCCACAGGACATGGCGCCGACCCGGGACGGGCCGCGCGTTAATGGCGAAATTAATTCGATGCAGGTTCGCCTCGTCGATCAGAATGGCGAAATGATCGGGGTGGTCTCACTCCGGGAAGCGCTGGAGCGGGCGGATGACGTCGGTCTCGATCTGGTCGAAGTAGCGGCGCAGGCTTCGCCGCCCGTTTGCAAGATTCTCGACTTCGGCAAGTTCAAGTTCGAAGAACAGAAGAAGAAGAACGAAGCGCGCAAAAAGCAGAAGGTTATCGAAGTCAAGGAGATCAAGCTCCGACCGACGATCGATGACAATGATTATAATGTGAAGATGAAGGCGATGATTCGCTTCCTCGATGAAGGCGACAAGGTGAAAGTCACCCTGCGCTTCCGTGGTCGCGAATTGGCCCATCAGGATCTCGGCATGCAGGTGCTGATCCGGGTGCGTGACGACCTGGAGGAACTTGCCAAGGTCGAGCAGATGCCCAAGATGGAAGGCCGTCAGATGATCATGGTGCTGGCGCCCAAGTAAGGCGCCTGCCCGTCAAGACGACCTGAACCGAACCCCGCCCGATCATCCGGCGGGGTTTTGTTTTTCCGGGAAGCGCTTCAGTTCCCCACTTCCGTATCCGGCTGGCTCATGGGGTGGGCGGCGGCGAAGGCTTCGTGCGCGTCCAGATTGGCGGCGATGCGGCGGATGGTGGGGTAGGGCTTCATCTCCACATTGAAGCGGCGGGCGCTGAAAACCTGCGGCGCCAGGATGACGTCGGGCAGAGTCGGATTGTTGCCGACGCAGAAAGGCCCGGCGGTGGGGCCAAGGGCTGCTTCCAGGGCGGCAAATCCTTCCGCGATCCAATGGGTGACCCAGCCGTCGATCTGCGCTTGCTCGAGCGCGAGATCCTGCTTGAGGTACTTGAGGATCCGCAGGTTGTTGAGCGGATGGATATCGCAGGCGATCAATTGCGCCAGCGCCCGCAGGCGCGCGCGTTGCGCCGCATCGCCTGGCAGCAGGGACGGCCGGGGCTGCAGTTCGTCGAGATATTCGATGATCGCCATCGACTGGGTCAGGATGGCCCCTTCGTCGGTCACCAGGGCCGGAACGAAGCCTTGCGGGTTCAGGGCCAGAAAGCTTTCCCCGCGCTGCTCGCCCTTGCGTAGATGTACAAATGCCCGCTCCGCCGTCAGGCCCTTGAGGTTGAGGGCGATGCGGACGCGATAGGCCGCAGACGAGCGGAAATAGTCATAGAGGCGCATGATTACCTGTCGATGACGGAAGGTTAACTGGCGGGTGGCCGCAATTCAGCCAGGATCGAGGTCGATGGTATGAGCCATCTTGGATCATGGAGGCGACATCGTGAAGGTCTCGAGTATCGGTATGCTTATTTTGGCAGCAGCAATCGGCGTTGGCGGTTGTACGGCCAATCCGGGCGGGTCCGGTCAGATCGGGGATTCCTGCAGCGATCTCGGTTGGGGCAAGATCGTCGGTACGGCGGGTGGTGCGGCTGCGGGTGGTTACCTCGGATCGCGCTGGAAGGGGGCCGGTAGCGGCACACAGACGGCGGCCACGGTCGCTGGTACCCTGCTGGGCGCCGCAGGCGGTTTCTTCGCCGGGCGCTCGATCGATCGCGGCCAGTGCGAAAGCGCGACGATGGCGCGGCAACAGGCGCTGAACAGTAATCAACCGATCAACTGGAACCAAGGCAACGCTTCGGGTACTTTCACGCCCACCGGGCGTACCGGCAGTCTTTCTAACGGTCAGATTTGTAAAGAATATGAGCAGACAATCCGCATTGATGGTCAGTTGGAAACAGGGGTTGGGCAAGCGTGCCAGCGTCCTGACGGCAAGTGGGAAATCCACAACGGTTAAACGACTGCTGCTGTTGACGGCCATGCCGCTGGCTCTGGCGGCATGTTCCAGCAACGGCGCGCGTTCCAACATGTACAGCATGGAGGCGGCCCAGAAGGTCAGCCTCGTCGAGCGCGGTCAGGTCCTCAGCGTCCGCAAGGTTTCGGTCACCGGCAATAACAGCCAGGTCGGCACCCTTACGGGTGTCGGCGCTGGCGCCGTTGGTGGGTCGGCCGTCGGCGGCGACTGGCGATCCAATGCCCTCGGGGCCATCGGCGGTGCGGTGATCGGCGGAATCGGCGGCGCGGCCGTCGATAGCGTCGTGAACGAACAGGTCGGCTACGAGTATCTGTTCCAGGTCGATGGCGGCAAGCTGCAGTCCCTGACCCAGGTCGATACCGAACCCTTGCCGGTTGGTCAGCGGGTGCTGCTGATCCAGGGGCCGCCGGCGCGCCTGATCGTCGATACGCTGGGCTTGCCGCCCAAGGCCGCTGCAGAGACGGTCACGGCGCCGCCCCCGGCTCCGGTGCCGGCTGTCGCGCCCGCCGCGCAATCCTTTACCGTGACGGTGACGCCGGTCGCCCCGGCTCAGGGAGTTCCGGCGCCTGTGGTGCCAGCTTCTGTGACACCTGCCCCGGCGGCTGTTTCCGCCCCCTCCGCTCCGACCCCGGTCGTAGAAGCGCCGCTGGCCCCGCCGTCGGCTGTGACGGCTGTACCTGAAACTCCCGCTGCCACCACGGTAACGGCCGAGCCGCTGCCGCCGCCTGCGCCAGTTACGCCTGCGCCCGCCGCGCCGGAAATCGAGCCCTCTGCTCTGGAAGCTGGTCCGCTGGAGATACCACCCCCGCCGCTAACCCCCTAGGGGTCAGGCGGGGCTCATCCTGCCGGTACGCAGGGCAATCGCCCAATCCGGACGGCCTTCGTTCTCGGCCTTGCGGGCCGCGCTCTCATGGTCATAGGCGACATGGAGCAGGGAGACGGTAAAGGCGCGGCCATGGTCGGTGACGATGGCGTAACGCGCCGCCGTCTGGCCGTTCTCGATCACATGGCGAACGGGGTGGTCGTCCTCATAGGCCTGTAGACCGACGCTGCCCGGATTGACGATCAGCGGACCGTTCGGCACCTGGACGGCGCGCGGAATGTGGGTGTGGCCGCAGAGGATCAGGCGCTGCTCCCCGGCATTGCCCAGAAGCGGCATCAGCTCCGACGGACGGCGGGGGCGGACCTGGTCGCCGTCTAGGATCTCCATGAAATATTCGACGTCCGAGCGCGGGCTGCCATGGACCATCAGAATGCGGCCCGGCAGCTCCCGTTCCGCTGGCAGCGCCTCGATATACTCGATGTGGCGGGACCGAAGGCGCGCCGCTGTGAAAGCATCGCTCTCCCCCATGCGGTCGCCCAGGGTCAGAACCTGGCGTTCGTGATTTCCCCGGATGGCAATGGGGCGCAGGGCCTCCAGCCGCTCAGCCGTCTCGGCGGGCCAGAGCGGGCCGGAGAGCGAATCGCCAAGATCGACCAACTGATCGAACCCCCGGCGCGCCGCATCGGCCAGAACGGCCTCCAAAGCGGGCAGGTTGCCGTGGATGTCGGAGACTACGCAATATCGGGTCAAACTCAGCGCCACCCACCACCTCGCCGCGATCGGAAACCTTGCATACGTTCGGATGCCTCACCGGCTGTCATGGGGCGGCGGCGGGCAGCCTGACGGCGATCTAGGATCGCCATTTTTTCTTCGAAACTCAGTTTATGATTTTGGCGATGCGCCTTGATCCGGCGCTTCTCCATCATGTCGCGATAGGACTCGCGCCAGATCTGCAGGATGATCGCGCAGACGCTCACGGTAATGGCGGTGATGCTGAGGTACAGCATCCAATTGGGGGACAGGGCGATGGAAACGCCACCCGCAAGCGCGAGCAGCACCAGGACGGTCTTCAGTCCGCCCCGCCAGCCTGCCTTGATCCAGGCTCCGGCGATCAGCACTGCAGCTAAAATCCCCAAAAGCCAGGGCATCGTCAGCCCCATCGTCCCCACTCCATGACCTGGATATTGGCGCCAGCATGCCCACGACGCCCTGCTTCATAAAGCGAAATCCGCGCAATACGCTTAAAAAGCCGAGTGCTTGAAACTTGAATGGATTGTCGTTTCTCTGCGGCCCGCAGAAACCGAGTCGCAGAAAAGAGAAAGGCCACCCTTCGCTGAGAAGGATGGCCTTTTTTGCTACAAGCGTGTCCTGGCTATTCCACCAGTTCCTGTTCGCCTTCTTCCTGATCTTCCGACCGCTTGGAGCGTCCGGGAGCAGAGGTGACCAGGAACTTGAGCTTGTCGCCATCCTTGTCGGCATCGACCTGGACGGTGCCGCCGTGGACGAGCTTGCCGAACAGCAGTTCGTCGGCCAGCGGCTTCTTGACGTGCTCCTGGATGATACGGCCCAGCGGACGCGCGCCATAGAGCGGATCGAAGCCCTTCTTGGACAGCCAGGCCTTGGCCGCGTCCGTCAGCTCGATATTGACGTGACGTTCGGCAAGCTGGCTTTCCAGCTGGATGACGAACTTGTCGACCACACGGTCCATCACTTCCGGCGTCAGATTCGCGAACGGCACGATGGCGTCGAGGCGGTTGCGGAATTCGGGCGTGAACATCCGCTCGATCGCTTCCTTATCCTCGCCGACCCGCTTGTCGCGCTCGAAGCCGAAGGCATTCTTGGCCATGTCGGCCGCGCCCGCATTGGTCGTCATGATCAGGATGACGTTGCGGAAGTCGACATTCTTGCCGTTGTGATCGGTCAGTTTGCCGTGGTCCATGACCTGCAGCAGGATGTTGAAAAGGTCCGGATGGGCCTTTTCGATTTCATCCAGCAGCAGAACACAATGCGGCGTCTGATCGACGGCATCGGTCAAAAGACCGCCCTGGTCGAACCCGACATAGCCCGGAGGCGCGCCGATCAGGCGGCTGATGGAGTGGCGCTCCATATATTCCGACATGTCGAAGCGCTTGAGTTCGATCCCTAGCAGACGGGCCAGCTGACGCGCCACTTCGGTCTTACCCACGCCGGTCGGACCGGAGAAGAGGTAGGAACCGATGGGCTTTTCGGCATCGCGCAGTCCGGCGCGCGACAGTTTGATCGCGGTCGACAGGGCTTCGATCGCCTCGTTCTGCCCGAAGACGACGGTCTTCAGGTCGCGGTCCAGGGTTGCCAGCAGCGCCCGGTCGTCGCTGGAGACGGCCTTTGGCGGGATGCGGGCGATCTTGGCGACCACGGCTTCGACGTCCTTCACCGTGATGGTCTTCTTCCGCTTGGAGGGCGGCAGCAGCATCTGGTAGGCGCCGACTTCGTCGATCACGTCGATGGCCTTGTCGGGCAGCTTGCGGTCGTTGATATAGCGCGCGGCCAGTTCGACGGCGGTCTTGATCGCCTCGTTGGTGTAGCGCACGTGGTGATGCTGCTCGTAGTAGGGCTTAAGACCCTTCAGGATCTTCACCGAATCCTCGATGGAGGGTTCGGCCACATCGATCTTCTGGAAGCGCCGGACGAGTGCCCGGTCCTTCTCGAAGTAGCTGCGGTATTCCTTATAGGTGGTGGAGCCGATGCAGCGCAGCGAACCCGAGGCCAAAGCCGGCTTCAGCAGGTTCGAGGCATCCATGGCGCCGCCGCTGGTAGCGCCCGCACCGATGATGGTGTGGATCTCGTCGATGAAGAGCACGGCATTCGGATGGGCTTCCAGTTCCTGCAGGACGGCCTTCAAGCGCTCTTCGAAATCGCCGCGATAGCGGGTACCCGCCAGCAGCGCGCCCATATCGAGCCCGAAGATGGTGGCGCCCTTCAGGACTTCCGGCACATCGCCGGTGACGATGCGGCGGGCAAGCCCTTCGGCAATCGCGGTCTTGCCGACGCCCGGATCACCCACGAACAGCGGGTTGTTCTTGGTGCGGCGGCACAGGATCTGGATGGTGCGTTCGACTTCGCTCTCGCGCCCGATCAGCGGATCGATCTTGCCCTGACCGGCCTTCTTGTTGAGGTCGATGCAATAGTTGTCGAGGGCCTCATGCGCCTTCTTGCCGGGCTTCTCGGCACCAGCGGCGGCGGCGGGGCGCTCTTCTTCCTCGGCGCCAGTCACGCGCTTCGGTTCGGCCTTGCCCGGAACTTTCGAGATGCCATGGCTGATGAAATTGACGGCATCGAAGCGCGACATGTCCTGCTCTTGCAGGAAATAGACAGCGTGGCTTTCGCGTTCGGAGAAGAGGGCGACCAGCACATTGGCGCCGGTGACTTCCGACCGGCCGCTTGACTGCACATGGATGACCGCACGCTGGACGACGCGCTGGAAGCCTGACGTCGGCTTGGCTTCCTCGCCGCGCGGCGAAACGATGTTCGCCAGCTCGTTATCGAGATAATTGGTTAGATCCCGGCGCAGCTTATCCACGTCCAATCCGCAGGCGCGGAAGACGGCGATGGCGTCCTGATCCTCGGTGAGAGAGAGCAGCAGATGCTCGAGGGTTGCAAACTCATGCCGCCGTTGATTCGCTAAATCCAGGGCGAGATGCAGGCTTTTCTCAAGGTTCCGCGACAGCATGGGCGCTAATCCTTCTCCAGAGTGCACTGCAGCGGGTGCTGATGACGGCGGGCAAAATCCATTACCTCCGTCACTTTGGTTTCCGCGACTTCGTACGTAAAAACCCCACAAAGGCCCACGCCCTTTTGATGGACGTGCATCATGATACGGGTCGCTTCGTCACGGTTCTTCTGAAAGAACCGCTCCAACACGTGAACGACAAACTCCATGGGAGTATAGTCGTCGTTCAACATCAGGACCTTGTACATCGACGGCTTTTTAGTCTTCGGCTTGGTCTTTACGACCACGCCGGTGTTTGTGCGATCGCCGCCGTTTGTGTTGTCTTCGCTCATTATCGTTCGATACGCTTCAAGATCCGTTCACCTGACGCTGTACCAATCATATGAGATCGTCAGCGCTGCCGAAAAGGGGCGAACCTGACAGGAGGGGCCGATTTCGCGGTGCAACCGGCTATGCGCTCCCTCGCTCTTGATGTTCAGGCATCGATCCCCATGGATAAGTATCGAACCACAAAAACGCAGCCTTCGGCAGCCCTTATTGGGGGCAAGGTGGATGTTTTTGCGGCGCCGTGGATCGCCCTCGGGATAAGGGCAAAATAAAACCCCCGGCAAGCTCAAGCCTGCCGGGGGTTGATGGCGCGAAGATGGCAGGCGAATTAGGCCGCCTTGGTCGCCTTCGAGATCGCAACATCGACGCGGGCCTTCAGCGGCTCGACGACTTCGTTGGCGACCTTCTGAACCAGTTCGCTGACCTTGGTGCCTTCAGCAACCAGCTTGTCGAACGAGGTCTTGGCGACTTCGTTCTGCAGGTCGACGACCTGGTTGAAAGTGGTGGCGCCGAAGAAGGCCTTGCTGGTGGCAAGGGCGGCTTCGTAATTGGCCTGGCTCAGGGCGGCCAGGGTCTTGCCGATCTCTTCCGAGCCCTTCACGAAGGCGGTCTGGGCCTTCACAAAAGCTTCGACATTGTCCTTGCCGAAGGTGGTGAATTCTTCATACGAGCCAAAAAGGGTCGCGGTGGTCTTCTCGAACTGTGCCTTGGCGGCGGTGAACGAGGTTTCGAAAGCCTGGGTGGTGCTGGTCATGATGTCTTCTCCGGTCGGAAGGGCGGCGGGTGCGGGCAGAGCGGCGGGCGAGGTCAGGGCCGCAGTTGGCGCCTGGGCCACCTCGGCGGCGACTGTCTTGGCAACCTTCTTCACTGCGGCAACGGCCTTCACGGCTGCCGGCGCCGCGGCCTTGGCCGGGGCAGGAGCAACCTTCGGCGCAGGCGCCTTGGCAGGGGCGACAGCGGCGGGGCGCTTGACCGTCGTTTTAGGCGAGGTGGTCATGTAACTCTCCGTCAGTCTCACAATCTCGCACTCGCTCCCAAGAATGGTGCGCTGCGATAGGCTAGAATATGAGGAGAGTTCTCTCTGGGGTCAAGGGGATTTTTGCTGCACTGCAACAAAAAGATAAAATGCCCGATTCCTTCGTCTTTCCACTCTGGCTAGAGCAGCTTTGGCATGGAGGCGATGCCATTGGGTCGCGCGGTAATTGTAAAGTTGAAGCGGCGATCATCCTGCCTAATCCGCTCAGGAACCGCAGGAGGCATCTCGAGTGCGCCTGCATCGCCAGCCTGTTTCTGCAGCGCAGGTGCCGGGGCAAAGGCGGAAAAGCGCTGGCCGTCCTGTGGGCGCAGGGCGGCGGTTGTCCAGGCGCCCTTGTCGCAATGGTGGATCAGCCACCAATAGCCGTCGCCGTCCAGATTTTGCGAGTGGGTCAGCGGCGTATGAGCTGCACGCAGGAGACCGTCAAGCGCATCGCCCGCTGCCTTGTCGAGCTTCTGGTCGGTCTGGCGACCCCGCATCGGCGCCAGCGGATCATCAAGATTGACGGGGACGGTGGCAAAATTCATCTGGTCCCTGGCGAAGCTGGAAAATTCCCAGGTGGCTCCCGTCTGTTTGAGCGTGTACACCCGAACTTGTTTTTCGTACGTGCCATTATAAACCGCTCGCCAGAAGGTTCCGCCCGCATCGCAAGTGGGCTTCAGATCGGCCCCTTCCATGACGCCGAACCAGAGACCCTGGCGTTGGATCGGATCATTCAGGCTTGGCGGCTGGGCACAACCAGTCATGATGCTGGTCACAGCAATGGTGCAGAGAATTGTTGCGGTTTGGCGTGACGGCATGAAGGGCCTCTTACGAATGAGTCAGACTCATCAATTGGTTATGGACAGTTCTTAAAAGCAACTATAGTCTGTTGTCTATCGGGAAGCTTAAACAGTGCGGTGCGGTAAGACGGTTGCCGCGTTCGGTTTTGGGGGCATGACACATGCGGCTTGGGTTGAAGATCGGACGTTTCGGGGCCTCGATTGCGGCTGCCGCTGTTCTGGTGTTTGCTCAGATGGGTGTCGCTCAGGCCGCCCGCAATGACAAGGCCGCTTCCTTCGTGATCGACTATGCGACAGGTGAAGTGCTGCATGCGGACAATGCCGATGCGCAGCGTCATCCGGCGTCGCTGACCAAGATGATGACGCTCTATATGGCTTTCGAAGCCGTGGAGCAGGGCCGTCTCAAGCTCGACGACCGTATTGCCGTTTCCGAATATGCCTCCGAACAGTCGCCGACCAAGCTGGGCCTGAAGGCTGGCAGCACCGTGCGCACCGAAGATGCCATCATGGGCCTTGTTACCAAGTCGGCGAATGATGCCGCCGTGGTGATTGCCGAGCATCTGGGCGGTTCTGAGAGCGGCTTTGCCCGTCAGATGACCCAGAAGGCGCGTCGTCTTGGCATGCCGAACACCACCTTCAAGAATGCCTCCGGTCTGCCGGACAATGATCAGGTGACGACTGCCCGCGACATGGTTGCGCTGGGCCGCGCGCTGATTCGTGATTTTCCGCAATTCTATCCGCTGTTCTCGACCCGCAGCTTCACCTTTGCGGGCCGCGCCCATGCCAATCATAACCATCTGATGTCGACCTACGACGGCATGGATGGCATCAAGACCGGCTTCATCCGCGCGTCGGGTTTCAACCTCGTCGCGTCGGCCAAGCGCGGCAACCGCCGTCTGGTGGCGTCGGTCTTCGGTGGCACCTCGCCCAAGAACCGCGACGATTATATGGCCAAGCTGCTCGACCGTTCGTTCGGCACCGAGCCGGGCCGTGGCCGGGTCGAGGAGCCGCTGGTGGCTGCCGTTGCGCCCAAACCCGCTCCCAAGCCGGTTGCCGTTGCTGCGCCGACGCCTGTTCAGACGGCGCTGGCCAAGTCGTTGCCGACACTGCCTGAGGCCCGTCCTGAGCCGCAGACCGTCCAGGTCACGCCGGTCGTCAATCGCATGGGACAGGTGGTTTCTAACCAGCCGATCGAGGATGAGAGCGACCGTCTGGCCAATGCTAAGCTTGAAGTCGGCAAGCCTTTCAAGACGCCCGCCAAGCCGGTGCAGGTTGCCTCGGCACGGATGGTGCCCCAGGTTGCTCCCGCTCCTGCCAAGGGCGCTGCGGCTCAAGCCCCCGCTCCGGCTGTTGCAGGCAAGGGCGGCACCTGGATCATCCAGGTTGGCTCCTTCTCCTCCGATCAGGCTGCCCGTGTCACGGCTGACCGTGCCAAATCCTCCGTCGGGCGTGGTGCTGTTTCCATTGCGCCGGGCAAGGTCGGCGGCACGAAGGTCTTCCGCTCGCGCCTGTCCGGCTTCGATGAAACTGCTGCCCGCGCCGCCTGTCAGGTTCTGATGAAGCAGCAGCAGGCGTGTGTCGCGCTAGGCCCGAACTCCCCAATGCTCTAGGGCGGGCGGCGCTCGCCCTGACGCACGATCTGCATCGTTACCGGAAATGCTCGGTGCTCACGTACGGGACGTACGCTCCGCGCCTGTGCTTCCCGCTGCCTAGCATCTCATACGTCAGGCCTTCGCTTTTAAAGCCGACAAAAAAGAACTCGTCATCCCGGACTTGATCCGGGATCTCGTGTGGCCAAGCCGTGCCCCCTTTTTCTTCTGCTTTAGAAGCGAAGGCGGAAGGCATGAGATGCTAGGCGCCTAGCCGCGCAGAAGCGGAGCGTACGTCTGTACGTGAGCATTCGAGCAGCGTAGCAACGACGCAGATCGTGTCTTCGGCCGAGCGACGCTTAAGGCCAGGAGACTTCCGGGGGGAGCGACATCAAAATCGCTTCGATGTTGCCGCCGGTCTTGAGGCCGAAGGTCGTCCCGCGATCATAGAGCAGGTTGAACTCGACATAACGGCCGCGCTTGATCAGCTGATGGCGGCGCTGCTCGTCCGTCCAGGGACGTTCGCAATGGCGGGCGACAATCTTGGGATAGATATCCAGGAAGGCGCTGCCGACATCGCGGGTGAAGGCGAAGTCCGCCTCCCAGTCGCCGCTGGCAAGGCCGTCGAAGAAGATCCCGCCAACGCCGCGTGCCTCGTTCCGATGCTTCAGGAAGAAATACTCGTCGCACCAGTTTTTATACTTGGGATAATAGGCCGGATCATGGGCGTCGCAGGCAGCCTTGAGGGCGCCGTGGAAATCGGCGGTATCCTGATCGTCGGGATACATCGGCGTCAGATCCGCGCCGCCGCCGAACCAGCCCTTGGAGGTGACGATCATCCGCGTGTTCATATGGACGGCGGGCACGAGCGGCGACTGCATATGGGCGACCAGGGAGACGCCGGACGCCCAGAACTCCCCGCCGTTTTCAGCCGCGCCGGGGATCTGGTTGCGGAATTCTTCCGAAAACCGGCCATGGACGGTAGAGATATTGACGCCTACCTTCTCGAACACCCGGCCGCCGCGCATCAGCGACATGGTGCCGCCGCCACCCTTTTCGCCATCGGTGCCGTCGCGCTCCCAGGTCTTGCGTTCGAACCGACCGGCCGGACGGGCGGCGCTGGAATTTTCCTCCAGGGTTTCGAAGGCGGCGCAGATGCGGTCGCGCAGCCCCTCGAACCAAAGGGCAGCCTGCTGTTTGCGGGCAGTCCAGTCGATCTCACTCATTGCGGTAGTCCTTGGGTCTGGCGCAGGGCCTCGAAAGCGGTGATGGCGGCGGCGACCGCCACATTGAGCGAGCGGACACCCTGTGCTAGCGGAATGCGCACGCCAGCGTCGGCGATCTCGGCGACCTCCGCCGGGACGCCTGCGCTTTCCTGGCCGAACAGCAGCCGGTCGCCGGGCTGGAACTCGAAACCTTCAAGCCGGGTCGATGCCTTGGTCGACAGCAGCACGAGCCGCCCCTGGGGCTCGGTTGCGAGGTAAGCTTGCCAGGAGGAATGGCGCTGCCAGTCAACCTGATCCAGGTAATCCATGCCCGCCCGGCGGAACTTTGCGGCATCGAAGGGAAAGCCGCAGGGCTCGATCACATCGACACCGACACCAAGGCAGGCCGCCAGCCGCAGGATGGTTCCGGCGTTCTGGGCGATATCGGGCTGGAAAAGGACAAGGCGCATGGTGGGCAGAGGGATAGGCGAGCGGAAGCCTAATCACAAGTATCTTTGGGTATAGGGTGGCCTTGGGAGCGAACTGTTTTGTCGCCTCTCCCAAAGATCGTCACCCCGGGACTTGATCCCGGGGTCTCCTCCGGGGGCGTTTCGAACCAACAAAAACCTTGTCATCCCGGACTTGATCCGGGATCCGGCCGACGGCAATTGCATGCCTCTGACGCTATAGACTGGCCATCCAGGTGGCCGGATCCCGGCTCGGAGGCCGGGATGACAGCGAGAGTGGGGACAGGCTCCCGGAGGAGATCCCGTGGTCAGGCCACGGGATGACGACAAACACAAATGATTGGAGATCCCGTGGTCAGGCCACGGGATGACGACAAACACAAATGATTGGAGATCCCGTGGTCAGGCCACGGGATGACGACAAACACAAATGATTGGAGATCCCGTGGTCAAGTCACGGGAAGACGAGTTTTTACCCCCAGAGCTCACGTTCCGCCGGTGTGATCTCGCTGCCTTCGAACTTAAGGCCCGGTTCGCGGTCTTTTGCCAGCAGCAGAGGCCCATCGAGATCGACGAAATCAGCGCCTGCGGCCAGCAGCATGGCGGGCGCCATCGCCAGCGACGTGCCGACCATGCAGCCGATCATGAGGCCAAGGCCCAGGCTTTTGGCTTCAGTCACCAGGGCAACGGCTTCGGTCAGGCCGCCGGTCTTGTCGAGCTTGACGTTGATCGCCTGATAGCGCGTGGCGACATCGGCAAGGCCATGACGCTCATGCACGCTTTCATCGGCGCAGATGGGGATCGGCGACTTGATGCTGGCGAGCAGGCTGTCGTTTGCAGCGGGCAGCGGCTGTTCGATAAGGGCGACGCCAACTTCCCGGCAGGCAGCCAGATTTTCTTCGATGGTGTCCTTGTCCCAGGCCTCGTTCGCATCGACGATCAGGGTCGAGGATGGGGCGCCGCGACGCACCGCGCGGATACGCTCCGGATCGCCGACGCCGCCCAGTTTCACCTTCAGAAGGGGGCGGGCCGATGCTTTTGCAGCAGCGGCTTCCATCTCTGCAGGCTCGCCCAGGCTCAAGGTATAAGCGGTGATGGTCGGGCGCGGGGCGGGCAGGCCTGCCAGTTCCCACACCGGCTTGTCCGTCTGTTTGGCTTCGAGATCCCACAGCGCGCAATCAAGCGCATTCCGCGCCGCGCCACCCGGCAGCACGTCCTGCAACTGGGCGCGGGTCAGGCCACCGGCGATGGCGGCGGCTTGGGCCTGGATCAGTTCGGCAACGCCTTCGACCGTCTCGCCATAGCGGGGGTAGGGGACACATTCGCCCCGGCCGATGATGCCGTTGTCCTCGATGGTCGCGACGACGACCACGGCTTCGGTGCGGCTCCCGCGCGAGATCCGGAAGGACCCCGCGATTGGGAAACGCTCGATCGAGACAGAAAGAGTGCGTGCCATGATCAGCCGACGCGGGCCAGCTTACCCGACTGCGGATAGTCGGCGACCAGCTTGTCGACCAGCACGCCGACGCCGAAGCGGATCGGATCGGTGGCGGGCAGGCCATATTCCGCCGACAGATCGGCCAGATACTTCTTGGCCTCGGCTTCACCCAGGGCCTTGGTATTGACGGCGATGCCCAGCGGCTTGATGGCCGGATTGGTCAGCTTGCCGCAGCGCAGAGTCAGGTCGATGACATCGGCGATGGAGGGCAGCGGGGTCTTCACGCCGCGCATGGTGGTGCGGGTCGGTTCATGGCAGACGACGAAGGCATCCGGCTGAGCGCCATGCAGCAGACCCATGGAGACGCCGGCGAAGGACGGGTGGAACAGCGAACCCTGGCCTTCGATCAGATCCCAGTGATTGGCATCGGCGGCGGGCGCGATCCATTCGACGGCGCCGGAGATGAAGTCGGCGACCACCGCATCGATAGCGCAGCCGCGACCGGAGATGAAGACACCCGTCTGGCCGGTGGCGCGGAAATCGGCATCCAGGCCGCGGGCGCGCATTTCCTTTTCCAGGGCGAGCGCGGTGTATTTCTTACCGGCCGAGCAGTCGGTGCCGACGGTCAGCAGACGTAGGCCCGGGCGCTTGTCGCCCTTGCCGGTGGCGAAGGTCATGTCCGAATGGCGGACGTCGAAAAGGGTGCGGCCATGCTTGGCAGCGGCGGCGGCGATTTCCGGCTTGGAGCCCAGCTTGGTATGCAGACCGGAGGCGACATCCATCCCCGCCTCGATGGCTTCGACGATGACCGAAGTCCAATGATCGGGCAGGACGCCGCCAGCGTTCGCAACCCCCACGATCAGCGTCTTGACGCCCTTGGCCTTGGCCCCGGCGATGGTCATGTCGGCGATGCCGAGGTCCGCCTTGCAGTTCGGCAGGCGCAACTGGCCGACGCACCATTCAGCGCGCCAGTCGACGATCCCCTGGGCGGTCTTCGCGGCCAACTGGTCGTGAACATCGCCCAGGAACATGAGGTAGGGGGGATTGATCTGCATGGTGGAGGCGACCCGTGTTTGCTTGGTGTGACCGCATGATGGGAAGGCCGCCCGTTAAAGGCCAATGCCATTTGAGCATTATTGATGCAATATCTGCATTGGATGGTCCGCCGAGCCTGTGGATACAATCGGCCCCGATGTCGAACCGGACCTGTCACATAACCGCCGATTGCACCGGGGCCAGCCCCGGCAAGAGGGGATTTACGCAATGAATGTCCGCTGGCTGCAGGATTTCCTGGCGGTGGCCGAGACGGGGAATTTCACCCGTGCGGCTGCCCTACGGAATACCTCTCAGGCGGCTTTTTCGCGTCGGGTGCAAAGCCTTGAGGCCTGGGTCGGCGCCCCGCTGATCGACCGTAGTTTCTTTCCGACACGCCTGACCAAGGAAGGCGAGCAGTTCCGCCATCACGCCTCAGAAATCCTGCGGCAATTGTCCGATGCCAGGGCCGAAGTTTCGGGAGAAGCGGGCGCACGGGCAGACCACATCCGGATCGGAATTCCCTTCGCGCTGGCGACGACGCGGTTGCCGGGCTGGTGGGCCGATTGGACTGCCACCCGCAAGGTGACTGCCTCGCTGCTGGTCGGCAATATCCACGATCTCGCGACCGATATCGTCTCGGGCAACATGGATCTCATGATGTGTTTCCATAATGCCCAGGAACCTGTGCATCTCGATCCCGAACGGTTCGAACGGGTGCAGATCGCGACCGACGCCCTTAGCCCCTATGTCCGCCGGGACCTATTCGTCGAAGGCGGCTATACTTGGCCGGGGCATCCCGCGAAACCCTTGCCGCTGCTGATGTATTCGCGGGGGATTTATTTCGCGCGTCTGGTGGATGCCATCCTCGAATCCGCCCCGGCCAGCCTGCATGGCAACCGGGTTCTCGAGTGCGACATGACGGATGTGTTGCGCGAAATGGCGCTATCGGGCTACGGCGTCGCCTGGTTGCCGGAAAGCAGCATTCGGGGGGACGCTGCAGACAAACTGGTACGGCTTGGCGGTGCGCCCTGGAGCACACCGCTGTCCGTAGTGGTCTTCAAGGATCGGGCAAACGACCGCCCGGCGCTCGCCCGTCTCTGGGCGAAGCTAGCCGATGCCGAGGCAAGCGATCTCTCGGCGTCGCAAAAACCAAGGACGCGTACAGGCGGGGCAGTCGGCCGACGTCTGGCGCGGGGATAAACGTCACCAAAGAGAGGGAATTTGGTAATGCGCACACTCGTTCTTTTGGCAGCCGCCGCTGGCCTGATGGCTTCGCCGGCCTTCGCCCAGGATGGCACTCTGAAGAAGATCAAGGAAACCGGCGTGTTCAACGTCAGCTTCCGTGAATCCTCCATCCCCTTCTCGTATCTTGACGACAATCAGAAGCCGATCGGCTTTGCCAAGGACATCTGCGACAAGGTCGTGGAGGCCGTTAAGGCCGAACTGAAGCTGCCGAACCTCGAAGTGAAATATACGCCGGTCACCTCGGCCACCCGTATTCCGCTGCTGGCCAACGGCACCATCGATATCGAATGCGGCTCGACCACCAACAACGTCGACCGTCAGCAGCAGGTGTCCTTCACCAACACCCACTTCCTGACCGCTTCGGCTTTCGTTTCGAAGAAGTCGGCCAACCTGACCAAGATCGATGACCTGAAGGGCAAGACCATCGTCTCGACCTCGGGCACGACCAACATCCAGCAGGTCAATAATGTGAATACCGAGCGCAAGCTCGGCATGAACATCCTGGCCGCCAAGGACCATGCCGAAGCCTTCCTGATGGTCGAAACCGGCCGCGCAGTTGCCTTCGTGATGGACGACATCCTGCTCGCCAGCCTCGTTGCCAGCTCCAAGGCTCCGGCTGACTATCAGCTGTCGGCTGAAGCTTTCTCGATGCCCGAACCCTACGGCATCATGGTCCGCAAGGGCGATGCCGAGTTCAAGGCGCTGGTCGATAAGACCACGGCCGCTCTCTACAAGAGCCCGGAAGGCGAAGCCCTCTACAACAAGTGGTTCACCTCGCCGGTTCCCCCGAAGGGTCTGAACTTCAACGTTCCGATGTCGGCAGCCCAGAAGAAGGCCTTTGCCAATCCGTCCGATAGCGCGGATCCGAAGTCCTACCAATAAGTCTGAACGAAGTGACTGCCCGGCCTTGATGGCTGTGGCATGATCAAAAAGGAGGCGGCGGCCACTCGGTCGCCGCCTTTCTTAAAAGAACTGGCTCTCAACAGGGGCGGCGGGGCGCATGAATTACAATTGGAACTGGGGCATCTTCTGGCAGCCTTCGCCAGAAGGGGTCGGGACCTATTTCGATATGCTGATGACGGGGCTGCAATGGACGCTCGTCACGGCCCTATGCGCCTGGGTTCTGGCGCTGATCCTCGGATCCATCGTCGGCGTCGCGCGCACCTTGCCGTCGCGCGCCGTGCAGCGGATCGCCGGGGCTTACGTCGAGTTTTTCCGCAACATCCCGTTCCTGGTGCAGCTGTTCCTCTGGTACTTCGTGTTGCCGGAACTACTGCCGGAAGCGGCGGGACTGTGGCTGAAACAGCTGCCGAACGCGCCCTTCTGGACGACCATGATCGGCCTGGGTTTCTTCATGTCGGTGCGTGTCGCCGAACAGCTGCGCGCAGGCATCAACGCCTTGCCGCGCGGGCAGAAGATGGCCGGTCTCGCCCTGGGTCTCACCACCGGGCAGACTTACGGCTATGTCCTGCTGCCGATGGCCTATCGCATCATTCTGCCGCCGCTGACCTCCGAGCTGCTGAACACCATCAAGAATACCTCGGTCGGTCTCACCATCGGTCTGATCGAACTGACGGCGCGCGCCCGCGCCATTCAGGAATTCTCCTTCCAGGTGTTCGAGGCTTTCACGGCTGCGACCCTTATCTACCTCGTCCTCAACCTTCTGGTGACGGTTCTGATGCGCTGGCTTGAGCGTTCGGTTGCCGTGCCCGGTTATGTGGCGGGGAAGTGAGGCATTATGTTCGCTAATCTCGATTTCGAAATCATCGCCCGCACGCTGCCCTACCTGTTCCTGGAGGGCATGACCTTCACGCTGATGCTGACGGCTTTGGCGACGCTGGGCGGTATCGTGCTGGGCACGATCCTGGCGCTGATGCGGCTGGGGTCGCTCCCCGTGCTGCCGAAGATCGCGGCCGGTTACGTCAACCTGATGCGCTCGCTGCCGCTGGTGCTGGTGATCTTCTGGTTCTATTTCCTGGTGCCCTATCTCGGGCAATGGGCGACCGGGGCCTCGCGCCCGATGCAGGTCGGCGCCTTTGCCTCCTGCCTCATCACCTTCACGCTGTTCGAAGCGGCCTATTTCTCTGAAATCATGCGTGCGGGCATCCAGTCGATCTCCAAGGGTCAGGTGGGCGCCGGTTATGCGCTGGGTCTCACCTATCGCCAGGTGATGAGCTATGTCGTGCTGCCCCAGGCGTTCCGGAACATGGCGCCGGTGCTGCTGACCCAGACCATCGTGCTGTTCCAGGATACCTCGCTCGTCTACGTGCTGTCGGTCACCGACTTCCTGGGTGCGGCCAGCAAGGTCGCCCAGCGCGACGGGCGTCTGGTTGAGATGTATCTCTTCGCCGCCGTCGTCTATTTCGCGATTTCCTTTACCGCCTCGATGCTTGTGAAGCGCTTGCAGAAGCGCATCGCGATCATCCGCTAATCCAGGGTCGTATTCCCATGAGCACCATGATCGAATTCAAGGACGTCTCGAAGTTTTACGGGCCTTTCCAGGTCCTGAAGAACTGCAGCCTGAAGGTTGCCAAGGGCGAAGTGGTTGTCGTCTGCGGCCCCTCGGGCTCGGGCAAATCGACGCTGATCAAATGCGCCAATGGTCTGGAGCCCTTCCAGAAGGGCGAGTTGATCGTCGACGGCGTGCCGCTGCACGACCCCAAGACCGATATGCCCAAGCTGCGCGCCCGCGTCGGCATGGTCTTCCAGAACTTCGAGCTGTTCCCGCACCTGAAGATCGCCGAGAACCTGTGCCTTGCGCAGCAGAAGGTGCTGGGGCGCGGCAAGGACGAGGCGATGGTCAAGGGCATGGCCCTGCTGGATCGGGTCGGCCTGAAGGAACATTCCCACAAGTTCCCGGGCCAGCTGTCCGGCGGTCAGCAGCAGCGCGTGGCGATTGCCCGCGCGCTGGCGATGGATCCCATCGCCATGCTGTTCGACGAACCGACCTCCGCCCTTGATCCTGAAATGGTCAATGAAGTGCTGGATGTCATGGTCGAACTGGCCCGCGAAGGCATGACGATGATGGTCGTGACCCATGAAATGGGCTTTGCCCGCAAGGTCGCGCACCGGGTTGTCTTCATGGACAAGGGCGAAGTGGTGGAAAACGCGGCGAAGGATGATTTCTTCAACGCGCCGCGCAGCGACCGGGCCCAGCTGTTCCTGTCGAAGATCCTGACTCACTGACACCTGAAAGGGGTCATCGCTATGCAGGGAAAAGTAGCGCGCTGGGTTAAAACTCGGCTGCGGTGGACACTCATGCTCCGCTCGACCTTGACGGTCGTGGTGCTCGCCGGTCTTGCCAATGTGATCGGCGCCGCCGGCGGCTGGGTCATTCTGGCTTCCGAATCCCAAACCCAGCGCGAGCGGGCGGCGGAATCGAAGGTCGAGGTTGCGGTGACCGCCCTGCGGGACGTCTATACCTATGTCAGCGTCGATACCGACAACGACGGGCGCCTGCTGCGGATTGTCAGCGACAAGCCTATCGGCGATGTCAATTCCCTGCTGATCACCGGCTTGGTCCCCGACGACGTGCTCGACGGTGTGGCGCGCCGCACGATTGGCGAGGTCTGGGTATTCGGCAAAACGCCGGACGGCTTCGCCAGCCTCGTCACCAGCGCCAAGCGTGGACGCGGTGGCAAGCCGGTGCCAGGCGAAGATCCGCTTTTCGCCAGCATCACCGGCGAAAAGACCGATGTCGAATTCGCGACCATCGCGGGCGAGCGTCACTATGTCGGCACCATTCCCATCGTGAAGCCGGATGGCGCGATCCTGGGCCTTGTGGTCGTGAGCGCGGGTCTGGAGGAGGATCTGCTGCGGGCGCAGCGCACCCTGGCGCGCAATGCCCTGCTGATCCTGTCGGGCACCCTGGCCGTAACGATCCTGATCGGCTTGTGGATGTTCCGCCGTCAGTTCCGCCCCGTGCCGACCCTGGTGCGGGTGACGCGCGAGATCGCGGACGAACAGATCGGCGGAGTAGTGCCCTTCCGGGATCGCCGGGACGAGCTGGGCGAACTGGCCCGCGCGCTCGAAGATCTGCGTAACGCGGTTGCCGAACGCATGCGCCTGCGGGCGGCCGAACAGAGCCGCGAACAGCAGGCCGAACGCAGCCGGGCAATGGAAGCCGCCATTGCGCGCTTCCGCGCCGTGATCGATGTGGCCCTGCGCGCGACACGCGGCAGCGGCGATGCCGTGCGCTCCACCTCCGCAGCCCTGACTGCCGCCGTGCAACGCAATCGGGGCGAGGTGAAGGATGTGCTGAGCGCTTCCGAAGGCGCCAGCCGGGATGTGTCTTCTGTTGCGGCCTCGGCGCGGGATATCTCCGACGTGATCGCCACCATCTCCTCGCGCACTGGCCATGCCATCGAAGTGGTCAGCCGCTCGCGCACCATCGGCGAGGAATCCAAGGCCCGCAGCCTGGAGCTGGCGCGGGCTGCCGATCTGATCGGCAATGCCGTGCAGATGATCCGCAAGATCGCCGAACAGACCCATCTGCTGGCCCTGAATGCCACCATCGAGGCGGCGCGGGCGGGCGAATATGGCAAGGGGTTTGCCGTCGTGGCGTCGGAGGTCAAGGTGCTGGCCGGGCAATCGACCGAGGCGATGGACGAGATCGGCTCCCAGGTCGCCACCATCCAGGGGGCAACCCGCCAGGTCCTGAGCGCGGCGGAGGAGATGCAGCAGGTACTGCTGGAAGTCGGCGACGTCAGCCATCAGGTGGCGGCCGCCATCGGCGAACAGCAGGCGGTCACTGCCGATATCGCCCGGGCGGCCGATACGGCGGCGGGCGGCGTTGGTGATATCCGCGCGGCCATGGCGCAGATCGGCACGCTGATGGAGGATACCGGGGCCGCCGGTGGCAATCTGGAGCGGATCGCAACCGAACTGCTGGGGGCCGAGGAAGACCTGGATCAGGCCATCCGCGAATTCCTGTCCGCCATCACCGACCTGCAGGCCGAGGCTGCGGCAGATGAGGCACTGGTGGCCTAAAGGGTTTATCTCCAAGGCCGCGACCCGCTAGGATGCTGCCAGCTAAATCAAAGGAGCAGACGGATGATCAAGGCACGCGCCGCAGTCGCTTGGGCAGCAGGCAAGCCCCTCACCATTGAACAGGTCGAGGTTGCCCCTCCCAAACAGGGCGAGGTGCTGTTGCGGCTGGTCGCGACCGGCGTCTGCCATACCGACGCCTTCACCCTGTCGGGCGACGATCCCGAAGGCATCTTCCCGGCGATCCTGGGTCATGAAGGCGGCGCGATTGTCGAAGAAGTCGGCCCCGGCGTGACCTCGGTCAAGCCCGGCGACCATGTGATCCCGCTCTATACCCCCGAATGCGGCGAGTGCAAGTTCTGCCGCTCAGGGAAAACCAACCTCTGTCAGGCGATCCGCGCCACCCAGGGCAAGGGCCTGATGCCGGACGGCACCACGCGCTTCTCGGTCGGCGGCAAGCAGGTGTTCCATTACATGGGCACCTCCACCTTCTCCGAATATACCGTCCTGCCGGAGATCGCGGTCGCCAAGATCAACAAGGAAGCGCCGCTTGAAAAGGTCTGCCTGCTCGGCTGCGGCGTCACCACCGGCATCGGCGCGGTGATGAATACCGCCAAGGTGGAGCCGGGCGCGACTGTCGCGATCTTCGGTCTGGGCGGTATCGGCCTCTCGGCCATCATCGGCGCCGTGTTGTCGAAGGCGGGCCGCATCATCGGCATCGACACCAACCCGGCCAAGTTCGAAACCGCGAAGATGCTGGGTGCGACCGACTGCATCAATCCCAAGGACTACGATCTGCCGATCCAGCAGGTGCTGGTCGATATGACCGATGGCGGCGTCGATTATTCCTTCGAATGTATCGGCAACGTGAATGTCATGCGCTCGGCCCTGGAGTGCTGCCACAAGGGCTGGGGCGAATCGATCATCATCGGCGTTGCCGGTGCCGGTCAGGAAATCTCCACCCGTCCGTTCCAACTGGTGACGGGCCGCGTCTGGCGCGGGTCGGCCTTCGGCGGCGTGCGCGGCCGCTCGGAACTGCCGGGTTACGTTGACCGCTTCATGGGCGGCCAGTTCGAACTGGATACCTTCATCACCCACAAGATGGGTCTGGAAGACATCAACACGGCCTTCGATCTGATGCATGAGGGCAAGAGCATCCGTTCGGTCGTGATCTTCTGATGGAGCTGGTTTCCCAGAACAAGGTCTTCGGCGGCGCCCACCGCCGATACCGCCATCGGTCGGCCACGCTTGGCTGCGACATGGTGTTTGCCGTCTTCCTCCCGCCCCAGGCTTTGGCGGGAGAGAAGGTGCCGGTGCTTTACTGGCTGTCGGGCCTGACCTGCACGGACGAGAATTTCATGCAGAAGGCCGGGGCTTTCCGCACTGCTGCCGACCTGGGCCTCGCCATCGTCGCGCCCGACACCTCGCCGCGTGGCGAGGGCGTGCCGGGCGATCCCGACGGCAGTTGGGACTTCGGTCTGGGCGCCGGTTTCTATGTGGATGCCACGCAGGAGCCGTGGTCGAAGCACTACCGCATGCATGACTATGTGGTGAACGAACTGCCGGCCCTGGTCGAGGCGGAGTTCCCAGTGACCGGGCTGCGCTCCATCTCCGGCCACTCGATGGGCGGCCATGGTGCGCTGGTCTGTGCCCTGCGCAATCCGGGGCGCTACCGCTCCATTTCTGCCTTCGCGCCGATCAGCAACCCGACCGATGTCCCCTGGGGCCAGAAGGCTTTCGGGCATCTGCTGGGGCCTGAGCGGATCGGTTGGCTGGCCTGGGATGCCTCGGTCCTGATCGCAGGGTCGGACGAACGTCTGCCGCTGCTGGTCGACCAGGGGGAAGCCGACAGTTTCCTGGAGAGCCAGCTGAAGCCGGAACGCCTGAAAGAGGCTGCCGATGCCGCTGGGTATCCGCTGACCCTGCGGCGCCATGCCGGCTATGACCACAGCTATTATTTCATCGCCAGCTTCATCGACGACCACCTGCGCCACGCGGCGCGTGCGTTGGAGATTGCTTAGCATATAAGGCTCGTCATCCCAGGGCTTGACCCTGGGATCTTGTGTGGCCACACCGCGTCGAGCACTCAACGGCGGGAGATCCCAGGGTCAAGCCCTGGGATGACGGTTTCTTTATAAGGAACCCACCCCTTACCGCGCCGTTTAAGCCTCACACTTTCCTCGTGAGGCGCCCCATGATGCCCGACTGGCAAGCGATGTTCATTCCGCAGACCACCGTCTTCGAGGTGATCGTGCGTGGGACCATTATGTATTTTGTGCTGTTCCTGATCCTGCGTTTCTTCATGAAACGGCAGGCGGGCGGATTGGGCATTGCCGATGTGCTGGTCATCGTGCTGATCGCCGACGCGGCGCAGAACGGCATGGCGGCGGACTATAAGTCAGTGACCGAGGGCATCTTGCTGGTCCTGACCATCGCCTTCTGGGATTTTGCCCTTGATTGGCTCGGCTATCGCTTTTCCGCCATCGGCCGCTTCATCCAGCCGCCGCCGGTTCCCCTGATCGAGGACGGGCACATGATGCAGCGGAACATGCGCCGGGAAATGATCTCGCGCGACGAACTCATGAGCCAGTTGCGCCAGCAGGGGATCGAGGATCACCGCCAGGTCAAACGCGCCTGCATGGAAGGCAACGGCAATATCTCCGTCGTGCGGTTCGATGGCGATGAAACCGCCAAGCCAACCGATCGGAACGTTGCCTTCTGATCCTGCCCTGGCCCATAACGGGCCATGTTCATTCCCCGTCCGCACCAGGAAACCGCCCGCGACAGCATTTTGAAGGCCCGCGCCGCCGGGCGTCCCGGCTTCCTGCTGGGCGATCTGACCGGGCTGGGCAAGACGCTATCCGCCTGGAGTGCCGTAGCAGCGATGCCGGAGGCCGAGGTACTGGTGATCTGCCCCAAGGGCGCGATCCCGCAATGGCGCCGCACCATCGCCCAGTCGGGCCTGCCACCCAAGCAGGTGACGATCCTCAATTTCGAGAAGACAAAGTCGCTGCTGGCACCCTTGCCTGCGACTCTGAAACGCTCGACCCGCGCCAAGAATAACGAGCTGGCCAAACACGGCTCGCCCAAGAAGATCTGGCCGCTACTGATCATCGACGAGAGCCACCGCATCCGGAATCCCAATTCCCAGCAGGGCATGGTCTGCCGTCAGATGGCCGATGCCGCCGATTTCACCCTCTATCTCAGCGCCACCGCGGGCCAGTCCCCCCACGAGCTGTCGTATCTGGGCAAGCTGCTGGGGGCCGAAACGCTGGATGCCTATCGGGTGCTGATGAAGAAACTCGGCATCAAGGGGGCCAAGGGGCGCTGGAAGAACTGGCGGTGGGAGCCGAACGAGCGCGACCGCGCGGTGATGTCCGAGCTTCTCTATAGAGGCGCAAACGCCATCGGCCTGCGGCGTCGGCCCGAGGAGATCGCCGGTTGGCCGGAGGTCCAGCGCGAACTGGCCCCCATCGCGCTGGAAACGGGCGAGCGCAAACTCTATGACGCCACCTGGCGGGAGTTCCGCAAGGAACTGGGCCTCCTGGGCGGCTCCACCCGGCGCCCCGTGGGCTGGGCGGCCGACCTGCGGTTCCGCCAGAAAGCCAGCCTGCTGCGCCTCTTAGGTACTGCGGACTTCTGTGAGGATCTGCTGGATAACGGCCAGCAGGTCGCAATCTCCGTCGCCTTCCTGGAAACCAGCGCGCTGCTGGCCGAAAAACTGGCCGGGCGCGGCTGGCGGGTGGGGGAGATCAATGGTGAGCGCACGGGCGAGACCAACGAGACAACCCGCATCGCCTTCCAGACCGGGGAGCTGGATGTCGTGATTTTCACCGTGACCGAGTCGATCTCGCTCCACCGTGGCGAGATGCCGGGCGGGGACCGTGAACGCTCGCTGGTGATCCACGACATGCGGCATAGCGCAATCCAGTTGCAGCAGATCGAAGGCCGCTGCCATCGCGACGGCCAGCGCGCGACGATCTATTACGCCTATGCCGAAGACACGGTGGAGGAAAAGGTCGCCGGAACCGTCATCGCGCGCATGGCGGCGATGGATGGCATGGCGGGCGACGACACCAGCATGCTGGAAGCCATCGGCGCGGTGTTCGACGCGGCGGAGTGAGGTATCCGTTTGTTACCCGGTCCGCGAGCCGGGATATCCTCGCGATGCATCAAACAAGAACCGTCATCCCGGACTTGATCCGGGATCTTGTGTGGCCGGACTCTGTTCCGTTTTTCGACGCGGCTTGTCTACGCGAGATCCCGGATCAAGTCCGGGATGACAAAGTCTGTGGGGGAAAGACTCCAGAAAATTCACCGCCCAAGAAAAAGGGCGGCCCCGAAAGACCGCCCAATCTCGTGCCGTTCTTTAAAAGCCGAACGCCTTAGTGCGTCGCGCGCTTCATGGCATCCTTGGCATCGGCATAGGCTTCACGGGCATTGCCCTTGGCCTTGTCCAGCTTGCCTTCTGCCTGCAGCTTGGTGTTCCCGGTAGCGCCACCGACGGCGTCCTTCACGGCGCCCTTGGTCTTATCGACGGCGGCTTTGACGTGATCCTTGTTCATGTCTCTCTCCATCACTCGATATGGCTGCGGCGACAAATCGCTATTTGCGCCTCGCATCTAGTCAACGCTGCTGACCCGTCGCGGGTTCCATCCGTTTTCCCCTTGCTCAATCCGGCGTTAATCAGGAAGGCTCCCCAGCGGTCCGTTTGCTTCGCGAAGGAAGATCCGCCATGGCCCTACATTTCGACACGCCCGAATTCGATGCCCGTAAACAGCGCCTGCTGACCGCGATGAGCGCGGCCAAGCTCGATGGGCTTTTGATGTTCGAGCAGGAGTCGATGTATTGGCTGACCGGCTATGACACCTTCGGCTTTTGCTTTTTCCAATGCCTCTATCTGGGTGCCGATGGGCGCATGGCGCTGCTGACCCGCTCGGCCGATCTGCGGCAGGCGCAGCTGACCTCGATCCTGAAAGATATCCGAATCTGGAAGGATGGCGCGGCGGCCGACCCCGCCAAGGATCTCGCGCAGATGCTCAAAGACATCGGGGCGGGCAGGCGTCTGGGTGTCGAGTATGCCAGCTATGGTCTGACGGCGGCCAACGGTAAGCGCCTGGATGCGGTGGTGGGGTCGCTGTTCGATCTGAGCGATGCCTCGGGCATGGTCGGGCGGTTGCGCGCCGTCAAATCGGCGGCCGAGCTGGTCTATGTGCGGGAAGCGGCCCGCCTGTCCGATGCTGCCGATCAGGCCGCTATCGATCTGCTGGCGCCGGGGGCGGACGAGGGCGCGATTCTGGCCGCCCAGCATAACGCGATCTTCGAAGGCGGCGGCGATTATCCGGCCAATGAATTCATCATCGGATCGGGCGTCGATGCCCTGCTGTGCCGCTATAAAGCGGGCCGCCGCACCCTGGACGCCAACGACCAGCTGACCTTGGAATTTGCGGGCGTCTACCGCCACTACCATGCTGCCGCCATGCGGACCCATGTCACCGGCAAGCCACGCGACCTGCATCTGCGCTACCATGCCGCCGCAGTCGAAGCGCTGACGGCGGTGGAGGCGGAGATGCGGCCCGGCCGCACCGCGGGTGACGTCTTCGCAGCCCATGCGCGGATCTTCGACAAACACGGGCTGAAGAACCATCGCCTGAACGCCTGCGGCTATTCCCTGGGGGCGAAATTCACGCCCTCCTGGATGGACTGGCCGATGTTCTACGACGAAAACCCCTGGGTGCTGGAGCCAGGGATGGTCCTCTTCGCCCATATGATCCTGATGGACAGCGAGAGCGAAACCGCCCTCTGCCTCGGCCGTACCAGCCTTGTGACGGAGGGCGCGGCGGAAACCTTGAATATCTCCAATCTGGATCTCGTCGTCCGCTAGGCCCCGATCATGGCGGATATCTTCCTGACCCATACGCCGGACGCGCGGGCGACCTATTATGGGGAGCGGGCGCTGGCGGGACTGCGCGCCCTGGGATCGGTGCGCCTGAACGAGGCTGACCATCCGTTGTCGACGGCGGAATTGCTGGAGGCCTCGCAAGGCTGCCGCATCATCGTCTCGGATCGGGCAACCTTCGGCGAGGCGGCGCTGTTCGACCGCCACCCGACCCTGCAGGCCTTCCTGCGCTGCGCAGTCGATATCCGCACCATCGATGTGGAGGCGGCTTCCCGCAACGGCATCCTCGTCACCCGCGCAACGCCGGGATTCGGGGTGGCGGTGGCCGAACTGATCCTGGGTCTGATGATCGATCTGGCGCGCGGCATCTCGGACAATGTCCTGGCCTATCGTTCCGGGCAGAGCCAGACGATCCGCATCGGGCGGCAGTTGCGCGGGGCGACGCTGGGTATCGTCGGCTATGGCACCATCGGGCGGCTGTTGGGGGAGATGGCGCAGGCGTTGGGCATGGAGCTGCTGATCCATGATCCCTATCTGGAACCAGGGGCCAGTGTCGGTTTTCAAGATCTGCTGGCGGCATCCGATATGGTCGTCTGCCTTGCGCCCGCAACGGCTGAAACTGCCAATATGTTCGGGGCGGCGGCCTTTGCTGCCATGAAGCCCTCGGCCTATTTCATCAATGCCGCCCGGGGCGATCTGGTTGACGAGCAGGCGCTGATCGACGCCCTGGATCGCAAGCTCATCGCCGGGGCTGCGATGGATGTGGGCCGGGCGCTCGATCAGATGCCCTCGCCGTTGCTGGCGGGGCGCGCGGATGTCATCGCCACGCCCCATATCGGCGGCCTGACGCGGGAGGCGACAGAACATCAGGCGATGGATACCGTCGGGCAGGTGGGTGCACTGCTGTCAGGCAGTCTGCCGCTGCACGCCGTAAATACGGAAAGTGCATTTCGGATTCGCAGGCTATTGCCCTGATCGCAACCACTACCCGCTAAATTAATCGAGCGGTGCGAGGTCGGCGGTATCACCCGGCTTCAGAGCGCCCAATAACGCGGCCACAATACGGCGGTAGCCAGTTCCTACAGCGGCAGAAAAAGTTGGATGCCGCCAGGAATCGACCGCAGATCCTAAACATTACCCGCCACCGCGACGATCCCGGCGATTGCGCCCTTGCAGGCCACGTCATTCCCTATCCAGCCTCCGCTTCCGTGTGACATATCTATTTCTATATTAATTTCGCCGCAGATCGCATTTGACAGTTATAGCGAAATTCCCAAGGCTCTGGATCAACCGGCAGTAACCCTGAAGGAGATCCGGCGGTATCGGCGCGGGCGATGACAGCTGCGCTTTAAGGTTCATGCGGCGCTTAGCGCTGCTAATACAAGTTCTAAGCATTAAAGCTGCGGGTGTCGGACTTCCGGCCCGATAAGAACACATGGGAGAGAGACGTGAATAAACTGAAATCGCTCATCGGTGCGGTGGTCATCGGCGCGTTTGCTTTTGCATCCGGCGCTTTTGCCCAGGACAAGGGCACCATCGGCATCGCCATGCCCACCAAATCCTCGGCCCGCTGGATCGCCGATGGCGCCAGCATGGTGAAATACTTCCAGGAGAAGGGCTACAAGACCGATCTCCAGTACGCCGAAGATGATATTCCGAACCAGCTTGCGCAGATCGAGAACATGATCACCAAGAAGGTGAAGGTTCTGGTCATCGCCGCCATCGATGGCACCACACTCACCGGCGCCCTGAAGCAGGCAGCCGACAGCGGGATCAAGGTCATCGCCTATGACCGCCTGATCCGTGGTTCGGCGAATGTCGATTACTATGCGACCTTCGATAACTTCCAGGTCGGCGTGCTCCAGGCTGGTTATATCGAAACCGCGCTGGGTCTGAAGGACGGCAAGGGCCCCTTCAATATCGAGCTGTTCGGTGGCTCCAACGACGATAACAACGCCTTCTTCTTCTATGACGGCGCCATGTCGGTTCTGAAGCCCTATATCGACAGCGGCAAGCTGGTCGTGCAGTCCAAGCAGATGGGCATGGACAAGGTCGCGACCCTGCGCTGGGACGGCGCCGTTGCCCAGGCCCGCATGGATAACATCCTGTCGGCTTTCTATAACGGCAAGAAGGTCGATGCCGTGCTGTCGCCCTACGACGGCCTGTCCATCGGCATCATCTCGTCGCTGAAGGGTGTCGGTTATGGGTCGAAGGATCTGCCGATGCCGGTCGTCACCGGCCAGGACGCCGAAGTGCCGTCGGTGAAGTCGATCCTGAAGGGCGAGCAGACCTCGACCGTCTTCAAGGACACCCGCGAGCTGGCGAAGGTCACGGTCGGCATGGTTGATGCCCTGCTGGGCGGCGCCGCGCCGGAAATCAATGACACCAAGACCTACAACAACGGCGTGAAGACCGTGCCGTCGTACCTGCTGAAGCCGGTCAGCGTCGACAAGACCAACTGGGAACAGGTCCTGGTGACCAGCGGCTACTACAAGAAAGAGCAGATCCAGTAGGATCGGTTGAACGTGCGGCGTCCTTCTGGGCAACCGGAGGGACGCCGTTTCGTTTATACTGACCTACTGCCTGGTTCGAGGTTTTGTAGATGACCGCTATTCTGGAAATGCGGGGAATCACCAAGACGTTCCCCGGCGTTAAGGCCCTGCACGATGTCAATCTCGTGGTGCAGGAAGGCGAAATTCATGCCGTCGTCGGCGAGAATGGCGCGGGTAAATCGACCCTGATGAAGGTCCTGTCCGGGGTCTATCCCCATGGCACCTATGATGGCGCCATCGTTTTTAAGGGCGCGGAGCAGAAGTTCGCCTCCATCGCCGACAGCGAGAAGCAGGGCATCATCATCATCCACCAGGAACTCGCCCTGGTGCCGCTCCTGTCCATCGCCGAAAATATCTTCCTAGGCAACGAGCCCGCCAATAAGGCCGGGGTGATCGATTGGGGCGAGGCGTTCGACCGCACCAAGACATTGCTCGCCAAGGTGGGGCTCAAGGAAAAGCCGGGCGCGATCATCGCGAACCTTGGCGTCGGCAAGCAGCAACTGGTCGAGATCGCAAAGGCGCTGGCCAAGGAAGTGAAGCTGCTGATCCTGGACGAGCCGACCGCTTCACTCAATGAAAGCGACAGCGACGCGCTGCTCAATCTGCTACTGGAATTCAAGGCGCAGGGCATCTCCTCGATCCTGATTTCCCACAAGCTCAACGAGATTTCGAAGGTCGCCGACAGCATCACCATCCTGCGCGACGGCTCGACGGTCGACACGCTGGATTGCCGGGCGGAGACCATCTCCGAAGATCGGATCATCCAGAATATGGTCGGGCGAGAGATGGCAGATCGCTATCCCAAGCGCGAGCCCAAGATCGGCGAGACGATTTTCGAGGTGAAGGACTGGCGCGTCTATCACCCGCAGAACCCGGATCGCCAGATGATCAAGGGTGTCAATCTGCACCTGAAACGCGGCGAGATCCTGGGGATCGCGGGCCTGATGGGCGCCGGGCGGACCGAGCTGGCGATGAGCATCTTCGGTCGCGCCTATGGCCAGAAGATCAGCGGCACGGTCGAACTGCACGGCAAGGAGATCGATGTCTCCAGCATCCAGAATGCAATCGCCCATGGCCTTGCCTATGTGACCGAGGATCGCAAGAGTCTGGGGCTTATCCTGGCCGAAGACATCAAGCGCAACGTCACCCTGGCGAACCTGCCCGGCGTCTCGACGCATATGGTGATCGACGAGGGGGAGGAGCTGTCGGTGGCGGCTTCTTATCGTCGCCAGCTCAATATCCGTTCCTCCACGGTTTTTCAGAAGACGGTCAATCTGTCGGGCGGTAATCAGCAGAAGGTCGTGCTCTCGAAGTGGCTGTTTGCTGATCCCGAGATCCTGATCCTGGACGAGCCGACGCGCGGCATCGATGTTGGCGCGAAATACGAGATCTATTCCATCATCAACCAGCTCGCGAACGAGGGTCGGGGGGTGATCATGATCTCCTCCGAAATGCCCGAGCTGCTGGGGGTCTGTGACCGCATCTATGTGATGAACGAGGGGCGGTTTGTCGGCGAATTCGAGGCCAAGGATGCCTCGCAGGAAAAAATCATGCGCGCCATCATGCGCGAAAGGGAGGCGTCGTAATGGCCATCGGCACCGAAGTGGGCGAGGGCGCTGGCTCCTACGCGGGCTTCATGAAAAAGCATCTGCGCGAGTACGGCATCCTCATGTCGCTCGTCGCGATCATGATCTTCTTCCAGTTCATGACCGACGGCACGCTGATGCAGCCGCTCAACATCACGAACCTCATCCTGCAGAACAGCTACATCATCATCATGGCGCTGGGCATGCTGCTGGTGATCGTGGCGGGCCATATCGATCTGTCGGTCGGCTCGGTCGTCGGTTTCATCGGCGCGCTGGCCGCCGTCATGATGGTGCAGTTCAAGATCCATTATATCCCGGCGACGCTGATCTGCCTCATCGTCGGGGGCGCCATCGGGGCGGCCCAGGGCTATTGGGTCGCGTTCCTCAAGATCCCTTCCTTCATCGTGACCCTGGCGGGCATGCTGGTCTTCAAGGGGCTGGCACTGGCGATCCTGCAAGGCCAGTCGGTCGGCCCGTTCCCGCCGGAATTCCAGCTGCTATCTTCGGGCTTCCTGCCGGATTTCTTCGGCGTGCAGGGCCTGAAGGTCACGTCGCTGGTGATCGGGGTGGCGGTGGCCGTGGTGCTGGCCTATCGCGCTATCCGCTCCCGCGCCAATGTCTCGAAGCGCGCAGGGGAGCAGGAACCGGGGCCAGTCTTCATTGCCAAAATGGTGCTGCTGCTGGGCGCCATCGGCTATTTCAGCTGGCTGCTGGCCACCTATAAGGGCCTGCCGAACGTGCTGCTGGTCATGTTTGCCCTGATCCTGCTCTATGAATTCGTGACCACCCGCACCGTCATTGGCCGCCGCATCTATGCGTTGGGTGGGAACGAGAAGGCCGCCAAGCTTTCCGGCATCCGCAGCGAACGGCTGACCTTCCTGACCTTCGTCAATATGGGTGTGCTGGCGGCACTCGCGGGTCTGATCTTTGCCGCGCGCCTCAATACGGCTACGCCCAAGGCGGGGCTTTCGTTCGAGCTGGATGTCATCGCCGCCTGCTTCATCGGCGGGGCCTCGGCCTCGGGCGGGGTGGGCAAGGTGCTGGGCGCGGTCATCGGCGCCTTCATCATGGGCGTGATGAATAACGGCATGTCGATCCTGGGCATCGGTATCGACTATCAGCAGGTCATCAAGGGACTGGTGCTGCTGCTGGCCGTCTTCATCGACGTCTACAACAAGAATAAGGCGGTCGTCTGAGGCCTTTGTGTTGGCCTACCGGGCTTCGCCCTACTTGAGGCCCTTTCCGCCGGGTGGGTCAGCCCGGCGGCTTAAACAAGAACTGTCATCCCGGACTTGATCCGGGATCTCGAGTGGCAGAACTCTGCCCGAATTTCGACGCGGTCCGCCCACACAAGATCCCGGATCAAGTCCGGGATGACAGCTTTTTTGGGGAGTTGGGGATTACCCCCGCGCCGTCATCGGCGCGACGAGCTTGGTCTCCTCCAGGATAATCCCGCCACGCCGTCCCGGCTCGATCGATCCGAAGCGCTGGCGGAAGACTTCGGGCAGGGGGCGAGCATCTTCGGGGGAAAGCCACAGGCGCAGCAGATGCCGCTTCTCCGCATCCTCGGGCCAATCCTCGAACCCGGTGCGGTCGTGCAGCAGATTGTGGTTATGCACCAGCTGAATATCGCCCGGCTCCAGCACCATCTCGAAGTTCAGGGCCGGATCGTCGGCCAGCGCATCGAACAGATCGAGCGCGGCCACCGTCTCGGCACTTAGGCGCGGGGCATCCTCGAACCGCTGAGCGCTGTCGATATATTGCCGCTGGTAGATCGCGGACAGCAGGCCCGCATGCCAGTTGAAGACCGGGATTTCGAAATAGGGCTTCTCGCCTGGGGCGATTTCACCCCGGCGGTCGGTTGCCAGCGGCGCGAAGAGATGGCGGGCAAGGTCGCTGCGCTTCATCATCTCGTTATAGATCGTGACCGAACTGACGAGCGCCGAGTGTCCGCCGCGCTTGGCCTGCTTCAGGCACAGCAGGCCGACAATGTCGCAGCTGTCGGTATGGAAGGTCTGGCGCTCGCTGGTCTGATAGATGCGGACGTTCGGGTCCTTGGAGCTGAGCCCCAGGTCCTGCACATGCCCCAGCACATGGCCTTTGCCATTCTGCGAGCACGCCCGGCCGAAATGCAGGCCGACGCCATAGAAGGCGGTTGCCGCCATCCGCAGCCCCCAGTCCGCCACCGGCAGACCGCGCAGCAGGGCAAAGCCGCGACCCTCCAGAATCTCCTGCTTCAGATCCGCCAATATCGGACCGAGGGTCGGCAGCGGGAAGTCCGCCTGTCTCAGGCTGGCGATCTCGACCTGCTGTTCCGCCAGCGGTCCGGCCACGGCTGCGATTTCGGCGATTTCAGCGGCGGTGAACGGCCGGATCCATTCCGCGCTGCGCTGGGCCATGTCGGGGCCATACCAGGCGGAGGGGCCAGTGATCTGGGCGGGGGGCAGGCTCATGACTGAAATCCACAAGGCTGATTGAGGTGGCGATAAATTAGGCGGTTCGGAAAAAAATGAATAGCCGCGCTTGCGGTATGGAACCTTCCTTTTGGGGCAGCGTTGATCAGACGCACGCCGCTTCCAACCATCGGAAGGGCGCAGAAGTTCCGCAAAGGGAGTGTCCGCCATGAAGACCGCAGCTCTGATCCGCCCGTTCCTTGTCGTCGCCCTGCTGACCGCCACAGCGGCCTGCACCTCGACCCCGACGCAGGAAAGCACCGGCGAGTACATCGAAGCGTCGGCCACCACCGCGAAGGTGAAGGCCGCGATCCTGGAAGAACCGGGCCTGAAGTCGCTGCAGATCGGTGTCGAAACCTTCAAGGACGAAGTGCAGCTGTCGGGCTTTGTCGACACCGCCGCTTCGAAGGCCAAGGCCGGTCAGGTCGCCGCCAACGTGCCGGGCGTCAAGTCCGTGAAGAATAATCTCGTCGTGAAATAAAGAAGATAAGAACGATTGGCGGCCTCCCTCACGAAGGCCGCGCCACTAACCGGCGTTTATCAGGCTCCCCTGGTAAACGCCGTTTTTTTTGTGCGAAGCTGATGCCTCAAGACCAGGGGAGACGCTGTCCGTAATGCCGTCACTTACCATCATTGCCAAGGTTCAGGCCCGACCGGGCCATGCCGAGACCTTGCTCGCCGCGCAGCAGCAGCTTGTTGTCGAGACCCTACAGGAAAAAGGCTGCCTCAAGTACGAGCTGCACCGCTCCAACGAGCGGGAGGGGCTGGTGATCTTCGTCGAAAGCTGGGAAACCCACGCCGACTGGCAGGCCCATATGACGGGCGAAGCCATGCAGCGTTTTCAGCGCAGCGCGGGCGAGCTGATCGCCGACGCCGTGATCGATCAGCTAACCCCGGTCTGAGCAGCCGGAACGGCGTTTCTGCGCGCCGCAAACAGTCCCAGGCCCGCCAGCACCAGCACGACGCCCCAGCCGAAATAAAGCTGCTGCGCCGTCAGGCCGGACAGATATGTGGGCGACAGATAGACGAAGATGCCGAGCAGGCTGGTCGCCATCTGCACATTCGCGCGCACCCGGCCCATCATGTCTTCGCGGCAGATCTGCAGCAAGCGACCGTCCGCCAAGATCTTGGAGCCGGAGAAAGCCGCCCCCATAAGCCCATGGACGATGACCAGCGTTACCGGCACCTCCAGGAAGCTGAACAGCGCACTCGTCACGCCTAAGCCCGCCAGCAGGATATATTCCCAGCCTTTTAGGGCGAAGCGGCGCAGCAGGAAGCCGACAAGGAAAGCCACACCCACGCCGCCGACCGACCATCCGGCATCGACGAGGCCGTATAGTCCGCTGTCTCCCTCGGCGATCAGCTTGATGAAGCCTGGCAGCAGGGCGTTGCTCAACTGACCGGCGGACATGCCGAGCGCGCTGACCAGCGCCAGGGTGACGAGTTCGCCCGACTGGCGGAAATAGACGAAGCCCTCCTTCAGCTCGCCCATGAAGGCCGCATAGCCGCGTGCCTTCTTGGCGACCGGCACCGTCGGCAGCAGGGCGATGCAGCTGATGGTGATCAGGCACAGCAGGCTGCCGATCAGGAAGGCGCTCGGCAGGCCCAGCAAATGGATGACATAACCGCCGCCACCCGCGCCCGCGACCATTGATGCCTGCCGGATGCCATTGGTGAGCGAGGCCGCCTGCGGACGTTTCTCCACCGGGATCAGCGACTGCAGCATCCCATCGAGCGCGCCTGCGGCGAAGAGATGGCCGAACCCGTTGCAGAAGGCGACCAGCGCCAGATGCCAGAACTGCAGCTCGATCCCTAGCGCCCAGAGGACAAAGGGTGTGGCTGTCGACAGCCCGACAATCGCTTGTCCCAGGATGACGCTGAAGCGCCGGTTCAGCCGGTCGACCAGGGTCCCGAAGCCGGGACCGGCGACCACATTCAGGATCTGATTGATGACGAAGATCTGACCCGAAGCGGCGATGCTTCCGCTCACCACCAAGGCGCCCCAGGCAATCGTGACGATGAAGAGCCCGCGGAACAGATTGGAGACCAGCATCGCGCAGTAGAACAGCAGTATCTGCATCGACATCCGGGTCTCCAGTCTCGGTTAAGCTGCATTGGTCGAACGTTACTAGCCTGTTTCGTGTGGCGACGGCACCCACCCTTTTGTCATGCCACCCGCCCCTTTTTGTCATCCCCAACTTGTTCCCGAGAGCGCTTCAAAAAGATCCCGTCATCCCGGCCCCCGAGCCGGGATCTCGTGTAGACGAGCCGCGTCAAAGAATCGGACGGAGAGCGGCCACATAAGATCCCGGATCAGGTCCGGGATGACGAACTGACGGGGTCTCATCTAAAAAAACAAAAACTACACGTATATTTTTTCATATCACGGATCGTTAGTTTTATTCCGCTTGACCACCCCTGAACAAAGCCCTTAGATGGATCTGTCCGATGTAACCCGTCGGGCCGCGGTGATTTGAAAGCAGCAGCTTGCCCCGCGTTACCAAACGCTAAAGCGCCACGGCAGCGATGTCCGTGGTTTTCGTAACGGAGACCCGATGATGACATTGCCCCGTCGCCCGATTTCCCATTTTTCCGCCAGGGTCCGCTGTCGCGACTGAGTTCCGTCGCACAAGGTCTCTGACGTTCGCGCATCCGGCGCCCTGACGCCCGCTGTCTGCTTCCTTTATTTTTTGAGAGAGTTTCGCCATGTCCAAGACGCCCGCATTCCGTCCTGAAACCCTGGCTCTGCATGCCGGACACCGCGCCGATCCGACCACCGGCGCGGTGGCGGTGCCGATCTATCAGACCACCTCCTACCAGTTCCACAGCGCCGACCATGCCGCGAACCTGTTTGGGCTGAAGGAACTGGGGAATATCTATACCCGCATCATGAACCCGACCACGGCGGTGCTGGAGGAGCGCTTGGCGGCTCTCGAAGGCGGTGCGGCGGCTCTGGCCGTGGCATCAGGTCAGGCGGCATCGGCGCTGGCGATCCAGAATCTGGCGGTGGCGGGCGACAATATCGTCAGCTCGACCGACCTCTATGGCGGCACCTGGAACCTCTTCGCCAATACCCTGAAGAACCAGGGGATCGAAGTGCGGTTCGTCGATCCGTCCGACCCGGAAAATTTCCGGAAAGCCACGGACGAGCGCACCCGCGCCTATTACGCCGAAACCCTGCCCAACCCGAAGCTTGCGGTCTTCCCGATCAAAGAGGTGGCCGATATCGGCCGTCCGCTGGGCATTCCGCTGATCGTCGATAATACCGCCGCCCCCCTGCTGGCCCGGCCGTTCGACCATGGCGCGGCCATCGTCGTCTATTCCACCACGAAATATATCGGCGGCCATGGCACCTCCATCGGCGGTCTCGTGATCGACGGTGGGACATTCGATTGGGAGGCGCACGCAGCCCGTCAGCCCGCGTTGAACACCCCGGACCCCAGCTATCACGGCGCGGTCTGGGCGCAGGCGGCAAAGCCGCTCGGCCCCATCGCCTATATCCTGAAACTGCGGGTGACCCTGCTGCGCGACCTTGGCCCGGCCTTGAGCCCCTTCAACGCCTTCCAGATCATCCAGGGTGTCGAGACCCTGCCGCTGCGTATCCGCGAACATGCCCGCAATGGCGCGGCTGTGGCCGACTTCCTGGCGAAACATCCGGCGGTCGCCAAGGTGATCTATCCCGGCCTGCAGACCGGCGAGGCCAAGCGTCGGGCCGATGCGGTCCTGAAGGGCGGCTATGGCGGCCTTGTGGGGTTCGAACTGAAGAGCGGGCGCGAGGGCGGCCAGCAGTTCATCGACGGCCTCCAGCTTTTCTACCATGTCGCGAACATTGGCGATTCCCGCAGCCTTGCGATCCATCCGGCCAGCACCACCCACTCGCAGCTGACCGCCGCCGAACAGATCGCCAGTGGTGTCTCGCCAGGTTATGTGCGCCTGTCGGTGGGGATCGAGCATATCGATGATATCCTCGCCGATCTGTCCCAGGCCCTGGATCGCGTTACCCAGCGCGCCGCCGCCTGAACCAAAGGGAAGGCCGATATGCCGCTCGAAAGCCCCACCACGACCCTGCCGATCCTGTCGCTCGCGGCGGACCGGGAAAGCTTCCTTGCCGATCTGCGCCGTGCTGCGCGGGAGGTTGGGTTCTTCTACCTTGTCGACCATGGGGTGGATGCGGGGCTGATCGAGCGGCTGTTCGGCCTGTCCCGCCAGTTTTTCGATCTGCCCGATGCCGACAAGCTGGCCATCGAGATGGTCAATTCCCCGCATTTTCGGGGCTATACCCGGGTGGGGTGGGAGCGCACACGCGGCGCCGCCGATTGGCGCGAGCAGATCGATATCGCCGCCGAACGTCCCGCCCCGCCGCCCGGTGGTCCCGCCTGGTCGATCCTGGAGGGGCCGAACCAATGGCCGCAGGCCCTGCCGGATCTGAAGCCCGACGTGCTGCGCCTCCAGGCCGATCTCACCGCCCTGGCGATCAAGCTGCTGGGCCTCTTCGCCGTGGCGCTGGGCGAGCGGGAGGATTTTTTCGAGCCGATCTATCGCGGGGCGCCGGATCAACTGATCAAGCTGATCCGCTATCCCGGCCGCGATGTGGCGGCGACCGATCAAGGCGTCGGCGCCCATAAGGACAGCGGCCTGCTGACCTTTGTGCTTCAGCATCAACGCGGGGGCTTGCAGGTGGAGGGGGCCGATGGCTGGATCGACGCCACCCCGGTTCCCGGCGCTCTGGTCGTCAATATCGGCGAGACGCTGGAAATGGCGAGCGACGGCTATCTGCGGGCAAACGTCCATAAGGTGGTGGCGCCCCCGCCCGGTACCGACCGGCTTTCCATCGCGTTTTTCCTGGGTGCCCGGCTCGATTCGACCGTCCCGCTGCTGAATCTGCCACCGGAACTGGCAGCGGAGGCCAAAGGACCGGAGCGCGATCCCGATAATCCCCTGTTCCGGGAGGTCGGGCGCAACCGCCTGAAAGGCCGCCTGCGCTCCCACCCCGATGTAACGGAACGCCATCATGCGGCCCTGGCGGCGAAGTTTGGGATAAAGGCGGGACAGGCGGGCGGATATGGGTGAGGGCTAGGCGGGGTTGCTTTCCTTTAGCCGTCACCCCGGGACTTGATCCCGGGGTCTCCTCCGGGTGCGTTTCCTCGTGGCCTTAGTTGGAACTGGACAGGCTCCCGGAGGAGATCCCGGTATCGAGCACCGGGATGACGGAATTCATCCACACCCGTCACAAATCGGCCCCTTGCGAACCCCCTCATTCGGGGCCTAGGGTCTTCATCCCTCCTCCCCTGATAAGAAGACATCCGATGTCCTATCAAGCTGCTGCGGACCGTTACGAGTCCGCGACCTTCCGCCGTTGCGGGCGTAGCGGTCTCGATCTGCCTGCGCTGTCCCTGGGCCTCTGGCATAATTTCGGCGATAGCACGACTATCGATCGCCAGCGCGCGATCCTGCACAAGGCCTTCGACCTCGGGATCACCCATTTCGACCTCGCCAATAACTACGGTCCGCCGCCGGGCAGTGCCGAGACCAATTTCGGCCGCATCCTGAAGGAAGATTTCAAGGCGCACCGGGACGAGCTGATCATCTCCACCAAGGCGGGCTGGACCATGTGGGACGGCCCCTACGGCAAGGGCGGCGGCTCGCGCAAAGGTCTGCTCGCCAGCCTGGATCAGAGCCTGGGCCGCATGGGCGTCGACTATGTCGACATCTTCTATTCCCACCGTTTCGATGCCGACACCCCGCTCGAAGAGACGGCTGGCGCGCTGGCGACGGCCGTGCAGCAGGGCAAGGCGCTCTATGTCGGTATCTCTTCCTATTCGGCGGGCAAAACGCGGGAAATGGCCAAGCTGCTGGCCGACCTGAAGGTTCCGCTGCTGATCCACCAGCCCTCCTACAATATGTTCAACCGCTGGATCGAAAAGGGTCTGCTGGATGCGACGCAAGAGGCAGGCGCGGGCGTCATTGCCTTCACGCCGCTGGCGCAAGGGTTGCTGACGAACAAGTACCTCAACGGCGTTCCCGATGGCGCACGCGTCAAGAATGCAGGCGGCGGTTCGCTCAAAGACGACCATCTGTCGGACGAGAATCTCGCCCGTGTCCGTGCCTTGAACGAGATCGCCAGGAAGCGCGGCCAGAGTCTGGCCCAGATGGCCTTGGCCTGGGTGCTGCGGGACCCGCGTGTCACTACGGCTCTGATCGGCGCCAGCTCGCCCGAACAGATCGTGGAGAATGTCGCAGCCCTGAAGAACCTGTCCTTCACCGCTGCCGAACTGACCGAGATCGACCAATACGCCATCGACGGCGGGGTCAACCTCTGGGAAAAGCCCTCGACCGATCAGAAGGTGTAAATCAAAACTGACGTCATCCCGGGACTTGATCCCGGGATCTCCTTCCGCCGTTATCTCGACACGGCGTGGCCACACAAGATCCCAGGGTCAAGCCCTGGGATGACGGTTCTTGCTTGGGACGCAACCAGCGACCTACCCCAGCTTCAGCGAAAAATTGAAGGCCACCGAAATGCGGGTGCCGTCGCCGTGATAGGCGGTGACGGCATGCTGCAGCCAGGACGGGAACAGCACCAGCATCCCCATCTTAGGATAAAGCCGCTCGCCCAGGCCCGCCGTCAGAAAGCCGGGCAGGCCGACCTTCACCGTGGGGGCGGCCATCAGGGGCAAGGGGCCGCGCGGGTCGCTGAACTCCAGGGCGCCGCCCTGGTCGTCCCGCCCGTCGATCCCGCCGTCATCCACATAAAAGCAGCCCGACCAATAGGCGCCGGGATGGACGTGCGGGGCGTTGCCGTTGCCTCGGCGGTTGATATTGGCCCAGGCACCGATATGCCAATCGAGGGCATCGCTGGTCAGCGCGCCACCCTCCCAGACCACCGTCACCTGATCGATCATCTGGCGCACGGCGTCAATCAGGGCCGCTCCAGCCTCGCCAGACCAATCGAGGAAATCGCCTGCCGATTGCCAACCGCCATCATTGCTGTGGCTGACGCTGGGGACTGTGTCGGCCCGGCGTAGGATCGCCTGTTTCAGATCGGCGACCAGCGGCGTATCGGGCGCAAGCTGGCTGACGATCAGCGGCGTTGCGAAAAGATTTCTGATTTCCAAGGAATGGCTCCTCAGGTGCCATGCTGTTGCGCCATACCGCAGCCCAGCGCCCGAGGAGTTGCGTATCTGGTTAGACTTCTTTTTTCAAGGCGTTGTCGACCGAATGGGTGCGGGCGCCATGGATCATGAAGAAGATCGTGACGGCGGCCCAGAGGATCGATTTCTCCGACCCCGCATAGCCCTGGCTGACCACGATCCAGTGGAAATAGACCGTCACCAGCAGAATGATGGTGGCGACGGCGGCGGCCGGGCGGGTCAGGAAGCCGATCAGCAGGAAGATCCCGCTGAAAAACTCGGAAATCGACAGCAGCACCGACCAGAATTCCCCGGGGGCGAAGCCGATGCGCTCCACCATCCCGGCGGCGCCGGTCGGGTTCTGGATCTTCGGCCAGCCGTGCACGATCAGCAAGGCGCCACAGACCACCCGCAGCAGGGTTTCCGCCGGGTTGGCGAGGGTTGCGTAAAGCGGCCCCAGGGCCGGAATGATCAGACGTCCGCTCATAGATTTTGCCTCCTCTGCTTAAGCTGTCGGGATGAAGCGGGCAGAATATGGCGATTTCTGGATAGTGAGAGTTATTCGCAATTAGGCCGGGCGATGGTCAGCGATAGAAGGCGATGGCCAGGCCTGCGGCTGTCAGCAGAACGGCCAGGGAGACGGCCGCGCTGGCTGCCAGAATCAGCCAGAGATCGGACGCGCTAAATTTGCCCGGCGAGCGTCGGAAAAAGAGTTCGTAAAAGCTGATGCGTCTGATGGGCTGCATTGCAGTAGAGTCTGTCTGATTGGGCAACGCTCAACCAAAAGTAGGTGAAGCGTTTAATCGGGACAGAAAATTCGTTCCGAGTTGATCTTTTGTCAAATGTTTCAATTTTAGGAAAGTGAGACCTTCAATCAGCCGCGTTAAAAGCGCGAGTCCTGTCGATCTCTGCCAGTGCCTTATCGACGGTCGCCAGAATCTCTGAGGGCTCTGTTGGTGTCAGAACGATAGTGAGGCCGGGGACGGTCGCCTTCAGGCTGTCGTGATTGTCGAAGCGGCTGGCGAGAACGATGATCGGCATATCAGGTCGGATGCGACTGCGCAGATCCAGTGCCTCGGCCAGACCGCTGCGCGGCCCGCTGTTCCACTGCTCCGCCAGGGCAAGGGCGAGTGGAGTCGCGTGATTCAGTCTGCCCATGATCTCGTCGGCGTCAGACCCCAGAACTACCTGGTGGCCGCCGTCTTCCAGGGACAGTTGCAGGCCGCGTGCGGCCACTGCATTGCTGTCGATCAAGGCGATAAGGTTTTTCATGGATGTCAGCCTGCGCCGCTGTCTAGTGGCAGGCTAGTCGGCGGGACGGCTAATCCTTGGCCTAAGCCGCCGGCTTAGGCCGTTGGCTTAGGCTACTGGTTTAGATGGGGTGCAACAGAACCGCTAGGCTGCCGATGCGTTTTGCGCGCCGATGACGATTTTCTGGAAGGCTGGGCGCTCGTAGATGCGGGCCAGATAATCCTTGAAGACCGGCTTGGCCGGGATCTTCCCGAAGATATTGATGCCCCAGTGCAGGCTGCTCGCCATCTGGGTATCGGCTGCCGTGAAACGGTCGCCGGCGATATAGGGATTGTCTTTCAAGGTCTGCTCGACATAAGCAACCACCTCGTCCCAGGCACCGAAAGCCACAGTGCGCGGGTCATAGTTCCAGCCCAAAGCCGTTGCGGACAGAGCGGGATCCAGCACGCCGGAATTATAGACCGTCCAGGCGAGGTAGGGGCCGCGCATCGGGTCATCAAAAGCCGGGGCCAGCCCCATCTTCGGGAAGCGGTCGGCCAGATAGATCGAGATCGCGGACCGCTCGATGATGGTGACGCCGTCATGGACGATGGCCGGAACCTTTTTGTGCGGATGGATCGCCCGATAGCTCTCAGGGGCGCCGTCCACGCCGCGGATATCGACCACCTTCGCCTCATGGGGAACCTGCAGTTCCTCCAGCAGCCACAGGGTGGCAAGGCCGCGGGACTCGGGATGATAATAGAGCGTCAGCATGGTATTTCTCCGGTTCGGATTTTTGTTGGCCTATCGCGCTTTGCGCTACTTGAGGCCGTTTCGATGACCGGATCATGCATCCTGCTGCTGACAGATTATGTCAGTAGATGTGCGTCGAACCCCATTTCCTTGCGCCAGGCCTGTACCAGGGCGGCGCGACGGCGCGGATAGCGCCCCGCGACAGGCTCCAGGCTTTCGATCCGTTCCGTCCTGAAATGCCTGAACCCCTGGCGCAGTTCACACCAGGCCGCCAGAATCCGGGTGCGCTGGAAATAAGCCAGGGCGAAGGGCCAGATGATGCGCTCACTCGCGCTGCCTTGCAGATCATTGTAGCGGATCGAGAGGCGCGTTTCATGGCGGATCGCCTCCCGCAGGTCTTTCAGCAACGGGCTCTGCGCCGCCTCGCCCGCCGCCATGGGCGCCCAGAGGCCGGTATCCGCCATCTGGTCGCGCAGGTCGGTTGGGGCGGCGGTGGCGATCTTGGCCAGCAGATTTTCGGCGGCATCGGCCAGGGTCGCGTCACCCTGCTTGCAGACCCAGCGCACCCCCAGCACCAACGCCTCCAATTCCTCGGGCGTGAACATCAGCGGGGGCATGAAAAAGCCGGGGCGCAACAGATAGCCGATACCCGCCTCCCCATCGATGGCGGCGCCCATGCCGATCAAAGTTTGAATGTCACGGTAGATTGTACGCTGGGAGACCCCCATCTCCTGCGCAAGATGGGCTGCCGTCACCGGCGTTCGATGGCGGCGCAGTGTCTCGATCAGATCGAACAGGCGACTGGTACGGCTCATGCCTGCCAGTGTACCATTTGGTGTTTACAAAGGTAGAGACGGCAGGGCGCCATGAACGACATCAAGATGACGCCGATGGGCGACACGCAGGGTGAAACACGGGCAGACCGCCTGGGTGAGCGTCTGCGCGGGCGCAGCCGCAAGCTCTCGCCCGCCTTGCAGAAGGTTGCCGCCTACCTTGATGCCAACCGGCTGGAGTCGATGAATATGTCGGCGGCCGAACTGGCAGCAGCCATTGGCACCTCGGACGCCACTGTGGTGCGCGCTGTCCAGGCCCTGGGCTTTGCCGGGTTACCGGATCTCAAAGAGGCGCTGGCGGCTTTTTTTGGCGAGACTGTCAGCCCTGCCGAAAGTCTGAACCGGACCCTGGCTGCCATCGACCGCCGGGCGGAGAATGCAGTGGATCTGGTGGCGGGCGCCCATGGACAGGCTTTGGCCGCCATGCAGTCCCCCGAAGTGCGCGAGCGTATTTCCGCCGCGACGACGCTGCTGGGCAAGGCACAGCGGATCGTCGTCTTTGGCTTGGGCTCGTCCGCTTTTCTGGCCGGTTATGCCGGGGCTCTGCTGGCCCGCAACGGCCATGCGACCCATGTGCTCGATGCCACAGGCAGCGCCTTGGCCGACCAGTTGTTGGGCTTACGGGCAGGCGACGCCATCCTGATGCTGACCTATGGTCGAGCCTACCGCGAGTCGCTGGTGGTGCTGGCAGAGGCGCGGCGCCTGAAGCTGCCCGTCGTCATGATGGTCGGCAGCCAGGACGAGCGGCTGGCCCGCCGCGCGGACGTGGAAATTCCCGTCGGGCAGGACCGGACCGATACGGTCGCTCTGCAGGGCGCGACCTTCGTTTATCTCGAAGCGATCATGCTGGGGCTTGCCGCCATCAATCGGGGCAGGGCGGTTTCGGAACTGGAACGCCTCAACGATCTGCGTAAGACCCTGGGCGGTCGCCTGGATCGCTACAGCGGCATGGCTTTTCTGACCGCTGTGGGCGCTGCATTGGCCGAATTCCCCCTGATATAGAAATAGTTAATTCGATTAATTTTTTATATCTGACTCAATTCTTGAATCGGCTGATGGCGATTATTTTCGGCGGGGCTTTTTCTTTGATTTCCCCTCCAGCAACAAGGCCATCATCTGCAGGCTGAATGGGGCGGCCGCGAGGTAAACGGCCACTGTAGTAGAAAAAAACCTTGCTCTGCGTGTGGTGGCATAATCTTCTGCGCCGGGCTTGGCGCGAAATAATAATCATTATTGATCGCATTGACCTCGCTTTGCGTCAGTAAGTTTGAGACGCGGTCGCAATATTGATAAAGCAGAAATTTTGCTAATTTATCAATTAGAGTGCTTCTAAATAGTAATCTCGTTTACTGCTACAATCAGGCGTGGTTGTTCCGCTCCAGGTTGGTGCCACTAAGGCACATCCAGAGACGAGAGGAGCGATATACGTGAAGACATCATCCCTGAAGCTGGCGCTGCTCAGCTGCGCAATGGCTGTTTCCGTCACCGCCGGTGTGCAGGCTGCCGAAGTCAATCTCTACACCGCCCGCGAAGCTGGCCTTGTCGCTCCGCTGCTGGATGCCTACACCAAGAAGACCGGGGTGAAGGTCAATACGATTTTCCTGAAAGACGGTGTTGCTGAGCGCGTGGCTGCTGAAGGCGCCAGCTCGGTCGCCGACGTTCTGATGACCGTCGATTTCGGCAATCTGGTCGATCTCGTCGAAAAGGGCCTGACCCAGCCGGTGAAGAGCGCCGCTCTCGAAGCTGCCGTTCCGGCTGCTCTGCGCGATCCGCAGGGTAACTGGTTCGCCCTGTCGAGCCGCGCCCGAGTGCTCTATGTCGACAAGAAGCTCGACCTCAAGTCCTTTACCTATGAAGATCTCGCCGATCCGAAGTGGAAGGGCAAGGTCTGCATCCGTTCGGGCAACCATCCCTATAATACCGGCCTGATCGCTGCTTACATCGCCCACAATGGCGAAGAAGCTGCCGAACGTTGGCTGACCGGCGTGAAGGCCAATCTGGCCCGCAAGGCTGGTGGCGGCGACCGTGAAGTTGCCCGCGACATCCTGGGTGGCCTCTGCCAGATCGGCATTGCCAATTCCTACTACGTCGGTCTGATGCGCAGCGGCAAGGGTGGCCCGGATCAGCAGAAGTGGGGCGATGCGATCAACGTCGTGCTGCCGACCTTCAAGAATGGCGGGACCCAGGTCAACGTGTCGGGCGCCGCTGTCGCCAAGCACGCACCGAACAAGGCCGAAGCCGTGAAGCTGCTGGAATTCCTGGTCTCGGACGAAGCGCAGAAGATCTACGCCGAAGCCAACTACGAATATCCGGTGAAGCCGGGCGCGAAGATCGACCCGATCATCGCTTCGGCCGGTACGCTGAATATCGACGGTCTGCCGCTGACCCAGATCTCGGCCAACCGCAAGAAGGCAAGCCAGCTTGTCGACAGGGTCGGTTTCGACAATTAATAGTCCTTGAGTTTCCAGGGGCTGGCCGGTGCGTGGAAACACGCGCCGGCCTTTATCTTTTAGCGTGTGATGAAGCTGTCTGTTGCCGGAGGTGGCTGGCGAGCCGCCTCTCTCCTCATTGCAGGATTGGCCCTGGCGCCGATCGTGTCGCTGGTCGTGGTCGCCCTTGGGGGCGGCGCGGACCTGTGGCCGCATCTGCTTGCCAATGTGCTCCCGCGTGCGCTGCTGGAAACCGGTCAGCTGCTGCTGGGGGTCGGCTTCCTTGTCGCTGTGCTGGGTACCGGGCTCGCCTGGCTGGTGACAGCCTATGATTTTCCGGGCCGCAAGCTGCTGGAAGGCGCGTTGCTGCTGCCGCTGGCGGTGCCGACCTATATCGTCGCCTACGCCTATCTCGATCTGTTGCACCCCATCGGGCCGGTCCAGGTTTTCCTGCGGGATCTGCTGGGCTACGACTCTCCCCATGATTTTCGCCTGCCGGAAATCCGCTCCATGGGCGGCTGCATTCTGGTGCTGGGGTTTGTGCTCTATCCTTACGTCTATCTGCCGGTGCGGGCGATGTTCCTGACCCAGGCCGCCGGATTGATCGAAGCCTCGCGCACCCTGGGTGTTTCCCGGACCGGTGTGTTCTTCAAGGTGGCGCTGCCGCTGGCCCGTCCCGCCATCGCTGCCGGTATGGCGCTGGCGCTGATGGAGACGCTGAACGATATCGGCGCCTCCGAGTTTCTGGGCGTCCGCTCGCTCACTATCTCCATCTATACCACCTGGGTCACGCGCTCGGACCTGCCGGGAGCGGCGCAGATCGCGCTGGCCATGTTGCTGGTGGTCATTGCCCTGGTCAGTCTGGAGCGCTGGGCGCGCCGCCATCAGCGTTATGCAGCGTCGAGCCAGCGGATGCGGGTGATGGTGCCGCAGCGCCTGCCCCACACTTCGGGAAGTCTCGTGCTGCTGTTGGGCCTGCTGCCGATCCTGATCGGCTTTGCGGCACCGGCCTCCTATCTCGCGGTCCAGGCCTGGCGCCGGGTGGCCTTTGCCGGTATCTCCCCCGCGATCCGGGTCGAGACGCTGAATACTGTCATGGTTTCGGCCATCGCCACCGTGATCGTGCTGGCTGCCGGGATGGCCGTTGCCTATGCCGCGCGCCTGCGCCCTGGTCCGCTGTCGGGCGTCTTGGGTCGGGTGTCGGCTCTTGGCTATGCGGTGCCGGGGACGGTGCTGGCCATCGGCCTGCTGACGCCGGTGACCTTGGTGGATCGCGCCCTGGTCGATGTGACCCGTTCCTGGTTCGGGATCGCCGGAGGCTTGCTGCTGCTGGGGTCGGGGGCGGCTCTGGTCTATGCCTATGCCGCGCGGTTCCTGGCGATTTCGACCGGCGGGCTGGAGGCGGGCTTTTCCCGCATTCCGCTCAGCCTGGATCAGGCGTCGCGGGTTCTGGGCAAGACGGCGGGCGGCACCCTCGGGCGGGTGCATTTGCCGCTGTCCAAGCCTGCTCTGGCGGCGGCGGCGCTGCTGGTCTTTGTCGACTGCATGAAGGAATTGCCCGCCAGCCTGCTGCTGCGCCCGCTGAATTTCGAGACGCTGGCGACCCATCTCTATGGCGAAGCGGCGCGCGGCACCTATGAGGATGCGGCGCTGGCAGCTTTGATCATCGTGGTCATCGGGGTGGCGCCGGTCATTCTGCTGGCGCGTTTGGGGCGCCAGAAAAGCGCAAGTTAGAACCCCAGGACGCTGACACTGACGCCCTCACGCGGGGAGGGGGTCTCCTCGGCCCGGATCAGATCCTGCAAGGCCATTACAATCACATCGCTTTCCGTCGGGGTCGGCACGACCTTGAAGGCGGGCAGGGATTTTTCCAGATTGGGCGGGATATCGAAGCGGCTGGCGAGCAGCAGGATCGGCACGCACCACCCCACCGCCTGCCGCAAGCTCAGCGCATCTGCAAGTCCGCAGCCGTTGTTCCATTGCTCGACTACGATGGCATTCAGCCGGTCGAGCGCCCTTAGACCCAGCAGGACGTCGAGAGCGTCGCTGCCGATCACGGTTTCGCAACCATTATCACTCAGCAGCAGGCTCAGGCTTCTGGCCGCATGCTTGTGATTGTCGAGAAGGGCGATGATCGGTTTCATGCCGACACCATGGGCCTACTTATGGTCGGGTAATAGTCGGCATGGCGGTTAACCCGACGGCTTAGTCCTTCTGGCCTAATCGGTCGATGCCGCCGCGCCGAATTGTTGTGAAGGTGGGTTTCCCTGAAATTGGTGGCTCCAGGACGGCGGGTCAGCCGTCTTAACATCAACCCCGGGAGGGAGGTCTCGATGACCAGTCATGCCATCGAAGCCAAATGCCGAGAGCGCGATCACTATATGCATCAGGTCGCTGTCGACCTGATGGAGTCGGACGATCCCGTTGCTCAGGTGATCGGTCAGAATATTCTGCGCTGCATCCAGTGCAACGCCAGTCCGGCCCGCGAGCATCGGCGCTGCGATACCTGCCCCTTTGCCAACGACCGCGTGCTGACGCGGAACGAACTCTCCTAATATTTGACGGCCGGGCGCCCGCCTTGAGCGGGGCCAACTGAGGCCAAGGCCCGCCACGCGCGGGCGATCAGCGCCGCCATGGCGGCTGCTCGGGCGCGACGCGCCCACAGATGCATCTCAAAACTGGTCGGTCTTCTGGACATCACAAGCTCCTTTCCCGAGTGCTTGGTGGATGGGAAGAGTTTACGACTTCGAAAACATCACATAAAATGATTAATAGTGATTTCTGTTATCTGGTTTTGAGATGATCGATCTTTCCGACCTTCATGTTTTCAGAACGGTGGTTCAAGCGGGCGGGATAACCCGTGCTGCTGAGCGGCTGCACCGTGTGCAATCCAACGTGACCGCCCGTATCCAGAAGCTGGAAGAAGATCTCGGCGTCACCTTGTTTCTGCGGGAGGGCAAGCGGCTGCACCTGACAGCCACCGGCCAGACGCTGCTGGAGTATGCCGACCGTCTGCTGGATCTGGCCGTGGAAGCAAGGGCAGCGGTGCAGGGCAGCACGCCGCGTGGCATCCTGCGGTTAGGGGCGATGGAGAGCACGGCTGCCGTCCGTCTGCCACGCCCGATGTCGCTGCTGCAGGACCGCTATCCGGATCTCACCATCGAACTCCATACTGGCGATCCGCGCCGTCTGACAGCGGCTCTTCTCTCCGGCGATCTCGACGCTGCCCTGGTGACCGAACCCATATCCGATCCACGTCTGGGCAGCCGCCCGGTGTTCGAGGAGGAACTGATCATCGTCGCTGGACTGCGCCATCCACCGATTTCCGGTCCCTCGGATGTGCTGGGCGCGACCATGCTGGCCTTCCATCCCGGCTGCCCCCATCGCAAGCGTCTGGAGGATTGGTTCACCGACAGCGGTATTCCCATCGAACGGGTGGTGGAGGTCGCCTCCTACCACGCCATCCTGGGCTGCGCGGTGGCAGGCATGGGGGTGGCCGTCATGCCGCGCGCTGTGCTGGAAAGTTATTCCGAGCGCGACCGCCTCTCGATCCACGAGCTTTCCCCCCATCTTCGGCCTTTGAGGACGGTACTCATCTGGCGGGGGCAGGAGATGCCGGTGAAGGTCGCAGCCTTCCTGGAGGCGCTGGAGGCCTAGATCGCGCGACGCCGCAGACTGACAGGAGTCCGATAGCGGTCTTCGCCGGTGGCTGCTTGCAGATTGCCGAGCATCTGGGCAACGAAAGGCCAGCCGAGGGTCTGCGCCCATTCGAACGGCCCCAGCGGATAGCCGAGCCCCAGGCGCAGCGCGCGGTCGATATCCGCGACGCTGGCAACCCCGGCCTCTTCAGCCAGACAGGCTTCCGCGATCAGTTGGGCGAGGGTGCGGCCCAGGATCAGCCCCGGTGTATCGGCGACCGGCGTTGCGACAATGCCCAGGGCCTCCAGCAGTCCTGCTGCCGCTGCTTCTGCGGCGGGCGTGACACCGCAGAGAGCCAGCCGGGTGACCTGACCGAAATCGCGCGCCAGATCCAGCAGCACCAGATCCGGCAGCCCCTCCGCTTTCGCCCGCTCGCAGGCCAGCCGCCCATCGGTCAGGGCGAGGGTGGCCCCGGCGATTCTCAAAACGCCCGGACCTTCCGTCCGCTCCAACGGCAGCACCCGGCCGATCCGTTCAACCAGCGGTGCCAGCAGCCCGGCCTCGCCTCGTAAGGTGACGCTTACCGGAACTGGTCCTTCCAGATTGGCAGGGGCCGGGGTCTCCCCGGCGGGATAGAGGCCGCGCCCGCTTTTGCGTCCCAGGAACCCCGCTTCGACCAGTTCCCGCTGCCGCCAGGAGGGGGCATAGCGTGGGTCATGGCCGAAGGCTTCATGCAGGGCGGTGGAGACGGCGAGGCCAATATCATGGCCGATCATATCCATCAGTTCGGCAGGCCCCAGGCGGAACCCGCCCGCTTCCCGCATCACGGCATCCAGGGTCGCGGGGCTGCAGGCGTTCTCGCTCAGGAGGCGCCAAGCTTCCCCGTAATAGGGGCGAGCGCAGCGATTGACGGCGAAACCCGGTGCGGCCCGCACGCGGATCGGCTGTTTGCCCCAGGCCTCAGCCGTCGCCATCAAGGTCTCGACGGTCGCCGGATCGCTGGCAGGGCCCGAGATGACCTCCACCAGCGGCATCAGAGGTGCCGGATTGAAGAAATGCAGCCCGGCAAAGCGCCCCGGCTCCGGTACGCGGGCGGCGATGGCGGCAATGGAGAGCGAAGAGGTGTTGGTGGCGAGAATGGCCTCCGGCCCCAGGACACCGGCCAATTCATCGAACAGGCTGCGCTTGACGCTCAGATCTTCGACGATCGCCTCGATGGCCAGCCCACATCCGGCCAGATCGGCGATATGCGGGGCGGGGCGCAGGCGGGCGATCACCCCCTCCGCGTCGGGGATACGGCCCTTGGCTGCCAGACCGCGCAGCAGAGCCGCCAGTTTTTCGACCCCATCGTCGGCCGCGCCAGCGCGGGCATCGAAGATCCTGACCTCATGTCCCGCTTGGGCCGCGACCTGTGCGATCCCGATGCCCATCGTCCCCGCCCCGATGACGGCAACGCTTGTCTGGAGCGGAAGAGCAGGCATCATGGCGCTCGCAAGGCTGGAGGAATATTTCAGTCTTCAATATATTAGGCTTAAAGCAATTGGAGAAGAGGAGATCGTCGATGGCTCTGGTCCTGGTCGAGCATCCGACGCCCGCCATCCTTACCCTGCGTCTCAACCGGCCGGAGCGGCGCAATGCCCTCAATACGGCACTGCTGGGCGAACTGGCGGTTGCCTTGAAGATCGCGGCGGCCGATGAAACCTGCCGTGCCGTGATCCTGACCGGGGGCGACGGCCTCTTTGCCGCCGGGGCCGATCTGGATGAGATCATCGACCTCACCCCGCAGAGCGCCTTGACCGATCCCCGTCTGGCCTCCTGGGCGGCGATCCGATCCTTCCCCAAGCCGCTGCTGGCGGCGGTCGAGGGCTTCTGCCTGGGCGGCGGTCTGGAACTGGCGCTGGCCTGCGACCTGATCATCGTGGGGGCGGGGGCACAGCTGGGCCTGCCGGAGGTCAAGCTCGGTTTGATGCCGGGGGCGGGCGGTACGGCGCTGCTGCCCCGTATGGTCGGGAAGTCCCTCGCGATGCGTCTTGCCCTGACGGGGCTTCCGATCGATGCCGATCAGGCGGTGGCGGGCGGGCTGGCGGCAGAAGCGGTCGATGCGGGCGGCGCGCTGACACGCTGTCTGGAACTGGCCGAGGCGATTGCCGCCAACGGGCCAGTTGCCGTCTCGCAGGTCAAGCGCTCGATCCTGAATGCGTTTCAGATGCCCGCCGCCGAAGCCTTGGTTCAGGAGCGCGCGCTTTATGCCGGTCTGCAGGGCGGTGCGGAGAAAGCCGAGGGCATCGCGGCCTTCAAGGGGAAACGGCGGCCAGCTTTCTAGGTGTTCTGCGGCGCCAGATCCAGGCGACGGTTGCTGTGAAAAGGATCGGTGCGCCCAGGTCCAGCAGGGAATCCAGCGTCCAGTTCCACAGATAGAGCCCGTCCGGGAAAGCCTGGGTGATCGTTATCTGACGCGCGTCGGCGATATCGCGCTCGTGCTGGGTGAATTCCCGTCCGAAATAGAACATGGAGGCTGCGATAGCGCCGACCGTCACTGCCTGTTCCTTGAACCAGGGGCGGCAGCTCGCCGCAAACGCTACCTGGATAGCCACGGCCAGCAGACCGTGCGAAAGGGGCGTCCAATCCATGAGCGGGTGTTGCTCTCCAGCAAGAAGGTCGCGTCAGACCCCATGGGGGCTGGCGCTTTCTCTTAAAAAAGCTGTCTTGGATCGGTAACACAAGCCCCTGAAGAGGCGTCGTTGCTTACTCGGCGGCGTCGGCCATGATCGGCAGGCCAGCCCGTTCCTCGGCTGAAAGCCGTTCGATCAGGACAAAAACCCGCAGAGCGCTGGACAGGTTGCCGCTGCGGCCCTGGTCGATTTCGGCGATCAGGCCGTTGATCGACAGGCCCTTGCGCTGTGCCGAATGTTTAAGGGCGACCCAGAAGGCATCTTCCAGCGAAACCGAGGTTCGATGACCGGCGACGACTACGGAACGTTTGATCAGGCGGGTCGGATCGGGGCTGGTCATCATCGGATCTCCACAACAGCTCGGACAGAATAGAAAGCGGCGCGCATTCCGGCCTGCATCAAGGGGCAGGCGGACGCGGCGGAATGGGCAGGGGCGGGGGGTCTCGGCGGTCGCCCGGCATGCGCGGAATGCGCCCGCCACCCGACCAGTCCCACATCAGAAGACCGGGCAGGAACCCATCGCGTCCGCGCACAAGGCTGACGGCGGCGGCCCGCTGATCGGGGCCAAGGGCGCCCAGAAAATCCATTGTCTCGTCGGAAATCTGACGCTGCACTTCGAACCGCCCCAGCGTCGCGGCCCAAAGCTCGCGGTCCAGAACCTCGCGGTCGGGCTGCGGCTTGGCCATTTCGATCCAGAAGCGGTCGAAGTGGGGACGATTGCGGTCATTCATCTGTTTCAGCAGATTGATGACCTCCTTGCGGGCTTCCTTGGCGGCCTGCCGCTGGCTGTCGGTCATATTGACCTGCTCCAGCAGCCGGATTTCCGGCGCCATGCGTTTGCGCTCGGCAAACCATTGCCCGGTGAAAAAGAACCCGTTCCCCGCCAGCGAGATCACCAGCAGAACCCAGGGAAGCGCCTTGCGCCAGGAGGGAAGCCGCATCTGTTTCAGATCCCCGGCTCGTCGATGACCGCCACGATCAGCGCAGTATCGCTGTCGCCGATGGTCTCGGTCGCGACGCTGGCCTGACCCAGATCGAAGCCCATCCAGGCGGTCAGCATCAGGGCGCAGGCAGCCGCACCCCAGCTGGCCCGGTCCCGCCAGAAGGCACGGGCCTTGGCGCGTGGACGTTCACGTCCGGCGCGGCGGGCGGCCAGGATGTCGGCCAACCGATCCGGGTTACGGGCAAGCCAGCGCTCCACCTGGGCGCGGTCGCGCGGCCCAAGGGCACAATCTGCATAGGCGGCCAGCTGCATGGCGCCGGGTTCTTCCCCGTCATCCGGCTGCTGGGTGGCACTCCGATAGCGGCGCCATTGGTCACGCCCGATCTGCGTGCGGTCCGTCTCGCGGTCCATGGCTTAACTCCTCTTGAACCGTGATAGGGAGCCTTTGGGTGCGGCATCCCCACCGGGGTTTTCGATTTCGGCAAAATGACGGCGTAGTTTTGTCAGGGCCTTGTGATGCTGGCTGCGCACGGTCTGCGCCTCGATCTCCAGCGCCTGGGCGATCTCGATGGGATCCATGTCTTTTTCATAAAGCAGCGCCAGGATCAGTTCCTGCCGGGGGCTTAAGAGGCCCGGCGGTATCTGCACCTTCTCCTGAATTTCGACCGGCGGTACGGACAGGCTTTCTTCCGGCACATCGTCGATGGCGACGCCGATGGGCTGGCGGCGGCGCATGCGGTCGCGGGCGATGGAGCGCGCGACGATGGTCAGCCAGGTCGCGGGCGCCGCCCTTGCCGGATCATATTGTTTGAGCAGCCGGTAATCCTGGGCGACCAGCGCGGTGAACACATCCTGCGCCAGATCTGCGGCCTCGCCGCGTCCGACCATGCCGAAGCCGGGCAAGGTTCGGATCGCCGACTGAACGACCCCCGTGAACCCATCGACGAACCGATCCCAGGCGCCGCGCTCTCCGCGCATCAACGCCTGCTGGTCGAAATCATCGTCGTTGCTTCTTCGCCGACCGGCCACCCGCATCTCCCGTTACCGTAAACTGGAGATAGGCGGTATCCGGCTCAAGCATCCCCGTGTTGGAAAGTTTGTTGGGGCATTCTTTTTTGCTGCCCCCACGTACATCGTCATCCCGGTGTTCGACACCGGGATCTCCTGGCTTTTTGTATTTTTGTCGTCATCCCCCCGACTTGATCGGGGGATCTCCTCCGGGGGCTTGTCCCACTAAACCTCGTCATCCTCGGGCTTGACCCGAGGATCCATCTTTCAGCGAGCTGCGTAGGGCCGGAGTTTGGCAACCACCCTGGATCCTCGGCCCGGCGGCGTTGCCGCCGAACATTACGTTAAGCGCGCAACGCGCGCGGGGCCCGAGGATGACGAATACTCTTAAGGAAACGCCCCCGGAGGGGATCCCGGGATCAAGTCCCGGGATGACGGGATACCGCCTCAAGTAGGGCGAAGCCCGGTAGGCGAACGCACACCCGCCTCAAGTAGGGCGAAGCCCGGTAGGCGAACGCACACCCGCCTCAATGCGTCTTCTTTTTCTTCTGCAGCGCTTCGAAGATCTGCACGGCATTCAGGGCGGCGCCCTTGCGCAGATTGTCGGTAGCGCACCAGAGGGTCAGGCCGTGCGGCACGCTCTTATCTTCACGCACCCGCGACACGAAGACCGGATCGTCCCCCGCCACTTCGACCGGGGTGACATAGCCCTCATCAGCGCGATGATCGATGACCGTTATGCCGGACCGCTTCAGATGCTCGCGGGCGGCTTCGACCGACAGGGCATTCTCGAATTCGATGGTCACGGTCGCCGACTGTCCGATGAAGACCGGAACGCGCACGCAGGTGGCGGTCAGGGCGAAGTCCGGGTGGATCAGCTTGCGGGCTTCGCCTGCCAGGGTCGCTTCCTCGGTCGTCTCGCCATCCTTTTGAATGTCGCCCACGTGGGGGATGACGTTGAAGGCGATCTGCTTGGTGAAATGTTCCGGCTTCAGCGGATCATTCACGAAGACGGCGCGGGTCTGGTTGAACAGCTCGTCCATCGCCGACCGGCCAAGACCGGACACCGGCTGCATCGCCGTCACGACGGCACGCTTGGCATGGGCGGCCGCATGCAGCGGCTGGACGACGGCAGCAATCATGATCGCCAGCGGCGAGGGGTTGGCGACGATCTTCTTCTTGGCACCCGACAGGGCGGCGGCATTCACCTCCGGCACGATCAGCGGCACACCCGGCTCCAGCCGGAAAGCGGGGGAGCAGTCAATGACCATGGCCCCGGCAGCAGCGGCCTTCAGGGCATAGGGCTTGGTCTCGGCGGCATCGATGGCGAAGAAGGCATACTGGATGCCTGCGAAGTCGAATTCCTTCAGTGACCGGACGATCAGTTCGTCATCTTCGCCGAAGCTCGCCTCCTGACCCACCGAGCGGTCGGACGCCAGCGCAACGATGTCCGCAGCCTCGGCCAGTTCCTGTTCGGCCAGAATCATCAGAATTTCGCGCCCGACCGAACCGGTCGCGCCGATGACGGCAATGCTCGCAGCCATGTCCGGCTCCTTGAAAATGATTTGATCTGGGGAGGTAAGCCACATAAGTCGGGTTGGCAAGACGCCATTTGGACCATATCTTGTGATTCGTCATGTATGACGCCCCTTTTTGGTCACAGTTCTCTGTCACAGCGTTCGGGGGCCTTTGCATAAGGAACGCGGCGAATGACTGCTGCCCAGGACTGGTTCGTCTTCTGGCGCTCAATGGTTGATAATCCGGCACGCATTGGTGCCGTTCTCCCCTCCTCTCCCAGACTGGGCCAGCGTATGGCCCGTCAGGTCCGCCTGTTGCCAGGTGAAGTGCTGGTGGAGATTGGGGCCGGAACCGGCGTTGTGACCCAGGCTCTGCTGGAAGAAGCGGACGTCCTGCCCGAGCGTCTCTATATCGTCGAGCTTGATCCTCGGCTGGCGGCGCATTTGCGGGAGCGCTTCCCCCGCTGCCATGTGCTGGAAGGCAATGCGGCTGATCTGCCTGCCCTGCTTGGAGAGGAACTGATCGGCAAGGTCGGAACTGTCGTCTCCAGCCTGCCGATCCGCCCGATGAGCCGCGCTGTTCAGCGCAGCATCGTCGATGCGTCCTTTGCGGTGCTCAAGCCCGGCGGTTCTCTGCTGCAATACACCTATCCACCGCTCTGCCCGCTTCCTGCCGAGGAATTTGGGCTGGTGGCTGAGGGGTTGGGTCGCACCTGGCGCAATCTCCCCCCAGCCGCCGTCTGGCGTTTCACCCGGGCGTGATTTTGATCAACGATTGTCGTCATCCCCCGACTTGATCGGGGGATCTCCTCCGGGAGCCTGTCCCCCCTAAAAACTCTGTCATCCCGGGATCAAGTCCCGGGGTGACGATTGACGCAGGTCCTGCGGCTACCCTAAGCGCCGGATGCCATCGATCAGCAGCTGAGACGCAATCAGCCACATCACGATGGCGATGATGCTGTCGAGCACGCGCCACGCGCTCTGCTTCTTGAACAGCGGGGCCAGCAGGCGCGCGCCATAGCCAAGGCCGAAGAACCACACGAAGGACGCCGTTGCCGCGCCGCCCGCGAACCAATAGCGGTCGGGCAGGGGATGACGGCCGGACAGGCTGCCGACCAGCACCACGGTATCGAGATAGACATGCGGGTTCAGCAGGGTCACGGCGGCGACGGTTGCCAGTGCCTTGGCCAGCGTCGGCGCCGCGCCTTCGGTCGGCAGTAGGGCGCCGGGCTTCCAGGCACGCATCGCTGCTTTCAGGCCATACCAGCCCAGGAAGGCCGCGCCGGCGAAGGCAATCACGATCAGGGCATTGGGCGAGGCCTGGACGAGGCTGCCGAGACCAAAACAGCCCGCCAGGATCAGAATGGCATCGGACAGCGCGCAGAAGGCGGCCAGCGGAAAGACATGCTGGCGTAGCAGCCCTTGGCGCAGCACATAGGCATTCTGCGCGCCGATGGCGACGATAAGACCGGCACCGAGGGCAAAGCCTTCGGCGGCAACAGCGATGAACGACATGGGAAAACTCCTGACCCGCGCCCGTCTTTGAAAATGGGCGCTTCAAACAGCAAAGAATAAAGGCGATGCAGCAACCGAGGTCAGGCTCGGCGACGGCTCATCTTTTCAAGATAGTCGGCAATGATCAGGGTCATGGTGGCGGCTACTATTTCAGCAAGGCCCGTGCTTTGTCCATCTCGATCCTGCGGTAAAAATGGCGTGCCCCTGTCACACGAGCCTCACCTGCCTCGTCTCCCTTTCGAAAGCCAACTTGCTCAAGGAAGGAAGACTGCAATGGCCCGCTTGAATTGGTTCGAGATTGCGCCCGCTGGTGCGAAAGCCCTGTCCGGTATCCATCATTACGTCACGAAAGAGACCGACCTTCCCGAGGAGCTGGTTCATCTCGTCTTCCTTCGGGTCTCGCAGATCAACGGCTGCGCCCATTGCATCGATCTGCATAGCCGGGACCTCCGCAAAAGCATGTCGATCGGCAAGATCACGCTGGTGCCGGTGTGGTATGAAGTTCCCCACCTGTTTTCCGATCAGGAACGTGCTGCGCTGGCCTGGGCCGAGGAAGTGACACGTATCAGTGAAACCCATGCCTCCGACGAAGCCTATGCGGCTGTATCGGCGGTGTTCGAACCCAAAGATCTGGTGGATCTTACCATCGCCATTGCGGCCATGAATGCCTTCAACCGCTTGGGCGCGCCGTTCCGGCTCCCGGTGGCGACCAAGGCTTAGTCAATTCTAAAGGGAGCTAGTCTCATGTCGGTTTATCAGCCTGGAGTTCTTTACCCCCTAAGCGAGGGCATCTGGCTGGCCGAACATGAGATGAAGCTCGTCGGCATTCCGTTCCGCACGCGCATGTATCTGGTGCAACTGCCGGACGGCGATCTGGTGATGCATTCACCGATCCCGCCGAACCATGGGCTGACCGAGGCGGTGTGGAAACTCGGCACGCCCAACTGGCGGATCGCGCCAAACCTGCATCATCATCTCTTCCAGACCCCCTGGCAGGAACTCTGCGCTACCTCGCGGCTGCTGGCTCCCAAGGGGCTGGAGAAGAAGCGCCCGGATCTGCGTATCGACGGCACCCTGCCGCAGGATGTTCCACCGCAATGGGCCGGTGTGCTGGAGGCTTTTCCGATCCTGGGCAATCCGGTGATGAAGGAGAGCGTGTTCCTGCATCGCCCATCCCGCAGCCTGATCCTGACCGATCTCGCCATGAGCACGGCACCGGGGGACCATTGGATCCTGCGGCTCTACGGGCGCCTCAACGGTCTGCACGGCAAGCTGGGCGTGAGCCATATGCTGCGGCGGTTCTACAAGGATTGGGCGGCGGCGCGCGCCAGCCTCGACGCCATTCTGGATCAGGATTTTACCCGCGTGCTGACGACCCATGGCCCCCTCATAGAAAACGGCGGCAAGGATGCCCTTGCCGCCGCGTTCTCTTGGTTGAAACCTTAACCGGTAACCCGGCGAGGGCTAATTACTCACAATATCTTCCGTGCGTGGCTTCTGCTTGTTGCGGACCAGCAGGTTCAGGAACTCGACACCGGCCGAGAAGGCGATGGCGAAGTAGAGGTAGCCCTTGGGGATATGGAACCCCAGGCCTTCGGCGATCAGCGCCATGCCGATCAGCAGCAGGAACGACAGGGCCAGCATCTTCACGGTCGGATGTTTCGACACGAAGTTGCCGACGGGAACGGCGGCCAGGATCATGACGATCATCGCGGCAACGACGGCGGCGACCATAACGGCCAGCTCGTCGGCCATGCCGACGGCGGTGATGACGCTATCGAGCGAGAAGACGATATCCAGGATCGCGATCTGCACGATGGCGGCACCGAAGGCCAGATAGCCCTTCTTGGGCTTGCCCGTAGCGTCCTTTTCCTCGACTTCCATCGAGTGATGGACTTCGAGCGTTGCCTTGACCAGCAGGAAGGCACCGCCGCCCAGCAGGATGATATCGCGCCACGACAGCGAGAATTCACCGATGGTCAGGATCGGCGTCGTCAGCTTGACGATGAAGGAGATGGACGCCAGCAGGGCCAGGCGGGTCAGCAGGGCCATGGTCAGGCCCAGGCGCCGGGCGCGGTCGCGCTTTTCAGGCGACACCCGGTCGGCGACGATCTGCACGAACAGCAGATTGTCGATACCCAGAACGATTTCGAGGGCCGCCAACGTCAAGAAACTCATGATGACGGCGGGATTGGTCAGCAGGTCGAGCATGGCCGATCCGTTATTCCAAAATAAGGGGTTGAAGAAGTAGGTAGGGTATTACTTCCGCAGCCTGTCTAGCGTCAGTTGAGCCATCTCACGATGGCGGTCGTTGACGGAACCGGCAACAGATTTCAAGGCCGCGATCAGGACCGCGGCATCGTCGGTGAAGCCCAGACCCGCCAGAATGTCCGGCACGGCGTCGGTGGGCAGCAGGAAGTAGGCGAGGGCGCCATAGAGGATCCAGCGCACCCGGCGGGGCGTCTTGGGATCCCGTGCGGCAAACCAGGCGGCCAGCAGGTCGCTTGCGAACGGCAGACGATGAATGTTCTGACGCAGCTTGCGCCAGAAGCCCGCCTGAACGCGGGCTTCATCTTCAGCAGAGGCAACTGGAATGGGCAGATTCTCGCTCATGCGCGCCAGATGGCCCTGATAAGCGGTTTGTGCAAGGCTCGGCGCGTCGCTTTTACCTGTTTCTCACCAAAATCTTGGTCCCTAGGTGCTTCCATCGGGTTGAAAATTGCTCTAAACCCGTCGCCATCGAAGTTTTCGCTATTTTAATAAGAACGGACGATCATGGACCTCAGCAAGATCCCGACCGGCAAGAACCCGCCCCACGACGTCTATGTCGTGATCGAGAACCCGGCTGGCGCCCCGCCGGTGAAGTATGAATTCGACAAGGACAGCGGCGCGCTGTTCGTCGACCGTTTCATGCACACCAGCATGGTCTATCCGGTGAACTACGGCTTCATCCCCCATACCCTGGGCGGCGATGGCGACCCGGTTGATATGATGGTCATCACCCATCTGCCGCTGGTGCCGGGTGCGGTCATCCGCGCGCGTCCCGTCGGCGTGCTGCTGATGGAAGACGATGGCGGCATCGATGAAAAGATCATCGGCGTGCCGGTGGACAAGATGATCCCCTATTATGCCGACGTGAAGGAATACACTGACCTTCCGGCAATCCTGCTCGACCAGATCAAGCACTTCTTCGAGCGTTACAAGGACCTCGAAAAGGGCAAGTGGGTGAAGGTGCAGGGTTGGGAAGGCGCCGCCAAGGCAGCCTCCCTGATCGAAGAAGGCGTCTTGCGCGCCGCCAAGGAAGGCTGAGGTTTTCTAAGGGCCATAGCGAAAAGCCCCGGAGTTTCTCCGGGGCTTTTTTTGTCAGGGGGCATTGCGGTTATGGCAGTCCTGCGACCAACCAAGCCCCCAGTCCCCGGAATTGGTACATTCGACCGCCTTCGTTGGCTCACCTGTCCGAGTCGCTGCACCGTAGCCGGTAGGCTTTCCACCAGTCTGAGCGCAGGCTGCAAGGGCAAGAATGGCCGCCAGCATCAGCGACTTCGAGATAATCGTCGGCATCGCGGAAGTCTCCTTAATCGCGTTACCGTTCATATGGGGAGCAACAGGGATTGGTGAAGAGCCTATGTCCGGTCTCAACGGGATTGTAGTCGGGATCATCCTGACCTGGGCGCTGGCGATTGCCCTGTTGTATCTGGCGCTCTGGTTCGTGACCCGCCGTCTGGCATGGCGGTGGCGCATGGGCATCTTCGCTGTCCCGCTTCTGGCGTTGGGTGCCTGGATCACGTTCGAGCCGATCATTTACCGCGACGAACATCTTTATGAGCGTGTCTTTCAAACGGGCGTGGCCGACGAGGTTGCCGACCTCAAAACCTCGCTGGTGACGCGCCCAGGGGTGGAGATCATCGACCTGCGTTTCCGCGCCCCGCCCCAGTCGGTGGCCCGTCTCCTGGACTATTTCACGGAAACTCCGGGCGTCAGGATCCCGTCTCCGCCCACCTGGATGCCATTTATCTGTTCAACCGGCGGGCGGATTTATGCCGGAGCAGGGCTGTACGGCTGGACCGAACTGCTGGTCGCCCACTGCCCCGGCGATGGATCGGTATCGGTCCATGCTCGTCAGAACTTCGATCCGAGCGTGCAGCGGTAAGCCTCGCGGTCCTCACACCGGCCGGGCTGCATCCGTATAGGCTTCGGCGAAGTTCGCGGCGGGCGGGATCGGCTTGATCACATCGATCAGCACGCCATTCGGGTCTGCGGTAATGAAATGGCGTTGCCCAAAGTCCTCATCCCGCAGCGAGCGCAGGACGGGCAGACCCGCCGCGACCATGGCGTCATGGACGGCGTCCACATCCTCGACTTCGAAATTCAGCAGCAGACCGGAAGCCTTGCCGCGACCGATTTCGGGGATCGTCTCATGACTGCCGTCGAGGATCGCGAGATTGACCGACTCATTGCCTACCATCTGAAGATGGACATACCAGTCGGCGGTAAAGAGCGCCTGAAAGCCCAGATGCTTCTCATAGAAGCCAGCGGTTCCGGCGACATCATCGGTCATGATCACGGGGTAGTAGCTGGTGATTTTCATGGTGGCATCTCCGCATGAGAAAACATACAATCTGTATGTTTTATGGATTTAACATACAGGCTGCATGTATGCAAGAGGCAAAACGGACCAACCGCGACCGCACCGAACAGACGCGCGGCGCTTTGCTGCAGGCGGCGCGGGCGCTGTTTGTCGAGAAGGGCTATGCCGAAACCTCGACGCCGGAAATCGTCGCGGCTGCTGGGATCACGCGTGGGGCGCTCTATCACCATTTTGCTGACAAGCGCGCGCTGTTCCGGGCCGTGGTGATCGAAGAGGCGCAGGCGGTTGCTGCCGATATCGAGCGGACGGCAGCCGTCGCCACTTCCCCGCTGGACGCCTTGTTAGTGGGTAGCGATGCCTATATCGACGCCATGCAGGCGCCGGGGCGCACGTTGCTGCTGCTGATCGACGGCCCGGCCGTGCTGGGGCATCGGGAGATGCAGCATCTGGACGGCGACCATGCGGCCCGCACGCTTGCGCAAGGGCTGGCGGCTGTCTCGGGCAAGCAGGATCAGGCGCTGGCCGATCTTCTCTCGGCCGCCTTCGATCGGGCTGCACTGGCTATTGAGAGCGGCGAACCGGCAGAGGTTTACCGGGCAGCGATCAAGATGCTGGTGACAAGCGCTGTTAGGTGAAGTCCTTTTTTGCCGCTCTTTACATCCTCGTCATCCCGCACTTGATGCGGGATCGCTCTGATGCTGATCCGCCTCGGATAGACCCCGCATCAAGTGCGGGGTGACGACTTCTTGGGGAACCTCGGCAAGGATCGGGTGTCGGTGGAAGGGCAGTTTTGGCATCAAGCCCCCCTCACGAACCAAGGGGGGCTTTCAGATGACTATTCTTACCAACAAGACCGCCATCGTCACCGGTGCCAGCTCCGGCATCGGTCGGGCCGCCGCTTTGCTGTTCGCGGCCGAGGGGGCAAAGCTTGTCGTCACCGGTCGGCGCCAAGCAGAACTCGACAGGCTGGTCGCAGAGATCGGCGGCCAAGCCGTGGCGCTGGCGGGCGATGTTGCCGACGAAGCCCACGCCAAGGCAGCGGTTGACCTGGCTGTCGAGCGATTTGGCGGCCTCGACATCGCCTTCAATAATGCCGGGATCGTCGGACAGATGCTGCCGGTGGGCGAGATGACGCTGGCCCATTGGCAGGAGATCCTGGACACAAATCTGACTGGCGGCTTCCTGGGCGCGAAATATCAGATCCCGGCGATGCTGGCACGGGGCGGCGGCTCGCTGATCTTCACCTCGACCTTTGTCGGCTATACCGCCGGATTGGCGGGGATGAGTGCCTATGGCGCCAGCAAGGCCGGGCTGATCGGCTTCGCCAAGTGCCTTGCCACTGAATATGGCGCCAAGGGCATCCGGGTGAATGCCCTGTTGCCGGGCGGCACCGACACGCCCGCCAGCATCACGCGCGGTGCGCCCCAGGAAGTGGAAGATTTCGTCAACGGCCTGCATGCCCTTAAGCGTATGGCCGAGCCGGAGGAAATCGCCAAGGCCGCCCTGTTCCTGGCTTCGGATGCGTCCAGTTTCGTCACCGGCAGCGCGTTGCTGGCCGATGGCGGGGTGTCGATCAGCCGGGGGTGACAACATTTCCTTCCGTCATCCCCCGACTTGATCGGGGGATCTCCTCCGGGAGCCCGTCCAATTCTGACGGAGACAGCGTTGAAACGCCCCCGGAGGAGACCCCGCATCAAGTGCGGGGTGACGACAGAACACAAATGGCTGGAGACCCCGCATCAAGTGCGGGGTGACGGCGCTGAGCTTACCCCAGGCTCTTGCTCACGATCTCATAGACGTCCTTGGACAGGCCTTCGGTGCCCTTGATCTGTTCCAGGGCCGCACGCATCAGGTCTTGGCGTTGCTTGTCGAAGCGGCGCCAAGGGCCGAGCGGCAGGACGAGGCGGGCGGCGAGTTGCTTATTGACCTTGTCCGTCGCGACCACCTGTTCGGCGAGGAAGCGATAGCCGCTGCCGTCACCCGCATGGAAATACTGGCGATTGCCCGAGGTGAAGGCGCCGACAAGGCTACGCAGCTTGTTCGGGTTCTTGGCATCGAAGCTGGGATGGGACAGCAGCTTGCGCACCTCGGCCAGCGTGTCGGAGCGGCGCGACAGGGCCTGGAGCGTGAACCATTTGTCCATGACCAGCGTGTCGTGTTTCCAGCGCTTCTCGAAGTCGGCCAGCGCCTCCACCCGGTCGCGGCGGTCGGTATCCACAAGGCAGCCCAGGGCCGCCAGCACGTCGGTCATATTGGCCTGGGCGCGATATTGCGCGGCAGCCTCGTCCAGCGCCTGGGCATCGCCTGCGGCGCACAGCAGATCGAGGGCGGCATTCTTCAGGGCGCGCTTGCCAGCCTGATCGGCGGTGGGGGCAAAAGCCTCGTCACTCTTGCCCGCCTGATAGGCCGCGCGCAGTTCCTTCTGCAACTCGGCGCCCAGGGTGCGGCGGGCGAAGTTGCGGGCCTCGACAATCGCTTCGATATCGATCTCGCTGACCAGTTCGGCCAGATAGCTTTCGGCAGGCAGCGCAAGGCTAAGCGCGATGAAGGCCTGATCGAGGCTCTTGTCGACCAGGGTCAGGCGCATGGCTTCGACCACGGCGGGCGAGAGCGTCAGCACCCGGCCCGCACGCCAATCGGCGGCAAGCTGAAGCAGATGCTGGGCAGCCAGGGTCTGACCTGCTTCCCAGCGGGCAAAAGAATCGCTGTCATGGGCGGCCAGGAAGGCGAGATCGTCGGCCTTCAGATCGCTGACCAGCTTCACGGGGGCGGAGAAACCGCGCAGCAGCGAGGGCGTCGGCCGGTCCTTGAAGCCGGTGAAACGGAACGTCTGGCTTGCCTCCCGCAGGTCGAGGACGCGGGTTCCGGCATCGACCGGACCTTCATTCTCCAGACGCACCGGCAGATCGGCGCCATCCGTGCCGATCAGGCCAAGGGCGAAGGGGATATGATAGGGCCGCTTTTCCGACTGCCCCGGTGAGGCCGCGCAGGACTGTTTGAAGGTCAGCGACAGCACACCGGCTCCCGCATCCCACTCCTGGGAGACTTCCACGGTCGGGGTCCCGGCCTGATCGTACCAGCGTTCAAACTGGGAAAGATCGGCGCCATTGGCGTCGGCCATCGCGGCGCGGAAATCATCGCAGGTCACGGCCTGCCCGTCATGGCGCTGGAAATAGAGATCCATGCCCTTGCGGAAGCCGTCCTTGCCCAGCAGCGTCTGATACATGCGCACCACTTCGGCGCCCTTGTTATAGACGGTCGGCGTATAGAAATTGTTGATCTCGATATAGCTGGCCGGGCGTACCGGATGCGCCATCGGGCCAGCATCTTCGGGGAACTGCACGGCACGCAGGCCGCGCACGTCGCTGATGCGCTTCACGGCGGCGGAATTCATGTCCGAGCTGAATTCCTGATCGCGGAAGACCGTCAGGCCTTCCTTCAGGGATAGTTGGAACCAGTCGCGGCAGGTGACGCGGTTGCCGGTCCAATTATGGAAATACTCGTGGGCGATGACCGCCTCGATGCCCTGGTAATCGCCGTCGGTCGCGGTATCGGGGCGGGCCAGCACATATTTGGTATTGAAGACGTTGAGGCCCTTGTTCTCCATCGCGCCCATGTTGAAGTCGGACACGGCGACGATCATGAAGGTATCGAGGTCATATTCCAGGCCATAGACCTCCTCGTCCCAGGTCATGGAGCGCTTTAGGCTGTCCATGGCATAGTCGGTCTTGTCGGCATCGACGGCGACGGTCCAGATCTCCAGCGCCACCTTGCGGCCGCTCCTGGTCGTGAAGCTGTCACGGGTCGCGGTCAGGGTGCCGGCCACCAGGGCGAACAGATAGGAGGGTTTGGGGAACGGATCTTCCCAGCGCGCGAAATGCGTGCCGTCGCCTAAGTCCCCCTCGCCGATCTTATTGCCGTTCGACAGCAGCACCGGATAATCGGTCGGCGCGATCAGCGTCACCGTGTAACGCGCCATCACGTCGGGACGGTCGGGGAAATAGGTGATCTTGCGGAAGCCCTGGGCTTCGCACTGGGTGCAGAAATTATTGGAGGAGACGTAGAGGCCTTCCAGTTCGGAATTCTTGTCGGGATGGATCTCCACCACCGAATTGATCACGATGCGGCCATCGGCGGGGGGATTGAGGATCGTCAGCGCCTCGGCATCCCGGGTGTAATCGACGCCCTCGGCCAGATCCTTGCCGTTGAGGTTGATCGACTTCAGATCCAGCTTGCGGCCTTCCAGGCGCAGCGGCCCACCCTGACCTGCCGGATTGCGCTGCATCGACAGCCGGGCCTTCACCTCGGTCGTCGCGGGATCGAGCTTGAAGGTCAGATCCACCAAATCGACCAGATAGGGCGGCGGCGCGTAATTCTTCAGCTCGATCAGGCTGGGGGTCGCGACGCTGTTATCGGCCATGCTGGCGGATCCTTTTTGTTTTCTTCAGAAGTAGATATCGAACTTGGCAAGGCAGGCGCGGCGATGCAAGGCACAAGACGAAGACCGACTCATGAGCCAGATCGATCGGTTGCGCCGTAAACTCGCCCGATTGATCGATGAGATAGATCGGTCATGATCCGCGTCCTCCCCCTTCTCCTGTTTCTCGCCCTGCCCGCACTGGCCCAATCGCCCGAAGAAGCGAGCCACATCCGGGCGAGCGCCGATGCCTATCTGAAGGGCCGCTATCCCGACCTATGGCGGGCAGAGGTAGGATGGGATGTTAAGCCCGGCGCAGGGGAAACCTGGAGCGCCACCTACCGCGCCGCGCCGCAGGAAAGTGGCAAGGCACGTCTGTCAGCCGAACTCTTGCTGTCCAAGGGGCGCTACGAGGTGCTGCGGGAGGATATCTCCGTCCTGCGGGCCGACTGGGACATTCTGTCGATGGCGAAGCCAGTCCCTGCCGATCTGCTGAAGCTCGCGCAGGAGGCAGCGGGGGAGCAGCCCGGCTATGACGCGGCGTTACCGTGGGTGGTCTGGGACAGCGCGGACTGGATCAGATGGAACCGGCGCTACCGCCTCTATGCCGTGCGCTATTTCGGGGTGGAGCCCGGCCATTGGCTGGTCGGCCAGACCCGCGAGGACGGCACCTTCGGCATCGGCGCGCAGGTGATGATCGCCAAGGCAGACCGGCGAGTGGCGCGGGTGTTCTTCGAGAAGTAGGGTGCTTTCTAGACAAGGCGAATTCGGCTAATGTCAGCACAACCATGAGGCTGCTGTTCGCCCTGCTCATCATCGCGTGCCGCCCTGCCATCGCGCAGGAATCGGAGGTTGCGCCGCAGCCCGCGCCGGACCATCTGGCGACCATCGCCGATACCTATCTGTCGCTCCACCATCCGATTGTCTGGTCGCCGGGATTAAGGTGGTTGCTGGAGCCGCCGCCGGAGCCCAGGGACACTTGGACCTTGAAGCTTGAGGACACCACGGGACGGGGGCATTCCGGCTTGCTGGTTCTCTCCGCACGTAGCCAGGCCATAGTTGCCGAAGATATTCGGATTGTGGGGAAGCCGATCTTCTACGAACCAGAGCCGTTGTACCGGCCGCCGCTCGCCTTTCCGCCAACGCCGGAACTACTCGCCATTGCCGAGGAAGAGGCAAAGAAGCTAAGGCATTTCGAAAAGCGGGACCGTGAATGGGTCACCTATGACGGTGCCGATCTGATTGCCGACGAGACCCCATACCATCGCAACTCGACCTATAAAGCCGTCACCGCCGAAACCTGGGTTATCCGGCAGAAATGGACGATTGATGCGCTCGACGGGCATCACGCGATGATCGTGATCGCGAAATCGGATAAGCGCGTCCTCAAGGTCGGCTACAACTTTTTTGAGGAGGCGGACTAATCGCTTTTTGGGGCGTCCGGCACCAGACCGAAAGCGGCCACAGATCCCCCGGTCGAGCCGGGGGATGACAGTTCTTGTTTATGGAGCTTTAGAAGCGAAGGCGGGAGGGGGCAGATGCTAGGCACTTTCGAGCGCAGGCGCGGAACGTACGACTGTACGTGAGCACCGAGCACCGGAAGTAACGACGCAGATGCCCCCTCCCGCCGAGCGACCTTTAGGCGGCTTTGATTTTGGCGAGGAAGGTCGTGACAGACGTCCGCAGTTCCTCGGCCTGCTGGGCAAGACCGGTACCGGCGCCCAGGACCTGCTGGCTGGTGGCACCGGCGCGGCCCGCGGCGTCGCGCAGCTGGCCGACAGTGCTGGCCACTTCCTGGGTGCCGACGGCGGCTTCTTCCACGTTGCGGGCGATTTCAGCCGTTGCAGCGGACTGCTCTTCCACCGCCGAAGCAACGGCAGTCGCGATCTCGTTGATGCGGCGCACGGTGGAGCCGATCTCGTGGATCGCCGTCACCGCGCCATCGGTCGAGCCCTGGATCGCGGCGATCTGAGCGCCGATCTCCTCGGTCGCCTTGGCAGTCTGACCGGCGAGATTCTTCACTTCGCCCGCCACCACGGCAAAACCCTTGCCCGCATCGCCTGCGCGCGCGGCTTCGATGGTGGCATTCAGGGCCAGCAGATTGGTCTGTTCGGCAATCGCACTGATCAGGCTCAGCACGCCGCCGATCTTGCGGGCGGCATCGGCAAGACCAACCACGATCTCTTCGGTCTGGTGAACCGACTGCACCGCGCCATCGGTGATGCGGGCGGTTTCGGCCACCTGCTGACCGATCTCGCGGATCGAGGTGGTGAGTTCCTCGGTCGCGCTCGCCACCGTCTGCACGTTGGAGGAGGTATGTTCGGTCGCCTGGGCGGCAACCCCGGCCTGCTGATTGGCTTCGCTCGCCACCCCGGCCATTTCCTTGGCGGCGGCATTGAGCTGGCTCGATGCCGATCCGACCACCTGCAGAACCCCGCCCACCTGACGGTCGAAGCCCTGAATGAGGGTTTCGAGGGTCATCATGCGCATATCAGCCGCCGCGCGGGCCTCTTCCTGTTCGGCTTCCAGACTGACGCGGCGGACCGAGGACTGCTTGAGCACTTCGACGGCCTCGGCCATCGAGGCGATCTCGCCCGACAGGCCTTGCTTAGGAACGGTCGCCGACAGATCACCCTTGGCAAGCGAGCTCAGCACTTGTGTCAGGGTCAGGATCGGTCGGGCAAGGCTGCGCGACACGGTGATCGCTGCCCCGGCCACGGTCAGGCAGACCAACAGCCCGACAGCCAGCATCGGCACCAGTGATCCCAGAGCGTCCGAGCGCACCTCGTCCACATAAACGCCAGACCCGATGACCCAATCCCACTGGGGGACATAGGCGACGAAGGACACCTTGTCGACGGGCGCAGAACCTGCCTTGCGCGGCCAGGGATAATGGACATAGCCACCGGCGACATCGGCCTTGGCGACGCGGGTGAAGGTCTGGAAGATGGCCTGACCGTCGCTATCCTTGATGCCCGCCACCGACTTGCCCACCAGATCGGGCTGTATCGGATGCATGACCATCACGGGCTTGCTGTCGTTCACCCAGATATAACCTTCGTCATTATGGCGGATGGCGCCCAGGGCGATGATCGCATCCCGCTGGGCATCGGCGCGGCTAAGCTCGCCCTTTTTTTCCCGCTCGATATAGGCGGTCACGATGGACCGGCTGGCATCCACCGCCGTCTTGGCCATGGACTCGCGTTGATCGAATTTCGAGGCATAGAGCATCCAGGCGGCGACACCGCCATAGATCAGGAATCCTGCCAAGCCAACCAGCAAAATAGCTGTCAGTTTCTGTGAAACCGTCCCACGCGCCAGGAGCCCCGACATTATTCGTTCCCTTACAATAAGTTACGGGAACGCACTCTAATTAGATAAAATTGTATTTTTACCTGTCAGACTTCCAGGCCGGTGCGACATTTTTGACCATTGCCCCAGCGCGTGACTTACAGAAACGGAAGTGCCGTGCGTGTGGCAAGGGTCAGGGGTGACGGTAGCGCATCGATGGCGAACCACCCCCAGTCGGCCAGCGCCTTCGGTTCCTGGATCGCGGGAGTTCCCGACTCGATCCTAGCCCGGTGGGTGGGCGCGACCCAGTGATGATCGGCGGCGATCTGATCGACGACGCAGAGCAGCGGTCCGACCGCGATCACGATCCCCAGTTCCTCGGCGATCTCCCGCGCGATGCAGTCGACCACCGTCTCGCCGAAGTCGAGCTTGCCGCCGGGCAGGCCCCAGTGATCGGCCTCGGGCTCGCGGCGGCGCTTGACTAGCAGCAGGCGACCCTGGTCATCCAGGATCGCTGCCCCGCAACCAACTCTAGGCTGAAGTGATGTCACTTCGCCGCCATGCGAATGGCGCCATCCAGACGGATGACCGACCCGTTGAGCATGACGTTGCCGAGAATGCTTTCGACGAGCGCCGCATATTCGTCGGCCCGGCCCAGGCGGGAGGGGAAGGGGACCATGGCGCCCAAAGCGTCCTGCACATTCTGCGGCATGCCCGATACCATGGGCGTGCCGAAGATGCCCGGCGCGATGCTCATGACGCGGATGCCCTGGCCCGCGAATTCACGGGCCAGCGGCAGGGTCATCGCCGCAACCCCGCCCTTGGAGGCGGCATAGGCGGCCTGACCGATCTGACCTTCGAAGGCCGCGACAGAAGCGGTCATGATGATCGCCCCGCGCTCGCCGGTGTCCAGCGGATCAAGGCCCATCATTCCGGCCGCTGCCACCCGCAGCACATTGAAGGTGCCGATCAGATTGATATTGATCGCCTTGGTGAATTCGGCCAGCGGCTGGATACCGTTGCGTCCCACCACCTTGGCGGCGGGGGCGACGCCAGCACAGGCAACCAGGATGCGGGCAACGCCATTGGCTTCGGCGGCCTTGGCAATGGCGGCTTCGACGGCTGTGTCGGAGGTGACGTCGCATTCGATGCCCGTAACGCCCAGGTCGGCGGCAGCCTTGGCGACACGGTCGGCGCCGAGGTCGAGGATGGTCACCTTGGCGCCACGCTCTTTCAGCATCTGCGCCGTGCCATACCCAAGGCCCGAGGCCCCGCCGGTCACGAGGGCCGCTTGTCCGGCGATGTTCATGGGTTTCCTCCGTTTATGTTTTTTGCAGGCTGTGATCGACCATGCCGTGTTTAGCGGTTTGCGACTACCGTCTGCTTCTGCTCACCCAGCCCCTGAATGCCCAGGCGCATCACATCGCCTGCTTTCAGGAACTGCGGCGGAGTGAGCCCGACGCCGACGCCCCAGGGTGTGCCGGTAGCGATGATGTCGCCGGGCATCAGGGTCAGGAACTGACTTAGGTAGCTGACCAGGAAAGCCACGCCGAAGATCATATTGCCGGTATTGCCATCCTGGTGGCGAACCCCGTTCACCTCCAGGAACATCGGCAGATTCTGGACATCCGCAATCTCGTCCTTGGTGACCAACCAGGGGCCGGTGGGGCCGAAGCTATCGGCGCTCTTGCCCTTGATCCATTGGCCGCCGCGCTCGTTCTGCCAGCCGCGATCCGAGACATCGTTGACGACGCAATAGCCCGCCACATGGTCCAGAGCATTGGCTTCATCCACATAGGAGGCCCTGCTGCCGATCACCACGCCCAACTCGACCTCCCAATCGGGCTTGGGGGCACCGCGCGGCAGAACTACATCGTCGAAGGGGCCGGAGAGGGCGGAGACTGCCTTGTCGAACAGGATCGGCTCCTTGGGCCATTTATCCGGCTCGCCCGCATGGTCCTTATAGTTGAGGCCGACCGCCACGAACTTCGACACCTTGCCGACGCAAGGGCCCAGGCGCTGCTTGCCGGGTACGAGCGGCAGGCTTGCCGGGTCGATGGCGGCAAGTTTGGCGAGACCGGCGGGGCTGAGCGTATCGCCCGCAATGTCGCTCACATGACCCGACAGATCACGCAGGGCGCCATTGCTGTCGAGGATACCGGGCTTTTCAGCACCGGGAGTGCCATAGCGCAGGAGTTTCATGGGGGAGCCCTTTTTAGATCGTCATCCCAGGGCTCGACCCTGGGATCTTGTGTGGCCACGCCGCGTAGAGACAGCGGCGGAAGGAGATCCCAGGGGCAAGCCCTGGGATGACGTATCCTTGAATAGGGCGCTAATGCCCGACCAAAGTCCCTACCGGCTCCAGGCAACCACCTTCTGGTTCTGCTCGCCCAGGCCTGCGATGCCCAGGCGCATGCTGTCGCCTGCTTTCAGGAACTGCGGCGGCTTCATGCCCATGCCGACGCCCGGCGGGGTGCCGGTGGCGATCACGTCACCCGGCATCAAGGTCATGAACTGGCTGATATAATGGACGATATGGGCGACGCCGAAAACCATGGTGCCGGTATTGCCGGTCTGGCGGCGGGTGCCGCAGACATCCAGGAACATCTCCAGATTCTGCACGTCCGTGATCTCGTCCTTGGTGACGACATAGGGGCCGATAGGGCCGAAGGTATCGGCGCTTTTGCCCTTGGTCCATTGGCCGCCGCGCTCGATCTGATAGGCGCGCTCGGACACGTCGTTCACCACGCAGTAACCGGCGACATAATTCAGCGCGTCGGCCTCATCGACATAGGAGGCGCGGGTGCCGATGACGATGCCCAGTTCCACTTCCCAATCGGTCTTCTCCGATCCGCGCGGGATGACGACATCGTCATTGGGGCCGCAGATGGCGCTGACGGCCTTGGCGAACAGAATCGGCTCCTTGGGGATCGGCGATCCGGTTTCGGCGGCATGGTCGGAATAATTCAGGCCGCAGCAGATCATCTTGGAGACGCTGCCGACGCAGGGGCCGATGCGCGGGTTACCGGATACCAGCGGCAGGCTGGCAAGATCGAGCTTCGCCAGTTTGGCAAGGCCATCGGGGCCGAGGATGCTGCCGTCCACATCGGCAATAACGCCGGAGAGATCGCGGATCGCGCCGCTCTGATCGAGGATACCCGGCTTCTCCTGGCCAACAGGGCCATAGCGCAGCAGCTTCATCTTATCGTTTCCTTCCCAAGGTGAGGCCGGAAACACTAAAGGCCTGAGACGAAAGGTCAATTCCCTGGGGGCAGGATAGGGAAACTTTCGTTGAAGTTTCGTTGGGGTGGTTCCCCTTGCATTCATCGTCATCCCGGTGCTCGACACCGGGATCTCCTCCGGGAGACTGTCCAATCCTGCCGAGACACCGTGGAAGCGCCCCCGGAGGAGATCCCGGGATCGAGTCCCGGGATGACGGTCGTCTATTGGCTCGCATTTGCCAAAAGCCCTTATATACACGTGATAATCACGTATATAAATTAACAACTACATTTGGTTGTATTTTTATATTTGACGTCACAAATTCTCTGTGTTTATTCTGTGGACGCTCAAGACGAGCGGACTGAGCCGCCTAACGGCTTCGCGGTGATTTGACACCCAGTGCAGCTTGCGCCGCGTAACCAAACGCTAAAGCGCCACGACAGCCGTCGTGGTCCGGATAGGAGACCGACGATGAGCCATCATCGCTTTGAAATGACCGCCGCCTGCCAGTGTTCTTCCCTGCGCTGTTGTTGCGCCTGAAGCAGCTGCCTTTTCACCAGAAATGAAATAGGCCCGGCGCCCTTCGCAAAAGGGGCTGGGGCAAGTGGAGTATTCTTCCATGTCAGACGCCGTCGTCGTCAGCGTCGGCGGGCAGACCATCGGTTTGGCTGTCCGTCAGCGCCGTGGGTATCGCTTCTATGCGTCCGCCCACTCTTTTAATCGCATCGACCGCCATATTTTCCGCCGGGTGCGGGATCTGCAGCGCGCTGCCACAGCATTGATCCAGGACAAAGGGGGGATTGAGGCGTGAGCTATTCCCATACCCGTGCCTGGCCGCCCGCCGCGCAGACCGTGGCCGTTGCCGCCGTCATCGCGATCACTCTCCTGGGCGCCCTGCTCGCCCGTGGCTTTTAAGAAAGACAGGCCCATGTCCCAGTTCTGGAAAAGCTTCGCGGCGGCAACGCTGGCCGCCTCGGTCATCTCCTCCACCGCGCTGGCGGCGGAAATCAAACTGCTCAACGTCTCCTACGATCCGACGCGCGAATTTTATGCCGAGGTGAACAAGGTCTTCGGCGAGCATTGGACCAAGACCCATCCGGGCGACACCGTCTCGATCCGCCAGTCCCATGGTGGGTCGGGCAAGCAGGCACGCTCGGTCATCGACGGGCTTGAGGCCGATGTGGTCACTCTGGCATTGGCTTACGATATCGACGAGGTCAGCGATAACGGTTTCCTCGCCAAGGATTGGCAGAAGCGCCTGCCGCAGAACGCCTCGCCCTATACCTCGACCATCGTGTTCCTGGTGCGGAAGGGTAATCCGAAGAAGATCCAGGATTGGCCGGATCTGGCGCGTGACGATGTCGCCGTCATCACCCCGAACCCCAAGACCTCGGGCGGTGCGCGTTGGAACTACCTCGGCGCCTGGGGCTATATCCTCGACAAGGGTGGCTCGGAAGCCGAGGCTCAGAGTTTCGTCGACAAGATCCTGAAGCGGGTGCCGGTGCTGGACAGCGGCGCGCGCGGCTCGACCGTCACCTTCGTTGAACGCGGCGTCGGCGACGTGCTGATCTCCTGGGAGAACGAGGCCTTCCTGGCGGTGAACGAGCTGGGCAAGGACAAGTTCGAGATCGTGGTCCCCTCCATCTCGATCCTGGCCGAACCGCCCATTGCCGTGGTGGACAAGGTGGTCGACAAGCGCGGCACGCGCGCCGTGGCCGAGGAATATCTCAAGTTCCTCTATACCCCCGAAGGCCAGAAGCTGGCCGCCAAGCACTACTATCGTCCCCGCGACGAGAAGGCGGCGGCCGAGCAGTTCCCGAAGGTGAAGCTCTTCACCATCGACGAGAAGTTCGGCGGTTGGCGTGCGGCCCAGGCCAAGCATTTCGCCGATGGCGGCACCTTCGACCAGATCTACAAGCCCTAAAGGAACACCGGTGCAGCATTCCCTACTGCGTCGGCGGCCGAGCGTCATTCCCGGTTTCGGGGTGACGCTCGGCCTTACCTTGTTCTGGCTTGCCCTGATCGTGCTGGTGCCGCTTGCGGGGCTGGCGATCAAAAGCGCGGAACTGACGCCCACCCAGATCTACAATATCCTGACCTCCCGCCGGGTCGCCCATGCCCTGGGCCTTTCCTTCGGTCTGTCGGCGCTGGCCGCCGTCATCAACCTGATCTTCGGCACCATCCTGGCCTGGGTGCTGGTCCGCTACCGCTTCTGGGGTCGGGGGATCGCCGATGCGCTGGTCGATATCCCCTTTGCCCTGCCGACCGCCGTCGCCGGGATCGCCCTGACCGATCTCTATGGCCCCAACGGTCTGCTGGGCAGTGCGCTGGGGCAGATCGGTATCAAGGTCGCCTTTACCCCGCTGGGCATTCTGATCGCGCTGATCTTCATCGGCCTGCCCTTCGTGGTGCGCACGGTGCAGCCGGTGCTGATGGAACTGTCGGCGGAGGTTGAAGAGGCGGCGGCCACCCTGGGCGCTTCGCGCTGGCAGGTGATCCGCCGCGTCATCGCCCCGACCATTATTCCGGCCCTGTTGACCGGCGCCGCTTTGTCGTTTGCGCGCGGGGTCGGGGAATATGGCTCGGTCATCTTCATCGCGGGCAACCTGCCGAATGTGTCGGAGATCGCGCCACTGCTGATCGTGATCAAGCTCGAAGAATTCAAATATGCCGACGCGACCGCCATCGCGCTCGCCATGCTGATCGCGGCCTTCCTGCTGCTGCTGCCGATCAATTGGCTGCAACGCTGGTCCGACCGCCGGACGCGGAGGGCATGATGGCAAACTATAAAAGCGCTCGTCATCCCGGTGCTCGACACCGGGATCTCCTCCGGGAGACTGTCCAATCTTGCCGAGACACCGTGGAAGCGCCCCCGGAGGAGATCCCGGGATCGAGTCCCGGGATGACGGCTCTTTTTGTTTGGGTGGAAGTGCGTCCATGACCCTCTTCGCCGCCTCCGCCCCGCCCATCCGCACCGAGGCCCGGCCCGTCCGCTGGATCCTCACCAGCGTCGCGCTCGGCTTCCTCGGCCTGTTTATCCTGCTGCCGTTGATCCTGGTCTTCGGCAAAGCCTTCTCGCGCGGGATGACCGTCTATTGGGCCGCTTTAAGCGATCCCGACACCACGTCGGCGATCTTGCTGACCCTGGTGGTGGCCCTGACGGCGCTGGCGCTGAACCTGGTCTTCGGGGTGATCGCCGCCTGGGCGATTGCCAAGTTCGAATTTCCGGGCAAAAGCATCCTCATCACCCTCATCGACCTGCCGTTTTCCATCTCGCCGGTGGTGGCGGGTCTGGTGTTTGTGCTGCTGTTCGGCGCCAAGGGGCTGGTCGGGCCGTGGCTCGCCGAGCATGACCTGAAGATCATCTTCGCGCTGCCCGGCATCGTGCTGGCCACGATCTTCGTGACCTTCCCCTTCGTCGCCCGCGAACTCATTCCCCTGATGCAGGAGCAAGGCACGTCGGAGGAAGAGGCCGCCCGGTCCCTGGGCGCCAGCGGCTGGCTGACCTTCAGACGAGTCACCCTGCCCAATATCCGCTTCGGCCTGCTCTATGGCGCCTTGCTCTGTAATGCCCGCGCGATGGGGGAATTCGGCGCGGTGTCGGTCGTCTCCGGCCATATCCGGGGCGAGACCAACACCATGCCGCTGCATATCGAAATCCTGTATAATGAATATCAGTTCGTCGCCGCGTTCGCGGTGGCGTCGCTGCTCGCCTTCCTGGCCCTCCTGACGCTGGTCGCCAAGGCCGTGCTGGAGCGCCGGATCGCCCGCAGCCGGGGGACCCAGACATGACCGCAATAGAAACCAAGGGACTGGTGAAGCGCTTCGGCAGTTTCACCGCCCTCGACGGCATCGACCTCACGGTGAAGGATGGCGAGCTGATCGCCCTACTGGGACCGTCAGGCTCTGGCAAGACCACGCTGCTGCGGGTGCTGGGCGGGCTCGATCATCCTGACGAGGGCAGCCTGCTGGTCCATGGGGATGAGGCGCTGAACCGTAGTCTCAAAGACCGCCGCGTCGGCTTCGTCTTCCAGCATTACGCCCTGTTCCGCCATATGAGCGTGTTCGAGAATGTCGCCTTCGGTCTGCGAGTGAAACCCAAGGCCGAACGGTTACCGGATGCCGAGATTTCGGCGCGGGTGACGCGCCTGCTGGAGCTGGTGCATCTCTCCAACCACGCCACCCGCATGCCCGATCAGCTTTCGGGCGGGCAGCGCCAGCGGGTGGCCCTGGCCCGCGCGCTCGCCATCGAGCCGCGCGTGCTGCTGCTGGACGAACCCTTTGGCGCGCTCGACAGCAAGGTCCGCAAGGAGCTGCGCCGCTGGCTGCGGCAGTTGCAGCACGAACTGGGGGTGACGACCCTGCTGGTGACCCACGACCAGGAAGAAGCCCTGGAAGTTGCCGACCGCGTCGTCGTCATGAACAAGGGCCGGATCGAACAGATCGGCACACCCGAAGACCTTTATCAGCGCCCGGTCAGCCCCTTTGTGGCCGATTTCATCGGCGGCTCGAACTTGCTCCCCTGCGAGATCACGGCGCTGCAAGGCGACACGGCGGAGATCACCGTCGGTCCCTTGACACTGCGGGTGCCGTCGGTGCGGACGGAAGTAGGCCCGGCAACCCTTTCCATCCGTTCCGCCGCGTTGCGGGTGAACGGGGTGGGCCTGCCGGGGCAGGTCACCCACGTCAGCTACCTCGGTGCGTTACGGGAATATGTGTTCGATACGCCCGTTGGGCCGCTGACGGTGACCCAACCGCCCGAGGTTGTCCTGCGGCCGGGGGATAGCGCCCGCCTGGAGATCGTCGTCGGTGCCGGGGTCGTCGTCTTCTGATCCGCTGGCGCGGGTCAGATCGGCCAGGAACTCCTCGCGCCACGCCTCGATGGTATTGGTGCGCAGCACCTGGATCATGTCGGCCCAGCGGTCCTGGCGTTCTTCCAGCGCCATGGTCTGGGCGCGGTGCATGGCGTCGGTGATGCTGCCGATATCGAAGGGATTGACCAGCAGGGCTGCCGACAACTCCCGCGCCGCCCCGGCAAATTCCGACAGCACCAGCACGCCGGGATCCTCGCCGTCCTGGCTGGCGACATATTCCTTGGCGACCAGATTCATCCCGTCGCGGATCGGGGTGACGCAGCCGATGCGGGCGATGCGGAACAGGCCCGCCAGGGTCTCGCGCGGCCAGGCGGTGGTGAGGTAGCGCACCGGCACCCAATCCAACTCGGCATAGCGGCCGTTGATCTTGCCGGTCAACCGGTCGAGGTCGCGGCGCAAACTGCGATATTGCTCCACCTCACCCCGGCTGACCGGCGCGATCTGCATCATGGTCAGCTTGCCGCGATGCTCCGGGTGGGTTTCCAGCAGGGTGCCGAAGGCCTCCATCCGCTGGGTCAGGCCTTTGGAATAATCGAGGCGATCGGTGCCGATCATCAGATCGCGCCCGACGAGGCTTTCCTTGACCCGCTGCACGGCATCGCCAGCGGCGGCCCGCCGCGCCATCTCGGTAAAGCCGTCGGTGTCGATGCCGATGGAATAGACGCCGATGCGGGTGCGCCGCTGGCCCAGAATCACCGCATCGTCCGGCCCGATATCGCCCCCCGCCTCGTTCACCACATAGTCGAGGATCGAGCGCAGATCGCGGTCGGTCTGCAGGCCGATCAGATCATACTCCATCAGATCTTCGATCATCCGCCGATGGTTCGGCAGGATGCGCAGCACTTCCGTGCTGGGGAAGGGGATATGCAGGAAGAAGCCGATGCGGTTCTTCACCCCCCGCCGCCGCAGGGCCGAGGCGAGCGGGAAGAAGTGATAATCATGCACCCAGACGACATCATCCGGCTTCAGGAGCCGCGCGATATGGTCCGCGAAACGGTCGTTCACCTGCAGGTAGGCGCGCTCGTACTGGCGTTGGAAATCGACAAGGCCGATGCGGTAATGCGACAGCGGCCAGAGCGTCGAATTGGTATAGCCGAGGTAGAAATCCCGATGCTCGTCGGGATTGAGGTCGATGGTGGCATAGGAGACGGTGCCGAACTTCTGCACCTTCGGCGTGTCGCTGGGGGATTTGACGGTCTTGCCGCTCCAGCCGAACCACAGGCCGCCGTTCTTCTCGATGGCCTCCTGCAGGGCGACGGCAAGCCCGCCTGCCTCCACCTTGCGACCATCCGGGATCGTTACCCGGTTCGAGATGATTACCAGCCGCGCCAAACCGATTCCTCCCAAGATTTGCTCAGGCGCATCGCACAGAGGATGACGCCCACCATCGAATAGGTCTGGGGGAAGTTCCCCCACATCTCGCCGGTTTCGACGTCCGTATCCTCGGACATGAGGCCGAGGTGATTGCGGTGGGAGAGGAGATCGACGAACCGCTCGCGCGCTTCATCCACCCGGCCCAGCGCCACCAGCGCGTCGATGTACCAGAAGGAACAGACGTTGAAGGCCGTCTCCGGTGTGCCGAAATCATCGGCGGCGGCATAACGCATCATGTGCGGGCCGCGCTTCAGGTGGCGTTCTATCGCCTCGACCGTCGCGACAAACTGCGGGTCTTCGGGCGGCAGAAAGCCGATTTCCGGCATCAGCAGCAGGCTGGCATCCAGCGCATCCCCTCCAAAGCTTTCAACGAAACAGCCAAGCGTCGGGTTCCATGCTTTCTCCACAATTGCCGCTTTGATGCGGTCGGCTTCGCCCTGCCAATGGGCGGCCCGGCCCGGTCGGTCGAGCGTCTGGGCGATGCGGGCGAGGCGGTCGCAGGCTGCCCAGCACATCATGGCCGAATGGGTATGGATGCGTTTCCGGCCCCGGTATTCCCAGATCCCGGCATCGGGCTCCAGCGCCTGTCTGGCTGCCTTATGGCCCAGGGTTTCCAGCCGCTCGAACATCGCCTCGTCGCCGGGGATCGGCAGGCGCTTGTCGAAGAACATCTGGGCGGCCGACAGGATGATCGACCCATAGACGTCGTTCTGAACCTGAATGGCGGCGGCATTGCCCACCCGCACCGGCCCCATCCCGCGATAGCCCGGCAGCTGCTCCGCCACCCACTCATCCAGGCCCCCGGAAGGCAGCACGCCATAGACGGGGTTGAGGCCGCTGTCGCTGTCGACGGCCAGATCGGCGGCCACATCGGTCACATAGCGGATGAATTCCTCCATGGTCCGGGTGGCGCCCAGGCGGTTCAGGGCATGGACGACGAAATAGGCATCCCGCAGCCAGCAGAAGCGATAATCCCAGTTCCGCCCGCTGTTGGCCGCTTCGGGGACCGAGGTGGTGAGGGCGGCGACGATGGCGCCGCTATCCTCGAACGAGCAAAGCTTCAGGGTGATCGCCGCCCGGATCACCACCCCCTGCCATTCATAGGGGATGGAGAGGTAACGCACCCACTCCTGCCAATAGTCGACCGTGCGATCCTCGAAATCCCGCAAGGTGGCCAGCAGGGGACTGTCGAAGGGCTCGTCGATGCCCAGGGCGAAATAAAGCGCGCGATCCAGCACAAAGGACTGTTCCGCCGCGATATAGCTGACCGCCGCATTGGTGGTGAGGCGCAGGTTCAAATCCGGCGAGGTATAGCGGATATGGTGCGAGCCGATGGTCTTCTGCGGTTGCACCCCGCCGTACCCGAAGCTCGGGCGCAGGCGCACCTTCACGTGCGGGCGGCCTTTGAGCGGTTCGATCCGCCGCACATGCATCGCCGGGCGGAAGATGCGCTCCAGCCGCTTGAAGCGCGGGGCGTAATCGATGATGCGGACCGAATTGCCGTCCTTATCTTCGAGGATCGTCTCCAGGATAGCGGTATTGGTCAGATAGCGCTGTTTCGAGGCTACCTGATGGCTGAGTTCTATATCGAAGAACCCATGCTCCGCGCTCTCGCCGCCCAGCAGGGAATTGAAGATCGGATCGCCATCCAGGCGCGGGAAACACATCCAGACGAGGCGCGCGTTCCGGTCGATCAGCGCGGCGGTGGTGCAGTTTCCGACGACCCCCAGATCGAGGGTATTCTTGCCCAGCTTCGGGGCGTCCCGCTCGGCTTCGGCAATGGCGTCATTCATCACATGTTCGTTCATGCAGGCGCCCTCTCTGTCACGCAGCGAGACAACCAGCCGCGCAGCTCGGCCGGAGTCTCAAAATGCCGATCGAGATCGGCACGCGGTGCGCCGCCAACCCGGATCACCGCACCGCCATGGGCACGCACGATCAGGAAGCCCGCCTCGTCCGTCACATCGTCTCCGGCAAAGACCGGCAGGCGACCCTTGAAGGTCGGATCCTGCATCAACTTGGCAATCGCCTGACCCTTGTCGATGCCGATGGTGCGCACCTCCGCCACCATCTTGCCGGGGACGACTTCGAAGCGCTGAGCAAAGGGTTTGACGGCCAAAGCGACGGCATCGCGCACGGCATATTCCTGGGTCGGAATGGCGCGGAAATGGATGGCGCGGCCGCGCGGTTTACGCTCCAGCACCACGCCGTCGAAATCATGGGTGATCTTTTCCAGCGCCTCGGTCAGTTCGTGCGGGATCGGCGCGGCGCCCAGGTTCTGCGGCGTCTCCCCCGGTCGCCAGATCTCGGCGCCATGTTCGCCGGCGATGATGACGTCGAGGTGGGGCAGCAACTGGCGCAGGTCATCGACCGACCGGCCGCTCACCAGCGCCAGCGCGCCTTGCGTGCGATTCTGCAGCTGATGCAACAGCTGCACGAGGTCGGGAGGGATCACCACCTCTTGCGGGGAGGCGGCGATGTCGATCAATGTTCCATCGACATCAAGAAAAAAGGCACAGCGCTCAAGCTGCAACCTGTCGAGATCAAGGGTCATCTTGGCTCGCTTTCGGTTGAGACGGCGTAGACGGAAGCTTGGCACTGAAATTTGTCCTCAATGAGGACGGCAGGCCGGGAGGGGACATGATCGACAAGCTGGATTTCATCCTGGCGCTGGCGCGCGAACGCCACTTCGGCCACGCGGCCGAGGCATGCGGCGTCACCCAGCCGACGCTGTCGGCAGGCATCAAGCAGTTGGAAGACCAGTTCGGCGTCATGCTGGTACAACGCGGCTCACGCTTCCTGGGTTTCACACCCGAAGGCGAAAGAGTGCTGGAATGGGCGCGCCGCATCGTCGGCGACACCCGCGCCATGCGTCAGGATATCGACGCCCTGAAGCGCGGCCTCTCCGGTCGTCTCAAGATCGCGGCCATCCCGACTGCGCTGGCTATGGTCGCGCAATTGACCACGCCCTATCGCGCGCGGCACGCCGATGTGCGCTTTACGATCCTGTCCCGCACCTCGGTCGAAGTGCTGGCTCTGCTGGAAAATCTGGAGGTCGACGCCGGTTTGACCTACCTCGATAACGAACCGCTGGGACGGGTCACGACCGTGCCGCTGTACCGGGAGCGTTATTGCCTGCTGACCTCGGCTGAAGGCAAATACGGCGACCGCGACACGGTGACCTGGGCCGAAGTCGGGCATCTGCCGCTCTGCCTGCTGACCCCCGACATGCAGAACCGCCGCATCATCGACAAGCACCTGCTGGATGTGGGCGTGAAGCCGACGCCGACGCTGGAAAGCAATTCGATGATCGTGCTGTTCGCCCATGTGCGCACGGGCCAATGGGCCAGCATCATGCCCGCCAAGCTCGCCGATACCCTAGGCTTGACCGACCTTGTGCGCGCGGTGCCGATTGTCGAACCCGAGGCGACCCATACCATCGGCCTCGTCGTCCCCCACCGCGAACCCATGACCCCGCTGACGGCGGCTTTGGTGGCGGAGGCTAAAAGGCTGGCTGCGGCGCTGGAGGGTTAGGGGGAGATTCCCGCACCGCCCCGAGCCTAAGTCGGATCTAGCCGCCCTGGTGGCCATACTCAAGCAATCCTGTTGCGGTTCCTATGTAGTCTCGTCATCCCGGACTTGATCCGGGATCTTGTGTGGTCGAACTCTGTCCGACTTTTCGACGCGGCCCGTCTACCCGAGATCCCGGATCAGGTCCGGGATGACAGCTCTTGGTATCAGAAGCGCCCCAACTCTCCTTTCCTTGGCAATGGCCAAGTTGTCGGTTCTAAGCTATCACAACTATCGGGGGCAGTCGTCGAACCGAAAGCAGCTTGAATGACGGATGGATACTGGTGGCGTATCGAGGGGGGCGAGAAGAAAGGCCCCTATACCGCTGCGGACATCACTGCATCACTGACCCTCGGGAAGATCGACCACCGGACAGAATTCTGGCGTGACGGGATGAAGATCCCAAAGTCTCTGGGCGATATCCCGGAATTTGCGGACGCCGTCCGCGCGGATCGGGAGGCGAAGGGACTGATTGCACCCTGGTCGCGCTACTGGGCCCGCAGCGTGGATTTGGCTGTCTTCAGCCTCCCTCTGATCGTGCTGATGCCGTTCCTGATGACGCTGATAAGAACCCCCGGCTTTGCCTGGGTATTGCCGGTGACGGTCATCTCGGCATGGCTCCTGACGCTGGTGCTGGATGCTATGGTCTATGGGCGATTCGGGGTGACCCCGGGCAAATGGATCTTCGGCCTGACCATTCGGACGTTGGACGGCGGGCGGCCCTCCTTTCTGGTTCTGCTGAAGCGGAATTTGCTGATTTTTGTGTTCGGCTTTGGATGTTTTCTGCCACCGGTCGCTCTCCTGACGATGGGGCTAAGCTATGGGGCGGCAAGCCGGGGAGCGCCTTGCCGTTGGGATCGTGCGACGGGCTGTAACGTTCAATGGAAGCGCGTCAGCCCATGGCGATGGGTCATCGTTTTGGGGATGCCATATCTCTTGCCGATCCTGTTTCTGGCTGCTTCGGGTGGAAAAGTTTTCGCGGGGCAGAAATGGACGAACCCGGTGACGGGTGTTTCGACCGAACTGCCGTTGATATGGCGGGACGTATCCTTACCCGATCAGAGAGCGAGCAAAACCTATGTGTTCGCGGCCCCGTTGCGTGGCATCATCCTTACCCATATCGCCGCCGATGGGTCAGATCTTGCTGCGCAGGCTGAAAAAGCCCGGCTGAACCCGCACCTCGGTTCTTTTATCAGCGATGATACGAAGATCGACGACAGAGGGGCGACCTACCGGGAACTTCGATTTGCCCGCCTCACAGAAAAAGCCAAATACGATGTCTGGCATCGAATCCATCGGTCAGGCGCCGGCGGCTTCTGGACCTTAACTATCAGCGTCCATATTGAGGAAAATCGGGGTTTGAAAAGCGCCGAGGCGGCCGCCGCCGTTCTGACGGAAACCCTCCAGTGGGGTGAGGCTGAAAAATAATGACCGCTCCGCAATGGTGGTACATCGACGGAGAAACCCGCCGGGGTCCTTATCAGACGGCTGAAGTCGATGCGCTGTTGAAGGCGGAAGTCATTACTCCCGCTACCTTGATCTGGTGCGAGGATATGGCGGAGCCTGCGCCCATCTCCAGCGTCGATTATTTCGCCGTGGCGCAACGCCGGGCGGCCCTCGGCGAACGGTCGGCGCCCTGGATCCGCCTGATGGCACGGGCCATCGATTTGAGCCTCTGGATGGTGCCGCTCAGCCTGCTGACCACCGATCTGCGTATCCCCGGCGGCCCGTATCCGGAGACGGTCCTCTGGACGCTCGGAGCTATCGTCGGTTCGCTTACTCTGCTGATTGCCTTGCTGGCCGATGCTGTGATCATGGCGCTATTCGGCACCACCCTGGGTAAGTCTCTTTTTGATGTGACCGTGTTGAACGCCGATGGCTCGAGGCTTGGCCTGCGCCCCTTGCTTCGGCGCAATGCCTTGATCTGGTTTTACGGCCTTGGGCTGAATGTACCGGGCTTCAGCCTCTTTCGCCTTTGGGTCAGCTACAGGGAGGCGGCCAAGGGCGAACGAAGCCCCTGGGATGCCGTTACCCGTGTTGACGTCCGGTGCAAGCCGGCGGAGGGGTGGAGCTGGTGCATCGGACTTGTTCTGCTGCCGGCGCTCTGGATTGGGCCTTATTACCTGATTGCGCAGCTGCCGGGCCCTGCCTGGACGCATCCGGAAACCGGGATCACGGTGGATCTCCTGCCGGATTGGCAGATGACATCCTCTTCCCAGCAGATCGCGAAAAGCTACTATATTTTCTCCTCCCGGAACGGCACGGTTTCCCTGAGCAAGGCCAGGGCAAATGGCATGGCCCTTGATCGATTCGCCAAGGATTGGGCAAAAACGGTTCCGTCCAGCCTGTACGAGAATTTTCGTGGCATGACCATCGAAGTCGATGCCCAGGGGCGGACTTATGCCGAACTAATCTTCGCCCAGAAAATCGAAGGTCGCGACTTCGATATCCTGTTCCGCATCTGGCGCCGGGACGGCGATGATCTGTTGATCCTGAGCCTGGGCAAGCCGAGCCGTAATCCGCATCTCGCCACGACGGTAGAGACGATGGCGGCGACCCTGCTGTCGACCTCCGGCATCCCGCCGGCGGCCAGATAAAGCTAGCGCAACGCCAGCTTCACGGCATCGCAGGAAACGGGCAGCAACGGACGCGGAGCGTTAGATTTAGCGGGGGCAGCCGTCGCGCGCTGGCCGCTGGCGCAGACCAGATCTTTACCCGTCAGAAAGATCCCGGCCAGTCCCGCTAGCGGCAGTATCAACAGCCACGCCGCCAGCACCCTTTTGAATTCCGCCCTGGTCATCCGCATGTCCTCCCGCATGACTGAGCGCACCTTGCCCGGAAGTCGCGCGTATTACGACTGGCGCTTTTACCAGTCTAGGTAGCGTTTACCGATTGTCAGGTCACTGTTCTTCAGGCATCACAACCGGGGGTTTTCGATGTCTGGCGGCTGGGATGAGCGATATAGAGTGGTTTTATGGTGAGGGGAGCGACCGCAAGGGCCCCCACACTGCCGCAGACTTGAAAGCCCTGCTGGCCGATGGCGCCTTGACCCTGTCCAGTCTTGTCTGGCGCAAGGGCATGGATGGCATGGGCCCGATTTCCGATATCGCCGAACTTCAGAAATCCATGGCCGCCGGCGACAGGCCGGAGGGGGCGGTGGAGGAGTTCGAATATTCCACGCCCGAAGCCGGTGCCTGGTCCCGGTTCTGGGCGCGCAATATCGATATCGCCTTCTGGGCCATCCCGATCTACCTCTTCCTGACGCCGTTTCTGATACCACTCTATCCGCAGTCGGAATTTCTGCAGGGCATGGTGAATACGGCCCTGATTGTGCCGCTGGGGTTGCTGCTGGAAGTGCCCTTGATGGCGCTGACCGGCTCGACCCTTGGCAAATGGCTGCTCGGGATCAAAGTCCGCAGGCTTGATGGCGGCAAGATTTCCGCGCGCGGGCTGTTGCGCCGGAATTTTCTGATCTGGATCTATGGCTTTGGGCTGACGATCCCGGTGGTGGGGCTTGTGCGCGGGGTCTTGAGTTTCGGTCGCGCCAATTCGGGCAAGCGCTGTCCCTGGGACGAGCAGCCGCTTTACGTCGTTCGGCAGAAGCCCATCGGTTGGGTCCGGCGGATATTCGCTGTTCTCGCCCTTGGCCTCATGGTGTTTGCGGGTGATGTGGCAACGGCGATCTGGCAGCCTTCGCTCTGGACGAACCCCATCACGGGGCGGCAGGCAACGCTGCCTGCAGGCTGGAGCCTTGAGGTGATCGAGGCCGATTCGGGTGGTCAGGAATTCGAGTTCGCGTCCGACAAAGCGGCTGTTTACCTGCAGCGCGATGTCATGGACAGCGAGTTGGCTTTCTATGCCGACAGGATGGAGGATCGGGAGGAGTGGGGGGACCTGCGCGACCGCAAGGAGGTAACCCGCAACGGTGTCCCTGCCATCATCCTGCTGTTCCGCAAGACCAACGACGGCATCCGCTACGATGTGGAGATTAAAGTCTGGCAGGTCGGGAAACGGGATTTCTGGCGCCTGACGCAGATCAAACCCGTGAAGGATGCGCCAGCCCGCAAGGAAGCTGAAGCCGTGGCGGCGGCCCTGGAAGGGACAGCGCCGCCGGGCCGTTGAGGCCGGTTGATAAACCCGCAAATCAGGAGCTGACTGTGCAGGATGGTGGACAATGGTGGTATCTGGACGGTGACGTTAGGCGCGGCCCCTATGCTGCTGCCGAGATGGAAAAGCTGTTCGAAGCCGCCATCCTTACCCTGGAGACGCCGGTCTGGCGCGAGGGGATGGGCGAGCCCCAGCGTTTTGCCGATCAGCCTGAATTAGGCGGGAAAATCCGGGCCAGGGATGTGAAGGAGCAGCGGACCGCACCCTGGTCCCGTTGGGTCGCGCGTCAGATCGACATGCTGCTCTGGATGGTTCCGCCCAGCCTTATCGCGGTCTATGTGACCGACGGCTATTGGGAGGGGCATCCGGTTGGGGTTCTTTTCCTGCTGGGGTTTGCCTGCTTATCGGTGATCTTCCTCGCGGCCCTTCTGATTGATGCCTTGGTGCTCTGGGCCTTCGGCACGACACCGGGGAAATGGTGGTACCGGCTGTCGGTCCGAAACAAGGACGGTGGCCGCATTCCTTTGATTCAGTTGATCCGGCGCAACCTGTCGATCTGGCTCTATGGCTACGGCCTCAATCTGCCGTTTTTCGATATCCTGGCCCTATGGTTCAGCTATCGCCGCGCTGCCCAGGGCAAGCCCTGCATCTGGGACGAAATCGAGCGCCACGATGTCCGCCAGCAGCCGGTCGGCGGCTGGTGGTGGTTCGCAGGATTAGTCGTCCTGCTCGTCCTGCCTTTTGGTTTGGCAAAGATCGACCTCCCGCGCCCATCGCCCTGGACCAACCCCTTAAGCGGTGTCGCTGTCCGCATCCCGCCCGGTTGGGCGCTGGTCGATAGTTTCACCACTCCGCAGGGTCAGGGGTTTACCTTCAAGGCGCGTGGCGGACTTGAGGGCTATCTGATCCAGGAGATCGTGCCGAACCAGTCGCTGGCTGACTATGCCGAACAGCTTCAGCAGCGGCCGGTCTACGGAATGTTCCGCAGTTCGAGGCTGCATGTCGCCCCCGACGGCAAGTCCTATATCAAGCTGGCGTTTTCACAGGGTGAGGGTAGAAGCGCGAGCGACATTGACCTTTGGGTCTGGCAAGGGCAGGGCGGGTCCTTCTGGCATGTCGCCGTGTTCCAGCCGGTCAGCGACAGCGATGCCCGCCTTGAGGGGCGCAAGCTTGCGGAGATTCTGGGGAAGTCTGGCCTCGCACCGGGGCCTTGGGCGCGATAATTCGGCTGTGCGTCACGATGGGGAAGGCTGTATCGGCATCGTGGCCCGGATGAACTCGATGAGCTCTGCTTCGGGGAAGAAACTGGGGCCGAGGTAGAGGCTGATGATTTTGTTCATCAGGCTCGCGCGCAGCAGCATGTCGCCGGCTCGGTTGAGAAAATCCTCGTTCAGGTTGCGCCAACTCAAACTCGACTGCCGATGACCCAGTAGCGATTTTGGCAAATGTCGATGGCGGAAAATCCCGCGAAGCTGCTTGCCTTGATACACGGCCAGCACAAGCGTGACGTGAGCCTCGCCATCCGCTTCGATATGCTCGGTCAACTGATAGCCCTGGGGCAGGTGTTTCCGAAACGGAGTGCTCCCGAACTTATCCCTCAGCCCCATTCTCAAAAGCAGAAGATCGAGACGGTCGAGATAATTGGAGGAATCCGACGGCTCGAAATACAGACAGAAGCAGGCCTCATTCCAGCCAATTGTCCAGCGTGATAACCATGGGCTGTCGGAGAGGATCAGCGACGTGTGGGGATTATAGGGTACATTGGGTATGCCCTGCCCTTGACCGGTCAGTTGAATTTCGGTGGCTGGATCGTACCGCATCCAATCGATCAACCGGCCTGCGTTCGGCAGCATGACCAGGGTGATCAGGGCCACGCAGAAAACCAGGGCTTTCCCGAGTGGCTTACCTGGGACAAGGCCCGCAATCCCAAAAGCTAGCGTGAATTGTAGGAAAGTCGGCACCAGCCAGCCGAGAAAGAAAAACGGGATCCCGCCGAGCGGCCCGCTCACGGGGTGCAAGGCGATAAGATATCCAAAGGCGAGTATCCCTGCCGCCGCAAAGGGTCGCATTTTGGGAGGAATTCGCCGTTTCAGGGTCTGCATCGCCGCCATGGTGATCTCATTTCTGAGACCAGCTTATGGGTCTTTCCACCGTTGGTATAGCTCGCCGACGCTTCCGCCCGCTGACCCCCGGTCGAAACCGGGGCCATCCTCAAGTATTGACGCAGGGGTTCTAGATCCGCACGGCCCTGGCCGCTGCCGACAGGCTGACGATGTCCTGCACCGTCGCGCCCCGCTGTTTCACCTGATATTTCCGGCCGAGGTCGAGATACTCAGCAAGACGGCTGTCGTTCACCCAGGCGTGAAGGTCCATCTTGTTTCCGGCGGCCGTCAGTGCCTTCATCTTGGCAAACTCAGGGTTGGCATCATTCAGCTTCCCCTGTTTGGCGAGCTTATCCTCGGTCTCCAGCACACCGATGGTGATCTGAGCCAGCTTCACCCGATCATCAGCCCGCAGCACCATACGTTCGAATGGGTCAGACAGGCCCTGAAAGAACTCAGCCTGACGGGCCAGCTTATCGCGATCCACATAGGCATCGGATCGGCCGTCATATTCCAGCTTGGTCGCATAGATGGCGTCGCTGACCTTCTGCTCGGCAGCATTGAAGCGCTTCATGAAGCTGGAATTCTGGACGGTCTGGCTATAGGTCTGCCGTTCAGCAGAGGTGTATTTCGAGATGTTGGCGCTGCTGACCAGATAGTTGAAGCTAAGCTCGCCATCGAAATTTTTCTGGCTGATGTTCATGAATTTGAACGCTTCGTATTTCTGGGCGTCTGTGTAGGTGCCGCTCTCGTCGGCAATGATCGCAGCCATCGCTTTCAGGTCGACCTTGCCGCCCGCGCCATTGATCGCTTGCGACAAGGCCGAGAAGCTGGCAGCCGAAGCGGAAGCACTTAAGGAAAATCTGTTGGAAGAAACCGACGAGACCATCGTGACGTTCCTTTCTGGCTATCAACCGCGAGCCTTCATGCTCCCGGTGCCGCAAAATGCGGCCTATCCTTCAGGTTGTATTCTGTCTGCCTTTTATCTGCTTTATGGCATCGAAATCAATCGCAATGGTTGTAACAATTCACTGCCGATGTCTTTGAACCGGCGAGCCAGAGCATGTCAGGCTCGAACACCCAATCGAAACCCTCAATCAATGCTGCAACGCTTAATAGAAATGTTCTATCGCAGCATGGGACGGCTTTATTGAAGCCTTCTAAAAACCCCCTTAGTTTCGAGTGAAATAAAACAAATAAAATCATTCGGAAGGGGGAGAGGCCGTGCCTGGTTTCGAGCCGTGGAATACCGAGTTGGCGCAGGAAATCATTGCGTCCGGGGCAAAGATTGAAGGGGCAACTCTGCCTATTCTCCATGCCTTGCAGGAAGTCTTCGGCCATGTCCCGGAGGCAGCCGTGCCGTTGGTGGCGCAGGCCCTTAATCTCAGCCGGGCCGAGATCCATGGCGTCGTCACCTTCTACCATGATTTCCGTGAAAGCCCCGCCGGAACCCATGTTTTGAAGCTCTGCCGGGCCGAGGCCTGCCAGTCGGTGGGCGGGAACGAACTCGCCGACAGCGTGAAGGCCCGCCTGGGCGTGGATTGGGGCGGCACGACCGCCGACGGCAAGATCACACTCGAAGCGACATATTGCCTGGGCCTTTGCGCCTGCGCACCCGCCGGGATGCTGGACGGGCAGGTCGCAGGCCGCCTGGACGAGGCTGCGGTGAGTGAGCTGCTGGCGGAGGTCCGTCGATGACAATCCGCTTCTTTCTGCCCCGTGACAGCGCCGCTCTGGCTGTGGGGGCCGATAAGGTCGCCAAGCGCCTGTCGGTCGAGATTGCCTCGCGCGGTCTGGACGCCACGATCACCCGTACCGGCTCGCGCGGGTTGTTCTGGCTGGAGCCTATGCTGGAGGTGGAAACCACGGCCGGGCGGATCGCCTATGGACCGCTGACGGCTGCCGATATCCCCGCCCTGCTGGACAGCGGCCTGCTGACCGGCGGCCACCATGCCAAGCGCCTGGGCAAACCCGAAGAGCTGCCGTTCCTTGCCCGCCAGACCCGCCTGACCTTTGCCCGCTGCGGCATTGTCGATCCTTTGTCGCTGGAGGATTACCGCGCGACCGGCGGCCTCAAAGGGCTGGAGAAAGCTGTCACCCTGGGGGCGCCCGCGATTGTGGAGGAGGTCACCAAGTCCGGCCTGCGTGGTCGTGGCGGTGCGGGCTTCCCGACCGGCATCAAATGGAAGACGGTGGCCGACACCGCCGCTGTCCGTAAGTTCATCGTCTGCAATGCCGATGAAGGCGACAGCGGTACTTTTGCGGACCGTATGATCCTGGAAGGCGACCCCTTCTGCCTGATCGAAGGCATGATCATCGCCGGGATCGCGGTCGGGGCGACCAAGGGCTACGTCTATATCCGCTCGGAATATCCCGATGCTATCGATGTCTTTACGGCGGCGGTGGAGATCGCGGGACAGGCCGGGCTGCTCGGCCCCTCGGTGATGGGCTCCTCCTATGCCTTCGAGATCGAGGTGCGGACCGGCGCGGGCGCCTATGTCTGCGGCGAGGAAACCGCCCTGCTGGAGAGCATCGAAGGCAAGCGCGGACAGGTGCGTGCCAAACCGCCGCTGCCTGCCCACAAGGGCCTCTTCGGCATGCCGACCGTCATCAATAACCTTATCTCCCTGGCGACCGTGCCGGTGATCCTGGACAAGGGCAGCGCCTTCTATGCCGATTTCGGCCTGGGACGGTCGCGCGGCACCATGCCGATCCAGATCGCGGGCAACGTCAAACACGGCGGCTTGTTCGAGGCGGCCTTTGGCCTGACCCTGGGCGAGATTATCGAGGATATCGGCGGCGGCACCCTCACCGGACGCCCGGTAAAGGCGGTGCAGGCGGGCGGTCCGCTCGGCGCCTATTTTCCGCCCCACCTGTTCGACACGCCCTATGATTACGAGGCTTTTGCTGCCCGTGACGGACTGATCGGCCATGGCGGGCTGGTGGTCTTCGACGATAGTGTCGATATGGCTGGAATGGCGCGTTTCGCCATGGAGTTCTGCGCCATCGAGTCCTGCGGCAAATGCACGCCCTGCCGCATCGGTTCGACCCGCGGGGTGGAGGTCGTGGACCGCATCACCGCCGGGATCGATCACGCGGCTAACCTAACGGTGCTGAAAGACCTCTGCACCACTATGAAGTTCGGTTCGCTCTGCGCGCTGGGCGGTTTCACGCCCTATCCGGTGATGAGCGCGCTGACCCACTATCCCGATGATTTTGCCCCGCGCGGCACGCGCTTGCTAGACGCAAGCGCTCCCCGCGCCGCCGCTGCCGAATAGGGGACAAAGATGACCCTCGTTCATGAAACCGACTATGGCACCCCTGCTGTTAAAGACGGCGCCCCGGTAACCCTCACCATCGATGGCTTTGAGGTCACGGTTCCGGCCGGAACCTCCATCATGCGCGCCGCCATGGAAGCGGGCATCCAGGTGCCCAAGCTCTGCGCGACCGATATGGTCGATGCCTTCGGCTCCTGCCGCCTGTGCCTCATTGAGATCGAAGGCCGCAACGGCACGCCGGCTTCCTGCACCACGCTCGTTGCGCCCGGCATCCAAGTGCATACCCAGACCGAGCGCCTTGCCAAGATCCGGCGCGGGGTGATGGAGCTTTATATCTCCGACCATCCGCTCGATTGCCTGACCTGCGCTGCCAATGGCGATTGCGAGCTGCAGGATATGGCGGGCGCGGTCGGCCTGCGCGAAGTCCGCTACGGCTATGAGGGCGAGAGCCATCTGGGGCTGGAGAAGGATATCTCCAATCCCTACTTCACCTTCGATAGCTCCAAATGCATCGTCTGCTCCCGTTGCGTCCGGGCGTGCGAGGAAGTGCAGGGTACCTTCGCCCTGACCATCGAAGGCCGAGGCTTCGATAGCCGGGTATCGCCGGGTGGCACCGATTTCCTGTCGTCGGAGTGCGTGTCCTGCGGCGCCTGCGTCCAGGCCTGCCCGACCGCGACCCTGACGGAAGCCAAGGTCATCGAGATCGGTCAGCCCTCCCATTCGGTTGTCACCACCTGCGCCTATTGCGGCGTCGGCTGCTCCTTCAAGGCCGAGATGCGCGGCAATGAAGTCGTGCGCATGGTCCCCTATAAGGATGGCAAGGCCAATCGCGGCCATTCCTGTGTGAAGGGCCGTTTCGCCTGGGGCTATGCCACCCATCAGGAACGTATCCTGAAGCCGATGATGCGCGACAAGATCACCGATCCTTGGGTGGAGGTGAGCTGGGATCAGGCGCTGGATCGGGTGGCCAAGGACTTCACCCGCTTGCGCGCGACCTATGGCGCCAATGCCATCGGCGGCATCACCTCATCCCGCTGCACGAACGAGGAAACCTACCTCGTGCAGAAGATGATCCGCGCGGTCTTCGGCACCAATAATGTCGATACCTGCGCCCGTGTCTGCCATTCGCCCACCGGCTATGGGTTGAAGACGACGTTTGGCACCTCTGCCGGGACCCAGGATTTCGACTCGGTCGAGGATGCCGACGTCGTGGTGGTGATCGGCGCCAATCCGACCGATGGCCATCCGGTCTTCGGGTCGCGCCTCAAGAAGCGCCTGCGCCAGGGGGCCAAGCTGATCGTCGTCGATCCGCGCCGGATCGATCTGGTGCGCACGCCCCATGTGAAGGCCGCCCACCATCTGCCGCTGCGCCCCGGCACCAATGTCGCGGTCATGACGGCGATGGCCCATGTGATCGTGACCGAGGGGTTGGCGAACGAAGAGTTCATCCGCCAGTATTGCGACTGGGACGAGTTCCAGGATTGGGCCGCCTTCGTCTCCGAACCTTCGCGTTCGCCCGAAGCCATCGCGCCGCTGACCGGTGTCGATCCAGCCGAGCTGCGTGCCGCCGCCCGCCTCTATGCCACTGGCGGCAATGGCGCCATCTACTATGGGCTGGGTGTCACCGAACATAGCCAGGGCACCACCACTGTGATGGCCATCGCCAACCTCGCGATGGTCACCGGCAACCTCGGTCGCCGGGGTGTGGGCGTCAATCCGCTGCGTGGGCAGAACAATGTCCAGGGCGCCTGCGACATGGGCTCCTTCCCGCACGAGTTCTCCGGCTATCGCCATGTGTCGGAAGACGCGACACGCGAGATGTTCGAGGAACTTTGGGGTGTGCCGCTCTCCCAGGAACCGGGCCTGCGCATCCCGAATATGCTGGATGCCGCCGTCGATGGCTCCTTCAAAGGCATCTATATCCAGGGTGAAGACATCCTGCAGTCCGACCCCAATACCGCCCATGTGGCGGCGGGTCTGGCGGCGATGGAATGTGTCGTGGTCCAGGATCTGTTCCTGAACGAGACCGCCAACTACGCCCATGTCTTCCTGCCGGGATCGACCTTCCTGGAGAAGGACGGCACCTTCACCAATGCCGAACGCCGCATCAACCGCGTGCGCAAGGTGATGCCGTCGCGTTCCGGCATGGCGGATTGGGATATTACCCTGGCGGTCGCCAAGCGCATGGGCGCCCAGTTCGACTACACCCACCCGTCCCAGATCATGGACGAGATCGCGAAGACCACGCCCTCCTTCAAGAATGTCTCCTACGCGCTGCTGGAGGAAATGGGCTCGGTCCAATGGCCCTGTAACGACAAGTTCCCCGAAGGCTCGCCGATCATGCATGTGGGCGGTTTTGCGCGCGGCAAGGGCAAGTTCGTCGTCACCGACTATGTCCCGACGGACGAGAAGACCGGCCCGCGCTTCCCGCTGCTGCTGACCACCGGCCGCATCCTCAGCCAGTACAACGTCGGCGCTCAGACCCGCCGGACCGAAAATGTGCTCTGGCATGACGAGGATGTGCTGGAGATCCACCCCCATGACGCCGAACAGCGGGGCATCCGCGACGGCGATTGGGTTGCGCTCAACAGCCGGGCGGGCGGCACCACCCTGCGGGCCAGGATTACGGATCGCGTGGCGCCGGGTGTGGTCTATACGACCTTCCATCACCCCGCGACCCAGGCCAATGTGGTGACGACCGACTATTCCGATTGGGCGACCAACTGCCCGGAATATAAGGTCACCGCCGTGCAGATCAGCCCCTCCAACGGTCCCTCCGACTGGCAGGAAAGCTATCGCCGCCAGGCCGACCAGTCCCGCCGCATCGCCAAGCTGGATGCCGCCGAATGAGCCAGCTTCCGCCCCCCTCCGTCAGGCAGACCCGCCTCGGCTATCGGGGGGAGGAGCTGGTGTCCGGCGAGCGTGCGATCCCGGAGGAAACCCCGGTCGCCCTCACCTATGACGGCACCACCTATGCCGTGATGATGGCGACGCCTGCCGATCTGGCGGATTTCGCCATCGGCTTCACCCTGACCGAAGGCATCTGCGCCTCGGCGGGCGAGATCGAAGGGCCGGAGATCGTCAGTTCCGACGCCGGGATCGAGGTCCGCATGTGGATCCCGCCCGAACGGGGGGAAGCCGTGGTGGCTCGCCGCCGCGCGCTCACCGGCCCGGTCGGTTGCGGCCTGTGTGGCATCGATAGCTTGGCTGCCGCCAAGACTCCGTTGCCCCATGTTACCGCTGACCCTGGCGTCACCCTCGCGATGATCTCCGACGCGGTGGCAGCCCTTCCGGCTGCCCAGCCTCTCAGCCTGGAAACCCGCGCTGTCCATGCCGCAGGCTTCTGGACCCCTGGCGCGGGCCTCGTGGCGGTGCGCGAGGATGTCGGCCGCCATAATGCCCTCGACAAGCTGGCGGGTGCGCTGGCGGGCAAGGGGGTTGATCCGGCCTCCGGCGTGCTGCTGCTGACCAGCCGGGTGTCGGTCGAGCTGATCCAGAAGGCCGCGCGTATCGGCGTCGGCGTGCTGGCCGCCATCTCTGCCCCCACGGCCCTGGCGGTGCGCGAGGCGGAAGCTGCGAATATTACCCTGATCGCCGTCGCCCGTGCCGACGGGTTCGAGATTTTTACCCATCCGGAGCGTCTCGCCTCCGGTCCCACCACGAGAACAGCCACCCGATGAATACGGAGAAACTCGTCTATATGGCCAACCAGATCGGCACCTTCTTCGCCTCCCAAGGTGAAAAGCAGGCCGTGGCCGGGGTGGCCGACCATCTTGCGAAATTCTGGGATCCGCGCATGCGCAAGGCCATCTTCGCGCATGCCGATGCCGGGGGCGACGGTCTGATGCCCACGGTCAAACAAGCAATAGACAGCTTACCGAGATGAGGGCCTAGCCCTCAAGCCTACCCGCCGCAACGGGGCAACCGTTTCGGCCAACGATAAACTCCATCAACATGTTCCACCTAGGGAGGAACTGACGGTATGACTGCGACCACTTCTGGCGGTGAAGGATTGGGCGTGCCTGGTCTTTTGGATCGCGAACGCATCATTGCACAACCTGGGTTCAACCGTTGGCTGGTGCCGCCTGCGGCGCTTGCCATCCATCTTTGTATCGGCATGGCCTATGGCTTTTCCGTCTTCTGGTTGCCGCTCTCCCGCGCTCTTGGGACCGGCGCCGGGGTGGCGGGGGCAGCTTGCGGCGATCTCACGCTGATCAGTTCCCTCTTCACGACTGAATGTAACTGGCGTGTCGCCGATCTCGGCTGGATCTACACCCTGTTCTTCGTGCTGCTCGGGTCGGCTGCGGCCATCTGGGGCGGCTGGCTGGAGCGGTCCGGCCCGCGCAAGGCGGCCTTTGTCTCGGCCTGCTGCTGGTGTGGCGGCATGCTGATTTCGGCGGTCGGCATCATGACCCATCAGCTGTGGCTGATGTGGGTCGGCTCCGGTGTCATCGGCGGTATCGGCCTGGGCCTGGGCTATATCTCCCCCGTTTCGACCCTGATCAAATGGTTCCCGGACCGTCGCGGCATGGCGACTGGCATGGCGATCATGGGCTTTGGCGGCGGTGCCATGATCGGCGCTCCGCTTGCCAATCTGCTGATGGGCTATTTCCGCACGGCAGACAGCGTCGGCGTCTGGCAGACCTTCATCGTGATGGCGGGCATCTATTTCGTCTTCATGATGGGCGGCACCTTTGGCTATCGCATTCCGCCCGCAGGTTGGCGTCCCGAAGGTTGGACCCCGCCGTCCTCCAGCACCAATGCCATGATCACCAATGGCCATGTGCATCTCAACAAGGCCCATAAGACGCCGCAGTTCTGGCTGATCTGGACGGTACTCTGCCTCAATGTCTCCGCCGGTATCGGTGTCATCGGCATGGCCTCGCCGATGCTGCAGGAAGTCTTCGGCGGTGCCTTGATCGGTAAGCCGGATGTCAGCTTCACCCAGCTTATCCCCGAAGATCGCACCCTGGTTGCGGGGATTGCGGCGGGCTTTACCGGTCTGCTCTCGCTCTTCAACATCGGCGGCCGGTTCTTCTGGGCCTCGCTGTCCGACAAGATGGGCCGGAAAATGACCTACTTCACCTTCTTCGCCCTCGGGATTGCCCTTTATGCCGCCACTCCCTGGGCGGCCCATGAAGGCAGCAAGATCCTCTACGTCGCCTTCTTCTGCATCATCCTGTCGATGTATGGCGGCGGGTTCGCGACGATCCCGGCCTATCTCGCCGATATCTTCGGGACCCAGTTCGTCGGCGCGATCCATGGCCGCCTGCTGACCGCCTGGTCGACGGCGGGCATCATCGGTCCGGTGGTGGTGAACTACATCCGTGAAGCCCAGATCGCGGCCGGTGTCCCCCGCGCCCAGGTCTATGACTTCACGATGTATATCCTGGCCGGGATGCTGGTGCTGGGGTTCCTCGCCAATATGGCGGTGAAACCCCTGTCGCAGATCTGGTTCATGAAGGACGAGGAAGTGGCCGCCCTGCAAGCCAAGGCAAAGGCCGCTTCCGCCGGTCCCTCGGGCTCCTTCGGCATCGGCCGGGGTGGGTTCGACGGCAAGGCGGCACTGGCCTGGGCCGTGGTGGGCCTGCCGATCCTCTGGGGCGTCTGGATGACGCTGCAGCAGACGGCGGTGCTGTTCCGCTAAACTCTTGCTTCCAGCGGCCATTGAGGCCGCGGCCCCAGGAGCGCTATTGGGTCACGAAGTGACCGCCCGGCGAGGGACTAAAACGTAAAAACTCTTCTCATTCCCCTGAGACGACTAACCCCTGGAGGAGCGATCTTCCGGGGGCTTTTTTTAGGGGCGCGGGGTAACGGTCGCCTCCAGGGCATCGGCGACCTTCAGGGCCTGCTGCCCCGCCCGCACCTTGCCCATCGGGCGATAGATCACGAGGCGCCAGTACTCATCCCCCTGGGCATGCCAGATGCGGTTGGTGATATCGAAGTCCGTGTCGCTCATGCGGTCCCTGGCGAGGAGTTCTACCCGCCTGCTGCCGTCGTCGCGGGTGATCTCCGTCTGCCCCTGGAAGCTGGTCGTCATGCGGGTGCGGACGATATCGGCATAGAGATCCAGGTCGATCAGGGGGATGACGTCGCGTGCGAAGATCACCACCGCTTCCTGGGCGCCGAAGACATAGAAGGTCTTGTCCGGCATCGTCTGTTCGGGCAGGACGCGCCAGCTGGGTTGCAAGGTTGCGACCTGCCGGGTGATCGGATTAATCCATCCGGCGCCGCTACGGCTCCAGCCGATGTTGAAACGATCCGCCAGCCGGTCCAGCAGGTCGGGCGCCCGCCGGGTGCGATGCAGCGTCTCCTCGTCCCAGCGCACCAACTCCCCGGCATTGCCCCGCTCGCGGCTGAACCAGAGGGTGAAGGGCATCGCGATCGGGATGCCCGCCCCAAGGCCATAATACCAGAGCCGCAGGTTGCGACGCACCAGCCCCCGAAAGTCGATTCGGCTGCCATTCTGCCGACGCAGCTTGACCCCCATCAACCATTTACCGGGCGTCGAGCCGCTCCAGGCCAGGACCGGCACTTCCAGCAGTACAGCCAGCAGGGTCAGCAGGACGCTGGTGGTGGTGAGGCGTGCACTGACCCCGCGGTCGAAGAAGTCGGTGAAACTCGCGATCAGGAACAGCGCCGGTATCAACACCAGTGCCAGATCGATCAAGCGTGCAAAGAACCGTCGCCATGCCCCGGCATAGGTCGTGGCGACCACATCGACCAGCCCCAGCCGATGGTCGCCGCGCATATTGTCGAGCAGTTCGTCGAAGGTCTCGAGCGGAGCCGCCCCGTCCATCCCCTCGCGCCAGAGCGGCGTTTTAAGGGTGATGGCGCCAAAGCTCAGCATCCGCTCGATGGCGATCGAGTCGTAAGGTTCCCAGCGGTTCTCACCAACCGGGACATACCAGGGGCCGCCGTATTGCATCTAACTGGTCGCTCCGTCGATGCGGCGGATACGGGGCTGTTCGCAGCTGACTACATCTAGGCAGTGGTTAAGAGTATAGAGGGCCCAATGCTGAAATGGGCCGGGGAACGTCGGGCTTGCAGTGGTGGTTTTCGCGACATAATCCAGGAAAGCCGAACTCTCCCGCACATGCAGATTGCTTCCGTACTGTAGTTCGCCCTCCTCTGCCTGGAAGAAGCTCTCATTTCGAACGGCGTAGGCGATGTAGCTTTCCCAGATAAGTTCGACGCTTGAACTCGGATCCGGTAGTAGGCGTCTGGCAGGGCCGACGGGGCTATTCGATACTTCTTCAGACGGTTGCATATCGGTCACTACGACACGCAATAGATTGCTGTCGGATTCTCCGATCTCCGCCAAAAGCAGTTTGCGGCGCCCCGCCGGGAAGTCCGTCATCCCGCCTTCGCCTCGATCCGGCGCTGATGCAGCAGCGGTTCGGTATAGCCGTTAGGCTGCTCCTTGCCCTTCAGCGCCAGATCCATGGCGGCGGCGAAAGCGACCCCGTCGAAAGCAGGCGCCATCGGCTTATAACTCGCATCGCCCGCATTCTGCTTGTCGACGATGGCGGCCATCCGCTTCATGGTCTCGGTCACCTGCGCCTGCGTGCACACCCCATGGTGCAGCCAGTTGGCGATATGCTGGCTGGAGATGCGTAAGGTGGCGCGGTCTTCCATCAGCCCGACATTGTTGATATCCGGCACCTTGGAGCAGCCGACCCCGGCGTCGATCCAGCGCACCACATAGCCCAGGATGCCTTGCGCGTTATTGTCCAGCTCCTGCTGCACGATCTCCGCAGACCAGCCGGCCGGGCCGGGCCCGTTGATCCCATCGGCGAGAGGCGGCGTCAGGATGTTATCCAGGCTGGCCCGCGTGCGGGTCTTATAGGTCTCCTGGATCGCGGCGACATCGACCAGATGATAGTGCGTCGCGTGCAGGGTGGCGGCGGTGGGGGAGGGCACCCAGGCCGTATTGGCGCCCGCCTGCGGATGGGCGATCTTCTGGGCCAGCATGGCCGCCATCAGATCAGGCATGGCCCACATGCCCTTGCCGATCTGGGCGCGCCCTTGCAGGCCGCAGGCAAGACCGATATCGACGTTCCACTGCTCGTAATCCACCAGCCAGCGCGCGGATTTGATCTCACCCTTGCGGATGACCGGGCCCGCTTCCATCGAGGTATGGATCTCGTCGCCGGTGCGGTCCAGGAAGCCGGTATTGATGAAGACCACGCGGTTGCGCGCGGCGCGGATGCATTCCTTGAGGTTCACCGTCGTGCGGCGCTCCTCGTCCATGATCCCCATTTTCAGGGTATTGCGGGCAAGGCCCAGCGCATCCTCGACCCGGGCGAAGAGGGTGTCGGCGAAGGCGACTTCCTCCGGCCCATGCATCTTCGGCTTCACGATATAGACCGAACCGGCACGGCTGTTGCGGCGGGCCTGCAGGTCATGCATCGCGATCAGGCTGGTGAACAAACCATCAAGGATGCCCTCGGGCGCATTGCGACCGTTGATCTTCACCATGCCGATGGTCATCAGGTGGCCGACGTTGCGCACCAGCATCAGACTGCGGCCGGGCAGGGTGATTTCGCCGCCGCGTGGGCCGGTGTAGCTGCGGTCCTCATTGAGGCGCCGGGTGACCGTGCCTTTGCCCTTGGGGAAAGTCGCCTCGAGCGAACCTTTCATCAGGCCCAGCCAGTTGCGATAGACGGCCACCTTCTCCTCGCCATCGACGGCGGCGACGCTGTCTTCGCAGTCCTGGATGGTGGTCAGCGCAGCTTCCAGCACCACGTCGCTCACGCCTGCCGGATCGTCTTTGCCGATGGCATGGCTGCGGTCGATATGGATCTCGATATGCAGGCCGTTATGGACCAGCAGAACCAGCGTCGGATCCGTCGGCTCGCCCTGATAGCCGGCAAGGCCGTTGGGGTCGGCCAGGGTGACGGTCTGCCCGCCCGTCTGCTTGACGACCAGCTTGCCGTTCTCGACCGCATAGCCGGTAGCTTCGCGATGGTTGCCGCCGATCAGCGGCACGGCCCGGTCCAGGAAGTCGCGGGCAAAGGCTACGACCTTGGCGCCGCGCACGGGATTGAAGCCGCCGCTGCGGGTCGCGCCATCCTCTTCGGAAATCGCATCGGTGCCATAGAGCGCGTCATAAAGGCTGCCCCAGCGCGCGTTGGCAGCATTCAGGGCATAACGCGCATTCATCACCGGCACCACCAGCTGCGGCCCGGCGGTGGTGGCGATCTCGGGATCGGTATTCTCGGTCTCGACGCTGAAATCCGGGCCTTCAGGCAGCAGATAGCCGATCTCGCTCAGGAACGCCTTATAGGCAACCGGGTCCCACAGCTGCCCCTTGCGGGCGATATGCCATGCATCGATCTTGGCCTGGATCGCGTCGCGCTTTTCCAGCAGCGCCGCATTCACCGGGGCCAGTTCAGCCAGGATCTTTTCCAGCGACGCCCACAGCTTGCCCGCCTCGATCCCGGTGCCGGGCAGTGCCTCGTCGTTGATGAAATCATAGAGAACCTTGGCAATTTCCAAGGAACCGATCTGGATCGGCTGCGTCATCGGGGGTCTCCTCGAGTCAGTTCTTATAGGCGGCGTGAGGGGCGGCCCAGCCAACGAGCGGCTAGCCTAGCCGAGGAGAGAGGGGCGTCTCAAGGATGGCGTGACGAATTGCGAGGCAAGTGATATATTCATTTGGTATATATCGGAGGGTTCGATGGAAACGGCCAAGGTTTTCTGGAGTGGGCGATCCCAGGCAGTCCGGCTGCCCAAGGAATATCGCTTCAATACAGATGAGGTGCGTATCCGCCGCCATGGCAACGCACTGATTCTGGAGCCTATCGCGCAGGATTGGGCTTGGCTCGACGCGGTGACAGGGCCGGTCGATGCCGACTTTGCCGATGCGGCGGCAGATCAGCCCGAGCCGCAGCGCCGCCCCGGTCTCGACGACATCTTTGAATGAGCTACCTGCTCGACACCAACGCTGTGATCGCTTTGATGAAGGGCGATCCGGCTTTTTTGACGCGCCTGCGAGCCCGGCGTCCCCAGGATTTCTTTCTGTCTGCCATTGTCGAACACGAGCTTTTTTACGGGGCCTATAAGTCGCAGCGGGTGACGGAAAACCTCGCCCGTGTCGCTGCTCTGCAATTTGAAGTGCTGCCCTTCGACTCCGAAGATGCCCAGGCTTCGGGGCGTATCCGGGCGGTTCTGGGAAGCGAAGGGACGCCGATCGGGCCTTACGATGTTCTCATCGCCGGGCAAGCTTTGGCTCGGGGGCTGGTTCTGATCACCCGCAATCTGCGCGAATTCCAGCGCGTCCCAGGTCTGATGGCCGAGGAGTGGCAAGGGGGGTGAAAGGCTACGTTAGTCGGCTTGCTCGTCCCGCTCAAAGGGGATGGCTTTGGCTGCCATTAGCTGTGCCCGCTTGGCATCGGCGTAGCGATGGGCGAAGGCCTCGCGTTCGGACTGCGGGCGCGCGAAATAGAGATCCTGCAGGTCGAAAAAATTCCCGCCTGGTTCCGCTTCAGGCCGCAGGACCTTCTGCTGATAATCGACCCAGTGACCGATTTCGTGCGGCAGGGTGCGATAGAGTTGTGTCGCTCGTACACTGGCAACTGTGGTGTGGATGAGAGTGAAGCGGGCCGTCCGTTCGACGCGATGGCCGTCTTCTTCGAGACGCTGAAGCTCCAGGGAGGCCTCGGGACCAAGCGACTTGCCCCATTTGAGGGTGGTGCGCCCCTGGGTAGCTTGGAAAATCACGGTAGGCCCTTCGGCCAGTTCCGTGCCATAGGTCAGGCTGATGGTGGCGTCATAGCGCAATTGCCCCCAGGTCGGGGTCAAGATGGTTTGTTTCCGGGTCGGCTGCCGGAAGATGACATTGTTCAGCCCTTCCCAGTCCTCGGCAGGCAACAGCCCCAGGATTACGCAGACATCCGCGATGGTACAGGCATGCTGGAAGCCAGGGCGAAGCGGCTCGATGAAGAAATGAATTGCTCGCCCGCTCAGGGTGTGGGTGATCTGCTGGCAACCGCTGAGCTCAGTGCTCCAATTGCTGGTCTGCCAGCGCTCGGGAATGGTGAGCCGGTTATTCTGTCCATGACCTTGCCGCGCAGTGCCGATGTTTCGGTTTCGACGCGTTGGCCGGAAAACCGCCCTCACTCGACGACCTCAAACCCCGGCGGTGTCTTCATCGTATTGCTGACGGTGCAGATCGCCTCGGCTTCTTCGATCAGCTGGTGGCGTTCAGGATCGCTCAAACCGCCGTCGATCTCGAAGCGGATCTGGAATGTCTCGATGCGTGAGGGATAACTCTCGGCCTTGGTGCCGGTCACATGGACGCGGATATCCTCGATCCGCTCCCACCAGCCCAGTTTCTTGGCGGCGATGCGGGCGGACAGCACCAGACAGGTGGCGAGCGCGCCGAACATCAGGTCCATCGGATTGAAGCCCGCGCCCGAGACGGAAGTGGCGATGGGCGCACTGCCGCCGGTATCGCTGACCAGCGTCGGCTCGCCCGTCGGGCCAAGCTGCGCCGTCGCGCCGATGCTGCGGGTCTTGACGTTGAAGGAGACCATGGGGGGAAGCCTTACAAAAATAATGCCCGTCATCCCGGTGCTCGACACCGGGATCTCCTCCGGGAGAGGGCCAAACTATAGCCGAGGCAGCGTGGAAATGCTCTCGGAGGAGATCCCGGGATCAAGTCCCGGGATGACGGTTTTTAGGAAACCCGGCCTCAAGCAGCGCGAACTGCGGTAGGCCAACACAAAACCCCCTACTGCAGCTTCATCAGTGGTCGCCGCTGATCCAGCATGCTGAGGCCATAGTGGTTCAGCATGAACTCATAGGCGGGTTTGTCCATCAACCGGGTCAGCGCTTGATTGAAGCGCCAGATATCGCGTTCGCTGAAGCGGTGGCGCCCGAAGGCGACGGCCAGATCCGCATTGCCGATGGCCACGGGCAGTACCTGGGTGCGCCCGAAATTGGTCTGTTTCAGCAGCGCGGGCAGCAGGCTCTGGCTTTCCACGATCAGCGCATCGATCCGCTTGGCATTCATCAGGCGCAGGCCGGTATGCAGGCTGTCGAACCGTTCTATCCGCACGTCGGGGCGGAAATCCAGCTCGGGATAGGAGGTCGCCAGCCGTCCGCCGAGGATCCGGGACCGCAGGCTGTCCAGCGTCACCTCGAACCCCTGATCGATAGGCACCACCAGCACCAGCTGTTCGATAGCGAGCGGCGAGGAATGAATGATCCACTCCTTGCGCTCCTCGGCATTTTCCACCGGGAAACCGACGTCGAGCGTCCCCTGTTTCAGCTCGTGCAGCATACGCCCGCGCGACATGGTTTCGACACTGGGGATCAGGCCCATGGCCTCCACCAGCAGCGGACCCATCACATCCAGGAAGGCCGCCGCCACGGGCTGTCCGTAACTGGTGACAATCTCCGGCGGCAGGGCCAAGCCGACCCGGACCTCGCGCGGACCAGCGGCGGCAGGCAGGCAGAGAGTAAGGCCGAAGAGCAGGGACAGCAGACGCCTCATCGTGACCGGCGTCCTCCGCGTCCTTTGGGAGCCTTGGCACCGCCGGGGGCATTGATCGCCCGCACCGGCCCGCGCGAGGTGGCATTGGAATGCGGACGCTCGGTCGCGATGCCCAGTTCCTGCTGCTCCAGGCGGCGCAATTCGTCGCGCAGCCGGGCGGCGGTTTCGAACTCCAGATCGGCGGCGGCGGCGCGCATGCGCTTTTCCAGGTCGGCGATATAGGTCTTGATGTCCTTGCCGACCAGATGCGGATTGGCCTCGTCGCCCGTGTCGATGGTCACCCGGTCGCCGCGCTCATAGACGCTGGCCAGCACGTCGGAAATCGACTTCTTCACCGATTCCGGGGTGATGCCATTAGCGGCGTTATAGGCCTGCTGCTTCTCGCGGCGGCGGTTGGTCTCGCCGATGGCATACTCGAGGCTATCGGTGATGCGGTCGGCATAGAGCAGCGCCCGGCCTTCGATGTTACGCGCGGCGCGGCCGATGGTCTGCACCAGGGCGGTCTTGGAGCGCAGATAGCCCTCCTTATCGGCGTCCAGGATCGCGACCGTCGAACATTCCGGGATATCGAGGCCTTCGCGCAGCAGGTTGATCCCGATCAGCACGTCATAGGCACCCAGGCGCAGATCGCGGATGATCTCGATACGCTCCAGCGTTTCCACGTCTGAATGGATGTAGCGCACGCGTACACCGGCTTCGTGCAGATATTCCGTCAGCGCCTCGGCCATCTTCTTGGTCAGCACCGTGACCAGCACACGATAGCCCTTGGCGGCTTCGGCCTTGCATTCGGCGATCAGATCATCGACCTGATTTTCCGTGGGGCGCACGATGCAGGTCGGGTCGATCAGGCCGGTCGGGCGCACCACCTGTTCGGCAAAGACACCGCCCGTGCGCTCCAGCTCCCAATTGCCGGGCGTGGCGGACACAAAGATCGTTTCCGGGCGCATCTGCTCCCATTCCTCGAACTTCAATGGCCGATTGTCCATGCAGGAGGGCAGGCGGAAACCATAGCTTGCCAGGGTCGATTTACGCGCAAAGTCGCCTTTGTACATCGCGCCGATCTGCGGCACGGTCACATGGCTTTCGTCGATGATCAGCAGCGCGTCGGGCGGCAGATATTCGAACAGGGTGGGCGGGGGCTCGCCTGGATTGCGCCCCGACAGATAGCGGGAATAATTCTCGATGCCTGCGCACATGCCGGTGGTTTCCAGCATCTCCAGATCGAAGGTCGTGCGCTGCTCCAGGCGCTGGGCTTCCAGCAGCTTGCCTTCGTCGTTCAACGCCTGAAGCCGCTGTTTCAGCTCGATCTTGATCTGCTTGATTGCCTGGGTCAGCGTCGGGCGCGGCGTGACATGGTGGCTATTGGCGTAGATCTTGATCTCTTTGAGATCGGCCGATTTCTCGCCGGTCAGCGGATCGACCTCGGTGATCGCCTCCAGCTCGTCATCGAAGAAGGACAGGCGCCAGGCGCGGTCCTCGTAATGGGCGGGGAAAATCTCGACCACATCGCCCTTGGCGCGGAAGGTGCCGCGGGCAAATCCGGCGTCATTGCGCTTGTACTGCAGATCGACGAACTGCTTCAGCAGCGTCTGCCGGTCCACCCGCTGGCCCGCCTGCAAGGTGATCGTCATCCGGCTGTAGGTTTCGACCGACCCGATACCATAGATGCAGGAGACCGAGGCGACGATGATGACATCGCGCCGCTCCAGCAGGGCCCGGGTAGCCGAATGGCGCATCCGGTCGATCTGCTCGTTGATCGAGCTTTCCTTCTCGATATAGGTGTCGGTGCGCGCGACATAGGCTTCGGGCTGGTAATAGTCGTAATAGGAGACGAAATATTCGACCGAATTGTTCGGGAAGAAGCTTTTCATCTCCCCATAAAGCTGGGCAGCCAGCGTCTTGTTCGGCGCCAGCACCAGGGTCGGACGCTGCATCGCCTCGATCACATGGGCGGCGGTGAAGGTCTTGCCGGATCCGGTGACGCCCAGCAGAACCTGATCGCGCTCCTGGTCCTGCAGCCCTTTGATAAGCTCCGCTATCGCCGTCGGCTGATCACCGGCGGGCGTATAATCGGAAACGACTTTCAGCGGTTCGCCTTCGGTCGGCCAATCATACTCGGCCCGCAGCGCGCGAATACCGGCAAGCGGATGGTCTAGAACGGGGATCGACATACGGGCTAAATGGACTGGCTCGACGGTTGACTCAAGGGCTCTCTAGGTAGAACATTCGGAGAATATCACTCGCGACCCGACCGGTCTACCAGCCCTGTCATACTTGTCGCTTTTAAGAACGATTCAAAACATGCTTGACGGGGAATTTACCCCGTGCGATATCCAGAAGCGCGAATTAGATCGATTCTAATTCAGTCGTTTTTCTCTCCCCGAAGGCGGCTTGCGGGCCGTTTCGGGCTTCTACCAACCTCAGGAGTATTCAAGCTATGTTGACCGTTGGCGATAAGTTCCCGGCTTTCAATCTGACCGCCGTGACCGGCCCGGACCACAACAAGCACTTCGCTTCGGTGACGAACGAGTCCTACAAGGGCAAGTGGCTGGTCGTGTTCTTCTGGCCGAAGGATTTCACCTTCGTCTGCCCGACCGAAATTGTCGGTTACGGCTCGCTCGAAGGCGACTTCAAGGACCGCGATGCCGTCCTGATCGGCGCTTCGACCGACACCGATTTCGTGCATGCCGCCTGGCGCACCCATCACGCCGACCTGAACCCGCTGACCTTCCCGTGGCTGGCCGACGAGAAGCGTGAACTGTCGACCGAACTCGGCATCCTCGACAAGAACGCCGGCGTTGCCCTGCGCGCCACCTTCATCGTCGATCCGGAAGGCATCATCCGTCACGTGCAGGTCAATGACCTCTCGGTCGGCCGCAACCCGCAGGAAGCCCTGCGTATCCTCGACGCCCTGCAGACCGACGAACTTTGCCCCTGCAACTGGCAGAAGGGCGAGAACACCCTGGTTGCCTAACCCTTTCGGCAACGAAAGGGTCAAGCCCGCGCGGCGCTTGAGCGGGCCCGAATAGGGCCACAAAAATCGCGCGGAGTGCGACCAAGGTTTCTACCTGAGGCGAGGGGACTGCCGCCACGGTGGCGGTCCCCGACCTTGGGAACTGTCCGACTCCTGTGCAGCAGCGGCCGGACAGTTCCCAAGACGGCCTCTCCTGAAGACCTCGTCATCCCGGGACTTGATCCCGGGATCTCCTCCGGGGGCATATCCACCCTTATTGAGGACTCCCTGGACACGGTCCCGGAGGAGATCCCGGTGTCGAGCACCGGGATGACGGTTTCTCTTTATCGACTCCGCCTCAAGTAGGCCGAAGGCCGGTAGGCGAACGTAAAAAAGGACCCATCCCATGTCGATCGAGCAACTGAAGTCGGCCATGCCGGATTATGCCAAGGATACCAAGCTGAACATCGGTGCCGTGCTCTCGCAGCCGATGCTGAGCGCCAAGCAGACCTGGGGCACAGCCCTGGCCTGTGCGCTTGCCAGCCGCAACGCCACGGTGATCAAGGCTATCGGCGCCGAAGCCGCCGCCCATCTGGACGCGACTGAAACGGCTGCCGCCAAGACCGCCGCCTCGCTGATGGCGATGAACAATATCTATTATCGCTTTGTGCATCTCTCCTCGACGCCCGATTTCGCGACGATGCGCGCCGGTCTGCGCATGAACGGCATTGCCAACCATGGCACCGACCCGCTGACCTTCGAGCTGATCTCGCTGGCCGTGTCGGCGATCAACGGCTGCGGCCGCTGCATCGAAAGCCACGAGCACGAGGTCTATCAGAAGGGCGCGACCAAGGAGCAGGTTCAGGCCGTCGTCAAGATCGCCTCGGTCATCCACGCCGTCGCCGCGACGTTGGAAGGCGCCGAAGCCCTAGGCGATACGCCTGCGGCATAACCCGCCTCAAGCAGCGCAAGCAAAACCCCCGCTGGTGACAGCGGGGGTTTTGTTCGTTTGACCCTGATAACACCTTGTCATCCCGGCCTTGAGCCGGGATCCGTCCGAAGGTGGTTGCAAGGCGTAATCGCCTGAGATTGGTCTAAGCAGTGGCCAGATCCCGGCTCAAGGTCGGGATGACAGGGGAATGAGCCTCATCCCTTAGTCCACCTCGCAGTCGACCCGGACCGGCTGCCCGTTTTTATAGGCGAAATACTCCCGGCACTCCCGGGTCCCCAGCGACACGTCGCGCGCGCCGATGTCGCTGGCTTCCAGGACCTCCAGCAGGCTGGTGCTGCCGTCGCCGTCCCAATCCATCTCCGCCCAGTTGTAACCCTGGTTCAGCACCAGCACCCCCCGCCAGCCGAGATACCCGGCCGAAACGGCCAGGATCGCGATGATCAGCGAGGGGGCGAAGCGCAGCATCTCAGGCGGCGTTGCGCAGCAGCAGGTCGATGGCGTCGCGGGTGGCCTTATCGCCCGCCACGATCAATCCGGCCTTGGTATCGCTGGCTTCATTGACCCGGCCCACCAGTGGCTGCGGTAGGGTGCGGACTTTGATCGAGACCTCATCGCCAGTCCGGACCGACTGCGGATCGGCCAGCCCGATGCCCTCTTCGGACAGATCAACGATCCGGCTTTCGAAGCTCTTGCCGCGCACGGTGACGGTGCAGGGGATATTGACGTCCTGGCGGCGGCTCTTGCGGCGGTCCACATCGTCGGTGGCCGTGCGGACGACCCGCACCAGGACCGAGCGCAACTCGTCGATGCTGAGTTTCACCTCGCCTGCGGTCTCCCGCATGCTGTCGGCGCGCTTGCCGGTGACCGAGGCTTCGCTCGACACCTGGGCGATACGCTGGGCGACCTCCTGGGCGGCGGCGGCGGTCTGGGTCACGTTGCGGGCGATTTCGCCCGTCGCTGCCGTCTGCTCCTCCATCGCCGCCGCAATGGCGGTGGAGGTCTGATCCATATCGCGGATCGTATTATCGATGGCTTTCACCGCCGATACGGCCTCGCGGGTCGTCGCTTCGATCTCGGAAATCTGGCGGGTGATTTCCTCGGTCGAATTGGCGGTCTGATTGGCGAGGTTCTTCACCTCGCCCGCCACCACGGCAAAGCCCTTGCCCGCATCGCCGGCGCGGGCGGCTTCGATGGTGGCATTCAGCGCCAGCAGGTTGGTCTGGGCGGCGATCCCCTTGATGAGGTCGGCCACCTCGCCGATGCGGGCAACCGCCGACGACAGCGAGGCGATGGTCTCCTGGGCTTCCTCGCCGCGGGTCACCGCCTGACGCGAGATGGCACTGGCGTGATTGACCTGGCTGGTGATCTCGCGGATCGATGCCGACAGTTCGTCCGTGGCGGCGGCCACGGTCTGGGCGTTGGACAAAGCCTGTTCGGCGGCGCCTGCAACTTCGGCGGAATTGGCCTGCACCTTGTCGGCGCTGCCGGCCATCTGGTCGGCATTGTCGGTCATGGCGTTGGTGCGGGTCGCGACCTGATCCACCGCGCGGCGGGTTTCGGATTCGATACGTTCGGCCATGTCCGACAGGGTGCGGCGTTTCAGTTCCTCGGCGGCCTTGCGATCCGCCTCCTGGCGATTGCGCAACTCTTCTGCTTCGGCGCCGCTGGTTTTCAGGATCTGAAGGGCGGCACGCATGGCGCCGATCTCGTCGGCGCGGCTGTGGGCGGGAACCTCGGTCTGCCAATTGCCGCCCGCGATATTTTCCATGGCGCGGGTCAGGCGGGTCAGCGGGTTGCTGATCTGATAGACGACCGATAGCCAGGTCCAGAGCGACACCAGCAGCCCCAGCACCGTCAACCCGCCGCTGATCCAGATCGTGCGGTCGAAGGCCGCTGATTCATCGGCATAAAGCCCCAGGGAATTCTGGGTGATGGCGTCGATATTGCCCGAGATCGCGTCAGTCAGCGGATCGATGGTCGGGTACATTTCCTTGACGACATAGTCGTCGAGCGCCGCCTTGTCCTTGCGCTCCATGATGCCGATCACTTTTTCGACCGACAGCTTGACGTTGACTTCCAACTGGGCGGTCTTGGCCGCCATGTCGCGTTCGTTTTTGGCATGATCGGTCAGATCGCCCACGGCCTTGGTATAGGCGGCACGGGCGGCGGCGATATCGGCCTGGGCCTTGCGCAGGGACTTCAGCCCTTCTTCCCAGGTCCAGTTACCGTTGCGGGTCTTGTGCGAGGCATCGACGACAAAGACCGCATAGGCGTCGGAGATGATTTTCAGATGGCGCAGCGGCTCGATCTGATCTTCGGCCAGGAATCTGATCGCATCATGTTGCCGGGTCATCGCCGTCCAGGAAGCGATATTGGTAGCAAGAATCAGCCCGACGAGAGCCGCGAGGACGATGGTCAATCGTGCCCGGATGGTGATGCGCATGGTGGAAGCCCTTGGAAGCAATGTATGCGACCATACAGGCAGGAAGCGAAGCCATGTGCAACCGGCAAAAAATGCAGGATGGCATTACGTCGCGCCTGCGCATTTTCTAGGCAAAAGCTGGCAGAACGATGCCTGTTTCGCACACTTGCCCCGCAGCCTTGTTCCGGCTAGGTCTAGGACATGAACCGCTTGCGGCATAAGGGACTGCGGACGTTGGGGCGCCTTCTGGCGATGCTGGCGCTTGTCTCGGGCCTGCTGGCGCCGCTGGCCGCCGCCAAGGCCGATGCCTCGGCAGGCGAGCGCGCGGCTCTGATCGCCCTGTTTGGTGCCAATGTCCTCTGCCTTCCGACCGATGCGGGCGATGATCACGCCCCCGGCCTCGCCGCCCATGACTGCCAGCTCTGCTGCACGGCGCGCCTGATCGATGGTACGCCGCCGTCACTGGTCATCCGGCCGATCCGCTTCGGTTTTTCCCTGCTGGCCTGGGAGCGGGCAGCGCCCCCGCCGGTCACGGTCGCGACCCGTCCTCCCTATTCACCGCGAGATCCTCCATCGCAGGCCTGACCGCATCAGACCTGACGACCCTATTTTTGAGGATTCTCCGAGAATGAAGACCATCCTGCTGGGCGCCGCCGTGGCTGCCCTTATTCCCGCCTTTGCTTTCGCCCATGCCACTCTGGAGACCACCCAGGCGACGGCCGGTTCCTATTATAAGGCGGTCGTCCGCGTCGGCCATGGCTGTGCGGGCGAGCCGAGTCTGAAGATCCGGGTGCGCATTCCCGACGGCGTGACCTCCGTCAAGCCGATGCCCAAGGCAGGCTGGGACCTGACTATCGCCAAGGGGCCGCTCAAGACCCCGGTTTCGGACGGCCACGGCGGCCAGATCACCGAAGGCGTGACGGAGGTGACCTGGACCGGCAAGCTGCTGGACGAGCATTACGACGAGTTCGTCATCCGCGGGAAACTGCCTGATGCCGCCGGGACGATCTATTGGCCCATCGTGCAGGAATGCGCGGGCGGCGCCCATCGCTGGATCGAGATCCCGGCCGCCGGCCAGAAGTCGGGCGATCTCAAGGAACCGGCACCCTTCGTGGTGCTGACCCCGAAGCCGTAACCAGCTTGGGACAGGAGGGGCGGCAACGTCCCTCCTGGCAAGATTATGCGGATACTATTGTTCCTCCTCGGGCTCTTCGTCTCCTTCGACGCAGCAGCCCATGCGGTGCTGATCTCCATCACGCCCGGCGATGGCGCGCGGGTGGCCGAAGTACCTGCCGAGATCGCCCTGACGTTCAACGAGCCTGTCTCGCCCGAAGTCTTCACCCTGATCGGGCCGGACGGCACGGCCATTTCCGTGCTTCCCGCCGTGGGGAAGGGGGCAAACGTCAGCCAACCGCTGCCCAAGGACCTGCCCCAGGGACCCTATCTGCTGCGCTGGAAAGTGATTTCCGCTGACGGTCACACCATCATCAATGCCAGTGCGTTTGGCATCGGCGCCAGCGTCTCGGCGGCGGGAAATACCAGCGTGGTGCCGGAATGGCGCTCGGCGCTGGCCATGGCGATCATCCTGCCCCTGGGTCTGGCAGCCCTGGGCGGTGCGCTGCTGCCTCCCAACCTCGACCCCACCTGGCGTCGGCGCGCGGCGGAAGCGGCGCTTTTCGCCCTGGCCCTATCAACCTTCGTGCGGGGCGATTTCCGCATTGGCGAGGCCATGTGGCAGGCCGGAGTGGCGGCGGCCGGTTTGCTGCTGTTGCGCCTGCGCCGTCCTGTGGCCTATGTCGGCGCGGCCCTGACCGCCCTGGGCCTCGGGCTCGACGGTCATGCGGCGATTGCGGGCTGGGCCATGTTGATGCCGCCGCTCCATGTGGCCTTCACGGGCTTCTGGCTGGCCGGGCTGATCGTGCTGGTGCGCCATCCGGTCATGGCAGCGGAATTTGGGGATTTTGCCCTCTGGCTGGTGCCGGTCATCCCCTTGGCAGGCCTCGGCTTTGCCCTGGCGATTACCGGTGGTCCTGACAGTATCAGCACGCCCTACGCCGGACTGATGATCGGCAAGATCGCCGTGATGGTGATTTTGACTCTGCTGGCCGCTTTCAACCGCTGGCGTCTGGTGCCGCTGAAATCCCGATTTTTGCGAACCAGCCTGCGGATCGAGCTGGGTCTGGTGATGGCCGCCGTCCTGGCCGGTGCCGTCGCCCAGGCCACCCCGCCACGCAAGCCTCCACCCCAGATCGCCTATTACCATCTGCATGGCGGCGGATTTCATGGGGAAGGAGAGTTCAGTCCGGACGGCAGCTTCAGCCTGCTGCTGATCGATGAGGAAAAGGGCGAGGTCGCGACGGTCAAGGAAGTAACGCTGGTTCTCGACGGCCTGTCCCGCCCGGCAAAACTCCAGCCGGAAGGCAATTGGCTCGCCGACTTCGGCCAGCTACCGCCGGGCCGCAAGCCCCTCCAGGCGACGATCCTGGTGGATGACTTCACGCGGGTGACGCTCGGGGTGGAACCTTAACCAGCAAACTTGTCCCCCTAAATCTCGTCATCCCGCACTTGATGCGGGATCTCGCGTAGACAGACCGCGTCGAAAGCCGAACGGAGTTCGGCCACACAAGATCCCGCATCAGGTCCGGGGTGACGAGCCCCCTTTCCATTAGCCCCGCCGCCCCTTCAGCCGGATCAACGCCAGCGACGCCAGGATCAACCCACAGCCCACGGCCTGGGGCAGACTCACGGCCTCGCCCACGACGAACGGCACCGCGACCGCTGTCGCCACCGGCTGCAGCAGCAGGAAGGGCGCCACGGCTGCCGCACTCAACCGCCCCAAGCCGACAGCCGTCAGCCCCTGGCCAAAAGCATGCACGAGGCTGCCCAGGGCGATCAGCGCCGCCAGCCCGCCAAGAGTGGCGGGCATCTCGAACCCCTTACCATCCGCCAAGGCCATCGGGGCGAGGGTGAGGGCGCAGGCAAGGCTGCTCCACAGCATCACCGGCCCGCTGGCATGGCGGGCGCGCAGCCGCTGCACGATCAGCATATAGGCGGCAAAGGCGATGGCAGACCCGACGCCATAGACGTCGCTCATAGGATCAGCCCCCCCGCGTCCCAGGGTATCGAAGGACAGGGCCACGCCGCCCAGGCAGGCGATCCCCAGGGCGCCTGCCTGCCGTCCGCTCGGCCGCTGACCGAAAAGCCCCCAGGCCGCCAGCACCATCAGCACGGGCGCGAGATTGACCAGGAAGGTCGCATTGGTGACCGACCCGGTGGCAATCGCCGCATGCATCCCGGCCAGATCCAGCGCGAAAGCCACGCCCGCCAGGATCACCAGCGCGATATCCTTCAGGCTCCAGCGGGATTTCTCCGGTGTCGGCGCGATCAGGCTCCAGGCCAGCAGAATCGGCACCGCGATCCACATACGCCCGGCGGCACTGTCGATAGGATCCTGCCCGGTCAGCCGCACCAGGATCGGCGAGGCCGCGACCGCCAGTTGCCCGACGATCAGCGCGGTCAGGGCGCCATTATCGGCCTTCTGGGACGGCTCCGGCAGGCAGGGGGTGAGGACGGCCATGGCAGGCTCCTTGGTATGTTTTGTCATCCCGGCCTCCGCGCCGGGATCCGGCCGCCGGAACGACCGGACTCAGGCGGTGGTGTCGGGCAACGGCTGGCGGCCAGATCCCGGATCAAGTCCGGGATGACAAGCCAGATTGGATTGGTCCTTGCCCCATCATCTGCCCCGCCGTATCATTCTGGAAACGAATTGCCTGCATCCGATCATAAGGAATTGTGATGATGCGCCCGACCTTGGATCTCGATCAGCTCCGCGCCCTGGTGACGGTGGTGGAAACCGGCGGCTTCACCCAGGCGGGGGAGCGGCTGGGCCGCACCCAATCCGCCATCTCCATGCAGATCCGCAAGCTCGAAGACAGTATCGGCCGCCGACTGCTGGATCGCAGCCCGCGCGGCGTGTCCGTCACCTTGGCGGGGGAGCAGATCGTGGGCCTCGCCCGCCGCATGCTCCAGCTCCATGACGAGACGGTGGACAGCCTCACGGGCACCATCACCTCGGGCGCGGTCAATCTGGGCATGCCGGACGATTATGCGGAGATGATCCTGCCGCCGCTGCTGGCGCGCTTTGCCGCCGATTATCCGCTGATCGAGATCAATGTGCGCTGCGCACCCACGGTGGAACTGATCCCGCGCCTGGAGAATGGCGAGCTGGATATGGCGCTGCTCACCCGCCATCGCGGCGATCCCATCGGGCGCCTGATCAAGCAGGAACCCCTGGTCTGGGTCGCCGCCCCCGGCTTCCGGCCCGAGCTGATGGATCCGATCCCGCTGGCGCTGTTCCAGGAAAGCTGCCTCTTCCGCCCGCTGATCGCGGCGGCCCTGGACAAGGCCGGGCGGCGCTATCGCATCGCTTTCTCCGGCTCCTCCATCGCGGCGGTGCTGGCGGTGGTGAAAAGCGGCCTCTGCCTGACCGCCCTTGCACGTGGCTCTGTCCCGCCCGGTTGGCGTTTCATTGGGGAGGCCGAAGGCCTGCCGCCGCTTCCCATGGAAGAGATCGCCCTGCGCATGCGCCCCAGCCCAACCCAGGCGGCCCGGCTGCTGGCGCGCTATCTTGTAACCGAGATGGCGGAACCCGCTGCGGCGTGAGGGGGCGGCCAGCCCCCAAAACTGACTCTTTCCCTTGCATGCGCCCCGGCGATCCGCTATATGCCCGGCTTCGGAATTTGAGATTGAGACCGACGTGGGCTCTTGCCGCCCGTGGGTCGTGTTAAACACAGGGCGCCGACAAGATGAAAAAAGACATCCATCCGGACTATCACACCATCAACATCATCATGACCGATGGTTCGACCTACACCACCCGTTCGACCTACGGTAAGGAAGGCGACACGCTGCGCCTCGACATCGACCCGAAGTCGCATCCGGCCTGGACCGGTCAGAGCGCCCGCATGCTCGACCTCGGTGGCCAGCTGGCGCGCTTCAACAAGCGTTTCGCCGGTCTCGGCATCAAGTAAATCCTGCCGCTCCCATGGGGCGGTGGTGACGGAAAAGGCGCGAGAGTTTCTCGCGCCTTTTTTTGTTGCCCGGCTTTCTGCCGTCATCCCGGGATCTCCTAGTTTTCCTGTCTTTGTCGTCATCCCGGGACTTGATCCCGGGATCTCCTCCGGACGCTTTCTCATGAACGCGTCATCCTCAGACTTCAGTTCCTTGTCAAATAACACAATAATTCAACGTATATATAAATACACCAAACATCTGTTGTGTAATATAAATTGACATCACGTTTTGTCGGTGATTATGTGAAATCACCCGATGGTCGTGCGTGACCATGGATGGCCTGGGACGGCCGGTTCAGTCCTCGCGGCTTTTGACGATCTGCAGCTTGCGCCGCGTCACCAAACGCTAAAGCGCCACGAATGGCCCATTCGTGGATCTGGCCCTTTTACGAGACGAGGTTCTCATGCCGATCCGATGCCCCGCCCGCTGTTGTTGCTGACGTTCTGACGCTGCCCGGCCACCGGCCGATCCAGTTCACGCCAGCAAAGGGGAGATGCGCCATGCCGCACGAACCGACCGAGCTTTTCACCTACGGCTATTTTTCCGATCTGCCGCCCGACGAGCGTGCGCAGTCGGTTCGCGAGGATACTCAGACCATGACCGACAATCAGACCCTGCTTCGGACTTACGGCGCGCCCCTGGCCCTGTTCATTCTGTTCACGGCGATTCTCTTCACCGTGGCGACGGTTGGCGGGGCCTGAGCGGGTTCGGTCGGGCGATGAGCCATGTTTGTCCTTCTCACCTTGGGCGATCTCGATCAGGCATCGCTTGACGAGGCGCTCTCCCAGGATGTCGACGCCGTCTGCCTCGATATCGAAGGCTATGCGACCATCGACCGTGCGCTGGCGCTGCTGGCCGCCAATGCCGACCGACGCAAGCGGCTGTTTCTGAAGATCAATCCGCCCGGCAGCTATCGCGGTGCCGACGATTTGAAAGCCATCCTGCACGCCTCTGTGCGGCCCGTCGCCCTGGTGCTGCCCCATGTCCGGGCGGCTGCCGAACTGGCCCTGGTCGATGCCGAACTGGAACTGGCCCGCATCGATGATATGACCCTGCAGCCGATTGTGGAACGTCCAGCCGTCGCCAATGCACCCGACCGCCTGTTGGCCGCTGCTGCCCGTACCTCCGCCGTCTATTTCAACGGGGCCGAGCTGGCGCGCCAGCTGCGTCTGCGCCCGCGCTGGGACCGGCTGATCGAAATGCGCCGCCGTCTGGTGGAGGCTGCCCGCAGTTATCGCCTGCCGGTCATCGACGGCCCCCATGCCGACCTGTCTCTTCCCATTGAAGTCGAGGCAGGGTTGGCGCGTGACATGGGGTTTGTCGGCAAGATCGCCAGTTCCGCCGATGAAGCGGCCCGGCTGCGCCCGTCTCAGGGCAATAATAACGCAATTGTTGCGTAGATAATTCCCTATTGACGAGCAGGCGCGCGATGGGAATATCTAAGGGACGGATGCTATTTCCGAAATATAACGGTGATGTAATGTATTTTCCGATGTTCCTGTCTTTGAGCGGGCGGACGGCGCTGCTGGTGGGCGATGGTCCGCTGGCCGACAATAAGGCGCGCCTGCTGGAAAAGGCAGGGGCGTCGGTGGATCGCCGGGCGGTGGCACCGGTCGATCTGTCCCCCTATGCCCTGATCATCGCGGTGGCCGAAGGCGAAGCGGCGGAAATTCTGGCCGCGCGCGCCCGTGCGATCCGGGTGCCGATCAATATCGTCGATCAGCCGCACCTCTCGGACTTCAGCGTCCCGGCGGTAGTGGAGCGTGATCCGGTGACCATCGCCATTGCCAGCGACGGCAGCGCCCCGGTGCTCGCCCGCCGCATCCGCACCCAGATCGAGGCGCTGATCCCCGAACGTCTGGGCGCGCTGGCCCGGTTGATCGGCCGCTTCCGCCAGACCGCCCAGACCCGCCTGCCGGATATCTCCGACCGCCGCCGCTTCTGGGACGAGGTGCTGGACGGGCCGATTGCCAATCTCGCGCTCCAGGGGCATGAGGCGGACGCGATTGCCGCCCTGACCCATGCCCTCGATACCGGGGCCTCGCCGCAGGGTTCCGTCCAGATCGTCGGCGCCGGTCCTGGCGATCCTGAACTGCTGACCCTGAAAGCCGCCCGCGCGCTCGGCGAGGCCGATGTCATCCTCTATGACGATCTGGTAGGTGAAGGCGTGCTCGACCGCGCCCGCCGCGATGCCGAACGGATCTACGTGGGTAAACGCGCAGGGGAGCCCGGTGTCGGCCAGGACTTCATCCAGGCCCTGATGATCGCGCGCGCCAAGGCTGGGCAGCGCGTGGTGCGCTTGAAGGGTGGCGACCCCTTCATCTTCGGTCGCGGGGGGGAGGAAGTCGAAGCCCTGCGCGCGGAGAATATCGCCTACGAAGTCATTCCCGGCATCACCGCTGCCCTGGGCGCGGCAGCCGAAGTTGCCCTGCCGTTGACCTTCCGGCGCGAAGCCTCGGCCCTGACCCTGCTGACCGCCTATCGCGCCCCCGATGCCGACGCCATCGACTGGTCTTCGCACACCAACCCGCAGACCACGCTCGCCATCTATATGGGCCGCGAGAGTGCCGGGGCGGTGGCGCGCGGGCTGATCGAAGCCGGCCGCGATCCCGCGACGCCTGCCGCTGTGGTTGCTCGCGCGACCCGGGCGGACAGTTCCTTTGAAATCGGCCGCCTCGACCAACTGCCGCGCCTCGTTGCGCAGGCGGGCGAGGGGCCATCGCTTCTGATTGTCGGCGCCGTGGTCCAGCGCGCCGATGTCTTCACTCAAGAACAGCGCCAAGCTGTCTGAACGAAGGGTTCTTTCTAAATGGCCTCCCCCCATCAACAGAAGCTGCGCATCGACGGGCCCAGCCTCATCACCGGCAACCGCCTGGGCGCCGGTAGCCCCGCCTATCGCACGGCCGAGGGCGACTGGTCCGACGATATCGCCGCCGCTGCCGTTTCCGAGGATGCCGAGGTGGTGCTCGGCTGGCTCGATGCCGCCAAGGCCGACTACAGGCGCATCGTCGGCCCCTATGTCGCCCGCATCTCGCCCGAGGGCGCGACCCTGTCGGTGCGCGAGCGTATCCGCGCCAAAGGCCCCAGCGTCGCCATTCCCGGCGAAACGCTGGCCGATGCTGCGGCTTAAGGGACACGGCCTCAAGTAGGGCGAAGCCCGGTAGGCCAACGCAAAGGACTACTCATGTACCGCTATGATGAATTCGATCAGGCCCTGGTGGACGAACGTGTCGCCGAGTTCCGCGATCAGGTGACCCGGCGCCTCGCGGGCGACCTGACGGAAGATGAGTTCAAGGTCACGCGCCTAATGAACGGCGTCTATCTTCAGCTCCACGCCTATATGCTGCGGGTCGCCATCCCCTATGGCGCGCTCTCCTCCGACCAGTTGCGCAAGCTGGCCGAGGTGGGCCGCAAGTACGACCGCGGTTACGGCCATTTCACCACCCGCCAGAATCTCCAGTTCAACTGGATCAAGCTCTCGGACATGCCCGATGTCCTGGCCGATATGGCCAAGTCCGGCCTGCATGCCATCCAGACCAGCGGCAACTGCATCCGCAATGTGACGACCGATCAATATGCCGGTGTTGGTCGCCATGAGGTGACCGATCCGCGCATCTGGGCCGAAGTCTTACGCCAATGGTCGACCCTGCACCCCGAATTCACCTATCTGCCGCGCAAGTTCAAGATCGCCATCACCGCCGCCTCCGACCATGACCGCGCTGCGGTGAAGGTCCATGACGTCGGCCTGATCATTCACCAGCGCGACGGCAAGATTGGCTTCGAAGTGCTGGTCGGTGGCGGTCTGGGCCGCACCCCCTATATCGGCGTCTCGATCCGCGACTTCTTGGCCCCCGAGGAACTGATCCGTTATCTCGAGGCCATCCTGCGCGTCTATAACGCTGCCGGTCGCCGCGACAATATCTACAAGGCCCGCATCAAGATCCTGGTGGCCGAAACGGGTAAGGAGAAGTTCCAGGAGCTGGTGGAGGCTGAATATGCCGCGCTGGCGGGGGAGGAGCGCCTGACCCTCGACCCCGATATCGTGGCCGATGTCCGCTCCCGCTTCGTCTATCCCGACTATCCCGCGCGCGAGGAAAAACCCTCCAGCCTGCTGCACCGCATCGCCGACGATGCCGCCTTCCGCCGCTGGCACAAGAATGCCACCGTCGCCCATCAGCAGCCGGGTTACGCCATCGTGCAGATCTCGCTGAAGGTGCCGGGGCAGCCGCCCGGCGATATCACCTCCGATCAGATGGATGCCCTGGCTGATCTTGCCGACCGCTACAGCTTTGGCGAGATCCGGGTGGCCCACGAACAGAACCTCGTGCTGCCCCATGTGGCGCAGGCCGATCTGCCGATCCTCTGGCAGGCGCTGGCCAAGCTTGGTCTTGCCACCCCGAATATCGGCCTGATCAGCGATATCATCGCCTGCCCCGGCCTCGACTATTGCGACCTCGCCAACGCCCGTTCGATCCCGATTGCGACCGCGATTGCCGAACGGTTTGCCGACAGCGATCTGGCGGGCGATATCGGGCGGCTGCACATCAATATCTCCGGCTGCATCAATGCCTGCGCCCATCACCACGTGGGCCATATCGGCATCCTGGGCGTCGACAAGTCCGGCACCGAATTCTACCAGATCACCATCGGCGGCCGCGCGGACGAGAAAGCCAAGCTTGGCGCACTGCTCGGCCCCGCCGTCACCGCCGACAAGGTTCCGGACGTGATCGGCCAGATCGTCGAAACCTACCGCGCCCTGCGCCTGGATGCCGCCGAACCCTTCATCGCGACCGTCGAACGCCTCGGCGTCGCCCCCTTCAAGGAACGCGTCTATGCCGCTGGTTAAGAATGGCGCCCTGGTCGACGATATCTGGGTCCGCCCCGCCGAAGGCGAGGCTTTCGCCCCGGACGCCGCCGTGCTCCTGCCCGCCGATCGCATCGCGGAAGCCGATGGCCACCAAGGCCCGCTCGGCATCCTCTGGCCTAATACCAAGCCGGTGGACGAGCTGGCACCGCTGCTGCCGCGCCTCTCCCTGATCGCGCTCCATTGGCCGATCTTCCGCGACGGTCGCGCCTATACCCAGGCCCGCCTGCTGCGCCAGCGCCTTGGCTACAAAGGCGAGATCCGCGCGACCGGCAATATCCTGCAGGACCAGTTGATCTTCCTCGCCCGCTGCGGCATCGACAGCTTCGACCTCGTGAAACAAGCCGACGCCGAGGCTGCGTCCGAGGTGTTCAAGCGCTTCCATGTCTTCTACCAAGCCGTCGACACCGCGCGACCCACGGTCTTCGAACAGCGCAAGGCGCGGCTGAAGGCCTAAGGCCTCAAGCAGCGAAGCGATAGGCCAACACGCAAGAGGCCTCAAGCAGCGAAGCGATAGGCCAACATACAGAGTCCCGCCTCAAGCAGCGAAGCGATAGGCCAACATACAGAGTCCCGCCTCAAGCAGCGAAGCGATAGGCCAACATACAGAGTCCCGCCTCAAACAGCGAAGCGATAGGCCAACACAAGAGACACAAGGCAAGGGGCGCCGCGCCCCTTGACCCCCGCGTTCCTGTAGATCTTGCCGTCCCTATAGCCCTCGTCATGCCCCGGTTTATCCGGGGCATCTCCTACGGGGGCGTTTCAGTACATGAGGAACACTCTGCCGGAGTTGCGCGCCGCGTGCGGCTGGTTGCAAGGCAAACTGGCCGAGATCCTGGGCGTCTCCCGCCAGACGGTAAACGCCATCGAAACCGGCCGCTACGACCCCAGCCTGCCGCTGGCCTTCACCATCACGAAGGCCTTCGATCTGCGGATCGAGGATATTTTCCAGGAGGGTTAGGGGTGGATATCCCCAAAGTCCGAAACCTTGGGGACCGGGTATTTGCTCTGCGTACCGGGGAAACGCTCCAGCATATGCAGCCGCAGGTCCCGCAACAGTTGCTTGGCGGGTTCCGAAAAAGGCTCGGGATTGGGTTTCACCCGCATGCTGGCAAAATAGCGGATCTTGTCCGGTTCGCCGCTGTAGATATAGGCCAGCAGCGAGATGCGGGTGTTCTTGTCGATATCGACGTCAATCAGGTCGTCATTGCTTTTATGTTCGCTACGAAGCTGCCGGGAGGCAAAGAAGGCATCAAAAGCCTCAACGACCTTCGAATTCTCCTCCTCCGTATTGATCTCGAACGCATAGATCGGGTGATGGCTATAACGGTCAAAAGTAACGAGTGGCGAGCGTGGCCCGAAAGTGTGGGCTATACTCGATGCCACGACGGGAAAACCCTGCGTCAGTATCACCGCAAACGACAGCGCAATGGTGAGGCCTCTCATTGGCTCTTCTCCCCTTTGGCCGGGCGGCTGTAGCGAGGTTTTTGCGTGTTGACCGGGATTTCCCGGACCGCATGGTCAGGAAAGCGCTCGTTGACAAAGGCATACCACCGCTCTGCTTCCCGACGAGCTTCTTGGTAAGAGCTGGGAGCTGCTTCCCATCCTTGAAAGCCGAAGTCGACACCCCAGTTGGGGGCCAGACGGATAACGAAGGAAAGATCCCCTGAGATCTGTCTGCTCAAAACGATATGATGCCCACCCTTAGGGCCGGTTACCTCTTCACGCTTGTAGGGAAGAGCGTGCTCCGCGATGAAGGAGGTGATTATTTTGTCCAGGGCAGCATCCTGGGGACCGGCGGCTAGAGTAAAAAACGACCAGTCATTAAAATGCGACTTGGCCTCCGCCTCACCCCAAAAATAGTCCGCAACTCCTATCCGGGTAGTGTTGTCGGCCGTTGAGAGATAAATCCCTCCAAACATCAGGCAACAGAGTCCGGCAACAAAAACTGGCAGTTGGCGTCTGACGTCTTGCATCAAGTGTCCTCACTTCGATGCAACCATCTTGGCCGGGTGGGCAGATAATGCAACTTTAAGAAATGGTGACGAAACGTTTTTGATTAACTGGAGCAAAGCGGGTCCGGGGCGGCGCGCCCCGGAAGTCTTACTCTACTGCGCCAATGGCGTGCTCGGGGAAAGCCTCTCGCATTTTGGCGGTTAGGCGGTCGAACAGGCGCCGCATGGGTGCTACATCGGTCTTGAACTGGTCTCGGACAAAGAGCCATAGGCTCGTTTGGCCGTTGCTCTCGGCTTGATCGACGATGAGGCTGGCGTGCTCGTTCACTGTGATATCGGTGATGATCACCCTCTGGTTCCTCTCCGGCAGGTTCGGTCCCTCGAGCCTCAAACCCTCCGACGCTGCAAACTCACTGACAACTTCACGCAGGCGCGCCGCGCTCAGATTGCCGTCGATATTGACGCGGAGGACGAGATCGGCCCGCGTGAAGGTCACACCGCCTATAGGGATATCTGACGTGATGGAAACCGGCGCGAAATAGTCGGCGACACCGGTCTTCGGTCCTGTCTCGCGCATCACCAGCAGCCAGACGACAACAAACAGACAGCCGCCCAGAAAAACGGTGAGGCGGGTCTTATCCATGCCTACAGCCCCAGATAGGCCTGCTGCACCCGTGCATCCGTCAGCAGCTCCGCCCCTGTGCCCTGCAGCACCACGCGCCCGGTTTCCAGCACATAGGCCTGATCGGCCAGCTTCAGCGAGGCGGCGACATTCTGTTCCACCAGCACGATGGTCAGGCCTTCGTCCTTCAGGCGCCGCACCACCCGGAACACCTCCTGCACCACGGCGGGGGCGAGGCCGAGGGACGGTTCGTCCAGCATCACCAGGGTCGGCCGTCCCATGAGGCAGCGGGCGATGGCCAGCATCTGCTGTTCGCCGCCCGACAGGGTTCCGGCGGCTTGGGTCAGGCGTTCGCGGAGGCGCGGGAAGAGCTCCAGCATCTTTTCCAGCCGGTCGGCGGCGCCTTTGCGGGCGCGCGGCACCAGGGCGCCCATATCGAGGTTCTCGCGCACCGACAGGGTGGGGAAGACCTGACGGCCTTCGGCCACCTGACCGATGCCGAGGTCGACGACCTTATGGCTGGGCAGGTCGGTGATATCCCGACCTTCAAAGGAAATCCGGCCCGCGCGCGGCTTGATGATACCGGCGAGCGTGCGGATCAGCGTGGTTTTCCCTGCGCCATTGGTGCCGATGACGGCGGTGATGCCGCCCTGCGCGACGTTGAGCGAGATATCATCCAGGGCGACGGCATCGCCATAGGCCGCAGTGATCTTATCAAGGCTCAGCATCAGTGCGCCTCCTCGCCCAGATAGACCTCGATGACCTTCGGGTCTTTGACCACGTCTTCGGGCTTGCCGTCGGCGATCTTCACGCCGTGGTCCAGCACGACGACATGCTGCGACAGGGCCATGACCGCCCGCATCACATGTTCGATCAGCAGGATGGTGACGCCGGTGCGGGCGTTAAGATCGCGCAAAGTCGCAACCATCGCGTCGGTTTCCGTGGGCCGCAGCCCCGCCATCACCTCGTCCAGCAGCAGGATCTTCGGCTGGGTCGCCAGGGCCTTGGCGACCTCCAGCCCCTTGCGTTCGGGCAGGGTCAGACTACCGGCGGGGCGCTGGGCCAGCTTGTCGAGGCCGAGGGTCTGCAACACCTCCATCGCCGCATCCCGCGCCTTCGTGACGCTGGTTTCGCGGTGCAGGGCGCCGACCAGCACATTCTCCAGCACCGACAGACCCGCAAAGGGTTTCACGATCTGGAAGGTGCGGCCGATTCCGGCGGCGCAGATCTCATGGGCCGGGCGGCCGGTGATATCCTCGCCCGCCAGGGTGACCTTGCCGCTGTCGCCGGGGAACAGGCCCGCGATCAGGTTGAACGTGGTGGTCTTGCCCGCGCCATTGGGGCCGATCAGGGCGACGATCCCGCCTTGAGGCACGGAAAAGGAGACATTATCGACGGCCTTCAGGCCCTTGAAGCGTTTGGAGACGCCGTCGACGATCAGCAGATCGCTCATTTGCCGTCTCCCGTCACAAGCTTCAGGCGCTTGGCGAGCCAGGGCCAGATCCCGGCGGGCTGGAACAGCACGATCACCACCAGGGCGGCGCCATAGAAGACTTGTTTCGATCCCGGAACAGTCACGCCGATATGCTCCAGCACATTGGTCATGGTCTCGCCCAGCGGGGTCAGGATGAAGGCGCCCAGGATCGGGCCGAAGATGGTGCCGATGCCGCCGACGATGGCGCCCAGCAGGATCTCGATCGATCGGTTCATGGCAAACACCTGCTCGGGGAACAGGTTATTGTAATAGAAGGCATAGAAGACACCCGCCGGGGCCGTCATGGCGGCGGAGATCACCACGGCCAGCAGCTTGTAGCGGAAGACATTGATGCCGACGGCGCTTGCCGCTTCCTGATCCTCGCGGATGGCCAGCCAGTAATAGCCGATGCGGCTTTTCAGCAGCAGGCGGCAGGCCAGCAGGGCCAGGGCGGCGAGGCCCATCATGATGTAATAATACATGGCGGGCGGGCCGCGCAGATCCAGGATATCGATGCCCGCACGCTGGTCGACCGGCAGGAACAGCCCGCCCGAACCGCCCAGCGGCGTCACATGGTCGAAGGCGACGCGGGTAAACTCGGCAAAGGCGATGGTCAGCAGGGCGAAATGCACGCCCTTGATGCCGAAGCGGAAGCCCAGCCAACCGATGACGAGGCCCGCCAGGGCGGCTGCCAATACGGCGACCCAGACTCCCGCCCAGGGGCCGATCCCCAGCTTCACGAACAGCGCGGCGGCTGCATAACCGCCCAGCCCGACATAGAGGGTATGGCCCAGCGACAACTGCCCCGCAAAGCCCATCATCACGTTCCAGGCCTGCCCGACATAGGCGAACCACAGGATCAGCGTGCCGATGGCCAGCAGATAGGGGTTGGCGACCAGCGGCCAGAGAATCAGACCGCCCGCGAATAAAGCCAGCGCCGCACGGCCGCGCGGGGTGACCCCGTCGAAAAGTCCCTTCAACACGGCCCTTAGCCCTTCTTGCCCAGCAGGCCCTGGGGGCGCAGCAGCAGCACCAGCACCAGCAGACCATAGGAGAACATGGATTTCATCGACGGCAGCAGCACGAAGCCTGCGACCGCCTCGGACACGCCGATCAGCACGCCGCCCAGCAGCGCCCCGCCCATCGATCCCAGGCCGCCGACGATGACGATGATGAAGCTGAGCAGCGTATATTCCGGCGCCAGCTGCGGGCGCACATCGATGACAAGGCTCATCAGGCTGCCCGCGACGCCCACGCAGGCGGCGCCGATGCCAAAGGTGATGGCATAGAGGCCCTGGACATCCAGGCCCACGACCTTGGCGCCCAGCTGATTATCGGCGCAGGCGCGGATGGCGGTGCCGATGCGGCTATAGCGGAAGAAGCAGAACAGCAGGGCGGCGACCAGCAGCGCCGTCCCGGCAGCATAGACGCGCACCTTGTCGATATTCAGGGCACCGACCGCGAAACTGTCGAAGACATAATCGACCCCGGTGGAGCGCGCGTCGGGGCCGAACACCATCAGCAAGCCATTCACCAGCATCATGGCGATGCCGACCAGCAGGATGAACTGCTGATGGTCCGGGCGCTCGATGAAGCGGTTCAGCAGCCCGCGCTGCAAAGCGTACCCCGCGACGAACATCAGCACGGCGATCAGCGGCGCGCTCAGCATCGGGTCCAGATGGAAGCTCTGGGCCAGCAGCACGGCGCCGAACATGCCCAGCACCATCATCTCGCCATGGGCGAAATTGACGAGGCGCACGACCCCGAAAATGACCGACAGCCCCATGGCGGCCAGGCCATAGATCAGGCCGGTCAGCAGGCCGGAGACGATGATGTTGAGATAAAAATCTAAGGGCATGGGGTTCTTTTTACAGTGAGTACCGGAGGGGCCAAACAGAATCTCGCCTTATCCCTCCAAACCAAAAAAGTCGTCATCCCCCGACTTGATCGGGGGATCTCCTCCGGGAGCCCGTCCAATCTGAACTAAGGCAGTGAGGAAACTCCCCCGGAGGAGATGCCCCGGATGAACCGGGGCATGACGAAAAAGAGAAAGGCACTTCTTAAAAAGAAATCCCGGGCCGCTAAGCCCGGGATCGCTCAAAAACCTACCAACTACCCGCGCGCGGCGTCGGACCAGCCGGGCATCGGCCAGACCGGCTTGGCTTCGGCGGCGGCGCTCGGCATCACGACGGTCGGGCGGCCCTTCAGGTTCTGCACGACGACCGAGCTGAAATTGACGTTCTGACCCTTGGCATCGAAGGTGATGTCCGGGCCGACCATCATATGTTCGGCCAGCTTGGTTTCGCGGAGCGCCTTCAGCATGGCTTCGGGAGCAGCCGAACCGGCGCGCTTGAAGGCATCGCAGGCGACCAGGATGGCGTCCAGCGTGCAACCGATGTTGAAGCCGTACCCGTCGAAGGCATCGTTCGGATAGAGCTTGGCGAACTCGGCCTGGACCTTCTTGGTCAGCGCGGCATTCGGGTTGAACCAGGGCAGGTTGGTGACCGAGAAATCGGCGTATTTGCCCAGCGCCTTATAGAACTGCGCGTCATAGAGACCCGGCGAGCCCGGCGAGACGATGCCCATCGGCTCCCAGCGCTGCTTGACCATTTCCTTGACCAGCATGATGGCGTCGGCAGCGCGGGTGGTGACGATCACCAGCTCGGCGCCCGTGGCCTTGGCCTTGGCAACTTCGACCGACAGATCCTGCGCCTTCGGGTCGTAGGAGATCGGCTCGACCATGGTGAAGGGCATGCCCGCTGCCGGGAACAGCTGGTCGAAGGCGGCCTTGTTGGCCATGCCGAAGGTGTCGTTGGCATGCAGGAAGATCGCCGACTTCGGGGTCTTGCCACCGGCCGCGAACATATCCTTCATCAGCGGGAAGGCGTTGCGGACCAGATCGATGGAGGTCGGGAAGTTGCGGAAGAAGGTCTTGTAGCCCTGTTCGGTCAGCTGCGGGGCGGCGGCGATATTGGCCACCAGCGGAATGCCGCGCTGTTCGCAGACCTGGGCGGCGGCGCCGGTCTGGCCGCTGTCGAAGGCGCCGATGATGACCTGGGCGCCGTCGTTGATCAGCTTTTCGGTGCGGGCGCGCGCCTGATCGACGTTCGATTCCGTGTCGCCCGACATGATTTCGAGGGTGTAGCCCATACCGGGCAGGATCTTGGCGGCGATCTCGGCCCCGCGGAAGCAGGCTTGGCCTGCCTGCGCCAGGATGCCGGAGCGCGGCAGCAGCACGCCGACCTTAAGGGCAGCGCCCTGGGCGAAGACCGGGGCCGAACCGAAGGCGGTCAGGGCAGCCGTCGCGGCGGTCGTGCCCAGGAACTGGCGGCGGGTCGGGGTCGTGAAAATGGACGACATGATTTCCTCCTGTTAAGCGCGTTTCTTGCGGCATCGCCGATGGGTCGGCGTCCCTGTCCTTGTTGATAAGATCAATGACGGATGCGTGACCCCTTGCCAAGACGAGAATATAGGTCCCACATCTGTTTACGAACTTTCCAAGTGTGTCGTTGTTATCCAGGAAATCGGAAGTTTATCGACCGAGGAGGGGGATTACATGCTGCTTGCCGGTCTGCTTAAACGAGCGATCAGGGTCGGAACGCTCGATGTCATCGCGTCAGACGGAACGCGCCATCGTTTCGGGGATGGCGGAAAGCCCGCCCTCGCGCTGAAGTTTCACGATCAGAAGGCCGAAAATTCCGTCTTCTTCAATCCCTGGATGGCGGCAGGGGAAGCCTATATGGACGGGCGTCTGACGGTGGAGGAGGGCGACCTCGCCGACCTGTTCGACATCGTCTATATCAATATGAACAACTTCGGGACCCATCCGCTCCAGGGCGTGATCGATGTGGTGCGCAAGATCGGGCGGCGCCTGATGCAGATCAATCCGGCGCCGCGGTCGCGTCAGAATGTCGCGCATCACTATGATCTGTCGCGCCGGGTGTTCGAGCTGTTCCTCGATCCCTCGATGCAATATTCCTGCGCCTATTATCTGCGCCCGGACATGAGCTTGGCCGAGGCCCAGGCCGCCAAGCTGCGGCATCTGGCGGCCAAGCTGCTGTTGAAGCCCGGCCAGCGCGTTCTCGACATCGGCTCCGGCTGGGGTGGGCTTGGCATCCATCTGGCCGAAGCCGCGGATGTCGAGGTGCTGGGCGTCACGCTCTCGACCGAACAACTGGCCGTCGCCCGGGAGCGGGCCGCTGCAAAGGGCCTCGACGGCCGCGTGAAGTTTGAACTGATGGATTATCGCGCCCTGAACGGCAGCTTCGACCGCATCATCTCGGTTGGGATGTTCGAACATGTGGGCGTCAACCACTACCCGGCTTTCTTCGAGAAGGTCGAGGAACTGCTGGATCCCCAGGGCGTGGCGCTGCTGCATAGCATCGGGCGGGCCGATGGGGCGGGCTACACCAACCCCTGGATCCGCAAATATATCTTCCCCGGCGGCTATTCCCCGGCTGTCTCCGAAGTCGTGCCGGTGATCGAGAAAACCAATCTCTGGATTACCGATATCGAAATCCTGCGCGGTCATTACGCTGAAACTTTAAAGGCATGGCGACAGAATTTTAATAATAATCGTGCAGAAATAGAGGCGTTGACGGACGCGCGTTTCTGCCGGATGTGGGAATTTTATCTGGTGGGGAGTGAGATTTCGTTCCGCCACAGGATCAATGTGAACTTCCAAATCCAGATGGCACTTGATACAGGTGCTGTACCGGCGACAAGAGACTATATTACTGCATATGAAGCCGAGACTCCGCTGACCTTCCAGACCGCGCCTGCGGCGGGAAAGGAGGCGGCAGACTGACGATGCATAGAGGACTATGGGGCGAGTTCTTTTACTTTTTGCCGGGTTGATGCTGGCAGCGCTGCCAGCTGCGGCGCAGACGCCGTGGCAGTGGCGTCTGCCGCGTGGCGAAGCGCCGCCATCCGTCCCCGTCGACAACCCCCTGTCGGTCGAGAAGGTGGAGCTTGGGCGCAAGCTCTTCTACGACGTCCGCCTTTCCGGCCCCGGCTATATGTCCTGCGCCACCTGCCACGATCAGGAGCGCGCCTTCACCGACCGCCATCCCCGCGCGCTGGGCGTTTCGGGCGAGCGGCATCCGCGCAATGTGCAGTCGCTGGTCAATGTCGCCTATTACCCGGTCCTCACCTGGTCCGACCCCACCGTGCGCCGTCTGGAGGAGCAGCTGTTCACGCCGCTCTTCGGCGGCCATCCTGTGGAGATGGGCGGCCTGGGGCGCGAGGATGAGATCCTTGGCCGCCTGAAGGCCGATCCCGAGTATCCGGCAGCCTTCGCCGCCGCTTTCCCCGACGGCGCCGGGGCGATCAGCTGGCGCAACGTCGGCCGGGCGATTGCCTCGTTCGAGCGCACGCTGGTCAGTTTCGACTCAACCTACGACCGTCAGCGCCGGGGCGAGGGCGATCTGCCCGAGGATGCCAAGCGTGGCCGCACCCTCTTCTTTGGTCCCCATGCCCAATGCGGCACCTGCCACGGTGGCCGTTTCCTGACCGATTTCCGCTATCACCCGCCCCAGGGCGATACCAGCGGTGCCACCCGCGTCCGCACGCCCTCCTTGCGCAACGTGGAGCGCACGGCGCCCTATTTCCACGATGGCGCGGCCAAGACCCTGAGTGACGTGCTTTCGGTCCATGCCGCCGGTGCGCGCCTGTCGACTGACGAACGCGCGGACCTGGAAGCCTTCCTGCGCACGCTCACCGACCAGACCGTGCTGGCCGATCCCCTCTACGCCAATCCTTACCGCTAGCCGGGAGGCACGATCTGCGTCGTTGCTTGCGGTGCTCGGATCCTCACGTACAGACGTACGCTCCGGTCCTGTGCTCCGCACGCCTAGCATTTCATACCTCCCGCCGTCGCTTCTAAAGCCGGAACGGAACAAACAAGACCTGTCATCCCGGACTTGATCCGGGATCTTGTGTGGCCGAACCGCGTAGCGCCTTCATGACGGTTGTTTAACTCGATCCCGCCGCAATCTAGCGTCAGCGTGGCGGTATGAAAGCAGTGCTCGTCCTTCTGATCTGTGCATTTGCCCCGGCGGCCGGTGCGATGTCTCCCCCGAACCCGCCAGAGATCACCTGCTGGTCCGACAGGGCCTGCGAGCTGGAGGCGGTGTCCAAGCGGCGCCCGGTCCTGGAGGCAGAGTTTACGGCTCTCCCCGATCTGACGGAGATGTTCCGGGTCCTTGCGGGCGCCTGGGCTATTAACAAGGAATATGCGCCGGTTTCTCCATCGGGAGTTCGCTTCGACTGGCGGGTTTTCGAAGATCTCCGATGGGATCATTATGCCACCGGCAGCAAGGTCAAAACCCTCGCCTGGAACGAGCAGACGGCTTCCGGGGATCGGGAGGTGATGCTCCAAGCCTTTTCTCCCTCGGATCTGCTTCTGGTTACCAGGACGCATGCCAAAGGTGCGGACGAGGATTTCTATATGCTTGGAGGGCTGTTGCGCATCACTGAAGGCCCGGTGCCTTTGGAGGTGACGGTGAGGGCGGATAAGAAACCGTTGGAACAGAGCGCACGCTTCGCCTTGCGGACCGTGCGGTCGGAAAAGACCTCCGGCGAGCTCCATGGCGAAGAAACCCTGAAGCTCTGCTGCTATCGCCTGACCCTTCCGGCCTAAAGCCGGATTGGCACCGGCAGTGGCGATATGCGCCTTTATGGGTGCGAGGAGATCCTTGATAGGCAGCATCCCGACGGCAGCCGGGAAAGCTTCTACCGCCACAGCGAGATCGGCTATTTCCCGGCCTATAACCTCTTTCTGGAAGTTCTCACCGACAGCAGTGCCTGTTGTGCGCGGCAGGCGATCACCCAGATTGGTGACGAGCCATCCTATCCCGAACTGCCGGACTGGCTGCGCTAACGCCGCGCTTTAGTCCTCAGCAGATCCCACGAAAGCCTTCTCGATCACGAAAGTGCCCGGTGCAGAAGCCCGGCCCATCGTGAAGCCGCGGGCTTCCAGCAAGGCCTGGGTGTCGGTCAGCATTTCCGGGCTGCCGCACAGCATCACGCGATCTTCTTCGGCATTGAGTTCCGGCAGACCCAGATCGGCGGCCAGTTTCCCGGAGGTGATCAGGTCGGTGATGCGGCCCTGGGTCTTATAGTGCTCGCGCGTCACGGTCGGGTAATAGCGCAGCTTGGCCTTCACTTCTTCGCCCAGGAACTCGTCATTGGGCAGTTCCTCGGTGATCAGTTGCTGATAAGCCAGTTCACCGACCGTGCGGCAGGTATGGGTCAGCACGACCGTCTCGTATTTCTCATAGACCGCCGGATCGCGGATCAGGCTCATGAAGGGCGCAAGGCCGGTGCCGGTGGACAGCAGATAAAGGCGCTTGCCCGGCGTCAGATTATCGACCACCAGGGTGCCACTGGCCTTCTTGCCGACCAGCACCCCATCGCCGACCTTCAGATGCTGAAGCCGCGAGGTGAGGGGGCCGTTCGGCACCTTGATCGAGAAGAATTCCAGCTCTTCATTATAATTGGGGCTGGCAACGGAATAGGCGCGCAGCAGCGGCTTACCCTCGACCATCAGGCCGATCATGGTGAAATGGCCGTTCTCATAGCGGAAAGTCGGCGAACGGGTGGTCGTGAAGGTGAAAAGATTATCAGTCCAATGATGGACGGAGGTGACCTTTTCCTCGATCAAATTACTCATGATCTCTGTGCAACTTCCGGCTATGAGCAGTCAAGACTGTGACATAAGCTTTTTCCGGGGGCTGGTAAAGGGGTGGCGACGCATCGCCGCGTTGCAACAGCCTCGCAACGGCCCGGGCGCCCCTTGCCTTCCTTTACGTCACGCAATCCGTCCAATTGCCCAACTGCCCCATGATCCGGCTCAAGGTTGCGGAGCGGCGCTGGATATAGGCGGACGGCTTGCCCGCGTCGAAGCGGCGCGGATTGGGCAGCACGGCGGCCAGCAGGGTTGCCTCCGTCCGGTTCAATTGGGCGGCGGATTTGCCGAAATGGTGACGGCTGGCTGCCTCCACCCCATAGATGCCGGGGCCGAATTCCACGCTGTTGAGATAGACGGCCATGATGCGGTGTTTGGGCCACAGCAGATCGATGGTGAAGGCCAGCGGCACCTCCACGCCCTTGCGGATGAAGCCGCCACCGGGCCAGAGGAAGAGATTGCGCGCCAGTTGCATCGTGACCGTGCTGGCGCCGCGTAAGTCCTCGCCATTGCGATATTCTTCGATGGCATCCTGGACGGCGACCCAATCGACGCCGTTATGGCTGCAGAAGTTATTGTCTTCCCCCGCGATCACGGCGCGGGCGATATCCTTGTCGATGCGATCCCAGGCGACGGCTTCATGTTTCAGCCCTTCGCCCTCGAACAGGCGGATCACCATCAGGGGCGTGACGGGCGGATAGATCACGCGATAGACCAGGATCATCACGAGCCAGAAGGCAATAAGTCCACCGATCCCATAGGCGACCCAGCGGGCGATACGGCGAACCATGCTTTTGCTTTCCTCGACGCTCCGTTATCGGCAGATTAGCGCACATGAAACAAGAGCACACCCCCACCGACAAGTCCCCGGTTTTCATGGCCAGCTTCGACTGGCGCCGCCTTCTGATCCTGCACGTCATCCTGGCTGTGGGCGTGACGGCCAGCTTCCCCATGCCCTGGAACTTCGGCCTGGGGATCTTCGTGCTGGCGCTCTACTGGATACGGCAGCGGTTCTTCAACCACCCGGCCGTGATCCTGGAGGGCGAGATATCGACCTTCCGGCCGCTGGGTCACCTCTATACCGGCAAAACCAAGATGGTGAATGTGCGCGGCGCGGGCAAAAACATGGTCACCGGCGGTTGGATGACCGTCGACCTGAAGAGCTTTGGCCGCCGCCGCCTGACGATCTTCCCGCTAGAGGATCCCTATACCGTCGCCGCCACCTTGAAGGCGTCCAGCGCCCATTATCAGGCCGTCGACCGGGGCGAGGCATGAAGGCCGAGGATCTGGTCGCGCGCATCCTCTATCGCGACGGCAATCTGCTGATCATCGACAAGCCCGCAGGCCTTGCGGTCCATGCCGGGCCGACGACGAAGCACGATCTGGAGCAATATCTCCCGGCCCTGCAGTTCGAGCGCAAGGAGCCACCGCATCTCGCCCATCGGCTGGATCGCGACACGTCGGGTTGCCTCGCGCTCGGACGGCACAAGAAGGCACTGTCCAAGCTGGGGCGGCTGTTCCAGGCAGGGTCAGTGCGCAAGGCCTACTGGGCCATTGTTGCGGGCAATCCCAAGGGAGACGAGGGCCGGATCACGGCCCCGCTGCTGAAAGTGACGCGCCGGGGCGAAGGCTGGAAGATCCTGGTCGACAAGAAGGGCCAGCATTCGGTCACCAATTGGAAGGTGCTGGCGCGCACCGAAGGCACGGCGTGGCTGGAGCTGGAGCCGATGACCGGTCGCACTCACCAGATCCGCGTGCATTGCGCCCATATCGGCCTGCCGCTGATCGGCGATATCACCTATGGCATCGCCTCGACCATGCCGCAGCCGATGATGCTGCACGCAAGGCGTCTGACGATCCCCTACAAGGAAGAAGGCCCACCCATCGTGGCCGAAGCACCGCCGCCGCCGCATATGGCCTCTTATCTCAAGGCGATGGGGTGGTCTTGGTGACCGCCCCATCGCTGGTTTTTGCGTTTGCCGTGCCAAGCACGGCGGCGGGGTGGGAGTGGTAAGAGCCGGGCGCATCCAAACACCGCTAGGTGTCGCCGTCGCCGTTGTGAACAGTGACGGCGCCCTGACGCGTTTCATCCTGCCCGATGACGAGCAGCCGCGCTGGATCGCCGAACTGGGGGAGTCCCCCGACTGGGACGAAGCCGCCATCGCTCCCGTTGCCCGGCAGGTCGACGAATATTTCGCCAGGAAACGCCGCGACTTCGATTTGCCCCTGGCGGCAGAAGGAACGGAGTTCCAGCAGGCCGTGTGGCGCCAGCTCTGCCTCATTCCCTACGGCGAGACCATTTCCTATGGCGAGATGGCGCGCCGGATCGGCAATCCCGACGCCCAGCGTGCAGTCGGCATGGCGAATAACGCCAATCCCATCGGCCTGATCGTTCCCTGCCACCGGGTCATCGGCGCGGGTGGCAAGCTCGTCGGCTTTGGCGGCGGGTTGCCGATGAAGGTTGCCCTGCTGCGGTTCGAAGGGCCGGAACCGGATCTGTTCGGCATTTGATGCAGGGTCTCGACGCCGAGATGCACCGGCAAAAGGCACACTATATCTTCGACGAAATTCATCAGAACGACGTGTTTCTGACGGTTGAGCGCAATCACAGGGGCGATTGACGGGCGCCAATCTATAAAATGTCGTCATCCCCCGCTTCATGCGGGGGATCTCCTCCGGGTGCCTGTCCAACGAGGACCGAGGCCGCGTGGAAGCGCTCCCGGAGGAGACCCCGGGATCAAGTCCCGGGGTGACGACAAAACAGGAAAGGTTGGAGACCCCGGGATCACGTCCCGGGGTAACAGTGACGAGAAGGCCCTCCGCCTCCCCCTTGCGGCGACAGAATGTCCCCCCAACTTGCCCGCCTGGGGACCGGCTGCTATACCGGGGCCTCCGGGGGCGATTGCGAGTCCCTCTCAAAACCATCAGGAGTTCGCCGCCCTTGGCGCGCCGCCCGACTGCCATGCCCAACGACCGTCCGGCTTCCCGCGATATCCGCGCGCTGGGGTTCGTGTTCGCCTATCTGAAGCCCCACAAGCTCAAGCTGGTTGGGGCGACGGTTGCCCTGCTGATCGCTGCCGGTTCCGTGCTGGCGCTCGGCGGGGGCCTGCGCACGCTGGTCGACCATGGGTTCGTGGCGGGGGATGCGGCGCTGCTGGACAAGGCGGTGCTGGTCCTGATGGGCGCCGTCATCGTCATGGCGCTGGCCACATATTCCCGCTTCTCCCTGGTGTCCTGGCTGGGCGAGCGGGTGGTGGCGGATCTGCGCCGCGACGTCTTTGCTCGGGTTGTCAGCCTGGACGCGGGCTTCTTCGACAAGACCCGCAGCGCCGAAATCCAGTCGCGCATCACGACCGATACCGCGATCATCGAAGGCGTCGTCGGTTCGGCCGTTTCGGTTGCCTTGCGTAATGTGGCGACCTTCCTGGGCGGCACCGCCATGCTGCTGATCACCAGCCCCAAGCTGACTGGCCTCGTATTCCTGGTCGTGCCGCTGGTGGTGGTGCCGATCATCGTCTTTGGGCGTAAGGTGCGCGCGCTCTCCCGCGCGTCGCAAGATGCCGTCGCCGCCGTGGGTGTGCAGGTCTCCGATGCCTTGAGCGCGATCCGCACCGTCCAGGCCTATACCGCCGAAGGGTGGGAGCGGGCGCAGACTGTCGCCCGGAACGAGACTGCCTTCGCCGCTGCCCGCCAGCGCATCCGGGCCCGCGCGCTGCTGACCGCCATCGTGATCCTGCTGGTTTTCGGTGCCATTTCCGTCATCCTCTGGATCGGCGGTCATGATGTGCTGGCCGGGCGTCTCAGCCCCGGCGATCTGTCGGCTTTCGTCTTTTATGCCGCCGTGGTGGCAGGGGCCGTCGGCTCGATCTCCGAAGTGATGGGCGATCTGCAACGCGCCGCCGGGGCGTCGGAGAGGATTGTCGAGCTGCTGACCACCGTCCCGGCTATCGAAGCTCCCGCATCGCCCGCGATCCTGTCCCAGCCCGCCAAGGGTGAAGTGGCCTTCGAAGGTGTCGATTTCGCCTATCCGACCCGGCCCGACCGTCCTTCACTGCATGATCTGTCCTTCAAGCTGAAGGCGGGCGAGCGTGTGGCCCTGGTCGGCCCCAGCGGCGCGGGTAAGACCACGGTCATTCAGCTGCTGTTGCGCTTTTACGATCCCCAGCGCGGTGTGGTCCGCTTCGATGGCCATGATCTGCGCACCCTGGATCCCGAGGCGCTACGCCGTCCGATCGCCGTCGTCTCTCAGGATCCGGTGATCTTCGCAGGCAGCGTCAGCGACAATATCCGCTACGGCAGCCCCGATGCCTCGGATGCCGAGGTCAAGGCCGCCGCCGAAGCGGCCTTTGCCGCCGACTTCATCGACCGTCTGCCCGAAGGCTATGCCTCGGAACTGGGCGAGCGCGGTGTGCGCCTGTCGGGTGGCCAGCGTCAGCGTATCGCCATTGCCCGTGCAATTCTGCGCCGTCCGGCCCTGCTGCTGCTGGACGAAGCTACCAGCGCCCTGGATGCGGAATCGGAACAGGCGGTGCAGCAGGCGCTGGAGCGTCTGATGACCGGCTGCACCAGCATCGTCATCGCCCATCGCCTAGCCACCATCACCAATAGTGATCGTATTCTGGTCATGGACCAGGGGCGTCTGGTAGAAAGTGGCAGTCACGCTGGCCTGGTGGCCGCCGACGGACTCTATGCCCGCCTGGCTGCCTTGCAGTTCGACGCTCCCCTTCGTCGCCCGGCGGCGGAGTAACCCCAGAACTCCCCGCCGCCTGTGTAGGCCGACCGGGAGGCCGGAAAGCCTGTATCATGTCCAGTGCCGCCGAAGCCGCCCCTCCACCCGTCGCCCTGACGCCGAGGGAGATCAAGGTCGTTCTCTTCGGCGCGTTGCTGGCCTTGTTTTTGGCGGCTCTCGATCAGACCATCGTCGCGACCGCACTGCCGGTGATCGGCAAGGATCTGGGCGATTTTCACCTGATCGGCTGGATCATCACCTCCTATATGCTGACCGCGACCGCCGGGACGCCGATCCTGGGCAAGCTCGGCGATCTCTATGGCCGCCGCCGTCTGCTTTACGGCTGCATGGTGCTGTTCCTGATCGCCTCGGTCCTCTGTGCGATTTCGACGACCATGGTGCAGCTTATCCTGGCGCGCGCCGTTCAGGGGTTAGCGGGCGGCGGCCTCATGACCACCGTGCAGGCGCTGGTGGGGGAGATCATCAGCCCGCGTGAGCGCGCCCGTTATGCCGCCTTCTTCTCCATGACCTGGGCGGCGGCCTCGCTGGCAGGCCCCATCCTGGGCGGGGTTTTTGCCGCCCATGTGGGCTGGCCATGGGTCTTCTGGATCAATATTCCGCTCGGCCTTGCCGCTATGGCGGTGGTTGTGGTGGCGCTGCGCAAGCTGCCGCTGCAGACCCGCCCGGCCCGGATCGACGCGCCCTCGATCCTCTGGCTGCTGGTGGGGTCGACGACGCTGCTGCTGGCCATCTCCGAAGGCGGTACCTCGGCCACCTGGGGAATGCCCGTCATCGCCGGGCTGCTGGTTGCCGGGGTCGGCGGCCTCTGGTTCTTCTTCCGTCGCCAGACCAAGGTGGACGAGCCGATCCTGCCGCCGCATTTCCTGACCGACCGGGTGATCGGTCCGACCCTGGCCTCGATCTTCATCGTCTTTGGCGCCTATCTCGCGGTGGCGGTGCTGGCGCCCACATATCTTCAGGTTGGGTTGGGCGCCACGCCGGATTTCGCCGGTCTGATGATGATCCCCTTCATGCTGTCGGTGCCGGTGACGGCCTTCTTTGGCGGGCAATACGTCAAGAAGACCGGCAAGTACCGGCTGCCGGTTCTGGTCGGCATCCCTTTCGCTGTGATCGCCCTGCTGATCCAAGCCGCCTTTGCCGGGCAGTTGCCTGCCTGGCTCGCGGCCCTGCTGCTGATCCCCATCGGGCTGGGTATCGGCCCGATCTTCCCGACCACCATCGTCGCCTCGCAGAATGCCGTCGCCAAACGGGACCTGGGGGCCATTACCGGAGCGTTCGGTTTTGTGCGCTCGTTGGGGGGAGCCGTACTTATGGCCGGTGGCACCGCGATGGTGCTGGGGCTGATTGCAGCCTGGACCCCGTCGCTCTCCTCGGCCGGTGGTCTTGAGGGGCTGGCGCGTGCTGCCCTGACGCCCGAGGATCGCCTGACCATCAGCAATGCCTTTGGCGTGCTGTTCCTGGTGACGGCGGTGCTGATGCTGGTCGGCCTCGCGGTCTATGCCCGCGTGGAAGAACGCCCGCTGCGGTCGAGCAACGATTGATTTTTTAAATGCCGTCACCCCGGGACTTGATCCCGGGGTCTCCTCCGGGGGCGTTTCAACTCTGTTGGAGTAAGTATAGGACGGGCTCCCGGAGGAGATCCCGGTGTCGAGCACCGGGATGACGAGAGATTGATTTCTCCCCCAGCAGCCATTGCGGCTGCGGCCAAGGGTGCGGATGCACCCGCCCGGCGAGGGACCAACTAAACCAGCCGCCACAAGTTGCTCCGCAACTTGTGGCGGTAGAGCAACAGCCGCGCCTTGTTTCTGTCAATTTTCCGTAACAGCGGTATTCTCCATATTGGACCTGCTCCTTAACCGTGTTATCCGGTTAAGCAGAGATCGCGGCTAACAGCGGTACGAAAAAGCAGGTTTACCGGGAGAAAAATGATGCGGAGCATGGAATCGACGCCATTAATCCGTCTGCTGACAGGGGTCGCCTTGAGCGTCCTGGCAGGGGTTGGCAGTGCCCAGGCGGGCAGCTTCTACCTTCAGGAACAAAGCATCACGGGCATGGGGTCGGCTTTCGCGGGCCAGAATGCCACCGGCTTCGATGCGAGCACGGTCTATACCAATCCCGCAGGCATGACGAACCTCGACCGCAGCCAGGTGGCGGCGGGCGCCAATCTGATCCTGTTCAATCAGAAGCTACGCGATACCGGCACCGTTCCGGCGACCGGCACCAGTGATGGCGGCAACCCCTATGATCCGGCGGTTCTGCCCAATCTCTATGGTGTCTGGGCACCGACACCGGAACTGCGCCTTGGCATGGGCGTCAGCGCGCCCTTCGGTCTGTCGGGTGAATATGAAGAAGGCTGGTTCGGCCGCTACGACTCGGTCAAATCGCATCTGCAGACGATCAATCTCGGTCTCAGCGCTGCTTATAAGATCAATAACCAATGGTCTCTTGGCGCTGGGATCGACGTGCAGCGTGCTGAGGCTGAACTGACCAACGCTGTTCCGGGGGCCGCTGTTCCCACGCCTGCAACCGACCTGCTCGGCCGGGTGAAGGGCGATGACTGGTCGGTTGGCTTCAACGCCGGTCTGACCTTCAAGCCGGTCGAAACCGTGACGATGGGCCTGACCTATCGCTCGGCGGTTTCCCATAAGCTCGAAGGCACGGCGAGGGTGCGTACAGCGGGCGGTGTCACCGTCCTGGAAGATGATGCCACGGCGAAGCTGAAGACGCCGGATATCGTCGGTCTTGGTCTGGCTTGGGATGTGACGCCGGAGGCGAAACTGCTGGCCCAGGTGAACTGGTTCAACTGGTCGAACTTCAAGACGTTGCGGGTCGTCTCGCCGACCGGGGCCTTGAATACGACCTCGACCGAGAATTACCACGACAGCTACTCGGTTGCCCTTGGCGGCGAATATAAGCTGAACCCGGCCTGGACGCTCCGCGCGGGTGTCCAGTACGACACGTCGCCGACCAACGATAACCACCGCTCGACCCGCGTTCCCGATGGCGACCGCATCAATCTCGGTCTGGGCGCCAGCTGGGGCATCACGGATAATTGGGCGCTCGATGCCGCCTATCTGCTGGTTCTGGTCAAAGAAAGCGACCTGAGCCGCACCCAGGCATTTGGTGGCACGACCAATGCTCGATCCAAAGACCCGATGATCCATGTGCTGGGTCTGCAGGCTCGCTACAAGTTCTAGGGCGGGGCCGGGGTTCAAAGAAAAAGGCCGGGGAGCGATCCCCGGCCTTTTTGTTTTTATGCCTACCGCGGTCCGTAAGCGCGCAGGAACACCTCGACCGCGTGCTGCGCCTGTATCTCGCCGGTGATGCCGGGCAGGAAGGTCGGTAGGCCGCACATGCCGCGCATCTTGGCGTCCCCGCAGACCAGCGAGCAGAAATCCTCTGCCGCGCGCCGGGGGTTGTCGATGACCAGACGCCCGCGTTTGGTCTGTTCGGCCAGATAGTTCGCGACCGCCTGTTTGCTCGGCTCCGGGCCGCTTTCGTAGAAGAGGTGGCCCAGTTCGGGGAATTGGATGCTTTCGGCGAGGATGGTGCGCAGGGCGGCCATCGTATCGTCGTCCATCGTGTGGTTGATCAGGATGCAGGCAAAGGTACCCAGCGCCTGTTCGACCGGCATTTCGTTGATATCGTCGCGCTGGAACAGTTCGGTGATGCCCCGGCAGCGGTCTTCCACGATGGCGCGGAACAGCCCGGCCTTATTGCCGAACAGGTCATAGAGCGTCGAAAGCGATCCGCCCGACTGCTTCACCACTTCCGACAGCGAGGTCGCGCCATAGCCCTTGGTGCAGAAAAGCTCGGTCGCGGCTACCATCATGGCCTGCCGACGCGCCTCGCGCCGGTTGGAGGCGCCAGCGTCGGTTTCTCGGCTGATCGATACAAGAGTGTCCAAGGTCGTGTCGCTCATTCTGTCGCTCGTTCTCCTCCCCCCGAGGTTGGAATACCCTACCACCGCAACATCCGCTTGACAGTAATGTAAGCTACGTTACATTTTCTCGCAAGGGGTCCGCGACAGGGCCTTTCTTTTTGCCTGCTTGTAGGCCGGGATGGAACCCATGATGCGCAATCGCCTTGCTTGTTCGCTGATCGCCCTGACCGCCGTGGGGCTGGCCGCCTGTTCCGAGCCTGAAGCGCAGAAGGTGGAGGATATCCGGCCGGTGCGGGCGGAGAAGGTGACGTTCCACGAGCAGACGCGCAGCCTCAGCCTCGCCGGCATTGTCTCGGCCCGTATCGAATCGCCGCTCGCTTTCCAGGTCGCGGGCAAGATTATCGAGCGCTCGGTCGATGCCGGGGCGCGGGTGAAGGCAGGGCAGGTGATCGCCCGCATCGATCCCGAGGATTACCGCCTGCGGGTGCGGGAAGCCCAGGCCCAGGTCGCCTCGGCCGAGGCTGATCTGGCCCGTGCCAAGGCCGACCTCGACCGTTATGCCAAGCTGAAATCCAGCCAGGTCTTTGTGCAGGCCGTCTATGACCAGCGCCTTGCGACCGCCAATGTCGCCGCCTCCACCGTGCAGCGCGCGCGCTCCAGCCTGAAGATTGCCGAGAACCAGTTGGGCTACACCGATCTGCTGGCCTCGGCCGCAGGCGTGGTGACGGGTGTGCTGGCCGAACCGGGGCAGGTGGTGCAGGCGGGGCAGTCCGTCGTGCGTGTCGCCCAGGAAGGCGGCCTCGAAGTCACCGTCGGCGTGCCGGAAAATAGGGTGGAGGAGATCCGCGCCAAGGGTGGCGCCCAGGTCAGCCTTTGGGCCGAGCCGGACAAGGAATGGCCCGCGACCTTGCGTGAGCTGTCGCCCAGCGCCGATGCCGCGACCCGCACCTATGCCGCCAAATTCGCGCTCGAAAACCCGCCGGCCTATGCGCAGATCGGCATGACTGCGACCCTGTCGCTGAAGCAGCAGTTGCCCAAGCCGCTTGCCCGCCTGCCGCTGTCGGCGATCTTCCAGAAAGGCCCGCAGCCCGCTGTCTGGATCGTCGATGTCGCCTCGGGCAAGGTCACGCTGACCCCGGTCGAGGTCGCGGCTTTCCGCGAGGATGGTGCCTGGATCTCCTCGGGCCTGACCGAAGGTCAGACCGTGGTCACGGCGGGGGTCAATAAGATCGATCCGGCCCAGAAGGTCCGCCTGATGGATGCTTCCAAGCTTGTGGGCGAGGCTCCGGCGAAATGAGCGACCGCTTCAATCTTTCCGCGCTCGCCCTGCGTCACCAGACGCTGATCCTGTTTTTCATCATCATCTCCGCCATTGCCGGGACCCTCTCGTTCCTCAATCTGGGGCGGGCGGAGGATCCGGATTTCACCTTCAAGGTGATGATCGTCCAGGCCAATTGGCCGGGCGCCACGGCCCAGGAGATGCAGTCCCAGGTCGTCGATAAGATCGAAAAGAAGCTCCAGGAGCTGGAGTTCTACGATCAGACCACCAGCTATACCAAACCCGGCGAGACGGTCATCCAGGTCGTCCTCAAGGACTCGACCCCGCCCGCCCGCGTTGCGGATCAATGGTATCAGGTCCGCAAGAAGGTCGGCGATATCAAGGGAACCCTGCCCCAGGGCGTCATCGGTCCCTTCTTCAACGACGAATTCGGCGACACCTTCGGCGTCATCTATTCCTTCTCGGCCGATGGCTTCAGCGATGCCGAGCTGAAGCAGGTGGTCGAAGACGTGCGCCAGCGCGTGCTGTCGGTCAAATCTGTCAATAAGGTCGAGCTTTATGGTGTTCCCGACCAGAAGATCTTTGTCGAATTCTCCCACCGCAAGCTCGCGACTCTGGGGCTGACGGCGGAGCAGATCTTCGCCGCGCTTGCCCGCTCCAACTCGATCCTGCCCGCCGGTGCCGTCAATCTCCCGACCGAACGGGTGGCCGTGCGCCTCTCCTCCGACACCGACAGTGTGGAGAAGGTCCAGCAGCTGCCCATCAATACCGGCGACCGCATCCTCACCCTTGGCGACGTGGCCGATATCCGGCGCGGCTATGAAGATCCCCGCACCGTCGCCATGCGCCATAACGGCCAGCCGGTGATCGGTCTCGGCATCTCCATGGTCAAGGGCGGCAATATCCAGGTCATGGGCAAGGCCCTGGATATCGAGATGGCGAAGATCAAGGCCGAACTGCCGGTGGGGATCGAGGTCGACGCCATCGCCCTCCAGCCCCATGTGGTGCAGGAGTCGGTGCGCGAGTTCGTGCAGTCCCTGGGCGAAGCGCTGGCCATCGTGCTCGCGGTCAGCTTCCTCAGCTTAGGTCTGCGCACCGGCATCGTCGTCGCGCTCTCCGTGCCGCTGGTGCTGGCCATGACCTTCCTGGCCATGAGCATCATGGGCATCGACCTGCACCGCATCTCGCTCGGCGCCCTCATCATCGCGCTCGGCCTGCTGGTGGATGACGCCATCATCGCGGTCGAAATGATGCTGCTGAAGCTGGAAGAGGGGTTCGACCGCGTGAAGGCCGCCACCTTCGCCTTCACCTCGACCGCTTTCCCGATGCTGACCGGCACCCTGGTCACGGCGGCGGGCTTCGTGCCGGTGGGCTTCGCCAAGTCGGCGGCGGGTGAATATACCAACGCCATCTTCTGGGTGACCTTTGTGGCGCTGGTGATCTCCTGGATCGTCGCGGTGCTCTTCACCCCCTACCTCGGCTACAAGCTGCTGCCGGAGATCAAGGCCAAGGAAGGCCACAGCCACGACACCCACACCGGCCGCATCTATGATTCTCTGCGTGCGGTCATCACCTGGTGCGTGCGCTGGCGCAAGAGCGTGCTGGTCATCACCTTCGCCGTCTTCGTGGTGGCGGTGGTCGGCTTTGGCCTCGTCCAGCAGCAGTTCTTCCCCTCATCCTCCCGGCCCGAGCTGATCGTCGATCTGCGTCTGCCCGAAGGCTCCAGCTTTGCCGCGACCGAAAAGGCGGTGAAGGACCTGGAGGGGCTGCTGAAGGACGACAAGGATATCTCCCACTATGTCGCCTATATCGGCCAGGGGACGCCGCGCTTCTACCTTGCTTTGAATGTCGAGCTGCGGCAGCCGAACTTCGCCCAGTTCGTGGTGATGTCCAAGGATCTGAAGTCGCGTCCCGGCATCCAGGAGCGCATCTTCAAGGCCTTCGAGGAAGACCCCCGCTTTGCCAATCTGCGTGGCCGGGTGGAGCCCTTGCAGAACGGCCCGCCCGTGGGTTTCCCCGTGCAGTTCCGCGTGACCGGCAAGGATCTCGAAAAGCTGCGCGAGATTTCCTATCAGGTGCGCGACATCGTGCGCGCCAACCCCCATACCCGCGAAGTGAACCTCCAGTGGGACCAGAAGACCAAGGTCGCGCGCCTCGATGTCGATCAGGCGAAAAGCCGCGCGCTGGGCGTCGATCCCACGGCGCTCAGCCAGACCCTGGGCACCCTGCTCAACGGCGCGGTCATCACCCAGTATCGTGAAGGCACCGAACTGATCGACGTGGTTGCCCGCGCGGTGCCGGAGGAACGTCTGGCCTTGAGCGGCATCCAGGATATCAACATCCTGACCCGCGGCGGCGCGGTCGCCCTCTCTCAGATCGCCAAGGTGGAATACGAACTTGAGGAGCCGATGATCTGGCGCCGCAAGCGCGAACCCTATATCGCCGTGCGCGCCGATATCCGCGACTCAACCCAAGCCCCCGTGGTGACGGGCCAGATCCTGCCCGCGATCCAGGAACTTCAGAAGACTCTGCCCGACGGCTATCGCATCGAAACCGGCGGCGCGGTGGAAGAAAGCGCCAAGGGCCAGGACTCGATCAACGCCATGATGCCGGTCATGCTGCTGCTGATGGTCACCATCCTGATGCTTCAGCTGCAAAGCTTCTCGCGCCTGTTCATGGTGCTGCTGACGGCGCCGCTGGGCATCATCGGGGTCACGGCGGCACTGCTGATCTTCAACATGCCCTTCGGTTTTGTCGCCATGCTCGGCACCATTGCGCTGGCGGGCATGATCATGCGCAACGCGGTCATCCTGGTCGATCAGATCGATCAGGACATCAAGAGTGGCGAGCATCCCTGGGACGCCATCATCATGGCCGCCGTCCGCCGCTCGCGCCCGATCTTCCTGACCGCTGCCGCAGCCATCCTTGCCATGATCCCGCTCGCTCGCTCCGCCTTCTGGGGGCCGATGGCGGTGGCGATCATGGGCGGCCTGACGGTCGCGACGGTCTTGACCTTGATGTTCGTTCCGGCGCTCTATGCTGCCTGGTTCCGGGTGAAGCCGCCGAAGGGCGACGAACCGGCCAGCACCGATGCCCTGGAGCGCCGTGCCGACTTCCGCGCGCTCTCCGCCCCTGCCAGGAGTAGCTGATGGCTTTGCCAAAAATCCCCGTTCTCATCGTTTCCGATGTCGTCTGCCCCTGGTGCATGTTAGGCCGGGTGCGGTTGGGGGAAGCGGCAAAGCTGCTGGAAGGTCAGGTCGAACTCGATATCCACTGGCACCCCTTCGCCCTCAATCCCGACACCCCGCGTGGCGGGACCGAGCGCAAGGCCTTCATGGAAGCCAAGCTGGGCAAGGAACGCCTCGCCGAAGCCCATGCCCGCCTCACATCCATGGGGCAGGCCGAAGGGATCGAGTTCAATTTCGACCGCATCGCCGTACAGCCGAACACCACCGACGCCCATCGCCTGATTGGCATTGCCGGGGACAAGGCCGACGCGGTCGCCATGGCTGTCTTCAAGGCCTTCTTCACCGATGGCCAGGACATCGGCGATACCGCCGTCCTGCAGCAGATCGCCAAGGCCCATGGCCTGGATGCCGACGCCTATCTCGCCAGCGACGAAGGCCGCGAAGATATCGAAGCCGCCATGGCCCAAGCCTCGCAGTCGGGTGTGCAGGGCGTGCCGTTTTTCGTGATGAACGGCAAGTTAGCCGTTTCGGGGGCTCATCCCGCCGAAAGCCTCGCCGACGCGATCCGTCAGGCCGCTGGAATTCAGTAACGGTGCGGGGGCGTCTGACGCCCCCTAAAGCTTGGTTTCCTTCGCCCCCAGGGCATCGGCGAGGCGGGTCTTGGCCGACCCTGGGCGCAGCGGGCGCGGTTGACCCTCTGCCGGGGTCCAGCCGGTCATCGTGATGATCTCGAAGCTGGCGACGATCCTGCCGTCCGGTCCGGCGTGGCGCTGGGCATAGTCGGCGGCAGCCTTCATCAGCACCGCAGGCGGGGTCAGGCCACGGGGGCGACTGTTGACCGCATTGCTTTCCCCCATGCCGCGCAGGTCGCGCATCAGGGCCAGCGCGTCGGGGTAGGTGACCGTGATCACGTCGCTATCCACCACCGGCAGGGCAAAGCCCGCCCGTTGCAGCAGCATGCCCGCGTCCGACACGCCCGCCACGGGGGAGGTGCGGGGAGACACGCCGCCGCGCAGTTCCAACTCGGCCGCGATCAGGCATTCTTTCAGCTCGCTCAAGGTCTCGCCCCCCAGCATCGCCGCCAACAGCAGCCCATCGGGCTTGAGCGCGCGGTTCATCTGGATCAGGGCGCCCGGCAGATCATTCACCCAATGCAGCGCCAGGCAGGACGTTACGAGATCGAAACAACCGTCTTTGAAGGGCAGCCACTCCTCGTCCGCCACCAGGGCAGGCGCGGAAGCCGACCGGGCGTAAGTCTCTGACAGATCGGCGGTAATCACCGTCCCGACCTTATCTTCTCCGGCTTCGGCCAGGGCGCGCGCCAGCAGCCCGTCGCGCCCGCCGATATCCAGCGCTAGCGAGAAAGTCCGCATGATATCCGCCAGCCGGTCGACCAGCCGTCCCGCGACCTCCCGATAGAGGAAGTCATGGCCCTTAAAGCCTGCCGCGCTGCGCTCCCGGTTCCGGCGCACCGCCACCCGGTCAAAGATATTAACGTCGCTCATGGTCGGGCCTGGATGACGGTTTCAACTATTCGGCGCAAGCGTGAAGTACGAGGACGCAGATGCCCCCTCGGACGAACGCGTTATAAAAGGCCGTGGATCAGGGTGTAAACGCCCGACGCTCCGATAACCAGTGCGGAGATCGTTGGCAGGCGCTTCATGAAGCCCGACATGCGGCCTTCACCCGCCAGTTTGCTGAGGCCCACGGCGGCCAGCACACCGACGCCGACCAGGGTCAGGGCCAGACCCAGGCTGAAGGCCAGAACCATGGTGAAGCCCAGGCTGACCTGCTTGATATTCAGGCACAGGATCAGTACCGCGACGGCGGCGGGGCAGGGCATCAGGCCGCCGGTCAGCCCGACGAAGGCGATCTGCCCCAGGGACGGACGCGGACCACCTGCCGGCGGTGGGCTATGATCATGCCCGCAGGAGGAGCCGTGTTCATGCCCGTGCTCATGGTCATGAGAATGCCCGTGGTTATGGGAATGCCCATGGCCGCCGCCCTTATGCGTGCTCCACAGCATCCAGCCCGCGATGATCAGGGCCGCCACCCCGGCGATGGTCGAGAGGTACGGACGGGCGGTTTCCAGGATGGCGTGATTGGAGAGATAGAGCCCCAGGGCCGCCAGCACCCAGACGATCAAGGTATGGCTGATCGCCGCCGAAACCCCCAGGGTCACGGCATCGCGCACGCGCCCATGGATCGCGACGATGTAGCCCGCCATCAGGCTTTTGGCATGGCCGGGCTCCAGCGCATGCAGGATACCCAGCAGAACCGCCATCGGCAGATAGGCCCAGGCGGGCGTCGCCAGCAGGGTTTGGGTCATGGCACGGATCTCCCTAGAGATACTTCACGACGGCTTTCAATTCATCGAGCAGCGCCCTGGCTTCGGGCGTCGTGGCGGCGCCGTCCAGGCAATGTTCGATATGGTCGCGGATCATCATGGCCTTGGCGTTGGCAACAGCTTTTTCAACTGCCGACAGCTGCTGCGCGATATCCGTGCAGGAGCGCTTGGCCTCCATCATTGCGATAACGGAACGAAGATGCCCCTCGGCCCGCTTCAGGCGGCTGATGACTTCTGGGTGGCTGTGATGCAGCGATTCGTCGGCAATGCTTGTCATGTCTTATCCTATCCCCCTGGAGAGGATATTGCGCCGATCCCTACCTGATGGCAAGGGGCAGAGCCGCGAAACTTCCCTGGCCAAGATCACGCTTATCTGGTGCAGTCTTCTGCCACCTCTGGTGGCGGACACCACCAGGGGGAGGAAACAATGCCGCCGGAGACTGAGATTGAGTGCCTGATCTGCATGCATCGGGGCATGGGCGATGACGACCAGATCTACTGGTCGATCGGGGAACTGAAGCCATCCAAAGGGCCGGATCCGGAAATCCTTGTCTGGGGCAAGCGCTATAGCCTTGGCAGGCGCGCCTCCTCGGGCGTGTCGCTGTATCGGCGGTCGGGGGTGGATTTTCCCGTGGGGGCCTATGCCGATGAAAACGGTCGTCTGACCTTCCTGCAGAGCTCTGCCAAATTCGGTCGCGGCTATGAATGGACCGCCAGCCTCGTCGGTGACTATGGCTGCCTTGGCACCCCGACGATCCTGGAATTCCAGGACCGGTTCTGGATCATCTTCCGGGGCAAAGATACCTATCTCTATTACGCCGTCCGGGGCGATGACGGCCAGTGGGCCGCCTATCCCCTCTCGACCTATTCCGAATTCAAGTCCCAGGACGGGCCGGGGGCGGCAGTGGTGACGGGCAGCGGCGGGACGGCGCTTTATGCGCTGTTCGATTCCGCCGACTTTAACGAACATTACATCCGCTGTACGGCGACCACCGGCGGCGCCTGGACCAGTCCGCCGCAGATCATCCAGACGGCCAAGGACTTCAACGTGATGCGGTCCCGCTCGCGGCCGTCGATCCTCGATTGGGACGGCCTGACCTATGTCGCCCATTCCGGCAGCGACGACAGCCAGATCTGGACCGCCATTGTCGAAGGGCAGGTGACAGCCGGCAAGGGCCGGCTGGTGCTCACCCGGGTCGATATCTCCAATCAGCCCATGCAGACCAATGACGGCCCGACTCTGGTGGCGCTCAAAGATAAGCTCTACCTCTTCTATCGCGATGTGGAGGAGGCCTGGACCATGTTCGCCCAATGGCAGAAGCAGGATCCCTGGAACACCAGCCCCTGGGTCAATCCGCGGTATGTGGGCGATGGGGACGAGCGGCACCAGGGCTATTACGAGATCGGCGTCTGCACCGCCCGCTTCGTTCCAGGGGCATGAGCCCTGGATCTCGACGTTTGTCTAAATCTGAAAAAACGGGGGAGAGAACATGACGACGACACCGGCAATCATGCTGTGCCATCGCGGCGTTGGTGGCGATAACCAGATCTATTGGTCGATCGGCGTGCAGGACGAGAACAACCGCGTCACCTGGCCCCGGCGCGCGCCGATTCCCTTCGGCACCGATACGTGCCGCACGGAGACGGGTGTGTCGGTCATGACGGTCGGCGACGTGGTCTATTGTGCCTTCGTCGATACGAATGACGTGCTGCAATGCGCCCGCTACAAGAAGGACGCGAACGGCGTCCCCGGTTGGACGGTCGAGCAGATGAACGGCAATATGTCCGACCGCAGGCCGTGTCTCATCATGTTCGGCGACGAGCTCTGGTGTCTTCATCGGGGCGCGGGCGGGGATCACCACCTCTATTACACCATACGCGTCGGCCTGACCGAAATGCCCTGGTCCCCGGATAAGATATTCGGCGACACCCTCAGTGCCCCGTTGACCAGTCAAGGGCCAGCTGCCGTCGTGGCCAAGGACAATGTCCTCAGCGTCGTTTATGTGACTGAGGAGGACAACCTGAACGGCCAGATACGGGTCGTCAATTATGATGAGCCTCAGGGGGTCGGGCAGTTTTCGGCTCCCTATGACCTGAGCAAGATCTACAGCCATCACATCCCGTCCCTCCTTTGGTACAAGGACCGGATTGTCTGTATCTTCAAGAACGCCGAAGACAAGAAGATCAGCACCATGACCGTCCAGGCCGCCGGTGATAAGAACAGGCTCACCGTTGCGGTCTCGCCCTTCAATAACGGCAGCGGTCAGACCGTGGACGGGCCGACTCTGGTGCAACTGCGGCACCGGACCGACGAGCATTTCGCCCTCTATTCGATTTATCGCGGCATCGGCGAGGATGGCTGGCTCTATTTCTCCGCCTTCTGGGGAGAGGATCCCTTTAACAAGAGCAAATGGGTGGACGAACGACGGGTGGGCGAAGGGGACGAGGAGCATAACGACTTCTATGAGGTCGGGGCCGACAGCTTCCTCCACGATAGCTAGGGCGTCCCTTCCGCTTGTCGCTTGACCGGCATGGACGAGGCGCGGCACCGTCTCGTCCATGCTCCGTCTCAGCCTCTCCCTCGCGTCATCCCTTCTGCTCGCCGCCTGCGCTGGCCAGCCGAAGGCCCCGCAATATCCGCCGCTGGCCTGTCCGGTGCTGCCCCAGGCGGGTGCGCCACAGCGCCTGATCGTGGCGGCCCAGGGCGAATGGCAACGTTTCGGCGGCACCACCATCGACTGGCGCAATGGCGAGCGGCAGGTGCTGCAGGTCGGGGCAAACGAGCGCGATCCCGCCATGGCGCCCGCGATCCGTACCTATTGGCAGGCGGTGCCGACGCGTCTCGGTATGGTCTATGCCAATCAGAATGGGCGTAGCACGCCGACCGCGACCGATTTCGATGTAGCCTGGTCGGCTGCCTTCGTCGGCTGGGTAGCCTGCGCTGCCGGTGTGCCGGAAGGGCAGATGCCGCGCGACGAGGCGCATTTCCGTTACATTGATGCCGTGATCAACGGCCGGGATCGTCCCGATAGCTGGTTCCGTCCTTTTGAAGTGATCCAGACCCCGCCCCAGCCGGGCGATCTCGTCTGCCTGGATCGCGGTTCGCCCACCACGCGCCTGTCGTCCTGGGCGGAGAGGGTGGCGGAGCTGGGGGTGGCCCGTCCGCTCCATTGCGATCTGGTCGTTGGTGTCCAAGCCGGACAGGTGGAAGCCATCGGCGGCAATGTGGAGGATAGCGTCGCGCTGTCGCTCTATCCGACCGATCCGCAGGGGCGTCTCTATCCCCTCGGCGGCCCCGACAATCCCCCCGGCTGGTTCCTGATCCTCCGCCCGGTCGTGCCGGGTGCGGTGGTGCCGGTGAGCTGAGGGCGGCGTTCGGCCTCTCTCTTTCTCTTATGTCGTCATGCCCCGCCCCGCGCGTTCGCGCGCCTGACATAATGTTCGGCGGCAACGCCGCCGGGCGGGGCATCCCCTCCGGGGGCGTTTCCCGGAGCTCATGGCAGAGTTGGACAAGCTTCCGGAGGAGATCCCCCGCATAAAGCGGGGGATGACGAGTGTTTGTTTGTCAGGGTTTGGGCTTTAGAAGCGAAGGCCGGGTGGATGAGATGCTAGGCATCTGAAAGCGCAGGACCGGAACGAACGTCTGTACGTGAGGATCTGAGCACTTCAGATAACGACGCAGATCGCCACCCGGCCGAGCGACCCAGAAAGGGGGGCGGCCGACGTCGCAAAGGGGTGCCCCCCGAACCCTGCGCCATCGGCCGCCCGCATAAACCGCCGGTCTCCCTCCCGGCGGCTTACGCAGCTCGTTATGTCAGTCCCATCCAAGCCTCGGACTCAGAGGTGAAGGCCGGTGGATGAGCTGCTAGGCGCTTGAGAGCGCAGGACCCGGCGGCGTTGCCGCCTATCGTAAATGCCAGCGCGCAACGCGCGCGGGAGCGTACTCCCTGTACGCGAGCACCGAGCATGGAAAGCAACGCAGCAGATCGCCACTGCACGAACCTCATGCCGCGCGGATGTTGGAGAGGAAGCGTTCAACGCAATCCGACAGCGCCCGCGTCTGTTCGGCCAGCACCTCGGCGGCGCTGCCGGTTTCGGTAGAGGCGCGGTCGGCATCGCCCGCAGCATCCGCCAGGGTCGCGACCGTGCGATTAACGGTGGCGGTATCATCGGCGGCGGCGGCGATATTGCGGCTGATATCGCGGGTGGCGGCGCCCTGTTCCTCGACGGCGGAGGCGATACCGGACGAGATATTGTCGATCTGGCCGATGGTATTGGCGACGCCGTCGATGGTGCGCTCCACGGTGCCGGTGGCGCCCTGGATGCCAGCGATCTGCTGGGCGATCTCCTCGGTTGCCTTGGCGGTCTGTCCGGCCAGCGCCTTGACTTCGGAGGCCACGACCGCAAAGCCCTTGCCTGCTTCGCCTGCTCGCGCCGCCTCGATGGTGGCGTTCAGGGCCAGCAGATTGGTCTGGCTCGCGACCTCATTGATCAGGGCGACGACATCGCCGATGCGGGCGGCGGCGGCGGAGAGCTGGCCGACTTCGGCCTTGGCGCTGCGGGCTTCGGTGACGGCATTGCCAGCCACCTGGGTAGCGCGAGTCACCTGCTGGGCGATCTCGCTGATCGAGGCGGCCATCTGGTCGGCGGCGGCGGCGACCAGCCCGACGTTGCGGCTGGCATGGTCGGAGGCGACGGCGGCTTCGCTGGCTTGCCCGGCGGCATGCTGGGCGGTCTGGGTCAGGGCGGAGGCATTGCCGCGCAGCTGTTCGACCGCGCTGCCTGCGCTGGCCAAGGCCCGCTCCACATCCTCCTCGAAGCTGCGGATGGCGTCGGCCACATGTTCGGCGCGTTCCGCCTTGGCCTGCTGTTCGGCGGCTTCCGAGGCGGCAAGGCGCCGGGCTTCGACGCCATGGGATTTGAAGACTTCGACGGCGCGGGCCAGATGCCCTATTTCATCGCGGCGATGGCCTTCGGGGACCTCCGTCTCATCCTCGCCCTCGGCCAGTTTCAGCGTGGCGGCGGTCAGGTTGGCCAGCGGCTTGGTCACGGACCGTCCGACGGCCCAGGCGGCCAGGGTCATGACGATTGCCATGGCCGCCATGCCGATGCCCAGGATGCGGACGGCCAGCGCGGCCCGTTTGTTGGCATCGCGTTCGGCGGCCACGGTGACTTCCGAGGTGGCGGCAGTCAGCACCGCCATCTGAGCCTCGATGGTGGAATAGGCTTTATCCAAAGCTTCAGCGGCGGCCAGCACTTCCCCAAAGGCGGCGAACACATCCTTGGCCGATTTGACATAGACCGCGACGCCTTCGGTCACCGCATCGCGGATTGCCTGATGCAGCTGGGTTTCGGCCATGGCCTGTTCGAAGCGGTTGGCGGCGATACCGTGGCGGCGGATGAAGACCGGGTCGCGCTGGGTCAGATAATCGGTTTCGGCCTGTCGCATCATCATCAGCTGCAGCATCAGGCTGTCGCTGCCCACTTTGCGCAAGCCCCCGTCGGCATCGTCGGCGGCGGTGACCAGGGTCTTCATCAGGCCATCTTCGCGGGTGAAGCCGATGGTCTGCTGACGTTCCACCAGGGTTTCGAAGGCCTGGGCGAAGCCGCTCAGCCCCTCGGTCACCGTGGCGACGGGGCCGGTGAAATCGCCTTTTTTGTCGGCAGAGGCCAGGCCGCGCAGCTCGGCACCCAGTTCGGTGATGCGTTCGCGGGCCGAGCGGGCGGTTGCCGCCGATGGATTAAGCCGGAAGCTTGCGACCTCGCGCGCCGTATCGGTGGCGAGGCGCCGCACGGTCAGGGCGGTATTCTGCACCGTCTGGGCCTGTCCACGAATTGCTGTGGCCTCGTCTCGCATCTTCTCCGTTGCGACCAGTAGGCCCGCGATCGATGCGACACCCAGCAGGCCGATAAGGCCGATCAGAAGAATTCGAACGCGGACACTGAGACGATTCATGGCGATGACCCGACTTGTTGAAAGCCCCGTTGCTCCCAAATCGCCGGAAGCACGCCTCAGCTTCTTAGCAAAAGCAATGCCGTTTTTGCATGGTGGGGGCTCTGGTCCCATGGGCAGGTGCGAAAAACTGGGGAGTCATGCCGGAACTGGTATCGTTATCATCGGCTTTATGCATGGCTTTAAGCGCTGATGGTGCGAAGTGTGCGCCTGCTCTTAAGGCAATCGAATTTTGTTTCTGATTTATTTCTGGGCAGACCGCAAAAAGGGCAGGCTCTGCGACCTAGTTTTATCGAACACTTTGCCGATTTGTCAGTCATCTATAAGGGTTGTCGCTCGCCCAAACGGGTGATCTGCGTCGTTATCTGAAATGCTCGGATCCTCACGTACAGACGTACGTTCCGGTCCTGCGCTTTCAGATGCCTAGCATCTCACCCATTTGGCCTTCGCTTCTAAAGCCAGGAACGAAAAACCGTCATCCCAGTTGGAATGACGGTTCTATCTCTGCCCTCAAGGTGAAGGCCGCCGGACGAGCCTTTAGTGATTCCTGGCCTCAAGTAGCGCGAAGCGCGATAGGCCAACGCAAACGAACAAAGGATCACTAAGCTTTGCTTAGTGATCCTTTGTACCGAAGAGGCGGTCGCCGGCATCGCCCAGTCCTGGGACGATATAGGCATGCTCGTTCAGGTGGCTGTCGAGCGAGGCGGTGAAGACCGGGATATCGGCGTGTTGCTGGTTGAAGACGCGCAGGCCTTCGGGGGCGGCGACCAGGGCCATGAAGCGGATCATGTCGCGCGGCACGCCGTTCTTCAGCAGGACATCGACGGCATGGACGGCGGAATTGCCGGTCGCCAGCATCGGATCGGTCAGGATGAACAGGCGGTCGGCGGGGTTGGGCAGGCGGACGAGATATTCCACTGGCCGCTTGGTTTCCGGATCGCGATAGAGGCCGATATGGCCCTGGCGGGCCGACGGCATCAGATCCAGCAGCCCTTCGACCATCCCGAGGCCCGCGCGCAGGACCGAGACCACGGCGACCTTCTTGCCCGCGATGACGGGGGCGTCCATGGCGACCAGCGGGGTTTCGATCCGCTCGTTGGTCAGCGGCAGGTCGCGGGTGATCTCATAGCCCATGAGCAGCGAGATTTCGTGCAGGAACTGCCGGAACCGGACGGTCGAGCAGCTCTTGTCGCGCATATGGCTCAGCTTGTGCTGGATCAGCGGATGATCGAGGACTCGCAGATTAGGGAATTCGGCCGCTGCGCTCATGAAACTTCTCTCGCCCCTTGGGAAGCTGAATGACGGTTCTCTTCTAGCCGGATCAGGGCCCCTGACGGGAGTCTTTTATCGGGGGCGCTCGCCCAAACGGGCCGTCTATGTCGTTGCTTGAGATGCTCGGATCCTCGCGTACAGGGAGTACGCTCCGGTCCTGTGCTCTCAAGCGCCTAGTATCCGACCCGTTTGGCCTTCGCTTCTAAAGCTTAGTAAGAGAGAATCGTCATCCCGGACCTGATCCGGGATCTCGCGTAGGCAAACCGCGTCGAGAAGCTGGACCGAGTTCGGTCACAGGTAGATCCCGGATCAAGTCCGGGATGACAGACTCTTGTGGCGCTTTAGAGGCGAAGGTGGGAGGGGTCAGATGCTAGGCGCTTGCCAGCGCAGGCGCGGAGCGGACTTTGGTCCGTGAGCACCGAGCACGGCAAGCAACGACGCAGATGCCCCCTCCCGCCGAGCGACGCAAACGCGAAAAGCCCCGCCGGTTTCCCGACAGGGCTGATCACTTATTCTTGAAGAACCCGCGAGGAGGGTGACCCTCCCGCAAAGGCGCCAGCGTTACGCGGCGGCCTTTTCGGCGGCGGCCTTCACGACGGCCTTCTTCAGGCGCAGGATCTCGGCATCGAGACCGGTCGAACGCGCGCTGAGCAGATAGGCGTCGATGCCGCCATTGTGCTCGATCGTGCGGATCGCGTTGGTCGACAGACGCAGACGAACCAGGCGGCCCAGCAGGTCGCTGGTGAAGGAGGCGACTTGCAGGTTCGGCAGATACCGGCGACGCGTCTTGTTGTTCGCGTGGCTGACATTATTGCCGGACTGAACGCCCTTGCCGGTGATGGCGCAACGACGAGCCATGACCGCTCCCCTTTCAATTGCTATAAAACTGTTGGCGGTACCCCGAAAAACCAGGACACCTTTGCGAGCCGCCGTGTTTACGGGGAGTCTGCAGGGGCGTCAAGGTGAATCTCCCGCTGGGGGTGTTTTTTGGACCAGCTTCAGCGCCCGATGCAAGGGAAGTGAAGTCTCCTGGCCTTCCTGCGGCGCCGGTAGATCGTTGAGGATACTGCTCAGCAGTTGCTCGTCCCGATCCATCTCGCGCCATGCCGTCTGGGCGCTCCCCGCATCCTCGAAGCGGCGTTGGGACAATCTGCGCGGCAGGAGAGCCTGGCGGTCCTGCTCATCCAAGGGCGCCTTAAGGGTGAAAAGCGCCTGGCTCAGGGCGTGGCGTCGCCGCGCGCTTTCAGGCGCGATGCCCCAGGTCGCGAGATGCAGATACTGTGCGGGCAGCGCGCCCGCCGAACCTTCCAGCTCCGGCTCCGGACGCGCGGGGGCCAGCCCGACCGCCATCGAGTGCACCTGTCCCTGGCCGCCATAGCCGACCGCCAGCCCGACAGGCACGCCGCCGGCGCCGGTCAGCCGATAGGCGGAGGGCCGGTAAGGGTCGGGCCAGATATCGAAATAGGCCGCCTTGTCGAGCGGGGTCTTGCGCGGCGCCTCGAAGGGGATAAGCGTGATATATTCCTGGTCGTCCTCCAGGGCGGCTGCCCCGTCTCCATAGGAGGCCCAGCCATAGCCCTGGGGCAGCAGAAGCTTCATCTGCCAGCGCGGCAGCAGCAGCCGGTTGCCGACCAGCAGCGGCGCATCTTCGACCCTGCCCATCGGCAATCCCTCCAACTGGGCGAGGTGCCGGGGGTCGGGTGGCGCACGCTCGAAGTCTGCGGGCAGGGTGAGCGGCGGCTGCGGGCGGGCGAAGGGAGGCAGGGTGACGCCCCGCGCTGCGGCCAGCTCGTCCCAGCGCCGGCTCGCCTGATCGGCTACATGGATATCTGCCCCCCGATATCCGGCCTTTTCGAGGAACCCCTGAGCCTCCGTGTCCCAGCGGTTCCCCGCCTGATCCTCGGTCAGCCAGAGGCGGCGGCTGCTGAAGGCGACCACGGCATCGATCCCGGCCTCGCGGATGCGGTCGGGGGTGTCGAGCCAGGAATCGTCGGCCCAGGTCTGAAAGGCCAGCCGGTCGCCGATCTTCGACTGCAGGGCATCGCGATTCCAGGCGTATTGCCGGGCGAGCTGGAAGACCAGCATCGCCGCCAACTCGCTCTCGGTCGCGGTCAGGGCCAGGGCTGCCCGGCTGATGACCAGACGCCCGGCGATCATGCCGACCGACGGCTCCAGGCGGGTGCTGATTTCCACCGGCTGGCTCGGCCAACCGTTGGCGACGCTCAGGCGGCGGGCGACGGTCGTGGCATAGGCGGCCCAGGGGCCGAGAATGCGACGGTTGCCATGGCCACGGCGGGCGGCTTCGGCCCGGCGCGACAGGGCACTGATCTGGGCAGCGCGCGCGGCCTCGGCGTCGTCCAGGCGTTCCGCACCGAATTCCTCGATCAGCGCTGCCCGGTTCTGCAGCAGAAGCTCCTCTAGCGCCGCGCGCGCCGGTGCCGCTGTCTCCGCCGCTACCGACAGCGGCAGAAGGGTGAAGGCCAGCAGGAGTTGCCTCATTCGAGGCCTTTCCTGACGCTCGACAAGAATGTCTTGAACGACGTCATGAAGGTGTCGGGCACCTGTTGTGGGACCTTCAGCGGCTGGCCGACGGGCAGGCGTTCCGTGGCGCTCAGGCCGTTCAGGACCCGGACCATATGTTCCTCGGCGGGGGTGAGCTCCGCCAGCAGCCGCTCGGCCGCAGCTTTGCTGCGCGGGGTTTCGAGCGTCAGCACACGGGGCTTAAGGGCCGCCCAATCCTCGGGCTCCAGATCGTCGATGCGATCCTCCAGGCTTTCCATCAGCTCCTGGCGGCGGCGCGGGGCCTCATTGTCCAGCCCGCTCTGGGTGACGAAGAAGCCGCCATAGGGGTCCCAATGCGCGCTATAGGCGATGATCTCCGGCCGGTCGGCGCGACCGCCGGTGCGACCTGGGGCGAAGGTGAACCGCATGGGACGCTTGCGATCATTCACCGCTGTCAAAGTGGGGCCCGCTGGCCGCATATACTCCGGCAGATCATTGAAGAAAGGCGCCGTCCGGGGTTCGCCCTGGGGATTATAGGGTTCGATGGTGACCGCTTCGGACTGCCAGTCCGCCTGCGCGCTGGCGCCATGGGCATAGGGGCGCCAGTTATAATCGCGGGGCAGGATCAGTTTCACTTTCCAGCGCGGGATCAGCAGCTGATTGCCCAGCAGCAGGGATCCGCGCTCGCTCGGCCCCAGCGGCATATCCTCCAGCTGCGCCAGATAGTCGGGATCGGCCGGTCGGCGGGGCGCTTCCTCGGCGGCGGGTGGGCGATAGGGGGCGAAGTCGGGATGGCCGACCCCGCGGGCATATTGCAGCCGGTCCCAATGGCTGACGATCAGATCGGCGGTCCGCGCAGCATCGGGGTCATAGCCCGCACGGGCCAGCGCATCGGCATGGCGGGCGATCCGTTTGCCGCGGCCGTCAATCTGAACCCCCCACAGCAGGGCGGCGGCATCATCGACGGCATCGCGGATGGCGTCCTGATCGGCCTTGGCAGGAAGGGCGCGCCATCCGGTGCGGGCATTGCTCCAGTTGATCAGCGCTGTCTGATCCATCCCGGCATAGGTCGCCAGGACGGGCAGCATCATGGCCGCCACTTCGCTGTCGTTGCGGGCCAGGGCGAGGGCGATGCGGCTGATGACCAGCTTGTTGCCGAAGATGGCGACCTGGGGGGCGAGGTAATCGCTGACGACGACCGGGCGGCAGGGCCAGCCGTGGGTCTGGCAGAGTTTCCCGGCGATGACAGCGGCGCGATCGCGCCAGGGCCCCTCCAGGAAGACCGACCCCATGCGGTGCCAGTCTTCGTCGCTGCGTTCCTTCAGGGCCTGGGTCAGGCTGTCCTTCAGTGCCGGGGGTGTGGCGAGGGTCTGGTCGGGATATTCTGCTGCCAGCGCCGTATAGTTCTGGTCGAGGAAGGCGCGCAGCGCATCGGTGGCCGGACCCGCCCAGGCGGCGCCGGTGACGGGAGCGCACCAGGCGAGGATCAGGGCGGCAAAGCGGGGGAAACGAAGAGGCAAATCTAAGGAACCGCTACGGCGAAACTGCAACCGGGGGCATCTTAAAGCTTTTCGCCGGTCCCGCCATCGTTATCCGTGCGAAGAATCTTGCTGCCCGCCTTGATCCTGCCACAAGGAATGCGGCTTAGTGCGGGCGTTAGATCTTGGAAAAAGGGGACGGGTATGCGCGGGATATGGGCAGCGATGGCGGCAATGGCGGTTCTGTCCGCCTGCTCGGCGCCCGACATGTCCCGTGAGCCGCCGCCGCCCCCTGCCGCCCCCGCACCGGCTGCAATGCGGGGCGCCCCGCCGCCTGCCGCGGCAGCCAAACCTGCGCCGCCGCGCCCGGCCTCGGCTCCGACCCGGCTGGAGCCTCCCGTACCCGCCGTCCAGTCCGTCCCGCTGGCGCCGCCGCCCGCTTCCGGTGCAGCTTCCGCGCCTCCGCCCGCTCCCTCTCAGATGGAGGCCGCTTTACCCCCGCCGCCTCCCGCACCGGAGCGCAAGACCGGCTGGCTGGTCGGCAGCTTCGGTGGCCATCGCGAGCGCGGGTTGCTGACGGAATATCGCCTGACCCTGTGCGACGATAAGGAAGTGGAAGCAGCACGCCTTGCCTTCCGCCCGCCGCCCACGCCGCGCATCATCTCCGAAGGCGGGATCGAGGAGGAACTCTTCTCCGGCACCGCCTTCGCGGTACCGCTGCCCGAGGGGCGCTATCACTTCTGCGACACCGCCTTCACCAGCGGCAGCGATACGGTGGAGATGAAACGTCGTTTTGCCGTGCCGGTCGCCGTGCGGCCGGGCATGGTGAATTATGTCGGCCGCTATATCGGCGTGCCGGTCTTCGGGCGCAATTTTGTCGGCATGCGGGCTCTGGAGAGCGCCTATTGGGTGGTAAACGACCGCCGCGCCGCCGACTGGCCCGCGCTGCAGCGCCTGTCGCCCAAAACGATGACCCAACCGCCCATCGATGCCGTCCCCCCGGACGAAGCCCTGGCCCGTCCGGTCTTCTGGCCGATGATCCGGCCGTAGGCTTCTTTCGTCATTCCTCGACCTGATCGGGGGATCTCCAAGCCTTTGCGTTTTGTCGTCATCCCCCGACTTGATCGGGGGATCTCCAAGCTTTTCCGTTTTGTCGTCATCCCCCGACTTGATCGGGGGATCTCCTCCGGGGGCCTGTCCAACTTTCCAGAGGCGGCATTGGGGCATGTGCCGAAGACGGCAAGAATCGGGTTGCATCCGCTCCAGCCCGCCTGCTCCCTTGAAGCCCCCCTTACCGGAGCCCCCGATGACATTTCCCATCCTGCGTGTTGCCCGTCCGACCGACGCTATGGCGGCGGTCGAGCGTTTCTATACCCAGGGTCTCGGCCTCGGTGTCCTGGCGCGGTTCGAGGATCATGAAGGCTTCGACGGCGTGATCCTGGGCGGGGCAGGGGCGCCCTATCATCTGGAATTCACCCACCATCGCGGCCACACCGTGGGCCGGGCGCCGACTGAAGATAATCTGCTGGTCTTCTATTATCCCGAGCGCGCTGTCTGGCAAGCCGCCGTCGACCGCATGCTGTCCGCCGGGTACGTCCCCGTCGCCTCTTACAATCCCTATTGGGACACGGACGGCCGCACCTTCGAAGACCCCGACGGCTATCGCGTGGTCCTGCAAGGCGCCGCCTGGGAGCGGTGAGGGGAGCCAAAGTGTTTCCCCGCCATCTGCATCAAAACCAACACTGTCATCCCGGGACTTGATCCCGGGATCCCCTCCGGGGGCGCTTACATCCTGCCTGAGTGAAAATGGACAATCTCCCGGAGGAGATCCCGTGGTCGAGCCACGGGATGACGACAGAGTGAGGCCTAAGCCCTCCTATCGCCCCTGCCTCCCCAAAAACCCCGCAACCGCTGCCGCCACCTCCCGCTGCACCGCCAGCCGGTCGACGCCGGGCGGATCGATGAAGATCTCCGGCATGCCCGTCCGGCCGCGCGGCGTGGCGTCCTGCAGGAAGACATAATGGCCGATGTCCGGCCCCAGGATCGTCAACTCACTGTGCGGCAGTCGCTCCTTCAGCCAGTGGGACAGGGGCGGTGGCGCTTCGATATCGGCATCGCCGACCATGATCTTCAGAGGCCGGTCGATGGCACGCACGCTCGCCTCCGTCAGTCCTCGGATCGTCGGGGCCGGGGCCAGCAGGCAGGCCGCCCGGATGCGGGGGTCGCCATAATCATCCAGCTGCCGCGTCCAGCTTTCCTTGAACCGCGCGCTGGTCGCCAGCAGGCTGTCCACATGCTGGTCGAGGTCGGGGAACTCCCGCGGGCCGCGTCGCGATACCTCCAGCTCGGCCGGTTGCGCCAGTGCCCAGGCGCGGAACTGTTCCATATCCGTGCGGGCGCCCAGCAGGCCCAGGACAGCATGCCCGCCCAGCGAAAAGCCGACCGCGAAGACCCGGTCCAGATCCAGGCTGCCCGCCAGCGGACCTTCGCTCGCCATCAGATCCAGCAGCAGGCTCAGGTCGCGGCTGCGTTCCCACCATGCCAGGAACCCCTCGGGCAGATAGGGCTCGCGGGCCGTATTGCCGTGGTGATTGGCGCCCAGCACGATGAAGCCCTCGGCTGCCAGATGACGGGCCAGCCAATGCAGCCCGACCGCCGATCCGCCCGTGCCATGGGACAGCAGCACCACCGGATGGCGACCGGGGGCTGGAGCGGCATCCTGCGCCAGGGCGTCCAGCAGGAAGATCGGTGCGCCGGGCGGGCCGACCGGGATATCCTCCGCCACGCTCTCTTCTGCCGCCGGATACCAGACATTCCAGACCAGCGGGCGCGGGCTATCCTCCCGCCAGTGGGGGCGGTTCAGGTCGTCGAAGTGGCCGTCGCGATAGCCGACCCTGGTCATTTGCTCGCTTCGGGGCCGTAGTTGATGAAGCCCAGTTTGTTGCCGTCCGGGTCGCGGACATAGGCGGCATAGAAGCCCGGTCCATACTGCGGGCGGGGGCCAGGGGCGCCCTCATCCTTGCCGCCCAGGGCCAGGGCGGTCTCGAAGGCTTTCTCCACCAGATCGGGGGAGCGGGTGCGCAGGGCCAGCATGCCGCCGTTGCTCACCGTTGCGGGCTGCTCGTCGAAGGGCTGGCCGACATAGAGCCGGACCGCCTTGTCGCCGCCATAGGTGCCCCAGGCGGCGCAATGATCCTCGGTGAAGCAGCGCTCATGGCCCAGCAGGCCCATCACCGCGTCATAGAATTTGATGGCGCGCGGCAGGTCGTTGGTGCCCAGCATCGCATAATTGAACATCACTCGGATTTCCCTTCCGTATGGGCCGCGCGGGCCCTGAATTTACGTTGTTTGGCGGCATTGCCGCAGTCGCTCATGCTGCACCAGCGGCGGCGGCCTGCCTTGGACTGATCCAGGAACAGCCAGCCGCAGTCCTCCCCCGCGCAGCGTCGCAACCGGCCGTGGGTCAGATCCTTCAGCAGTTCCAGCGCCGCGTGGGCCAGGCGATAGACGGGCAGGTGATGGCCCGTGAAGGGCTCCTCTATCGGTCTCCAGGCATAGCCCGTGGCGGTATTGACGAATTCCGACCGTGTCATCGCCTCATGGAAGAAGTGGTAGAGCTTCGTCTGCTCGACGGCCTGGGGGCGGCGGCCGTCCACCCAGGCGTGCAGCAGTTCTCTCAGGGCCTTTTGATGGTTGGCCAGCCCCGGCGGCGGCTCGATCATGCCCTTGGTATGGGGGCGATAATGGATCGCCTCGCCCTGATCGATCAGCCCTTCCTTCAGACAGAAGTCGATGAAGCTATGGGCGTTCAGCAGACGCTCGCCGCCATTCACGAAATCGATGGCCGGATGACCGCCGACCAGCATCGGCAGATCCATCGCCGACCGGTCTGGCGGCAGCGGTATCGGGTTATTCCTCAGGTCGTTCGGATCTGCACTTTTTTGCGTCATGCGCCGTGGTATCCTGCCTCGGTCAGCCATGATAGGGCGCGTAACCGTTAAAGGTCAATTGACAGGTTACTGAAAACCGTTGAAATTCAATTCAACGGTTACGGAGGAAATCATGACCGCGGTGTTGAAAGACACGCCTTCGGCCCAACGTTGGCCGGTGATTCTGCTGGTTCTCTGCCATATGAACGGGGCTTTCAGCATGAGTCTGCTGAAATTCACGCCCGTTGGGCCGGTGGCAACGGCTTTTTGGCGTCTGGTTTTGACGTTACCGGTGTTAATTCGCGCTAATTCGCTACCTCCGCGCGCCGAATGGGCGATTATTACGCTCGCTGGCCTGATGTTCGGCCTCGACCTCGCCCTTTGGTACCGCGCCCTCCAGCAAACCACCTTCGTCAACGCCACTTTGCTGATAAATCTCTATCCGGCGCTGGTGGCTTTATTGGCATGGCCCCTTTTGAATCAAAGGCCTAGCAGGCGCTTCTGGCTGGGATTTGCCCTCACCGTGGCGGGCGCGGCGGTAATTATCGGCAAGCCATCGGGCCTCACCGTCGGGGCCTTGGGCGACCTCCAGGCAGTGGGGGCGGCTGTCGTCTACGCCGTCTATTTCGTAATAGTTTCAAGGCTTTCCGCGACCTACGGTGCCTCCAGCGCCCTGCTCTGGACCAATGCCGCTGCACTGCCCTGGCTTGCCGTTATTGCCTGGGGATTCGGGGAAAGTCTAGCGATTCCAATGGATTGGACCGTCTGGTCGCTCTTCGCAATCGCCTTCGCCTCCATCGCCGGGCAGTGGGTTTTCACCTATGCCCTGGCCCGTCTGCCCGCCGCATTTGCTGCCCTGACCAGCCATCTGGGCGTGCCATTTGCGGCTATCGCAGGCTGGCTCACCTGGGGTCAACCCATTGGCATCGTTCATCTAATTGGGGGCGGCCTCATCATCGGTGGCCTGACGGTCGCCCGTCACCGCCCCCTGTCTTAAGTCCTATTGGATGATCTTGACCCGCACCCCCGGCTTGGGCGCTTCGCCCGGCGACAGACCGTTCAGAATCTCGAACAGCCGCTTATCTGTCGTCCCCTGATACCGCATTTTGGCCGCCAAACCATTGGCTTCCGCCTGGGTTGCAGCGCTGACAATAGCGATGCGGGCCGGCTGAATCGTCTGGATTTCCGCGTCATTCAAGGTGGTCAGGGAGTTCACGACCTGCCCTGCCAACGTGTCGACCGCGCTGGCGCTGCTGGCTGGACCGATGACCTGGAATCGATAGACCAGATCGCCATCGCCCCGGATCGCAATTATCCGCACGGCCGCCTGGGCGCCGTTCTCGGTCTTGACCGTGGCCATCCCGGTTGCGCCCGGCTTCCCCATGGCGGTAATCGCCTGGGTTCGAGTAATGCCAAAGTCGGTACCCCAGACCCGAAGAAACTCGTCGGCTGTCTGCCCTGCTTTGGCTTTACGGACGTCAAAGATGAAGGACAGTGAATTCGGGCCGGTTGCGGTTACCTCGCTCTGTCCGTTCTGGAACCTGTAGCTGGCCGGGGCAGCGAATTTCAGCTTGAGTGGTGGGTAAAGGAACTCCTGTCCGCGCACGATCCCCTTCTCCGGATCCGCGCCATACATCATCCCGTCCAGGTGATTAAGCAAGGCATCGCGATTGACGACGGGATCCTTGACCGGCTTTTCCTTCGCCTGTGATACCGCGTCGGCTACCCGCTCCACAGTGCGGGGGTGGCTGGCCATGATATCGAAGCGGTCATCGACAGATTGGCCCGCTTTCTGGGCTTCAAAAGCCGAGATCGCCAGCAGTTTTGACAGGAAAGCTGCCATGGCCGATGGGTCATAGCCTGCCCGCGCAAGATACCGCACGCCCAGCATGTCGGACTCGAATTCCTGATCGCGGGAGAAGCGTTGAACGTAAGCGCCTGCGCCATAGCCTGCCACTTGGCTTGCGCCATTCCCGAAAAGCAGTCCCGCCACTCCAGCCAGCGTGCCCGCAACCTTGCTCTGGGCGTCGCGTTGGGCGGTATGGCGGGCCACTACATGACCAATCTCATGGCCAATGACCCCGGCTAACTCGGCTTCACTGGAGGTCAGTGCCACGAGCCCACGGGTCACATAGACATAGCCACCGGGGAGGGCGAAGGCATTGACGATGTCGCTATCGAGCAAGGTGAAGGTGAACTTCTGGTCCTTGCGCTCGGACACCGCGACCAGCTTGTTGCCAACTGTGGTGATGTAGGCCGCCAGTTCTTTGTGGTCATAGGTGCCGCCATATTCGGCGACGGTCTTTGGGTGCTCGCTATTGCCAATCTTCTGCTCTTCGGCAGGGGTCATAAAGGCGAGACTGCTGTCGCCGGTTGCCGGATTGGTCGAACAAGCCGCCGTGGACAATCCCAAACCGGCCAACAAGATCAGGGGTAGAAAACGGGGCATGGGCGGGCTATGTCCTCAATCACCGGGTGCGTCCGAATCATGATAGGCAAAATAACGCGGCAAAATCGAGGCTAAGAGGCTGGTGCTACGGGCGGCCTGCGTTAGTGTGAATATCAATGCTAAGAGAGAGATAGGACAGGGCAAGGCATGCGAACCGACCTCTTCCCCGCGATCGAACCGAACCGGACAGGGATGCTGCCGGTCGATCAGCGACATACGCTGTATTGGGAAGAATCGGGTAATCCAGATGGCTGCCCCGTCATTTTCCTCCACGGAGGACCGGGGGCGGGGACTTCGCCGACCCACCGGCGTTTCTTCGATCCGGCTTTCTATCGGATCATCATGGTCGACCAGCGCGGCTCCGGTAAATCCACCCCCACGGCAGAGATCCGCGACAACACCCTTCAGCATCTGATCGCCGATCTCGAGCAATTGCGCGAGCATCTGAAGGTTCAGGGCTGGTTGGTTTTTGGCGGTTCCTGGGGCGCTACCCTCGCGCTTGCCTATGGGCAGTCCCATCCCGAGCGCTGCCTGGGCTTCATTCTTCGGGGAATATTCCTGGGCCGCATGTCCGAACTGCATTGGTTCATGCATGGCATCCGTATGACTTTCCCGGAAGCTTGGCGCGATTTCATGGAGTTCCTGCCCGCGCCGGAACGGGACGATCCTTTGACCAGCTATCATCGGCGCCTGACCCATCCCGATCCGGCGATCCATCTGCCCGCGGCCCGGGCCTGGAGCCGCTACGAAGGGCGCTGCTCCACTCTGCTGCCAGGGCCGGATGCTCAGGCGGCGGAGCTAGGGGCCGCCGCTCTCTGTATCAGCCGTCTGGAAGCGCATTATTTCGTGAATGACGTCTTTCTGGCCGAGGATCAGCTGCTGACGAACATCGGCCGTCTGCGTCGTCACCCCTGCACAATCGTGCAGGGGCGTTACGATATGATCTGCCCGGCCGCAACTGCCGACGAACTGGCCAGAGCTTGGCCTGAAGCGCGATATGTTGTGGTGCCTGACGCCGGTCATGCCGCCCTGGAGCCCGGAATCCGGGCTTCGCTGATCGCCGCGACGGAACAGTTCCGTCTGATTCACGGCAGCGCCTTCCTGACGGGTGCGGTGGTCTAGGCCCAGCGTGGCCTAGACCCGCCCGTAGTCATCCTCCAGCCGGACGATGTCGTCGTCGCCCAGGTAACCGCCGACCTGCACCTCAATGACGTGCAAGGGCATCTTGCCGTTATTCGCGAGGCGGTGGGGTGTGCCGGTCGGAACGTCGCAGGATCCGTTCTCGAAGATCATGCGCTGGTCGTTGTTCAGGGTCACCGTCGCGGTGCCATGGACCACGGTCCAATGTTCCGAATGATGCTGGTGATAGTGATAAGAGAGCCGGTGTCCGGGCTTGAGCACCAGTTGGTTCACCCGATAGCGCTCGCCTTCCACCAACAGGGTGGATGTTCCCCAGGGGCGATAGGTGATGCGGTGAGTATCGGCCTCGCTGCGTTTGGCAGCCTTCAGCCGGTCGACGATCTTCTTCACATGCTGAGCCTGATCGCGCGGGGCGACCAGAACGGCATCGGAGGTCGCAATGACGACGAGATTGTCGACGCCGACGACGGCTGTCAGGGGGCCGTCAGAGCGCATATAGGAGTCATGAACTCCTTCAGCCAGAACATCGCCCAGAATGACATTCTGGTTGGCATCCTTCTGGCCGATATCCCAAAGGGCATCCCAGGCCCCTACGTCGCTCCAACCTGGGTCGGCGGGGATAACGGCGCCCTTGGTCGATTTTTCCATGACGGCATAGTCGATGGATTCCGAGGGACAGTCCTTAAAGGCATCGGGGCCAAGGCGCAGAAAATCGAGGTCGTCCTTGGCAGTCGCCAGCGCGCGCTCGCAAGCTTCCAGGATGTCCGGCCGGAAAGCCCGCATTTCGGCGATCATCGTATCGGCGCGGAACAGAAAAATGCCGGCATTCCAGACGTATTTGCCGTCGGCGAGATAGCCTTCGGCGGTCTTCACATCCGGCTTTTCGACAAACCGGTCGATAGCGTTGATGCCATCGGCAATCGGCTTGCCCTGACGGATATAGCCATAGCCGGTTTCAGGCTTAGTCGCTGCAATGCCGATAGTGACGAGGTGTCCCTTGGCCGCAGTCGGTGCTGCCTTAACGATGACATCCCGCAATGCCTGTGGGTTCGTCACCGCATGGTCGGAAGCAGCCAGCAATAGAAGGGTTTCCGGTGCTTCGCGCGCTGCATAAAGGGCCGCAACGGCAGCGGCAGGGGCGGTATTGCGCCCGAAGGGTTCGAGGACGATGGCAGTGGGGGTAATTCCGGCAGCACGCAACTGTTCGGCAACGATGAAGCGGTGGGCTTCATTGCCAATGACCAGAGGGGCCGAAAAATTTGGCCCCGTCAGGCGTCGAGCTGTTTCCACCAGCATGCTGTCCTGCCCGATAAGGGGCAGGAGCTGCTTGGGGTATTGCGTCCGGGACATCGGCCAAAGTCGCGTGCCCGATCCCCCCGACATAAGCACGGGGGTGATGCGAAGATCGTTCTGACGGCGTCCGCTCATTCAACCACCACAGATTTTGCGAGGTTACGGGGCTGATCGACGTCCGTGCCTTTGCGGACCGCCACATGATAGGCAATCAGCTGTGCGGGCAGGGTATAGAGCAGCGGTGCGACGAGGGGATCGATATCCGGAAGCTCGATGATGTGGCGGGCAATGCCGGACAGATGAGCTGCGCCCGCCTTGTCGGTGATGGCGATCACATGGCCGCGCCGGGCGGCGACTTCGTGAAGGTTCGACGCTGTCTTCTCGAACCAATGATCGCTGGGGGCAACGGCGATGACCGGCACCTGTTCATCGATGAGGGCGATGGGGCCGTGCTTCATCTCGCCGGCAGCATAGCCTTCAGCATGAATATAGCTGATTTCCTTAAGCTTCAGCGCCCCTTCCATGGCGATGGGGAAGCTGGTCCCGCGCCCGAGGTAAAGCACATCCCGTGCTTCCGAGATCGTCTCGACAATCTTCTTGAAGCTCTCATCGCCATCCAGGCGTGCCAGCAGCTCGGCACAGCGGGCGGGGGCTTCCATCAGGGCGCCGGTGATCTGTGAAGCGCGGGCGTTGTCGATGGTTCCCTTAGCGACGGCCAGACCGACGGCGAGGCAGGCGAGGGCGGCCAATTGAGTGGTGAAAGCCTTGGTTGAGGCGACGCCAATTTCCGGACCTGCAAGGGTGCGCATCGCGCCATCGGCTTCACGTGCCATGGCGGAGGTTGGAACATTGACCAGCGCCAGTGTCGCGCTGCCTTTGCTCTTCACATAGCGCATGGCTGCAAGCGTATCGATCGTCTCGCCGCTCTGGGAGATGAAGAGGGCGAGGCCGCCGGGCGAGACAGGCCCCTGGCGGTAGCGGTACTCCGAAGCGATGTCCACCTCGACCGGGATCTGCACAAGGCTCTCGATCCAATATTTCGCGACCGACCCTGCGTAGTAAGAGGTGCCGCAGGCGACAATGGTGACCCGGTCGATCTTGGCGAGGTCAACGGGCAGGGGGGGCAGCATGGTCGTGCGACGGACAGTATCGATCAGCGATCCGAGAGTTTCGCCGATCACGGCGGGCTGCTCGTAGATTTCCTTTTCCATGAAATGGCGGAAATTGCCTTTGCCGATCAGCGCACCGGTCACTTCGGTCACCTGAATTCGGCGTTCGACCTTCTCGCCCTTTTCATTGAAGATCTCGGCGCCCTGACGGGTCAGGACCGCTATATCCCCCTCTTCCAGATAGGCTATGCGCGGGGTCAGCGGACCCACGGCAATGGCATCTGAACCCAAGTACATTTCGCCGTCACCGTAACCGACGGCCAGCGGCGAGCCGCGACGGGCACCAAGCAGAAGATCTTCTTCACCTTTGATGAGAACCGCGATGGCAAAGGCGCCATGCAGGCGCTCCATTGCCATAACCATGGCGTCTTTAGGTGACACACCTGCCGCGAGCAGGTCGGTCAGCAGCATGACGATGGTTTCGGTATCGGTTTCGGTCGTGAAGGTGTGGCCTTTGCCTTCGAGTTCCCGGCGCAGATCGCCGAAATTCTCGATGATCCCATTGTGAACCAGTGCGACCCGGTCTGACATATGCGGGTGGGCATTGACGACGTTTGGCTGTCCATGCGTGGCCCAGCGTGTGTGCCCGATCCCCGCGACGCCAGCCAGGGGTTCATCCCGTAGCACTGCTTCCAGATTGCGCAGTTTACCTTCAGCGCGACGACGATCCAGCGCACCGTTATGGAGCGTCGCGATGCCTGCACTGTCATAGCCGCGATATTCCAGCCGCCGCAATGCGTCGATCAGAAGGGGCGATGCGTCCTGGGTGCCAAGAATGCCAATGATGCCACACATCGCGGATCAGTCCTTTCGAGCCAGTTTACGGGCTTGTCGTTCCGTGCGGAAACGGGTGGCAGAGCCTAGGCTTTCTCTGCGCTCACCCCGCGCCGAGACAATCGAGTCGGGCGGAACGTCATGGGTGAGGGTGCTGCCTGCGCCGATGATCGCCCCATCCCCGATGGTGATCGGGGCGACGAGCGCGCTATTGGATCCGACAAAAACCCCGGTGCCGATGGTCGTGCGGGATTTCAGGAAGCCGTCGTAATTGCAGGTGATCGTACCGGCGCCGACGTTCGTCTTGGCGCCGATATCCGCATCGCCCAGATACGTGAGGTGGTTTGCCTTGGCGCCAGCGCCCAGGCGGGTGTTCTTCAATTCGACGAAATTGCCGACATGGGCGTCCTCGCCAACCTCTGCGCCGGGGCGGAGGCGGGCAAAGGGACCGATGACCGCGCCAGAGGCGACGGTCGCGCCTTCAATATGGCTGAAAGCCTTGATCGTCACACCATCGCCAATCCGGGCACCGACACCGAAGAAGACATTCGGCTCGATATGGATATCCCGGCCAAGTTCGGTGTCGTAGCTGAAATAGGTGGTTGCCGGATCGATGAGCGTTGCCCCGCCCTTCATGGCTTTTGCGCGCAATCGGTTCTGCGCGACGGTTTCTACCTTGGCGAGCTCGGCACGGGAGTTCACACCCTGTACTTCATCTGCGGCAGCTTCCACGGCGATAACACGATGACCGAGCCCGCGGGCATGGGCGACGATATCCGTCAGGAGATATTCCTTCTGCGCGTTCTTGTCGGTCAACATGCCCAGCAACTGGGGCAGGACAGTGGCATCAATCGCATACATGCCCGCATTGCAGACCCGTACCGCGCGCTCTGTGTCATTGGCGTCGCGATGCTCGACGATCCGAACAACGTCACAGTCTTTCTCAAGAATGACGCGGCCATAGGCAGCCGTATCGTCCGGTCTAAACGTCAATAGACCGATCTGAGCGTCGCCCTTTTCTTTGATCAGTCGTGCCAGGGTTTCCGGCTGCACCAGGGGGCAGTCACCGTAGAGCACCAGAACGGTTTTGGCATCGTTGGGAATGAGGGTGGCTGCCTGCTGAACAGCGTGACCAGTACCACGGCGTTCTTTTTGCACCGCGATAACCGACGGTGCAACCTCGCGTTCGAGTTCGGGCATATCGGGGCCAACAACGACGATGGGCGCTACTGGTTCACCGGCCATATCAGCCGTAGCGCGCGCAATCGACAGCACGTGCCCAATCATGCTCCTGCCTGCGACTTTATGAAGAACCTTGGGGTAGTCCGATTGCATACGGGTGCCAAGACCGGCAGCGAGGATGATGGCGGCGATCATGATGTAAGTGTGGCTACCTTATTGTTTTCGGCGACTGGATCAGTGCCACAGGCGCTCTCCCCCGCAAAGCAATTAAATTATTGCGGGCATTGTGGCGCTGTTTAGGCTTGCCGCAGCACCATGCATGATGTCTCTATAGCCGCGTTTTCATGATGACGATGCGCGAACGACTCCTTCTTTCCGTTGGCCCGATTCTACTGGGCGTTACCCTGGCTACAGGGGCGCTGGCTCAGACTCCGCCAACGGCCGCCGAACGTCCCAAAGCCTGGGGCGAACCTCGCCATCTGTTCCCGGAAACCGTACCGGATCGGCCAAATTCTCCGCCTATCGCAATCGATCAGGATTTTCTGCTCGAAGCCGATGAGGTCGAGTACGATCAGAATACCGAGATCGTCACGGCACGCGGCGCGGTCGAGATCAGTCAGAACGACCGTATACTGCGAGCGGATGCTATCAGCTATAATCGGCGTAACGGCATTGTCACGGCTGCCGGTCATGTCGCGTTGCTTGAGCCGACCGGCGACGTGGTTTTTGGGGACTATCTGCAGGTTACTTCCGATTTCAAGGAAGCGATCGTCGAGAATTTCAAGGCGCTGCTTGCCGATAATAGCCGCCTGGCCGGCGCGGGCATGGAGCGTCTGCCCAATGGTCGCAAGGTCATCACGCGGGGCGTCTTCACTCCTTGTGCAGCTTGTGCAGACGGTGATCGCGAGCCTTTGTGGCAGATCAAGGGGCGCCGTATCACTCACGATGAGGTCAAGAAAGACATCATCTATGAGGATGCGACCTTTGAGGTGTTTGGCGTTCCTATCCTTTATACGCCCTACTTTTCGCACCCCGATCCTTCGGTCAAGCGGCGGAGCGGTTTTCTCTCGCCCAAGGTGGGCTATTCGGAGAACTACGGCGTTATCACCGGCACGCCTTATTATGCGGTGATATCGGACAGCGCCGATGCGACCATCGAGCCGCGTCTCTATAGCCGCGAAGGTTTCATGCTGGCGGGCGAAGCGCGCAAGCAGTTCCAGAGTGGCAAGATTCGTGTTGCAGGCTCGGGGCTTGATGAGGATTTCGCTGGCAATTATGAAGATCCGGCAACGGGTCGGCGCTGGCGCGGCTTTTTCGCTTCGGAAGGTCGTTTTGACCTCGATGAGAACTGGCGTGCGGGCTGGGACGTGGCGCGAACCACCGATCGTGCCTTCCTGCGGCAATACAAGCCGGGTGGCGACTACGGCGCCAAGGGGCGCTATCAGGTCAGCAATATCCTGGCCTCAGATGTGTTCGCGGAAGGTTTCTTCGGCCGCTCCTACGTTGATGTGCAGGCCATTGCCTTTCAATCCTTGCGCGACTTTGACGATCCGAAAAAGCTCGCCAAGATTCATCCCTATGGTACCGCCGACTGGGTGGGCAATCGTGATGGTATAGGCGGCAACTTCCGCGTCACAGCGAATGTGCTGTCCTTGAGCCGTGAAGCGGGAACCGACAGCAGCCGTATCTCTAATCTTGCCGGCTACTACCTCCCGATTGTCACGTCGGGTGGCCATATGTTCGATCTGGCGGCCACGCTGCAGCTCGACGGCTATTCCGTGAACGATGTGATGCAGAGCGACGGTACTGAATATTCAGGTAGCGTTGGGCGTGCACACCCCCGTCTCTCGGCCTATTGGCATTATCCTTTGATCGCACCGGCGATTGGGGGAGGCTCGCTAATCGTTGAGCCGATCGCCGGGGTTGTGCTCAGTCCCATCGGCAATAACCCCGATAAGATCCCGAACGAAGACAGCCGGACGGTCGAGCTTGATGCGTCCAATATCTTCTCGCCCAATCGCTTTTCGGGGCGCGACCGGGTGGATAACGGCAGCCGCTTTGACTATGGCGCCAAGTTCTCGTTCGTCGGCACCGAAGGGCGGGGGATCAGCGCGACCGTCGGCCAGAGCCAGCGACTGTCTACGGACTCGAACGCCTACCCGGTCGGCTCCGGCCTGGAAGGCAAGTCGTCTGACCTCGTCGGTAACTTCGTCGTGACGCCTGTGTCCTGGCTCGATCTTGCCTATCGTGTCCGTATCGATCAGGCCACTTATCGGACCGAACGCGAGGAACTGTCGGCAACAGTCACGCATGGGCTGTCTGGCTTCTCGCTATCCTACATCAATTATGAGCGCGCCTTCCCCGAAGCGGGCGTAGTGCGGCCGCGATCGATTGAAGGCGCAGGTGTCGCCCAGGTTACCGACAACTGGGGTGTCTACGGCCAGATGGCCTATGATCTTAAGGACGGTAATACAACCGAATATGCGGCTGGTCTGCTCTATCGCGATGAGTGCTTCGGCATGCTGATCGCCTATAGCGCGGACTACATTGACCCCAGGTTGGGCCGGGATCAGACGATTTTCGTCAAACTCTGGCTCAAGTATCTGGGTGATTTCGGGGGGTGACTGCGCCATGACCGTGTTGGTGACCGGCGTCGCTGGCTTCATCGGGATGCATGTCGCCGAGGCGCTTCTGGCCCGGGGTGATCAGGTTATCGGGCTCGATAACCTCAACAGCTATTACGATCCGGCTTTAAAGGCTGCCCGGCTTGCGCGCCTTGAGGGGCGCGCGGGGTTTGTCTTTGTGAAAGCGGACGTCTCGGATCGCGATGCGATGAATAGCCTTGCTGAGGCGCATCCAGAAATCACGGGTGTGGTCCATCTGGCTGCACAGGCTGGCGTTCGCTATTCCCTGGAAGATCCTTATTCCTACGTTCAATCGAACGTCATGGGACAAGTTGTCCTGGTGGAGGCAATGCGCCGTCTGCCGAGGTTGAATCATTTCGTTTATGCGTCCTCCTCGTCGGTCTATGGTGCCAATAAGAAAGTGCCGTTCTCCGTCGATGATCGGGCGGATAGTCCGCTGTCGGTCTATGCGGCCACGAAGAAGGCGGATGAGCTGCTGCTGCATGCTTATTGCCATCTCTATCGGCTGCCCGCGACCGGACTGCGCTTTTTCACGGTCTATGGGCCGTGGGGACGGCCGGATATGGCTCCCTATCTCTTTACCAGCGCAGTTTTTGATGGTCGCCCGCTCAAGCTCTTCAATCAGGGCAAGATGCATCGCGATTTCACTTATATCGACGATATCGTCGCCGGTGTGATCGCCGCGTTGGATCATCCCCCGGCCGATGATGGCGCCAGGCCGCCACACCGGGTCTATAATCTGGGTAATAGTCGTTCCGAACCACTGCGCGATTTTCTGGCAGCAATCGAGGCGGCGGTGGGGCGGGCGGCAATCGTCGAGCTGCATGATATGCAGCCGGGTGATGTTGTTGAGACCTTTGCGGATATCTCCGCCACCACCCGCGATCTCGGCTATGAGCCGAAGGTTGCAATCGGCGAGGGGATCCCCCGCTTCGTCGACTGGTATCGCGCCTATAAGGCTGCGCGTTAGGGGGATGCGCCCAATGCAGGGCGCTTTCGCTTGACTCAAAGGGCCGACACCCTTAGTGTCCGCCCACCTTGGGAAAAGCGGGTGTTTTTGGCTAACGCTGAATCATCGTTTTCCCAAGCAAACGCTTCATAGAGCCAACCCGGACGACAGTCTTGGTTGTGCCGTCCGGTGAAGACACAGCAAAGCGAGAGCGGGCATCCGCCTCGCCACGCTTTTTTGTGTTGACTGTAGGATCGCTTGGGAAGGGCCTAATGCCGACCATTAACCAATTGATTGCCACGCCTCGTCAGGCTCCGCGCACCCGTAACAAGGTGCCTGCCCTTGAGGCATGCCCGCAAAAGCGTGGTGTTTGCACCCGCGTTTACACGACGACCCCGAAGAAGCCGAACTCGGCGCTTCGTAAGGTTGCCCGTGTGCGTCTGACCAATGGCTTCGAAGTGACGAGCTATATCCCAGGCGAAGGCCATAACCTGCAGGAGCACTCTGTTGTGCTGATCCGCGGTGGCCGCGTGAAGGATTTGCCCGGTGTGCGTTATCACATCATCCGCGGCACGCTCGACACCCAGGGTGTCAAGGACCGTAAGCAACGCCGTTCGAAATACGGCGCCAAGCGTCCGAAGTAAGGAGTTTCAAGCATGTCTCGCCGTAGAGCTGCTGAACGCCGCGAAGTCCTTCCGGACGCGAAGTTTGGCGATATCATTCTGACCAAGTTCATGAACTCGCTCATGTACGATGGTAAGAAGTCCGCTGCTGAAGGCATCGTTTACGGTGCTTTCGACAAGATCGAATCCCGCGCGAAGACCGACGCCCTGCGTCTGTTCCATGATGCGCTGGACAACGTGAAGCCGCTGGTCGAAGTCCGTTCGCGCCGCGTCGGTGGTGCGACCTACCAGGTCCCCGTCGAAGTGCGTCAGGAACGTGCTCAGGCGCTGGCGATCCGTTGGATCATCGAAAACGCCCGTAAGCGTTCGGAGACCACCATGGTCGACCGTCTGTCGGGTGAGCTGCTGGACGCTGCGAACAATCGCGGTTCGGCTGTGAAGAAGCGCGAAGACACGCACCGTATGGCGGAAGCCAACCGCGCGTTCTCGCACTATCGCTGGTAATCGAGGCAGGATCGACCCGTCATGGCGCGCACGACCCCCCTGGAGCGTTACCGTAATATCGGCATCATGGCTCACATTGATGCCGGTAAGACGACGACGACCGAACGCATCCTCTACTACACCGGCAAGTCCTATAAGATCGGCGAAGTGCACGAAGGCACCGCGACGATGGACTGGATGGAGCAGGAGCAGGAACGCGGCATCACGATCACATCGGCTGCCACCACTGCGTTCTGGAACGACCATCGCATCAACATCATCGACACCCCGGGCCACGTCGACTTCACCATCGAAGTGGAGCGTTCGCTCCGCGTTCTCGACGGTGCTGTTGCTGTGTTCGATTCGGTTGCCGGCGTCGAGCCGCAGTCCGAAACCGTGTGGCGTCAGGCTGACAAGTACGGCGTTCCGCGCATGTGCTTCGTCAACAAGATGGACCGCATTGGTGCGAACTTCTATCGCTGCGTCGACATGATGGTCGATCGCCTTGGCACCCGTCCGCTGGTTCTCCAGCTGCCGATCGGTGTCGAGAGCGAATTTGCCGGCATGGTCGATCTGATCAAGATGCAGGCGATCATCTGGAAGGATGAGTCGCTGGGCGCCGAGTTCTACTACACCGACATTCCGGCCGATCTCGCCGACAAGGCTGCGGAATACCGCGCCAAGCTGGTCGAGACCGCAGTCGAAATGGACGATGCCCTGATGGAAGCCTACCTCGATGGCAATGAGCCGTCCGAGGCGGACCTGAAGCGCTGCATCCGTAAGGGCACGCTGACTTATGCTTTCGTCCCGGTCATCCTGGGTTCGGCCTTCAAGAACAAGGGCGTGCAGCCGATGCTGGACGCCGTGATCGACTACATGCCGTCGCCGCTCGACATCGAAGCGGTCAAGGGCGTGAAGATCGATTCCGAAGAAGAAGACACCCGTCCGACCTCGGACGATGCTCCCTTCTCCGGTCTTGCCTTCAAGATCATGACCGATCCGTTCGTTGGCTCGCTGACCTTCCTGCGCGTCTATTCGGGTGTTCTGGAAGCCGGTGCGACCGTCTCCAACACCGTGAAGGGCACTAAGGAACGTATCGGCCGTATGCTGCTTATGCATGCAAACAGCCGCGAAGACATCAAGGAAGCCCGCGCTGGTGATATCGTTGCGCTTGCTGGCCTGAAGGGCACCACCACTGGTGACACCCTCAGCGATGCGACCGCTCCGATCATCCTCGAGCGTATGGAATTCCCTGAGCCGGTTATCGAAATCGCCGTTGAGCCGAAGTCGAAGGCCGATCAGGAAAAGATGGGTGCCGCTCTGGCCCGTCTGGCCCAGGAAGATCCCTCGTTCCGCGTGAACGTCGACCACGAAAGCGGTCAGACGATCATTAAGGGCATGGGCGAACTCCATCTCGAAATCATCGTCGATCGCATGAAGCGCGAATTCAAAGTGGAAGCTAATGTTGGCGCTCCGCAGGTCGCCTATCGCGAGACGATTTCGAAGAAGGCCGACGTCGACTACACCCACAAGAAGCAGACCGGCGGTTCGGGCCAGTTCGCCCGTATCAAGCTGACCTTCGAACCGCAGGAGCCGGGCTACGGCTTCAAGTTCGAAAGCGCCGTTGTCGGTGGTTCGGTTCCCAAGGAATACGTCCCGGGCGTATCCAAGGGTCTGGAAGCATCGAAGGACACCGGTGTCATCGCGGGCTTCCCCGTGATCGACTTCAAGGTGACCCTCACCGACGGTGCTTATCATGACGTCGACTCGAGCGTTCTCGCCTTCGAAATCGCCGCCCGCGCCGCCTTCAAGGAAGGTATCGCCAAGGCCGGTCCGAAGCTGCTCGAACCGATCATGAAGGTCGAAGTTGTGACGCCGGAAGACTACATGGGCGACGTGATCGGCGACTTGAACAGCCGCCGCGGTCAGGTGACCGGCATGGATCAGCGCGGTAATGCCCGCGTCGTGTCCGCCATGGTTCCGCTGGCCAACATGTTCGGCTACGTCAACACCCTCCGCTCGATGAGCCAGGGTCGCGCGCAGTACAGCATGCAGTTCGATCACTACGAACAGGTCCCGCAAGCGGTCGCGGATGAAGTCCGCGCCAAGATGGCCTAACGGCCTACCGCTGCACGAAGGAGATAAAAATGGGTAAGGCTAAATTTGAGCGGAACAAGCCGCATTGCAACATCGGCACCATTGGTCACGTTGACCATGGCAAGACCTCGCTGACGGCTGCGATCACGAAGATCCTGGCTGAAAAGGGCGG